>NZ_JBVJPV010000010.1:0-230431 GCF_055609245.1 Streptomyces sp. NPDC036813 | reverse complement strand
TCGGTCCGGCCGGCCGTTTCCGAGGACGGCGCCCTTGCCCGGTGCCGGACGCTGCGGGCGGACACCCCCCACCCCGGCCCCTCACCGCCGTACGCGAGTGCGGCAACGTCGTGGTGCGCGTCTCGACCCGCTTTGCAGCGGGGGCGCGGGCGGCGCCCCGTCAGCGCCGGGGGTTGCGCGTCCCACCCCAGGCCGGCCGCATGTCAGCGTCGTCGGTACAGCAGCAGCGCTGCTGTGAGCAGGTACGGGGCAGCCAACGCCGTGAACGTCGTCGCATGGTCCAGGCGGGTCGTCATGGCCGCGTACGTGCCGTAGACCGCGATCGTGGTCAGGTCGGTGCCGAGGCCCGCCAGGGACGTCACCGTCGCGCGGGTGGTGTCGTCGAGGCGTTGCTGGAGGCGGGCGTCCGCCAGGACCGTCGTCAGCTGGAAGGCACCGAAGGAGAGGGCGATCAGGGGCAGCCCGGCCGGGGTGCGGGCGAGCGCGCCCGTGGACAGGGCCAACGCCCCCGCTGCCAGCACCGCAGCCAGTCCGCGTGAGGGCAGGCGGGCGCACGGGCCGGCGAGCAGGCCGCCCGCTGTGGCGCCGGCCCAGATGAGGAGAAGGAAGAAGGGGACCGACACCTCCGCCACCCCCGTCTCGCGGACCAGCAGCGGCGTGTACTCGTCGAGCGCGCCCCAGATCGCCGACACGGCCGGGACCAGCAGCACCGCCGCCCGGACCCGGCGGCCACCGCGGACCGTCGCCAGGCCGGAGCGCAGGGTCGCCGACCAGCCTTCCGAAGGATCGGCGGCCGCGGGCCGGTGTTCCGGGAAGCCCGTGGCGACGGCGGTCGTCAGCAGGCAGGCCAGGACGCTGGCCGCGCCGACCGCCGGGTAGCCGCCGGCCCGCAGCACGGGCCCGGCCACTGCCGTCGCGGTCATCACGCCGAGCAGTCCGGCCGCCCGGGCGCGGCCCATCAGCCGGGGATAGCGGTCGGCCGCGCCGAGCCGGTCGAGTTCGTCGTGGATCAGGGCCTCCAGGGCCCCGGAGGCCAGGGCACCGCGGGTGCCCCACAGGACGAAGCCGAGGGCGAAGGACCAGTACGCCGGGTGCAGCACCCAGAGGGTGAAGCCGGCTGCCGTCAGCAGCGGGCCGAGCCACAGCAGCAGACGGCGGGAGACCGCGTCGGCCCAGGCCCCGGAGGGGACCTCCAGCAGGACGCCGGTCGCCGACCAGAGGGCGAAGAGGGAGGAGATCTCGCCGACCGACAGGCCGGTGTCGGCGAAGAGCAGGGCGTACACGGGGTAGAGCAGGACGCAGTCGTCCAGGAACGTGTACGCGTACAGAGTGAACGCGAGCCGTTGCGCGCGTGAGTGAGTCATGAGGCCTTCCCGCAGGGACGGATCGGACGCCGGACGTGCGGCGTCCGAGGCGGCCCTCGGGAGGCGCGGCGGGAGGATCAATGTCGCCAGGTCATGGCAGCGATGGTAGGCCCGGCGGGCGCGGTCGTACAGGTAGTTCTCGGGGAGGAGGCGCCCGGCCCGCGTCTCCGCCGTGCGGGGGGTGAGGTCCCTCCGGTGGAGGAGGCGGTCCGTGCGGGCCGCGCGGGAAACTGCGGGGCCGGAGCCGACTGCCATGTGAAGGGGACTCCGTGATGCAGCACGCCGAGATTCTCGCCCTGCCGTTCGTCGACGAGCACACGGCGCTGGTCGCCGCGGAGCCGGACGTCGTCTGGCGCGCTCTGGGCGACGTACTGGAGGGGTCCGGGGGCCGGTGGGGGCGCGTGGTGCGGCTGCTGGGGTGCGCCGACCGCGCGGCGTCCGGGCCCCGGCCGCTGGCCGAGGGGTCGACCCTGCTCGGCTTCCGGGTGGCCGTCGCGGACCCGGGGCGGGAGCTGACTCTGGTGGGCCGGCACCGGTTCGCGTCGTACGCGCTGTTCTTCCGGCTGGAAGCGGTCGGTCCGCGGCACACCCGGGTGCGGGCCGTCACGCGTGCCCGGTTCCCCGGGCCGGCGGGCGCCGTCTACCGGCGGTTCGTCATCGGCACGGGCGCGCACACGATGGCCGTGCGGCACCTGCTGTCGGCGGTGGGCGAACGTGCCCCCACCAGCGGAGCGTCAGGTCGGTGAGCCCGACGAGAAGCGGCGCAGCAGCGGGGAGAGGACGAGGACCGATTTCGTGCGTTCCACGAACGGCTCCCCCGCGATGCGCTCCAGGACGCGCTCGAAGTGGCGCATGTCGGAGGCGAAGACCTGGGCGACGGCGTCCGCGTCGCCGGTGACGGTCGACGCGGCCACGACCTCCTGGTACCGCTCCAGGCCCCGCTTGATGGTGTCCGGCGAGGTGTTGCGGCGGCAGTAGATCTCGACGAACCCCTCGGTCTCCCAGCCGAGGGCCGCCGGGTCGACGCGGACGGTGAAGCCGGTGATGGCTCCGGTGGCCCGCAGCCTGTCCACGCGCCGCTTGACGGCGGGCGCGGACAGGCCTACGAGCTGCCCGATGTCCGCGTAGGAGCGGCGGGCGTCCTCGGCGAGGGCGTGCACGATGCGTTCGTCGAGATCGTTCAGCACGGGCGGTTGTTCACTTCACTTCTGGTCAGGCACGGCGAGTCGGGAGCGGCGGTAGCCGTAACTGAAGTAGAACACGAGCCCGACGGCCATCCAGACACCGAAGACCACCCAGGTGACGGCGGAGAGGCTGCCCATCATCCAGACGCAGAAGGCGAAGCCGAGGGCGGGCAGGATCGGGGACAGCGGCACGCGGAAGGTGCGGTTCATCTCGGGGCGGGTGCGGCGCAGGATCACTACGGCGATGTTGACCAGCGCGAAGGCGAAGAGGGTTCCGATGCTGGTGGCGTCGGCGAGCTGGCCGAGCGGGATCGCCGCGGCGAGGACACCGCAGAACAGGGAGACGATCACTGTGTTGGCGCGCGGCGCGCCGGTCTTCGGGTTGACCTTGGCGAAGATCTTGGGCACCAGGCCGTCGCGGGACATGGCGAACAGGATGCGGGTCTGGCCGTAGAGCACGGTCAGGACGACGCTGGCGATGGCGATCACCGCGCAGAACGCCAGCAGGGTGCCCCAGAAGCTCTGGCCGGTGACGTCCGTCATGATCTGGGCGAGCGCGGCCTCGGAGTCGTTGAACTTCCGCCACGGCTTCGCGCCGACGGCGACGGCGGCGACCAGCACGTACAGCGCGGTCACGATGACCAGCGACAGGATGATCGCGCGGGGCAGGTCACGCTGGGCGTTCTTGGCCTCCTCACCGGCTGTGGAGGCGGCGTCGAAGCCGATGTAGGAGAAGAACAGCGTGGCGCCGGCCGCGCTGACGCCGGCCATGCCGAGCGGCATGAAGTGGGAGTAGTTGCCGGACTTGAAGCCCATGAAGCCGATGGCGCAGAACAGGATCAGCGCGGCGATCTTCACGCACACCATGATGGTGTTGGCCCGCGCGGACTCCTTGGCGCCGCCGAGCAGGAACACCATGGCGAGGACGACGACGATGAGGGCCGGCAGGTTGAAGATGCCGCCGTCGACGCCGGGCGGGTTGGCGAAGGCGGCCGGGATGGTCACGCCGATGGTGCCGTCCAGCAGCTCGTTCAGGTACTCGCCCCAGCCGACGGCCACGGCGGCGACCGAGACGCCGTACTCCAGCAGCAGGCACCAGCCGCAGACCCAGGCGATCAGCTCGCCCATGGTGGCGTAGGCGTACGAGTAGGAGGAGCCGGCGACCGGGATGGTGCCCGCAAGCTCGGCGTAGGAGAGGGCCGAGAAGAGGGCCGTGAGGCCGGCTATGACGAACGACAGGGTGACGGCCGGGCCCGCCTTGGGGACGGCCTCGCCGAGGACGACGAAGATGCCGGTGCCGAGGGTGGCACCGATGCTGATCATGGTCAGCTGCCACAGCCCGAGGGAGCGGCGGAGGCTGCCTCCTTCGCCGTGGCCGCCCTCGGCGACCAGGCGCTCCACGGGCTTGCGGCGCATGAGGCCGCCCAGCGGGGAGACGGGGGCGGTCCGGGTGGTGCTGTTCTGCGGGGGTGCGCCTTGGTCGAGCACGCGCGGCTCCTTATCGCTGCCGTTCAGGGGGCGGAGACCGGCGGCACCCCATCCCACGGGAACCACCGAGCGGGGTCCCCGCCACACCACGTTCAGCGCGACACTCTATGAGGCCGGACGTTGCCGCTGTAATGCAGCAACCTTGCGTGCATCCGCATGATCGTTGCGTTGCTCCGGGTCAGACGGGTTTTCGTTGCGCCAGGGGTTTCGACCATTGCATATGCACCCGTTTCAGCAGGTCGGGAGCCGTGCGTACAAGACCGCGCGGGGTGTCCGCTGCGACGCAGGGACGACGACGGCCGGTCCGGGAACGCGAACGGCCCCCGTCGTTCGACGGGAGCCGGTGGCGCGGGGAGGTGGCGGGTCAGCTCCAGCTGGCGTGCAGCGGCTTGCCCTCGGCGTAGCCGGCGGCGCTCTGGATGCCGACGATCGCGCGGTCGGCGAACTCCTCCAGGTTGTTGGCGCCGGCGTAGGTGCAGGAGGAGCGGACGCCCGCGATGATCGAGTCGATCAGGTCCTCGACGCCCGGGCGGGCCGGGTCGAGGAACATGCGGGAGGTGGAGATGCCCTCCTCGAACAGCGCCTTGCGGGCGCGGTCGTAGGCCGACTCCTCGGACGTGCGGTTGCGCACGGCCCGCGCGGAGGCCATGCCGAAGGACTCCTTGTAGGCACGGCCCTGGGCGTCGTGCTGGAGGTCGCCCGGGGACTCGTAGGTCCCGGCGAACCAGGAGCCGATCATGACGTTGGACGCGCCGGCCGCGAGGGCCATGGCCACGTCGCGGGGGTGGCGGACACCGCCGTCGGCCCACACGTGCTTGCCGTACTTCTTCGCCTCGGCGGCGCACTCCAGGACGGCGGAGAACTGCGGCCGGCCCACGCCGGTCATCATGCGGGTGGTGCACATGGCGCCGGGGCCGACACCGACCTTGATGATGTCCGCGCCTGCGTCGACGAGGTCCTTGACGCCCTCGGCGGCGACGATGTTGCCCGCCACGATCGGCACCTGCGGGTCGAGCGCGCGCACCAGCTTGACGGCGCTGATCATCGACTCCTGGTGGCCGTGCGCGGTGTCGATGACGAGGGTGTCGACGCCCGCGTCCAGCAGCTGCTTGGCCTTGCCCGCGACGTCACCGTTGATGCCGACGGCCGCGGCGATGCGCAGCTTGCCCTTCGCGTCCACGGCCGGGGTGTACAGGGTGGCGCGCAGGGCGCCCTTGCGGGTGAGGATGCCGGCGAGGCGGCCGTCCTGGTCCACGGCCGGGGCGTAGCGCCGGTTGTGGTGGTCGAGGGTGTTGAAGGCCTCGCGCGGGTCGATGTCCGCGTCGAGCAGCAGCAGGTCCTTGGACATGACGACCTCGAGCTGCGTGAAGCGGTCCACGCCGGACAGGTCGGCGTCGGTGACGACACCGATGGGCCGCTGCTCCTCGTCGACGACCACACCGGCGTTGTGCGACCGCTTGGGCAGCAGGGCGAGGGCGTCGGCGACGGTCTGGTGGGGGGCCAGCACGATCGGGGTGTCCAGCACGAGGTGGCGGCTCTTGACCCAGGAGACGACCTCGGTGACGACCTCGATCGGGATGTCCTGCGGGATCACCACGAGGCCGCCGCGGCGGGCCACCGTCTCGGCCATGCGGCGGCCGGCGATGGCGGTCATGTTGGCGACGACGAGCGGGATGGTGGTGCCCGTGCCGTCCGGGGAGCTGAGGTCCACGCCCTGACGCGAGCCGACCGCGGAGCGGCTCGGCACCATGAAGACGTCGTCGTACGTCAGGTCGTACGGGGGCTGGATGTCGTTGAGGAAACGCACGTGCTGCACATCCCAGTCGTTCAGAGGTGACCCCCTGGCAGGTGTGCCAAGGGGAAAGAGCACGTACTTCATTCTCCCATGCCGGCTGGATCCCGGGGCACAGTCGGTTCGTCCAGGCTGGTCAGGGGCACCCTTGGAGGATCATCCGAGAACGAGTGCCACGGTGACGGCTGTGGCCTGTGAGAACACCTCCCGCGCCGTGTCCCACTCGTCGGGACGCGCCTGCGCGTACGGCCCCCAGTTCCGCACGACGACCAGCGGCTCGGCGTGGGCAGGCCACAGGCCGGGGTCGGAGAGGACGTCGGCGAGGGCGTCCCAGTTGCGGCCGAACCAGTCCGGCAGCCGCAGGTCCCGGGCACAGCGGTCCATCAGGGCCGCCTTGTCCGTGACCCCGCCGAGATCCAGGGTGACCACGGCTTGCGTCATCTCAGTACCGCCCTGAACGAGTCGTAGTGGTCGTCGGTGTAGTACGTCTCGCCGCCCTGTCCGGTGACGAGGCGCCGGGCCCCGCGGTCGCGCGAGCCCGGCGTCGGGACGGTGTACTCGTGGTAGTAGCCGCGCGGGTGCCGCGGCAGCCGCCCCTCGACGTTGCCGAAGACGACCCCGTCCCTGGTGTACGGGAAGGGGCCGCCCCGGTCGATGAGGACGAGCGTGCGCCGGGCCTCGGCCGGCAGGTCGGCCGCCCTGACGGTGGCCATGCCCTTCGCCCAGGGCGGGCCGGTCGAGGCGCCCTGGGTCGGGGAGCACCCGACCAGCAGGGCGAGGAGGCACAGCACCACCCGGGGGACGCACCGCAGCAGCATGCGTCCGATGCTGCCACGGCCGCCCCCGTCCCACGCGCGGTCAGACCCCGTCGGGGTCCGCCCGGTTGAGCGCCGGCTTCGGCGTGGGGCCCGCGGTCATCAGGTAGTCGGCGGCCGAGGTGTCCGTGACCAGGCTGGTGACGAGTCCGGACCGCAGCACCGCGTCGATCGCTGACGCCTTGCGCTGCCCTCCCGCGATCGCCACGACCTCCGGGATACGGCGCAGCTGGTCGGCCTTGACAGTGATGCACCGCTCCCCCAGGTCCCGCCCGACCCGGCGGCCCTCGGCGTCGAAGAGGTGCGCGGACATCTCGGCGGCCACGCCGAGCGAGGCGTAGTGGGCGCGCTCCTCCTCGGAGAGCATGTCGTGCACGGTGGAGATGCCCGGCTCCCAGGAACCGATGGAGACGCAGGCGACCGTGACCTTGTCGAAGTACTCGAAGGCCCGGGCGATCCCGGTCTGGTTGCGCAGCGCCACCGCGGTGGCCGCGTCCGGCAGCAGCATCGGCGCGTAGATGGGGTGGGCGTCGCCGCCGGAGACCTGTGCGGCGCGGCGCACGGCTTCCACCGAGCCGCGCTCGGCGGTCCCGGCGTCGTACACGCCCGTCAGCTGCACGACCGTGCAGGGCGGCAGCCGGTCGAGGGCCGCGGCCATGTGGATGGTGGACCGGCCCCAGGCCAGGCCCAGCACGTCCCCCTCGTTCACCAGCTCGCCGAGCAGGTCGGCGGCGACCTCGCCCAGGTTCTCCGGGTCGGGGGTCTCCTCCGACTCGGGCGGGGACTCGACCACTACGGCGTGCCTGAGGCCGTAACGGGCGCGGAGCGCGTCGGAGCGCTCGGCGTCCAGTTCGGCCGGCACGCGGATCTCGATGCGTACGAGGTCCCGTTCGAGGGCCGTCTCCAGGACCCGGGCCACCTTGAAGCGGCTGACGCCGAACTCCTCCGCGATCTGGATCTTGGACTTGCCCTCGAGGTAGAAGCGGCGGGCCATGGCCGCCGCCTGCACCAGCTCAGCGGGTCCCATCCGCATGGCTGACCGGCCCGCCGACATACCCGACACGGCGTTCTCCTCACTGCTGTTCACATTCTGGATTCGCCGTTCATCCTTGCAGATCCGGCGCGGTCGATCAGCCCTGATGGCGGTCGTTCACGTATCCGTCGGTCAGTGGTCGCATGCCCAGCTCGCCTTGGCGGTGGCCGACTCCGCCTGCCGGCGCAGGGCACGGACCGCGTCGGCGGGGTCCTTCGCACCGTAGACCGCGGACCCGGCGACGAAGACGTCGGCGCCCGCGTCGGCGCACTGCTCGATCGTGGACGCCGAGACACCGCCGTCGACCTGGAGCCAGAGCTGGAGGCCGTGCTTGCCGATCAGCTCACGGGTGCGGCGGATCTTCGGCAGCATGATGTCCAGGAAGGCCTGCCCCCCGAAGCCCGGCTCGACCGTCATGATCAGCAGCATGTCCAGCTCGGGCAGCAGATCCTCGTACGGCTCGATCGGCGTCGCCGGCTTCAGAGCCATGGAGGCGCGGGCGCCCTTGGCGCGGATCTCCCGGGCGAGCCGCACGGGCGCGGCGGCGGCCTCGACGTGGAACGTCACGGACCCGGCACCGGCCTCGACGTACTGGGGCGCCCAGCGGTCGGGGTCCTCGATCATCAGATGGCAGTCCAGCGGGGTGTCCGTCGCACGGGCCAGGGACTCCACGATCGGCACGCCGAGCGTGAGGTTGGGGACGAAATGGTTGTCCATGACGTCGACGTGGAGCCAGTCGGCTCCCTCCACCGCCTTCGCCTCGTCCGCGAGGCGGGCGAAGTCGGCGGACAGGATGCTGGGGTTGATCTGCACGGCCATGGCCTAAGCCTGCCATGCCCGGGCACGGTTGTTCGCCCCCGGCCCATGGCCGGACACCGCACCGAATGGTCCGGTGGACCCCGCGGTGCCATGCTGGATGACTGACCCGCACGGTGCCGGACCCCCCGGAGGCGCCATGAGGCAGCTCGCAAGCTGGAAGCAGTCGGCGATCCGCTTGGTGTGCGGACGCCGGTCCAAGTGGGTCGTCGTGGCGCTGTGGCTCGTGGCCTTGGTGATCGCCGCTCCCTTCGGAGCCAAGCTGAACGACGCCCAGGACAACGACGCCCAGTCCTGGCTGCCCGGCTCCGCGGAGTCCACGCAGGTGCTGAACCTCTCGGAGGACTTCCGGCCGGAGCAGATCCCCGCCGTCGTCGTCTACGCCCGCGACGGCGGCCTCACGGTCCAGGACCGCAGGCAGATCGCCGAGGACACGGCCCAACTGCGCACGCTGCACGACCACGGCGTGCGCGGGCTCGAGACCCGCGGCCCCGTCTTCGACCGGCCCGCCGCCCCCCGGGCCGCCCAGATCTACGTGCCGATCACGATGGACGCCTCCGGCTGGCAGCGCATCTCGCCCGCCGTCGACTCGATCCGCGACCGGGTGGGCGACGGCGGCGCCGGTCTCGCCGTGCACATCACCGGCCCCGGCGGCACGTCGGCGGACTTCGCCGAGGCGTTCGCGGGCATCGACTCCACGCTGCTGTTCTCGGCGATGGCCGTGGTGATCGTGATGCTGCTGCTGACCTATCGCAGCCCCGTCCTGCTCTTCGTGCCGCTGCTCGGTGTGGTCGTCTCCCTGTTCACCGCCCAGGCCCTGATCTACCTGCTGGCCCGGCACGCCGGCCTGACCGTCAACGGGCAGAGCGCGGGCATCCTGACCGTGCTCGTCTTCGGTGCCGGCACCGACTACGCGCTGCTGCTGGTCGCCCGCTACCGGGAGGAGCTGCGGCGCCACGAGGACCGGCACGAGGCGATGCGCCGCGCCCTGAACCGGGCGGGCCCGGCGGTGCTGGCCTCCGGGGCGACGGTCGTGCTGAGCATGCTGGTGCTGCTGGTGGCCGAGATGAACTCGACCCGGGGCCTCGGCCCGGTGGCGGCGATCGGCGTGCTGGTGGCGCTGCTGGTGATGCTGACGCTGTTCCCGGCGCTGCTGGTGTGCCTGGGCCGCTGGATCTTCTGGCCGGTGATCCCGCACCACGGCTCGGCGGACCCGACCGAGCGGGGCGTGTGGGCCCGGATGGGCCGCCGGATCGCGCGCCGCCCGCGCCTGGTGTGGAGCGTGACGGCCGCGGTGCTGGCCGCCCTGTCGCTCGGGCTGCTGCAGCTGCGCGCGTCGGGCATCCCCAACGCGGACGCCTTCACCGGCAGACCGGACTCGATCGTCGGCCAGGAGGTGTCGGCGCGCTGGTTCCCGGCCGGCACCGGCGATCCCCTCGTGATCGTCTCCAACGCCGCGCAGGCCGAGCGGGTGGGCCGCACGGTCGCCGCGGACCCGGCCGTCGTACCGGCCAGCATCGGCGTGCCGCCGGGTGCCGCGCCGGTACACGACGGCAAGGTGCTGTTCGAGGCGACCATGCGGGACCCGGCCGACAGCGCTGCCGCCAAGACGACCGTGGAACGGGTCCGTGACGCCGTGCACGCCGTGCCCGGCGCCGACGCGCGGGTGGGCGGCGGCACAGCGGCCCTGCTGGACATGGACAACGCCCAGACGCACGACAACTACCTGGTCATCCCGCTCGTCCTGGCCGTCGTCCTGCTCGTGCTCGGCGTCCTGCTGCGCGCGCTGGTGGCCCCGCTGCTGCTGGTCGGCACGGTGGTGCTGTCGCTGGCCACCGCACTGGGTCTGAGCGCCCTGGCGTTCCGGCACGTCTTCCACTACGCGGGCGAGGACGTGTCCTTTCCGCTCTTCGTCTTCGTGTTCCTGGTGGCGCTCGGCATCGACTACAACATCTTCCTGACCACCCGCGTCCGTGAGGAGGCGATCCGGCGCGGCACCCGGCCGGGCGTGGTGACGGCCCTCGCCGCCACCGGCGCCGTGATCACCTCGGCGGGTCTGGTTCTCGCGGGCACCTTCGCCGCTCTCGGCACCCTGCCCATGGTGGGGTTCGCGGAGATCGGCTTCGCGGTCGCCCTCGGCGTCCTGCTGGACACCTTCGTGGTGCGGTCGGTCCTGGTGACGTCCCTGTTCCTGGACGTGGGCAGGAAGGTCTGGTGGCCGCACCCCTTGGCGCACCGGGACGGCACCCCGGCGCCGAGGGAGAGCGAGGTCAGCCGGTCCGGCGGATGAGCGCCAGGTACATCGCGTCCGTGCCGTGGATGTGCGGCCAGAGCTGGATGTCGGGGCCGTCGCCGAGGTCGGGGACGTCCGGCAGGAGGGGGCGGGCGTCGAGCAGCTCCGTGTCCGGGAACTGCTTGAGCAGGTCGGCCACGACGGCCCTCGTCTCGGCCAGATGCGGGGAGCACGTGGCGTAGCCGACGACGCCGCCGACGCGTACCGACTCCAGGGCCGTGCGCAGCAGGCCGCGCTGCAGGGGTGCGAAGGCGTCGAGGTCCTCGGGGCGGCGGCGCCAGCGGGCCTCGGGGCGGCGGCGCAGGGCGCCGAGGCCGGTGCAGGGCACGTCCACGAGGACCCGGTCGAAGCTGCCGGGACGCCAGGGAGGCCGGGTGCCGTCGGCGGCGATGACCTGGTACGGCCCCGGGTTGCCGGCCAGCGCCTTGGCGACCAGTCCGGCGCGGTGCGGCTGCTTCTCGGAGGCCAGCAGCGCGGCCCCCCGCTGGGCGGCGAGGGCGCCGAGGAGGGCGGCCTTGCCGCCGGGGCCGGCGCAGCCGTCCAGCCACAGCCGGTCGCGTCCCTCGACGGGCGCGTTGGCGAGCGCGAGTGCGACGAGCTGGCTGCCCTCGTCCTGCACGCCCGCGCGCCCCTCGCGCACGGCCTCCACGGCCCCCGGCTCGCCGCCCTCGGTCAGGCGTACGGCGTACGGCGACCAGCGCCCTGCCACCGCGGCCTCCTCGCGCAGCAGTTCCTCGGCGGTGGCCCGGCCGGGCCGGGCGACCAGGGTGACCTCGGGCCGCTCGTTGTCGGCCGCCAGCAGCCGCTCGATGCCCTCGCGGCCGCCGCCGAGGGAGTCCCACAGTGCGGAGACGACCCAGCGCGGGTGCGCGTGCACGACGGCGAGGTGGTCCTCGGGGTCGTCGTCGTAGGGCGGGGCGACCTCGGCGAGCCAGGCGTCGAAGTCGCGCTGGGCGACCTTGCGCAGGACGGCGTTGACGAATTTGGCCCGGCCGTCGCCGAGCACCACCCGGGCGAGCTCCACGGTGGAGGACACGGCGGCGTGCGTGGGGATGCGCGTGCCGAGCAGCTGGTGCGCGCCGAGGCTCAGCACGTCCAGCACCGGCGGATCCACCTCGCGCAGGGGCCGGTCGACGCAGGCCGCGATGACCGCGTCGTACGTCCCCTGCCGGCGCAGTGTGCCGTAGACCAGCTCGGTCGCCAAAGCGGCGTCCCGCGCGTCGAACTTCTCGGGTCCCTCCTGCTCCCGCGCCTTGCGCAGCAGCGGGGGCAGCACGAGGTTGGCGTAGGCGTCGCGCTCGTCCACCGCGCGCAGCGCCTCGAAGGCGAGGATGCGCACGGGGTCCCGCTGGGGACGGCGGTAGGGCTTGGCGGGCTTGCGCGGCCTGCGGGAGGTGCCGGGGGTGTCGCTCACGAAAAAGGTGCTCCGGATGTCAGAACGGGCTGTCCGTCCAGCCTACGTCCCGCAGGTCGCCGCGTTACGCGCCGAGGGTCTCCCCCGCGGCGATCCTCACACCGCGCGCCCAGTCCGCCGCGCGCATCGGCTTCTTGCCCTGGGCCTGCACCCACAGCAGCTCCACGGCGTGCGAACCGGTGCCGACGTGGACGTGGTTCTTGCCGATGTCGAGGGCGCCGGGCGCAAGGTCGGTGCGGTCGGTCAGCAGCGCGACCTGAATGAGCTTCAGCCGCTCGCCGCGGAAGGTGGTCCAGGCACCGGGGGCCGGGGTGCAGCCGCGCACGACCCGGTCGACGCGCAGCGCGGGCGCCGCCCAGTCGACGCGGGCGTCCTCGACCGTGATCTTCGGGGCCAGGGTGACGCCCTCACCGGGCTGCGGTACGGCCTTCAGCGTGCCGTCCTCGATGCCGTCCATGGTCGCTGCGAGCAGCCCGGCGCCGGCGAAGGCGAGCCGGGTGAGCAGGTCGCCGCTGGTGTCGGTGGGCCGGATCTCCTCGGTGACGGTGCCGTAGACGGGACCGGAGTCGAGTCCCTCCTCGATGAGGAAGGTGGACGCGCCCGTGATCTGGTCGCCGGCCATGAGGGCGTGCTGCACGGGCGCGGCACCGCGCCAGGCGGGCAGCAGCGAGAAGTGCAGGTTGACCCAGCCGTGCGCGGGGATGTCGAGCGCGACCCCGGGCAGCAGCGCGCCGTAGGCGACGACGGGGCAGCAGTCGGGGGCGATCTGCTTCAGCCGCTCCAGGAACTCCGGATCGCGCGGCTTGGCGGGCTTGAGCACCTCGATCCCGGCCTCCTCCGCCCGCTCCGCCACGGGTGACGCCACCAGCCTGCGTCCCCGCCCGGCCGGCGCGTCGGGCCGGGTGACGACGGCGGCCACCTCGTGGCGCCCGGAGGCGAGCAGAGCGTCCAGAGCGGGAACGGCGACCTCGGGGGTACCGGCGAAGACGAGCTTCATGGGCGGGTTCGGACCTCTCGGACGACAGACGTGCGACGGGCAGCGCACCAGTCTATGACCATGCCGGGAAAGCCGCCGTGGCCGATCGTTCCAGGGCCGTGCCGGATCGGGCGTGGAAGGCCGGGCCGCCCTCCAGGGGCGCAGTCATATGCCCGCACGCCCCCACTGCGTGACCCGCGGAGCGATCCCGCGTTGGTCAAGAAAGAGTTGACCCCCTTCTCTTCATCGCCGGTTCGAGAGGCTTGTTCATGGCCGACCACGCAACCCACGACGCCCAGGCCCGGGCCAGCCTGCACTTGCTGGTGCGGGACATCGAGCGGGTCCGCCGGCAGGTGGACGCCCTGCGCACGCTCACCGCTCAGCTGGGCAACGTCTACCGCCCGCGCCGCTCCGGCCCCTCCACGGGGTTCGTCGTCTACGGACGCGCTCCCGCGCCGACGGTCCGCCTCGCCCAGGAGCTGCGGGACAGCGTCGAGACCCTGGTGACGGCCGCGGTCGACTTCGACCGCTCGCTCGGTTTCTCGTGGGACGCGGTGGGCTCCGCGCTCGGCGTCACCAAGCAGGCGGTCCACCGCCGTTACGGCTCGCGGCGCGCCCCCGCGCAGACCGCAGCCGAGGCCGAGCGCGCCCCGGATTCGGCGGGCAGCCGCACGGTGAACGTGGGCACGGGCATCCCGGTCGTGCCCACGGTCCCGGCCGCCCGTTCCATGCCGACCCAGCCGACGGCCGGCAGCACGTCCCTGCGGGACGACGCCAGGCCGACGGCGTTCCCGGCCCCGCGCAACGGCTGACGCCCGCGCAGCGCCCGCGTGCGGTGACACACCGTCAACTGCCCTTCCGGCGCCTCCGGGAGGGCAGACGGCCGTCCGGGGTCGCGCCGCTCGCCCGATGTCGTCGGGGCGGCCCGGCACCCAGCCGCCCACCGGATGCCGGACGGGTCGATCCGTACCCGACCACTCACCCGATGCCGGACGATACGCACGGGCCGCGTACGTATCTCGGCCTGATGTCGGCCGACATCCGCACCGGGCCACTCACCCGATGCGCGGCGGACCGATCGCCCAGAGCGTCACCCGATGTCCGGCGGGTCGATCCGGACCCAGACCGGCTCCCCTCCCCCACGCGCCATCCGCGCTGCCTGCGCGGCCTTCAGTGCCGCGGCCAGCGCCGCCCCGCTGCCCGGCGGCACCCGGATCAGCGCCCGCTCCCAGTGCTCCCCCGGCGGCGGCGCACCGGGCCGCCGCTGCCGCCCCGGTGCGGTGACCGGAACCGGGACCGGCCCCAGCACCTCCGCCTCCTCCGGCAGGTCCACCGCGCCGAGGAAGTCCGTCAGCGCCGCCACCGGTCCCGACACGGCCGCCATCCGCGACACCGGGGGGAAGCCCAGTTCGGCCCGCTCGGCGAGTTCGCGCACCGCGTGCCCGACGGGGTCCCAGCGCACCAGCGCCTGCACCGGCCGGGCAGTGGCCTCCGCGACGACGGCGACGGTCCCGCCGGCGCTCTGCGGCCGCACCAGTGCGGCGGCCGCGATCCAGCGCCGCAGGGCGTCCTCCTCCGCACGCAGGTCGGGACGGCCGAGCATGGCCCAGCCGTCCAGCAGCAGCGCCGCCGCGTAGCCGCCCTCGGCGACGGGCTCCGCGCCGGGCGTGCTCACCACCAGCGCGGGCGTGGCCGGCACGGTGTCCAGGACGTGCTCGCGGCCCGAGGTGCGCACCGGGACGGCCGGGAACGCCCGGCCCAGCTCCTCGGCCGTACGCCGCGCTCCGACGACCTGGGCGCGCAGCCGGAAGGAGCCGCACTCGGGGCAGTGCCAGCGCGTTTCCTCGCGCCCGCACCAGCCGCACCACAGCGACCCGCCGCCGCCCGCGGCGTCCCGCGCCTCGAGCGGGCCCGCGCAGTGCCGGCAGCGCGCGGGCTCACGGCACTGCGCGCAGGCCATCCGGGGCACGTATCCGCGGCGGGGCACCTGCACCAGCACCGGCCCGTGCCGCAGCCCCTCACGGGCCACCTGCCAGGCGAGCGTCGGCAGCCGGGCCGCGCGTGCGGCCTCGTCCCGGGCGAGGTCGCTGTCGCCGACGGTCCGCACGAGCGGCGCGGCGGCCCTCACCTGCTCACGCACGGCGACGACCGGGCGGGCCCAGCCGCTCTCCACGAGCTGCGCGGCCTCCACGGTGCAGCTCCAGCCGCCGAGCAGGAAGGCGCACTTGTCCTGGGCGGCGCGCAGCAGCAGCACCTCGCGGGCGTGCGGCTGCGGGGCGTGCTGTTCGCTGTGGCTGTCGTCGCCGTCGTCCCAGAGTGCGACCAGGCCCAGGTCCCGCACCGGCGCGAACATGGCGGCACGGGTGCCGAGCACGGCCCGCACGGACCCGCGGCGCACGGCGAGCCACTCCCGGTACCGCTTCTCCGGCCCGGCGTCCGCGGTGAGGACCGCGTGCCGTCCCTCGCCGAGCAGGGCGGTCAGGGCGGCGTCGACGCGGGCCACGGCCCGGCCGTCCGGCAGCACGACGAGGGCGCCGCGTCCGGAGGCCAGCGTGGCGGCGACGGCTCGGGCCAGCTCGTCGCTCCACTCGGGTCCCGGCAGCGCGTTCCACACCGCGCGCGGCGCGTTCCCCGCGGCGAGCGCCTCCAGGAAGGCGGCCCCCCTTTCGTAACGGGTCCAGGAACCCGGCTCGGGGGCCTGTGGCGGGGGCAGCGGCTCGGGCGAGGGCCGCTGCTCGGCCCGCGCGCTGCGCGGCGGTACGGCGAGCTGCAGGACGTCGGCGAGGCTGCCGGCGTACCGGTCGGCGACGGCCCGGGCGAGGGAGAGCAGTTCGGCGCCGAGGACGGGCTCGGGTGAGACGACCTGGGCGAGCGCGGCGAGCGGTCCTGAGTAGTCGGACTCGGGAAGCCGCTCGATCAGGAACCCGTCGATCAGTCCGCCGCCCTCGCGGCGCCCCTCGCGGACCCGGTGCCGCCCGGCCCCGAAGCGGACGCGCACCCGCACGCCGGGCTGTGCTTCGGCGTCCAGCTCGGCGGGCACGGCGTAGTCGAAGTACCGGTCGAGGTGGAGCACGCCCTTGTCGACGAGCACCCGGGCGACCGGCAGCGTGGGCGCGAGTGCGGCGCCCCGCCAGGTCCGTGGCTTGGCCCGCGGCTCCTTGGCCTTGCGCACGCTCTCCCGGATGAGCGCGAGCTGCTCCGGCGGCGCCCCCTCGGCGCCCTCGCCACCCGTCCCGTTCTCGCTGCTCACGCTTGCATTCTTACCAAACCCCACTGACAGCGACGCCCACCCGCACCCGTGCCACCTCCCGGCACCGGCCCCTCCACACCGGGCGCCGGCCCGCACCCCCGGCCCCGGCAGCTTCGCACCGACCGAGGGCCCGGGGCCCCGGGCACAGACCGGTCCACGGCAGGCGCGGGCCGGGGGGACCAGTGGGGCACAGCCCGCTCCACCCCCGGCCCACCGGGCGCGGCCCCGGAGATCCCACGCACAGACCACAGACCGGTCCTCGGCAGGCGCAGGCCCGGAGACACCAGATACAGGCCGGCCCACCCCGGGCACAGGCCCGAAATGCCAGGCACGGCCCGCTCCACACCCGGCACAAGCCGGACAACCCCGGGCGCGGCCCCCGGGGACGCGAGGCGCAGGCCAGGGATGCCAGGCACAGGCCGGTCCACCCGGGCGCGGCTCCGGCGACGCCAGACCCAGGCCGGCCCACCGGGCGCAGGCACGCAATGCCGGGCGCGGCCCCCTCCACCCCCGGCGCAAGCCGGTCCGCCCGGGCGCGGCCCCGGGGACGCCAGGCTCAGGCCGGTCCACCGCGGCCGCAGGCCCTGAATGCCAGGCACGGGTCGGTCCACGCAGGGCGCAGACAGGCCGGTCCGTGCAACGCGCAGATCCCGAACGCCAGGCGCAGCCGGGCTGCGCACCGTGCCGATACAGGCCCCCGCGCGGCCGTTGCACGCCGGGCGCCCGCCCGCCCGCGCCCACCTGGCGCGGAGCGGCCCCCGCCAGACGCGGGGCGCGGAGCGGCCCCCGCCAGGCGCGGCACGATCCAGCTCCGCCGCCAGCCCCCCGGAGTCGACCGCCACGCCAGGCGTAGCCCCGCTCCGTGGCGGGCGCCGCCGCAGGAAACGTCGGCGGGCGCACCGGAGGGGACGCCGAAGGCCCGGCTCCCCGCGGGGGAACCGGGCCTCGGTGAAGCAGGGCGCCGCTTACAGGCCGGCGGCCTTGCGCAGCGCGTCCACGCGGTCGGTGCGCTCCCACGTGAAGTCGGCCAGCTCACGGCCGAAGTGACCGTACGCGGCCGTCTGGGCGTAGATCGGGCGCAGCAGGTCCAGGTCGCGGATGATCGCGGCCGGACGCAGGTCGAAGACCTCGTCGATGGCCTGCTCGATCTTCTCGACGTCGACCTTCTCGGTGCCGAAGGTCTCCACGAACAGACCCACCGGCTCGGCCTTGCCGATCGCGTACGCCACCTGCACCTCGCAGCGGGAGGCGAGACCCGCGGCGACGACGTTCTTCGCGACCCAGCGCATCGCGTACGCCGCCGAGCGGTCCACCTTGGACGGGTCCTTGCCCGAGAAGGCGCCGCCGCCGTGGCGGGCCATGCCGCCGTAGGTGTCGATGATGATCTTGCGGCCGGTGAGGCCGGCGTCACCCATCGGGCCGCCGATCTCGAAGCGACCGGTGGGGTTGACCAGCAGGCGGTAGCCCTCGGTGTCCAGCTTGATGCCCTCGTCCAGCAGGGCCTTCAGCTCCGGCTCCACGACGAACTCGCGGATGTCGGGAGCGAGCAGCGACTCGAGGTCGATGTCGGAGGCGTGCTGCGAGGAGACCACGACGGTGTCGAGGCGGACCGCCTTCTCGCCGTCGTACTCGATGGTGACCTGCGTCTTGCCGTCCGGGCGCAGGTAGGGGATCGTGCCGTTCTTGCGCACGTCCGAGAGGCGC
Organism: Streptomyces sp. NPDC036813; assembly: GCF_055609245.1. Lineage (NCBI taxonomy): Bacteria > Bacillati > Actinomycetota > Actinomycetes > Kitasatosporales > Streptomycetaceae > Streptomyces > Streptomyces sp. NPDC036813. The sequence goes on along the minus strand of NZ_JBVJPV010000010.1, from coordinate 212,302 downwards.
TTGGACAGGCGGTGCGCGAGGAAGATCGGCAGCGGCATCAGGGTCGGCGTCTCGTCGGACGCGTAGCCGAACATCAGGCCCTGGTCGCCCGCGCCCTGCCGGTCCAGCTCGTCCTCGTCGCCCTCGACCCGGGTCTCGTAGGCCGTGTCCACGCCCTGCGCGATGTCCGGGGACTGCGCGCCGATGGACACCGACACGCCGCAGGAGGCGCCGTCGAAGCCCTTCTTGGAGGAGTCGTAGCCGATCTCGAGGATCTTGCTGCGGACCAGGGTGGCGATGTCCGCGTAGGCCTTGGTGGTGACCTCTCCGGCCACGTGGACCAGGCCGGTGGTGATCAGCGTCTCGACGGCGACCCGGGAGGACGGGTCCTCGCGCAGGAGCGCATCGAGAATGGTGTCGCTGATCTGGTCAGCGATCTTGTCGGGGTGACCCTCGGTCACGGACTCCGAGGTGAACAGGCGACGGGACACAACGCTCCCTGGGGTTGCAGCGGCTGCTGGCTGATCGGTGGCGGACGGGTCGGGGGCTGCGCCCGGCGTCGTCCGTGAACAGTTTATCGGTCAGGCTCGGCCGCCGGGTCACGTGTCTCGCCACTCGGGAGCCGTGTGACCTGCGGCACGGGCATTCTGCCGAATGGCGAGCGGGCTTGACCAGGGTGGCTCCGTACCCGATGGGGTGGGTCGCGGACGCCAAGTGGCCGAACGCGGGTCAGTCGAGGCGCTCGGCCACGAGGTCCCAGACGGTGTCGGCGAGTGCCTCCTTGGGGCCGTGCGGGACAGGCGTCTCACTGCCGTCGGCGCCGAGCACGACCGCCTCGTTCTCCTCGGAGCCGAACGTCTTGCGCTCCCCCACCTCGTTCACCACGAGCAGGTCACAGCCCTTGCGGCGCAGCTTGGTGCGGCCGTTGGCCAGCACGTCGTCGGTCTCGGCGGCGAAGCCGACGACCACCTGGCCGGGCCGGGCGCGGTCGGCGGAGATCTCCGCGAGGATGTCCGGATTGCGCACCAGGACGATCGGCTCGGGCTCCTGGCCGTCCTTCTTCTTGATCTTCCCGGAGGCGTAGGCGGCCGGCCGGAAGTCGGCGACGGCGGCGGCCATCACGACGGCGTCGGCGTCCGCGGCGGCCTTGAGCACGGCTTCGCGCAGTTGTACGGCGGTGCCGACGGGCACGACGTCCACGCCGGCCGGGTCGGGCAGCGCGCCGGTGTTGGCGGCGACCAGGGTGACCCGGGCACCGCGGGCGGCGGCGGTGCGGGCGAGGGCGTAGCCCTGCTTGCCGGAGGAGCGGTTGCCGAGGAAGCGGACCGGGTCGAGGGGCTCGCGGGTGCCGCCGGCGCTGATCACGACGTGCCGCCCGGCGAGGTCGGGCTCGCGCACCCCGCGGGCCAGGACGCGGCGGCACACCTCGAAGATCTCGGCCGGATCGGGCAGCCGGCCCTTGCCGGTGTCGACGCCGGTGAGCCGGCCGACGGCGGGTTCGATGACGACGGCGCCGCGCCGGCGCAACGTGGCCACGTTCTCCTGGGTGGCGGGGTGCTCCCACATCTCGGTGTGCATGGCGGGCGCGAAGACGACCGGGCAGCGCGCGGTGAGCAGGGTGTTGGTCAGCAGGTCGTCGGCGAGCCCGTGGGCCGCCTTGGCGAGCATGTCGGCCGTGGCCGGGGCGACGACCACCAGGTCGGCCCGCTGGCCGATGCGCACGTGCGGGACCTCGTGGACGGCGTCCCAGACCTCGGTGGAGACGGGGTTGCCGGACAGCGCCGACCAGGTGGCCGCGCCGACGAAGTGCAGCGCGGAGGCGGTGGGGACGACGCGGACGTCGTGCCCCGACTCGGTGAACCGGCGCAGCAGCTCGCACGCCTTGTAGGCGGCGATGCCGCCGCTGACCCCCAGAACGACCTTCGGCTTGTCCACCGTCACTCCCCGGACCTCGGATAACGTCTGAACCCCATGAGACACCACAGGCCCGGCAGCATGACTGCCGGGCCTGTGGAAAAACCCACTGCGGTGTGCAGATATGACTTACTGGCCCGGGCCCTCGACGGCCTCGGAGGTCAGCAGACCCGCGTTGATCTCACGCAGGGCGATCGAGAGCGGCTTCTCGTGGACGTGCGTGTCCACGAGGGGACCGACGTACTCGAGGAGACCCTCGCCGAGCTGCGAGTAGTACGCGTTGATCTGGCGGGCCCGCTTGGCCGCGTAGATCACGAGGCTGTACTTCGAGTCGGTGGCCTCGAGGAGCTCGTCGATCGGCGGGTTGATGATGCCCTCGGGCGCGGAGATGGAAGAGGACACGCTCTACCTTCCGATGGATGGGAAAAAACAGTCAGGGTGACCAGTTCTGATCACACTCAGTTCTGATCACACCGAGGTGACCAGTTTTGATCACACAACGTCCATCAAGGCTAGCAGCTCGCGCGCCACGTCCTCGACGGAGGTGTTGACCAAGGTCGTATCGAACTCCGGCTCGGCCGCCAGCTCGGTCCTGGCCACCCCGAGGCGGCGTTCGATGACCTCGGGCGGCTCGGTGCCACGGCCGGTGAGCCTGCGTACGAGCTCCTCCCAGGAGGGAGGGGCCAGGAACACCAGCTGGGCGTCGGACATCGACTCCCTGACCTGGCGGGCGCCCTGGAGATCGATCTCCAGCAGGACGGGCTCGCCGTTCTCCAGCCGCTCCAGCACGGCCGCGCGGGGCGTGCCGTACCGGTTGCCGGCGAACTCGGCCCACTCCAGCAGCTCGCCGTTGGCGATCAGCTTGTCCATCTCCTCGTCGGTGACGAAGAAGTAGTGGACTCCATGCTGCTCGCCGGGGCGGGGCTTGCGGGTCGTCGCCGACACCGAGAGCCAGACCTCGGGGTGTTCCTTGCGCATATGAGCGACGACCGTGCTCTTGCCGACCCCCGAGGGGCCGGAGAGCACGGTCAGCCGCGGACGGACGTCCGGGGGCTCGGGGGTCGTCCCCCGGGGTGTTACAGCCATGCAGCGATTATTCCAGCAATCCCGGAGTGCCCGGGACTCCCTGCCCGGCAGGACCCGGTTCAGGACCCCGTGCTGCCGAACTCACGCTCCAGGGAAGCGATCTGGTTCGAGCCGAGGCCGCGCACGCGACGGCTCTCGGAGATACCGAGTCGCTCCATGATCTGCTTGGCGCGGACCTTGCCCACGCCCGGCAGGGACTCCAGCAGAGCGGAGACCTTCATCTTGCCGATGACGTCGTTCTCCTGACCCTGCTTGATGACCTCGTGCAGGGAGGCGCCGGAGTGCTTCAGTCGATTCTTGACCTCGGCCCGCTCCCGGCGAGCCGCGGCGGCCTTTTCGAGCGCGGCTGCGCGCTGTTCGGGGGTAAGGGGCGGAAGAGCCACGCCTACGTCACCTCGGATGTCGAACTGTCGGATACGGACCGGTGAGGAACCTAGTACGCCCCACACCTGGGGAGCCACGAGCAACACGCTCGCCCGTTTCTCCCCCACAGCCTTGGGGGCGTGGGTGGTGCCCCCACACGTCGGAGACTAGCGGTCAAGTCCGCCAGAGTCAGCGAGAACAGCGGAAAAGTCCTGGTCAGCCTCCGCCAGGACGGACATTTAGGACATATTGCCCCGGATTTGAGTCTGTATCCAGACTCAAATCACCTCGGAAGTCCTCGCCGGACCGCTCCGACGAGGACCTCCGGCCCTCAGGCAGCCGTCACCGCGGCACGGACGTCGTCTGCGAAGCGTTGCGCCGCGTCACGCAGAGCGACGACATCGGGGCCGTGGCGCAGCACCCCCCGGCTGACGTTCGGCACCACGTTGCGCACCACGGCGCCGAAGACCCGCGGAAGGTCCGCCGGGGTCGCCCCCTGGGCGCCGATGCCGGGAGCGAGGAGCGGCCCGTTGATGTCCAGGTCGTACGACGACAGGTCGCCGAGCGTGGCGCCCACGACCGCGCCGAAGGAGCCCAGGGGCTCCTCCCCGGCGTTCTCGGCCGCCAGGTGCGCCAGCATGGTCGCCCCCACGCTGCGGCCGTCGGCGCGCACCGCGTGCTGCACCTCGCCGCCCTCCGGGTTGGACGTGAGCGCCAGCACGAACAGGCCGGCCCCGCTCTCCCGGGCGAGCGCGACAGCCGGGCTGAGCGAGCCGTAGCCGAGGTAGGGCGAGACGGTCAGGGCGTCGGAGAACAGCGGGGAGTCCTTGTGCAGGAACGCCTCCGCGTACGCGGCCATGGTGGAGCCGATGTCGCCGCGCTTGGCGTCCATGACGACCAGGGCGCCGGCCGCCCGCGCCTCCTCGACCGCCTTCTCCAGCACGGCCACGCCGCGGGAGCCGAAGCGCTCGAAGAACGCGGCCTGCGGCTTGAGCACTGCCACCCGGTCCGCCACGGCCTCGACGACCGTGCGGCTGAACCGCTCCAGACCGGCCACGTCGTCGTTCAGGCCCCACTCGGCGAGCAGGGAGGCGTGCGGGTCGATGCCGATGCACAGCGGGCCGCGCTCGTCCATGGCGCGGCGCAGGCGGGCGCCGAAGGGCTCGTGCGACGTCATGCGGACTTCCTCACGTCGGCGCCGACCGCGTCGGCGAGGGTGGCGTACGGGCTGGTGCGCAGGCGCGCGGCGAGTCCCTTGTGGATCGCGCGCATCCACAAGGGACCCTCGTAGATGAAGGCGCTGTAGCCCTGGACGAGCGTGGCGCCGGCCAGGATGCGCTGCCAGGCGTCCTCGGCGTTCTCGATGCCCCCGACGCCCACCAGGGTGATGCGGTCGCCCACGCGCGCGTACAGGCGGCGCAGGACCGTCAGGGAGCGCTCCTTGAGCGGGGCGCCGGACAGACCGCCGGTCTCCTTGACCAGGGTCGGCTCGGAGCGCAGGCCCAGGCCCTCACGGGCGATGGTGGTGTTGGTGGCGATGATGCCGTCCAGGCCCAGCTCCACGGCCAGGTCGGCGACGGCGTCGATGTCCTCGTCGGCCAGGTCGGGCGCGATCTTGACGAGGAGCGGGACGCGGCGCGCGGTGACCGCGCGGTCGGCGGCCTCGCGCACGGCGGTCAGCAGCGGGCGCAGCGCCTCGGTGGCCTGGAGGTTGCGCAGTCCGGGCGTGTTCGGCGACGAGACGTTGACGACCAGGTAGTCGGCGTACGGCGCGAGCCGCTCGGCCGACTTCACGTAGTCGGCGACCGCCTCCTCCTCGGGGACGACCTTGGTCTTGCCGATGTTGACGCCGACGACGGTCTTGAAGACGGGGTTGCGGGAGGCCAGGCGGGCCGCGACGGCCAGCGAGCCGTCGTTGTTGAAGCCCATGCGGTTGATCAGCGCCCGGTCCGGGACCAGGCGGAACAGCCGCTTCTTGGGGTTGCCGGGCTGCGGCTCGCCGGTGACCGTGCCGATCTCGACGTGGTCGAAGCCGAGCATCGCCATCCCGTCGATCGCGACGGCGTTCTTGTCGAAGCCGGCGGCGAGCCCGAAGGGGCCGTGCATGCGCAGTCCCAGCGCCTCGGTGCGCAGCTCCTTGTGGCGGGGGGCGAGCGCGGCGGCGACGAAGGTGCGCAGGACCGGGATGCGGACGGCCAGGCGGATCCAGCGGAAGGCCAGGTAGTGGGCCTGCTCGGGATCCATGCGCGCGAAGAAGAGCTTGAAGAAGATCTTGTACATGCGTGTCCTCACGAAGACATGGGTGTCCTCGACATGGGTGTCCTCACCAAGAGGGGGACACCGTTGATCCGGTGTCCCCCTCGTCGGCTGCTAGTCGCGGGCCGCGATCAGGTGTTCGGCGTGTTCCTGGAGGGAGCGCACGCCCACGTCGCCGTGGTTGAGGGCGTCGATGCCCTGGACGGCCGCCGCCAGGGCCTGGACCGTCGTCAGGCAGGGCACGGAGCGTGCCACCGCCGCCGTACGGATCTCGTAGCCGTCGAGGCGGCCGCCGGTGCCGTACGGGGTGTTGACGATGAGGTCGACCTCGCCGTCGTGGATGAGCTGGACGATGGTCTTCTCACCGTTCGGGCCGGTGCCCTCGGACTGCTTGCGCACGACCGTGGCGTTGATGCCGTTGCGCTTGAGGACCTCGGCGGTGCCGGAGGTGGCCAGCAGCTCGAAGCCGTGGGCGACCAGCTCGCGCGCCGGGAAGATCATCGAGCGCTTGTCGCGGTTGGCGACCGAGATGAACGCGCGGCCCTTGGTGGGCAGCGGGCCGTAGGCGCCGGCCTGCGACTTGGCGTACGCCGTGCCGAAGACCGAGTCGATGCCCATGACCTCGCCGGTGGAGCGCATCTCCGGGCCGAGGACGGTGTCCACACCGCGGCCGGAGGTGTCGCGGAAGCGGCTCCACGGCATCACGGCCTCCTTGACGGAGATCGGCGCGTCCAGCGGCAGCTCGCCGCCGTCGCCGGTCTTCGGCAGCAGGCCCTCGGCGCGCAGCTCGGCGATGGTCGCGCCCAGGGAGATGCGGGCGGCGGCCTTGGCGAGCGGCACCGCGGTCGCCTTGGAGGTGAACGGCACGGTCCGGGAGGCGCGCGGGTTGGCCTCAAGGACGTAGAGGATGTCGCCGGCCATCGCGAACTGGATGTTGATCAGGCCGCGCACCCCGACGCCCTTGGCGATCGCCTCGGTGGAGGCGCGCAGGCGCTTGATGTCGAAGCCGCCCAGCGTGATCGGGGGCAGCGCGCAGGCCGAGTCGCCGGAGTGGATACCGGCCTCCTCGATGTGCTCCATGACGCCGCCGAGGTACAGCTCTTCGCCGTCGTAGAGCGCGTCGACGTCGATCTCGATCGCGTCGTCGAGGAACCGGTCGACCAGCACCGGACGGGTGGGGCTGATCTCGGTGGACTCGGCGATGTAGGTGGCCAGGCGGGTCTCGTCGTAGACGATCTCCATGCCGCGGCCGCCGAGCACGTACGACGGGCGGACCAGGACCGGGTAGCCGATCTCGTCGGCGATGGCCTTGGCCTCGTCGAAGGTGGTGGCGGTGCCGTGCTTGGGAGCCGGCAGGCCGGCCTCCTTCAGCACCCGGCCGAAGGCGCCCCGGTCCTCGGCCGCGTGGATGGCCTCGGGCGAGGTGCCGACGACCGGCACGCCGTTGTCCTTCAGCGCCTGCGCGAGGCCCAGCGGGGTCTGGCCGCCGAGCTGGACGATGACACCGGCGAGGGGGCCGGCGAGGGACTCGGCGTGGACGATCTCCAGCACGTCCTCGAGCGTCAGCGGCTCGAAGTACAGGCGGTCGGAGGTGTCGTAGTCGGTGGAGACGGTCTCCGGGTTGCAGTTGACCATCACCGTCTCGTAGCCCGCGTCGCTCAGCGCGAAGGAGGCGTGGACACAGGAGTAGTCGAACTCGATGCCCTGGCCGATACGGTTCGGGCCGGAGCCCAGGATGATCACCGCGGGCTTCTCGCGCCGCGCGACCTCGGTCTCCTCGTCGTAGGAGGAGTAGAAGTACGGCGTCTTCGCGGCGAACTCGGCGGCGCAGGTGTCGACCGTCTTGTAGACCGGGCGGATGCCGAGGGCGTGCCTGACCTCACGGACGACGTCCTCGCGCAGGCCGCGGATCTCGGCGATCTGCTGGTCGGAGAAGCCGTGCCGCTTGGCCTCGGCGAGCAGCTCGCTGGTCAGCTCGGGGGCATCGGCCAGCTCGTCCGCGATCTCCTTGATCAGGAACAGCTGGTCGACGAACCACGGGTCGATCTTCGTGTAGTCGAAGACCTCCTGCGGAGTGGCACCGGCGCGGATGGCCTGCATGACCGTGTTGATCCGGCCGTCCGTGGGACGCACGGCCTCTTCGAGGAGGGCGGTCTTGTCGCCGGGGTCCCCCACGAAGGTGAACTGGCTGCCCTTCTTCTCCAGGGAGCGCAGTGCCTTCTGGAAGGCCTCGGGGAAGTTGCGGCCGATGGCCATGGCCTCGCCGACCGACTTCATGGTGGTGGTCAGCGTGGAGTCGGCCTGCGGGAACTTCTCGAAGGCGAACCGCGGGGCCTTGACGACGACGTAGTCGAGGGTCGGCTCGAAGGAGGCCGGGGTCTCGGCGGTGATGTCGTTCGGGATCTCGTCCAGCGTGTAGCCGACGGCCAGCTTGGCGGCGATCTTGGCGATCGGGAAGCCGGTGGCCTTGGAGGCGAGCGCCGAGGAGCGGGACACGCGCGGGTTCATCTCGATGACGATCACGCGACCGTCCTCGGGGTTCACCGCGAACTGGATGTTGCAGCCGCCGGTGTCGACGCCGACCTCGCGGATGATCGCGATGCCGACGTCGCGCAGCACCTGGTACTCGCGGTCGGTCAGCGTCATCGCGGGCGCGACGGTGATCGAGTCGCCGGTGTGCACGCCCATCGGGTCGAAGTTCTCGATGGAGCAGACGACCACGACGTTGTCGTGCTTGTCGCGCATCAGCTCCAGCTCGTACTCCTTCCAGCCGAGGATGGACTCCTCCAGGAGCACCTCGGTGGTCGGGGAGAGCGTGAGGCCCTGCCCGGCGATGCGGCGCAGCTCCTCCTCGTCGTGCGCGAAGCCGGAGCCGGCGCCGCCCATGGTGAAGGAGGGACGCACGACGACGGGGTAACCGCCGAGGGTCTCCACGCCCTGCAGGACGTCGTCCATGGAGTGGCAGATGACCGAGCGGGCGGACTCGCCGTGCCCGATCTTCTTGCGGACCTCCTCCACGACGTCCTTGAACAGGTCGCGGTCCTCGCCCTTGTGGATCGCCTCGGGCTTGGCGCCGATCAGCTCGACGCCGTACTTCTCCAGGACGCCGTTCTCGTGCAGCGAGATGGCGGTGTTCAGCGCCGTCTGACCGCCCAGGGTGGGCAGCAGTGCGTCGGGGCGCTCCTTGGCGATGATCTTCTCGACGAACTCCGGAGTGATCGGCTCGACGTAGGTGGCGTCGGCGATCTCCGGGTCGGTCATGATCGTCGCCGGGTTGGAGTTGACGAGGATCACCCGAAGGCCCTCGGCCTTCAGCACACGGCACGCCTGGGTGCCGGAGTAGTCGAACTCGGCGGCCTGGCCGATGACGATCGGGCCGGAGCCGATGACCAGGACGGACTGGATATCGGTGCGCTTAGGCACGCTGGCCCTCCATCAGGGAAACGAAGCGGTCGAACAGGTAGGCGGCGTCGTGCGGGCCGGCGGCCGCTTCGGGGTGGTACTGGACGGAGAAGGCCGGCTGGTCGAGCAGCTGCAGCCCCTCCACGACGTTGTCGTTCAGGCAGACGTGGGAGACCTCGGCGCGGCCGAAGGGGGTCTCGCTGACCTTGTCGAGCGGCGCGTCCACGGCGAAGCCGTGGTTGTGCGCGGTGACCTCGACCTTGCCGGTGGTGCGGTCCTGGACCGGCTGGTTGATGCCTCGGTGGCCGTACTTCAGCTTGTAGGTGCCGAAGCCGAGGGCGCGGCCGAGGATCTGGTTGCCGAAGCAGATGCCGAAGAGCGGGGTCTTGCGCTCCAGCACGGCCTGCATCAGGGCGACGGGACCGTCGGCGGTGGCGGGGTCGCCGGGGCCGTTGGAGAAGAACACCCCGTCGGGGCTGACGGCGTAGACGTCGTCGGCGGTGGCGGTCGCGGGCAGGACGTGCACCTCGATGCCTCGCTCGGCCATGCGGTGCGGGGTCATGCCCTTGATGCCGAGGTCGATCGCGGCGACGGTGAACTTCTTCTCGCCGACCGCCGGGACGACGTAGGCCTCCTTGGTGGCGACCTCCTCGTACAGGCTGGCGCCCTTCATCTGGGGCTGGGCCTGCACCAGGGCGAGCAGTTCGTCGTCGGACCTCACGGCCTCGCCGGAGAAGATGCCGGCACGCATGGAGCCGCGCTCGCGCAGGTGGCGGGTGAGGGCGCGGGTGTCGATGCCGGAGATGCCGACGACGCCCTGGTTCACCAGCTCCTCGTCCAGGGAGCGCTTGGCGCGCCAGTTGGACGGCACGCGCGCGGGGTCGCGCACCACGTAGCCGGAGACCCAGATGCGGCCCGACTCGTCGTCCTCGTCGTTCCAGCCGGTGTTGCCGATCTGCGGGGCGGTCGCGACGACGATCTGCCGGTCGTACGACGGGTCGGTGAGGGTCTCCTGGTAGCCGGTCATGCCGGTGGAGAACACGGCCTCGCCGAAGGTCTCCCCCACGGCCCCGTAGGCGCGGCCGCGGAAGATCCGGCCGTCCTCCAGGACGAGTACGGCGGGAACCTTCTCGGTTCCCCTTGTGGAGGTCGTCATCGTGCGCCTTCCGTCTTGTTGATCATGTCGTTCAGGGTGTCGACCCATTCGGTGTGCTCGGCCGCGTGGTCCGAGCGGAAGCCGGAGTCGATCAGTTTGTCGCCGTGGGCCCAGGTCACCACCAGCAGTCCGCCCTCGGTGAGGACCTTGCCGGCGATGCCCTTGTCCAGCCGGGCCCCGCGCAGCTGCGCGGCCGGGACGAAGAAGTCGCGCGCGCCGGGGCGTACGACGTCCAGTCCCGCGTCCGTCAGGGTGAGCTCGGCCCGGCTGCGGGTGCCCAGGCCGTGCGCCACGATGCGGTCGAGCCACTGTCCGGCGGTGGTGGAGCCGTGGTAGCGGCCGCTCATCGTCAATTTCGCCTCGCCCGGCTCCGCGGGCGCGCCGGGCAGCTCGGGCAGGTCACCCTGCAGGGTGCCGCGCCACTTCCAGCCCTCGCGCATCAGCCAGTAGACGAGTGCGACGAAGAGGAGGAGTCCGATCACCCAGCCGAGGCGTGCGGCCCAGTCGGTGACCGGTGCCGATTTCTCCGCGGCTGCGAGCAGTGGTGCAGGTGTCACGTGAGCTTCCCGTCGACGAGCGTGGCCTTGCCCCGCAGCCACGTGTGCGTCACACGGCCCGGCAGCTCACGCCCCTCGTAGGGGGTGTTGCGGCTGCGCGAGGCGAAGCCCGCGGGGTCCACCTGGCCACGGTATTCCGTGTCGACCAGGGTGAGGTTGGCGGGCTCACCAGCCGAGACGGGACGGCCGTGACCGGTGGCCTGTCCGATCTGCGCGGGCTTGACGGACATCCGGTCGGCGACGCCGGCCCAGTCCAGCAGACCCGTGTCGACCATGGTCGCCTGGACCACTGACAGCGCGGTCTCCAGGCCGACCATGCCCATGGCGGCGGCGGCCCACTCGCAGTCCTTGTCCTCGTGCGGGTGCGGGGCGTGGTCGGTGGCGACGATGTCGATCGTGCCGTCGGCGAGGGCCTCGCGCAGCGCCATCACGTCACGCTCGGTGCGCAGCGGCGGGTTGACCTTGTAGACCGGGTTGTAGGTGCGCACCAGCTCGTCGGTGAGGAGCAGGTGGTGCGGGGTGACCTCGGCGGTGACCTGGATGCCGCGGGACTTGGCCCAGCGGACGATCTCGACGCTGCCGGCGGTCGACAGGTGGCAGATGTGCACCCGGGAGCCGACGTGCTCGGCGAGCAGCACGTCCCGCGCGATGATCGACTCCTCGGCGACGGCCGGCCAGCCGCCCAGGCCCAGCTCGGCGGAGACGACGCCCTCGTTCATCTGGGCGCCCTCGGTCAGCCGGGGCTCCTGCGCGTGCTGGGCGACGACGCCGTCGAAGGCCTTCACGTACTCCAGCGCGCGGCGCATGATCACGGCGTCGTCCACGCACTTGCCGTCGTCGGAGAAGACGGTGACGCCGGCGGCCGACTCGTGCATGGCGCCCAGCTCGGCGAGCTTCCTGCCCTCCAGGCCGACGGTGACGGCGCCGATGGGCTGCACGTCGCAGTAGCCGTGCTCCTTGCCGAGCCGCCATACCTGCTCGACCACGCCGGCGGTGTCGGCGACGGGGAAGGTGTTGGCCATGGCGAACACGGAGGTGTAGCCGCCGCTCGCCGCCGCGCGCGTGCCGGTGAGGACGGTCTCGGAGTCCTCGCGGCCGGGCTCGCGCAGGTGGGTGTGCAGGTCGACCAGGCCCGGGAGCAGCACCTTGCCGGCCGCCTCGACGACCTCGGCGCCGTCGGCGGACAGACCGCTGCCGACCGCCTCGATGACCTCGCCGGCGATCAGGACGTCCTGGGGCTCGCCGCCGAGCACCTTCGCACCACGGATCAGGATCTTGCTCATTCTTCTTACTTCTCCTCGATACGGGTGTGGGTGACGGCGGGCTCGTTGCCGCCCAGCAGCAGGTAGAGGACGGCCATCCGGATGGACACGCCGTTGGCGACCTGCTCGATGGCGGTGCAGCGGCCGGAGTCGGCGACCTCGGCGGTGATCTCCATGCCGCGCACCATCGGGCCGGGGTGCATCACGATGGCGTGCTCGGGCAGCTTGGCCATGCGGTCGCCGTCGAGGCCGTAGCGGCGGGAGTACTCGCGCTCGGTGGGGAAGAAGGCGGCGTTCATCCGCTCGCGCTGGACGCGCAGCATCATCACCGCGTCGCTCTTGGGCAGCGTCGAGTCGAGGTCGTAGGAGACCTCGCAGGGCCAGGTCTCGATGCCGACCGGCAGCAGGGTGGGCGGCGCGATGAGGGTGACCTCGGCGCCGAGCGTGTGCAGCAGGTCGACGTTGGAGCGGGCGACCCGGCTGTGCAGGACGTCGCCGACGATGGTGATCCGCTTGCCGGCCAGGTCCTGGCCGAGCCCGGCGTCCCGGCCGACCAGGCGGCGGCGCATGGTGAAGGCGTCCAGCAGTGCCTGGGTGGGGTGCTGGTGGGTGCCGTCGCCGGCGTTGATGACGGCGGCGTCGATCCAGCCGGAGTTGGCGAGGCGGTACGGGGCCCCGGAGGCGCCGTGCCGGATGACGACGGCGTCGACGCCCATGGCCTCCAGGGTCTGCGCGGTGTCCTTCAGGGACTCGCCCTTGGACACGCTGGAGCCCTTGGCGGTGAAGTTGATGACGTCCGCGGACAGGCGCTTCTCGGCGGCCTCGAAGGAGATGCGGGTGCGGGTGGAGTCCTCGAAGAAGAGGTTGACGATCGTGCGGCCGCGCAGGGTCGGCAGCTTCTTGATCGGCCGGTCGGCGACCCGGGCCATCTCCTCGGCGGTGTCGAGGATCAGGACGGCGTCGTCGCGGGTGAGGTCGGCGGCCGAGATGAGATGACGCTGCATCTGTCAGGCTCCGTAGGGCAGTTCAATTCGGGAGGATGAGCGCACTTCGGTGCGTGTGCGGGCATGCCGAAGCCGCCCGGCGCGCGAGGTGCTACTGGTCGGTCTTCACACCGAGCAGCACGGTGTCGCGACCGTCCTCCTCGGCGAGAAGGACCTTGACCGTCTCCCGCAACGACGTGGGGAGGTTCTTGCCGACGTAGTCGGCGCGGATCGGCAGTTCCCGGTGACCGCGGTCCACGAGGACCGCGAGCTGCACCGCGCGGGGGCGCCCGATGTCGTTCAGGGCGTCGAGGGCGGCGCGGATGGTGCGGCCGGAGAACAGCACGTCGTCCACGAGCACGACCAGCTTGCCGTCGATGCCGTCACCGGGGATCTCGGTGCGGGCCAGCGCACGCGGCGGGTGCATGCGCAGGTCGTCGCGGTACATGGTGATGTCCAGCGAGCCGACCGGCACCTTGCGCTCGGTGATCTGCTCGAGCTTGGCGGCGAGCCGCTGGGCGAGGAAGACGCCCCGGGTGGGGATGCCGAGGAGCACCACGTCGTCGGCGCCCTTGGCGCGCTCGACGATCTCGTGGGCGATGCGGGTCATTACCCGCGCGATGTCGGGGCCTTCGAGAACGGGCCTCGCATCGGACGCTTGCGTGTCCATACGAAAAGGACCTCCTTCTCCGCCTCACGGGACGGACCTTAAAGGACGTCGGGTTTGCGCCATCCACGGTAGCAGGCCGCGACCATGCCCGGTTGCCCACCCCTGCACGGCCCGCTCCGGCATCCACGGAACGACCCCCGCTCCGCACGCGCGATCCGCCCTCGCAGAGCCCGGGCCGACACCCACGGGACGACCGGCGCACCGCCCGCGACGCGCCGGGGTGCCACCCACTCGGCCCCCTGTCACCACCCGCTTGGCGTAGTCGGCCGCCACTACCACGGAAGAGTCGGTGTGGACCATTCGGCTTGACGCAGGAGAATCACGCTGCGTAACCTCACAGTGAGTTACCAGCCGCGCGGCATGGACGAAGCCAGTCGCGTCGACACAGTGCCGGGGAGCTATATGTCCAGCGAATACGCCAAACAGCTCGGGGCCAAGCTCCGGGCCATCCGCACCCAGCAGGGCCTTTCCCTCCACGGTGTCGAGGAGAAGAGCCAGGGACGCTGGAAGGCGGTCGTGGTCGGTTCGTACGAGCGCGGCGACCGTGCCGTGACCGTGCAGCGCCTCGCCGAGCTGGCGGACTTCTACGGCGTTCCGGTGCAGGAGCTGCTCCCGGGCACGACCCCCGGCGGCGCCGCCGAGCCCCCGCCGAAGCTGGTCCTGGACCTGGAGCGCCTGGCCCACGTCCCGGTGGAGAAGGCGGGCCCGCTGCAGCGCTACGCGGCCACCATCCAGTCGCAGCGCGGTGACTACAACGGCAAGGTGCTCTCCATCCGCCAGGACGACCTGCGCACACTCGCCGTCATCTACGACCAGTCGCCCTCGGTCCTCACCGAGCAGCTGATCAGCTGGGGCGTGCTGGACGCGGACGCGCGTCGCGCGGTCGCCCACGAGGAGAGCTGAGCGCCCCGGGCACCCTCAGCAGAAACGTCTCTACCAGGGGCGGAGCCACACGGCTCCGCCCCTGGTGCGTTCTTCCGTCCCCCGCGGCACGCCTTTCCGGGGTCTCTCCCCCGCCCTGCCGGCACTCTCGTCGGCCGTCCGGATCACCCGTACGGACGCTCGGCGTCTGTGCCACGATCCTGGCGGACGAATCGTCGAGGGAGCCGGGGGGCGGCCATGTCGGTGAGTGACCAACCGGACGAGGCGTTGAACGCCCTGGTGGCCCTCGTACGGGACATCCACGCGGGTCATCTCAGCGAGGAGGCCGCCGAACAGCGCATACGGTCCGCGGGCGGGCCGCTGACCCAGGAGAAGGCGCATCACCTGGTGGCGTTCGGCCTGCACCAGGTCCGGGCCGGTGCCCCGGCCACGGGCTATCTGGTGGCCCGGCTCCTCATGGCACTGTCCGAGCAGCGCTGGGGGCGCGGCATGTCCTCCCCCTGGTGGCCGGCCGCCGACCTCCTGGTGGAGGCCGTACGGCTCGACCTCGTGGAGCGGCCCAGCGGCCGGCGGTTGCGGCTGGCCTGTGCCGTCGCCGACGAGCAGATCGAGACCCTGCGCAAGGCGGGCGAGCTGGAGGAACTGGCCGAGACCATGTACGCGGCGGGGATCCTCCGGGTCCATCCGCACATGGCCGCACCGGTGCTGGACGACTCCCTCGCCGTCCGGGAACGGCAGATCCGGGCACTGGTGCACAGTCGCCTGTTCACCTCCGGCCCCGCCGCGGAAGGCGGAGCCGACGAGGACCCGGACGTCCTGGAGGCCCTGCCCCACCCCGTGGACGCGTCGCTGGAGGCCCTGCCCTACCTCTACGGCGCCGTCGGTCTCAGCCACGGGCACGAGCGTGCCCGCTGTCTGAACGCCGTGAACGAGGCGCTGGCCGTCCTCATGGGGGACTCCGACGCCGGGAACTGGATGCTGGACGCGTGGCTGGCGAACTACCGTGCCGCGGCGGCCCTGATCGACCCGGCACGCGATCCCGTCAACGCGATCCGTCTGCGACGGGTCCTGGCCCACTACGACGGCGAGCCCGCGCCTGCCAGCCTCCGGGACCTGCTGCCGCTGCCGCTGTCCGAGCTGGTGAGAGCCCGGGGCGAACGGGAGACCTGGGCGGTGCTGGACCAGGCCCTGCATCTGCTGCGGGAGACCGGCCGACGTGATCTGCTGCGCGAACTGGTGACGACCGTCCCGACCGAGCTGCCCGAGCCCCGGGAGCGGGAGCAGCTGTGGGAGGTGTGGCACAGCCACGTGCATGTGCTGCCCGGCGATCCGACGCCCTGCCCCGCGGAGGACACCGAAGCGGGGATCAAGCGCGCGTTCGCCGGGACGATCACGGACGCGAGTCCCCACCCCGCCACGCTGGTGCATCTCGCGGCGCACTTGTACCAGGCCGGACACGCCCGGGCCGCCCGGACCGTGCTGGACGGGTTGCGCGACGACCTCCCGGACGCGGGGCCCGGAGCCGGCGACGCCGTGGGATGCCTGCTGGGCAGCGCCTCGGCCGCGGCGGCCACCGCGTATCAGGAGGACGGCCGGCCGGCGGACGCCATCGACCTGCACGCCCAGGCGGCACGCCACTACGCCGTGCTCGGCCTGCAGAGCCAGGCGCTGCGGGAACTGGGACTGATGGTGCAGTGCGCCGACTCGGGCGGCATGGACGAGGTCACGCGCGCGGCCGTCATCCTCCGGATGGGGGTCGCACCGCGGCTGCAGGCCGGCCTGGACGAGAAGTCGGCCTACGCCCTCGTCGCGGCGGCCCAACGGCTCGGCAGCCGGACGAGGGAGGGCCCGCAGTCGGCGGGGGCACTGTTGATGCTGCACACGACCGCCAAGGGTCTCGACTTCTCCCGCGCGCTGCTGTCGCCCGGCCCCCGCCACCCGCTCCCCCTGCTCGCGGAGCTCCGGCGCCGGGTCGAGGAACTCGAGAACAGGCTCGGCGAGTCCGTGCCGCCACGTCTGTACGACATCGCCGAGGACCTGGAGATGCTCTGCTACGCGGGCCCCCAGGAACAGGCGCCCGGGCACGGCGAACACGAGCTGCTGGGCAATCTCCGGCGCTCCTTCGACCGCCAGCTCTCCCGCAGCCTGTACGCCCCGGGACCGGTGCGGGAGGGAGACGCGTACCCGGAACTGAGCGATGTCGTGACCGCGTTACCCGCGGAGACGGTGCTGGTCTCGGTGTGGATCGCGCAACAGCCCCGGGGGATGGAGGCGGCCGGTCCGGACGGTCAGCCCGCCGCCGCGCTGCATCTGATGACGATCACCGCGGAGGGTGTCCGGGACATCCGGGTACTGCCCTTCGCCGGCATGCCCGCCGCGGTGATCCAGGTGAGCAAGGACGGCTACCGGCAGACCATGCACCCCCTGGCCCGGGACGTGGCCGAGGTGCGCGAGGTCGTCCGTACCGACCCGCTGCACGGTGAGGTCACGCGGATCGGGTCGCAGGCCCTGGACTTCGGCGGGTTCTTCGGCGATCTGGGCGAGGTGCTGAGCCGCCTGCACGGCGAGGGAAAACGGCATCTGTGCTTCTGGGCGCACGGTCCTCTCCACTTCCTGCCCTTCCCGCTGCTGCGCTCGGCGGAGCGTCCGCTGGCAGACGACTGGACCGTGACCACCGTGCCGAGCCCGGTCTGTGTCACCGGCGCCCGGAATCCCGGGCAGCGCACCGGGGCGGGGCTCGTGTCGCTGGGTGCGGCGCTGGGCGGCACGCCCTGGGGCCTGCGTCCGGAGCCGGTGCTGGACCGACACGCGGCGGCGGTGGCCGCGCTCGCGGGCGGTGCCGCCCTGGTCGGCCCGGAGGCGACACCGGCGTCCTTCCTGGACCGCGCCGAGGGCGCCCGCTATGTGCACGTGGCGGCACACGGCGCACACAGCCAGGACGCCTCCTGGTTCCAGTGCCTGTACCTCAACCCGCCCGGCGAGGGAGCGGACGGCCGGCTGTTCGGCCACGAGGTCCTGGCCCGTGATCTGCGGGGCGTGGATCTGGTCACCCTGGGTGCCTGTGAATCGGCCCTCGGACGCTTCGACCTCGCCGACAACCCACGCGGGCTGCCCGCCGCGTTCCTGCTGGCCGGGGCGCGCGCGGTGGTCGGCTGCCTGTGGCCCGTGCGGACCGACCCGGCCACCTGCTTCTTCGGTGAGCTGTACGGGCATCTTGCCGCTCACCACGACACCCTGCGCGCCTTCCGTCACGCCCAGACGGTCACCCGCGCCCGCTTCCCCCAGTACCGCGACTGGGGGGCCTTTGCGTATCACGGCGGCTGGACGCGCCCCGACGGAAGGACCGGCTGATTCCTTCGGACCTGCCCCCGCTCACCACGTACGACGTCGATCTGATCGTGCCGGCGACGCTCCAGGGGAACACCGCCGAGGAGCGCATCCGCCGTCGGCTGACCGTCACCGAGCCCTACGTCGTCCGGCAGACGCTCGAGCAGCTGCGGGAGCGCGGGGTGAACCCGGCCCTGCTCGCGGCCTCCTCGCCGCACGACGACTACTTCCTGCTGATGTTCGGCTGCGCCTTCCGACCCGACCCGGACGGCGATTCCGTGCCCTTCAAGGACGCGCACATCGGCATCCGGCTCACGTCGCCCGGCGACGGACGGCAGCCCGTGGCGCTGGCCCTGTCGCCCGACACGGCGAGCGCCGCGAGCGGGAACAGCTTCCGTGTCGCCGTGTCGGTGCCGCTGGGCGTGGCGGAGCCGTCCGTGGAGTACGCGGCGGACGGAACGAGACAGGAGCAGTACATCACCGCGTACGGCGTCGGCAGCAGCAATCCGGAGTGGCTGCTGCGTGAGCGGCCGGGTCATCCGCTGACCGGCGTCTGGCTGACGGTGGCGGTGTGTGCGCCCGCCGGGTCCGCTGTCGTGGCCGAGGTCGTCGTGGCGGCCTCTCTGCGGAGGATGAGGGTCCTGCGCAGCCGGGCGGAGCTGCCCCCACGGCTGCACACGATCGATCTGACGTCGATCGCCCGGCCGGCGCTGCCCGGCGGCCCGGCCGGGGCGCTGCCGCAGGCGGCGGGTGGGCAGTGAACGCCAAGGGCCCGCGGACGGATCCGCGGGCCCTTGGGCATGGCACGAACAGGGGGCGTCAGGCCTGGTCCCTGCGCAGGGACGGCTTGAGCTCCTTCAGCCGGCCGAGCAGGCCGTTGACGAACGACGGCGACTCGTCGGTGGAGAACTCCTTCGCCAGCTGCACCATCTCGTCCAGGACGACGGCGTCCGGCGTCTCGTCGACCCAGATCAGCTCGTAGGCACCGAGACGGAGGATGTTGCGGTCGACGACCGGCATCCGGTCCAGCGTCCAGCCCACCGCGTACTGCGCGATCAGCTCGTCGATGCGCTTCGCGTGCTCGGCGTAGCCCTCGACCAGCTGCATCGTGTACTCGCTCACCGGCGGCTGCCGGGTGTCGGAGCGGGAGAGCCGGACCCAGTCCGCGAGGACCGTCAGGACGTCGGCGTCGCGCTGGTCGCCCTCGAAGAGGATCTGGAAGGCGCGCTTGCGGGCCGTGTTGCGGGCAGCCACGGTTAGCTGTTCACCCGGCCGAGGTAGTCGCTGGTGCGGGTGTCGACCTTGATCTTCTCACCGGTGGTGATGAAGAGCGGGACCTGGATCTGGTGGCCGGTCTCCAGGGTGGCGGGCTTGGTGCCACCGGTGGAGCGGTCGCCCTGGACGCCCGGCTCGGTCTCCTGGACGGTCAGCTCGACGGCGGCCGGCAGCTCGACGAAGAGCACCTCGCCCTCGTGCTGCGCGACGGTGGCCGTGAAGCCCTCGATCAGGAAGTTGGCGGCGTCGCCGACGGCCTTGCGGTCGACCATCAGCTGGTCGTAGGTCTCCATGTCCATGAAGACGAAGTACTCGCCGTCCATGTAGGAGAACTGCATGTCGCGCTTGTCGACGGTGGCCGTCTCGACCTTGACGCCGGCGTTGAAGGTCTTGTCGACGACCTTCCCGGACAGCACGTTCTTGAGCTTGGTGCGCACGAAGGCCGGGCCCTTGCCGGGCTTGACGTGCTGGAACTCGACGACGGACCAGAGCTGGCCGCCTTCGAGCTTGAGCACCATGCCGTTCTTGAGGTCGTTCGTGGAAGCCACGGTTGCGGAATCTCCTGGACTGACGTGGACGACCCCGGGGCACGCACCTGCCTAGAGGGCGAGCAGCTCCTTGGTCGTGATGGTGAGTAGCTCGGGTCCGCCGTCCGCCTCGGGGCGGACGACGAGCGTGTCATCGATCCTGACACCGCCCCGACCGGGGAGGTGGACCCCCGGTTCGACGGTGACCGGCACGCAAGCGTCCAGTTTACCCATGGCCGAGGGAGTCAACTGAGGGTCCTCGTCGATTTCGAGTCCGACACCGTGCCCGGTGAGCGGCAGAAGGCGCTCGGAGTGGCCCGCGGAGTCCAGTACCTGGCGCGCCGCGCGGTCCACGTCCCGGTACGCGGTGCCCGGCATCAGGCTCTCGCGGCCGGCCCGCTGTGCGGCGAAGACCAGGTCGTACAGCTCGATCTGCCAGTCGGCGGGCGAGGTGCCGATGACGAAGGTGCGGCCGATCTCGCAGCGGTAGCCGCGGTAGGTCGCGCCCAAACACACGGAGAGGAAGTCGCCCTCCTCCACGCGGCGGTCGGTGGGCCGGTGCCCGCGCCGCCCCGCGTGCGGGCCGGTGGCCACGGAGGTGGCGAAGGCGGGCCCGTCGGCGCCGTGGTCGACCAGGCGGCGCTCCAGCTCCAGGGCGAGGTGCCGTTCGGTGCGCCCGACGAGGATGGACTCCAGCAGCTCCCCGAGGGCCTGGTCGGCGATCTCCGCGCCGATCCGCAGGCAGGAGATCTCCTCCTCGTCCTTGACCACCCTGAGCTGTTCCACCGCGCCGCCCAGGTCGCTCAGCCGCAGCCGGGGCGCCACCGAGCGGATGGCCCGGTGCCGGGCGACGGTGAGGTGGTGCTCCTCCAGGGCGAGGGAGTCCAGACCCGCGGCCTGCGCCAGGCCCGCCGCCGCGACAGCGGCGTCGCCGCCGGGACCGGACAGGGTGTGGACGCGCAGGGCCTCGTCGGGACGGCCCTCGGTGGGCCGGTCCTCGAGCGGGCCCGCGCACACCAGCACGTCGTCGTCCCTGCTCAGCAGCAGTGCGGCGCCGTGCGGGGACGCGCCCGCCAGGTAGCGGATGTTGGCGGGACGGGTGACCAGGGCGGAGGGGCTGCCGCCCACACTGCAGCGTTCCCTCAGCCTGGCTCGGCGGGTCGCGTACACCTCTGACATGAGACGAGCGTAGGAGCGATGGGCGTTTTGTGCCGGTTGGGAGGGGCCGAAGGAGGTGCGCCGGGGGGCCTGTCGTCTGACGGGTGCGGGAGGGGCGTGGCGGGCGCGGGGTTCCCCGTGCCCCTCAGGTCGGCCCGCTCCCCTTGGCTACCACTGCGGCGGACTCGCTATCGCCCTCGCCAGCACGTCGTCCAGGAGCTTCGCCGTCTCCGGGACGTCCAGCTGGGAGTTGTCGATGATCGGCAGGCCCGAGCCGTACCAGCCGGCCATACGGCCGTGGATGCGGGCGACCTCCTCGTCCGTGAGGCGGCGGTTGCCGCTGCGCTCGGCGTTGCGCTCCAGCACGATGTCGAGTCCCGGCAGCAGCACGACCGGGAGCAGGCCGGGGCCGACATGCCGTTTCCAGCCACCGAGGCCGACGACCGGGCGGTCGGGGAAGACGGCGTCGTCGAGGATGCAGGAGATGCCGTTGGCGAGGAAGTTGCGCGCGGCGAAGCCGCAGGTCCGGCGGGCGAGGCGGTACTGCGCCTCCGAGTGGTCGTTCCAGCCCGACTGGGGGTCGGCGAAGCCCGAGCGCACCCATTCGCGCACGTCGTCGAGGCTGATGTGGGCCGTGGGCACCCCGCGGTGGTCGGCCCAGTAGCGGGCGACGCTGGTCTTGCCGGCCCCGGCCGGGCCAATGAGCAGGACGGCGAGGGTGGTGGTCGCCGGGTCGGGGGTGACCGGTGCGGGCGGCACCGCGGGCACACCGACCGGACCGCCCGGGGGCAGCGCGACATGGCCGGTGGCGTCGGGGGGCGGGGGCGCGGCCGGATGCGGCGGCATCCCCTGGGGCGGTGGCGCGGGGTGTGGCGGCAGCGGGCCGGAGGGTGGCGCTCCGGTGAAGCCCGGGGGCGGCGGGGGCACGGGGCCGGAGCCCTGGGGTGCGGGGGCCGGCCCGTGGGGGGCGACCGGGTGATGTGCGGCCGGTGACCAGCCGACGGCCGGTCGGTGCCCCGGCTGGTGGGGCGGCGGCAGCGGAGAACCCACTGCATGCTGCATCCGGTGCCACTCCGTCTCGTACAGAAATTGACGCTGGCCGGCGGGGGCGAACCCCGCCCTACCGAACGGTACCGCCCCCGGCCGCTGATTGGTGAACGGCCGGGGGCGGTGTGAAGTGCCCGCTGTGCATGCGGAATCGGGCGGAAGGGACCTCGCGGGAGTTACTGTCCCACTTCCCCGTACGCGGCGAGCAGCACCGCCGGGTCCGGGCCCTCCATGACGGTCGGCTTGGCCAGGCCGTCCAGGACGATGAAGCGCAGCAGGTCACCGCGGGACTTCTTGTCGACCTTCATCGTCTCCAGCAGCTTGGGCCACTGGTCGTAACGGTAGTGCAGCGGCAGGCCGACCGCTTCGAGGACCGTGCGGTGGCGGTCGGCCGTGGCATCGTCCAACCGGCCCGCCAGGCGCCCGAGTTCGGCCGCGAAGTGCATGCCGACGGCGACGGCCGCGCCGTGCCGCCACTTGTACCGCTCGTTCTTCTCGATGGCGTGGCCCAGGGTGTGGCCGTAGTTGAGGATCTCCCGCAGACCCGACTCCTTCAGGTCGCTGGAGACGACCTCCGCCTTCACCCGGATCGAACGCTCGATCAGCTCGGCCGTGTGCGGGCCCGCCGGGGTGCGCGCGGCCTCGGGGTCGGACTCGATGAGCTCCAGGATGACCGGGTCGGCGATGAAGCCCGCCTTGATGACCTCGGCCAGGCCGGAGACGTAGTCGTTGACCGGGAGGGAGTCCAGCGCGGCCAGGTCGCACAGGACGCCGGCCGGCGGGTGGAAGGCGCCCACCAGGTTCTTGCCCTCGGCGGTGTTGATGCCGGTCTTGCCGCCGACGGCCGCGTCCACCATCGCCAGGACGGTCGTGGGGACGGCGATCCAGCGCACGCCGCGCAGCCAGGTCGCGGCGACGAAACCGGCGAGGTCGGTGGTGGCGCCGCCGCCGACGCCGACGATGACGTCGGTGCGGGTGAACCCGGACTGGCCGAGCGCCTTCCAGCAGTAGGCGGCGACCTCGGCGGTCTTGGCCTCCTCGGCGTTCGGTACCTGGATCGCGACGGCCTCGAAGCCCTGCTCGGCCAGATCGGCGCGCAGTGCGTCACCGGTCTCGGCGAGCGCCTCGGGGTGGATCACGGCGACCCGCTTGGCCTTGGCGCCGATCAGCCCGCCGAGTTCACCCAGCAGCTGACGGCCCACCAGGACGTCGTAGGGCTCGGTGCCGGCCGTCCCACCGACGTGGATCCGCGTGACCGACTCGCTCATGCTTTCTTCAACTCCACTGCGTCCAGGGCGGCTTGGGTGACCTCTTCGGGGGTGCGCCCGTCGGTCGGCACCACCGCGGTGGCGACCTCCTCGTACAGGTGCCGGCGGGCCTCCATCAGCTCGCGCCACTGCTTGCGCGGGTTGACCGCGAGCAGCGGGCGCGCGGCGTTGAGGCCGGTGCGCTTGACGGCCTCCTCTACGTCCATCGAGAGGTAGACCACCTGATGGCCGGCCAGGAGCGCGCGGGTGTCGGCGTCGAGGACGGCACCGCCGCCGAGCGCGAGGACGCCCTCGTGCTCGGCCAGCGCCTCGCGCACCGCGGCCTTCTCCACGGCACGGAAGGCGCTCTCGCCGTCCTCCACGAAGATGTCGGCGATGGTGCGGCCCTGCCCGGTGACGATGTCGTCGTCGGTGTCCCGGTAACCCACGCCGAGCCGCTCGGCGAGGAGCCGCCCGACGGTGGACTTGCCCACGCCCATCGGGCCGACCAGGACCAGCAGCGGCCCGCTCATCGGATGTGGAGGTTGTCGAGGTAGGAACGCACGTTGCGGCGGGTCTCGGTGACACTGTCGCCGCCGAACTTCTCCGCCACCGCGTCCGCCAGCACCAGGGCCACCATCGCCTCGGCGACGATGCCCGCGGCCGGGACCGCGGAGACGTCGGAGCGCTGGTGGTGGGCCTGGGTGGCCTCGCCGGTGGTCACGTCCACCGTCTGCAGCGCCCGCGGCACCGTCGCGATCGGCTTCATCGCCGCCCGCACCCGCAGCAGCTCACCGGTGGACAGACCGCCCTCGGTGCCACCGGCCCGGCCGGAGACACGGCGGATGCCCTCGGGCGTGTTCACGATCTCGTCGTGCGCCTTCGAACCGGGCACCCGGGCCAGGTCGAACCCGTCACCGACCTCGACGCCCTTGATCGCCTGGATGCCCATCAGCGCACCGGCCAGCCGGGCGTCCAGCCGGCGGTCCCAGTGCACGTGCGAGCCCAGGCCCACCGGCACCCCGTACGCCAGCACCTCGACCACACCGCCGAGCGTGTCACCGTCCTTGTGGGCCTGGTCGACCTCGGCCACCATCGCCTTGGACGTGTCCGCGTCCAGGCAGCGCAGCGGGTCCGCGTCCAGCTTCTCGACGTCGGCCGGCGTCGGGTACACCCCGCGCGGCGCCTTCACCGAGCACAGCTCGGTGACATGGCTGACGATCTCGATGCCGGCCGTCTCCTTCAGGTAGGAGCGGGCCACCGCGCCCAGCGCCACCCGCGCCGCCGTCTCCCGCGCCGAGGCACGCTCCAGGATCGGCCGGGCCTCGTCGAAGCCGTACTTCTGCATGCCCGCCAGGTCGGCATGGCCGGGACGCGGCCGGGTCAGCGGCGCGTTGCGGGCCAGCGCGGCCAGCTCCTCCGGGTCCACCGGATCGGCCGCCATGACCTTCTCCCACTTCGGCCACTCGGTGTTGCCCACCATGATCGCGACCGGGGAACCCAGGGTCAGCCCGTGCCGGACACCACCCAGGAAGGTCACCTCGTCCCGCTCGAACTTCATCCGCGCACCGCGGCCGTAGCCGAGCCGCCGCCGCGCCAGGTGGTCCGCCACCATCTCCGTGGTGATCGGCACGCCGGCGGGAAGGCCCTCCAGCGTCGCGACAAGTGCGGGACCATGGGACTCACCCGCGGTCAGCCAACGCAGCCTGCTCAACGATGCTCCTCAGTGCTCGCGCCTGGTTCTGCTCCGCGTACACGCACGCACGCGTACGGCGACGGCGCGACCGGGTGCGCGGCCCGGGCCCGCCACCTCCGATCCTCCCACGTCCCGGCCACAGTCCCGGCCGCCGGTCCAGCAGGCGGACGCCGACACGGACGGCGCACGCGCACGTGCGGCCGCTTCCGGCCTGGGCGTACAGGCAGCATCCGGCACTCGCCGCGCTGCCGAGGAGCCGCCCACCCGGGGTGGACGAGCCGCCCTTCCGGGCGGACGTCAGCGTTCGGCCAGGGCCTTCTCGCCCGCCCGGCGCATCGCCTCCAGCGGGGCGGGGGCGTGCCCGGTCATCTGCTCGACCTGGAGGACGGCCTGGTGCACGAGCAGGTCCAGCCCGCTGACCACGGCACCGCCGAACATCGACCAGCGTGCGGCCAGCTCGGTCGGCCAGGGGTCGTACAGCACGTCGAAGAGCGTGGCGGGCCGCTCCGGTACGGCGGCGGCCAGGGAGTCGGTCGTCCCGGCCGGTGTGGTCGCGATGACCAGGGGCGCGCGCAGGGCCTCGGCCGCGTCCGCCCAGTCGGCGGTGCGCACCTCGACGTCCAGGCGCTCGCCCCACTGGTGCATCTCGGCGGCGCGGGCCTCGCTGCGCACATAGACGACGACCTCGCCCGAGCACACCCGGGACAGCGCGGCCAGCGCCGAGGACGCGGTGGCACCGGCGCCGAGCACCGCGGCCGTGTCGACCTCCTCGATGCCGTGCTCGCGCAGCGCGGCGACCATGCCGGGGATGTCGGTGTTGTCCCCGACCCGGCGGCCGTCCTCGGTGAGGACGACCGTGTTGACGGCCTCCACCGAGGACGCGGTCTCGCTGATCTCGTCCAGCAGCGGGATCACGGCCCGCTTCAGCGGCATGGTCAGGGACAGTCCCGCCCACTCGGCACCCAGCGTGCCGAAGAAACCGGGCAGCCCGGCCTCGTCGACCTCGAAGCGGTCGTAGCTCCAGCCGTCGAGGCCCAGCTCCGCGTAGGCGGCCCGGTGCAGCACCGGGGACAGGGAGTGCGCGATGGGCGAGCCGAGGACGGCCGCCCGGCGGGCGTCAGTTGCCCGAGCTTTCATTGAACTTGTCCTTGAGCTTGTTGAACTCGGCCAGCGTCCTGGCGAATTCGGTGTTGCTCACGCCGTCGGTCGCCACGAAGTAGATCCAGCCGTCGTGCGTCGGATTCAGCGCCGCCTTCATGGCGTCGTCACCGGGGTTGCCGATGGGGCCGGGCGGCAGACCCTTGTTCGTGTACGTGTTGTACGGGTCCTTGTTCTTGTAGATCTCGCGCGTGGCGATGTGGATGTTGCTCTCGCCCTTCAGATAGTTGAAGGTCGAGTCGAACTGCAGGAGCTGGTTGGTCTCCGTGTTCGTCGGCTTGAGGCGGTTGTAGACCACCTCGGCCATCTTGCGGTAGTCGTCGTGGGTCTTGCCCTCGGCCTGGACCAGGCTGGCCACCGTGACGAGCTGCAGCGGATCCTTCAGGCCCAGGGCCTGGGCCTTGCCCTGGAGGTCGTAGCGGCCGTAGGCCTCGCTGGCCTGGGTCACCATCGCCTTCAGCACCGTCTCCGGCTTCATGCCCTTGGCCGCGGGATAGGTGCCCGGGGCGAGGAAGCCCTCCAGCGGGTCCTTGATGTCGCTGTTGTTGTTCGCCCAGCTGGGCAGGCCGAGGCTCTTGTACTGCTTCTCGGCGGTGTCCTTGGTGGTGCCGGTGGCGAGGCCCAGCTTCTGGTCGATCGCCGCGTAGACGTGCGCGTTGCGCTCACCGGGCGTGACCATGACGTTGTTCTGGCTCTTGGGGTCGAGCATCATCTCGACGGCGCTGGCGGCCGACATCTGCTTGCGCAGGATGTAGGCGCCGGCCTGGATGGAGTTGCCCTGCGGGTTCTGCTGCTGGGCGGAGACGAACGCGTCGACGCTCTTGACCACGCCCGCCGCCTTGAGACGTCGGCCGATGTCGTAGCCGCCGGCGCCCTTGGGGATCTCGATGGTCACGCTCTCGCCCGTTCCGTCGCCCGCGTAGTCCGGGGCCGAGCCGAAACGATTTTGGTAGAAGGTGTAGCCGACGTAGCCGACGCCGGCGAGTCCGCCGCCGAACACGAGCGCGACCACCAGGCAGGCGATGCCGTTCCGGCTCTTCTTCTTGCCGCCCTTGCCGTCTTTGCCCCCTTTGCCGCCGCGCCGGGCCGCGCGCCCGCGGGGCTCGGCGTCGTCCTCGGGGTCCGCGTCCGGGTCATCGCCCGCGAAGAAGGCGTGCTCGCCCTGGTCGGGGCCGGGGTCCCAGTCGGTCTCCTGCCGCGGCTCCGGCTCGCCGCGCCGACGGGCAGGCGGCTCCGGCGGCGGGTAGGCGCCCTCGGTCTGGTAGAAGTCGGGCTGCTCACCGCCGTAGGCGGCGGGCTGCTGTGCGTAGGGGTCGGCCGGGTCGGGCGGGTACGGCACGTGCCCGTGCGTGCCCGTGGTGTCCCAGCCACCGTCCTGCGGGTACTGCTGCTCGCCGTAGTACTGCTGCTGGTGCTGGTACTGCTGCTGCTCCTGGTGCCGCTGGTACTGCTGCTGGCCGTACCCGGACTGCTGCTCGGGCCCCCAGTCGCCGTAGCCCTCGTGCTGCGGGTGCTGCCCGTGCTGCTGCGGGTGCTGCCCGTGCTGCTGGTGGTGCTGCGGCTGCTGCGGGTGGTGCTGCTGGCCGCCGTAGGCAGGCTGATGGCCCACGTGGGGCTGCTGCCCTTCCCATCCGCCGTCCCCGTACAACGGGTCCTCCGGATGCCACGGTTCGGAGCCTTGGCCCCGGCCATACTCAGTCATCGATCCCCTAGAGCCGCGAGGCGGCGGTCACGCGGCTGGTGGCTCCGGCTCCGTCCCGCCTCTTGTTGTGCGGCGGCTGTTCGAACACCGCCGCATCGCGCGGAACGTTACCGTATCGCGATCAGATGACCACTTCGACGCCCTCGCCCGGGGCTTTGCCTGACACCCGTTCGGATTCGAGCGCCTGCTGCAGGATGATGACGGCCGCCGCCTGGTCGATGACCGAGCGGCCCTTCTTGGCCTTCACGCCCGAGGCACGCAGCCCCTGGCTGGCCGTGACCGTGGTCATCCGCTCGTCCACCAGACGGACCGGCACCGGCTCGATGCCCCGGGCCAGCTCCTGCGCGAAGGCGCGGACCTTGACGGCGGCCGGGCCCTCGCCCCCCTTGAGGGAGCGAGGGAGACCGACGACGACCTCGATCGGCTCGTACTCCTCCACCAGCTGGCGCAACCGGCGGTGGGCGGCGGGGATGTCGCGGCCCGGGACCGTCTCCACCGGGGTGGCGAGGATCCCGTCGGGGTCGCACGAGGCGACCCCGATCCGGGCGTCCCCGACGTCGATCGAGAGCCGACGTCCTCTGCGCATGATTCCGACCGTTTCCTTACTCGACCGTCACTTGGCCGTCTCGGCCACGAGACGCTCGACGGCGTCGACGGCCTCGCCGACGGCGGCCGGGTTCTGACCGCCGCCCTGGGCGACGTCCGGCTTGCCGCCACCGCCGCCGCCGAGGGTCTTGGCGGCGGTGCGGACCAGGTCACCGGCCTTGAGACCGAGCTCGCGGGCGGCCTCGTTGGTGGCGATGACCGTGAGCGGCTTGCCGTTGTTCACCGTGAAGAGGGCCACGACGGCGGCCCGGCCGCCCTGGATACGGCCCCGCACGTCGAGGACCAGCTTGCGCAGGTCGTCGGGGGTGGTGCCGTCCGGGACCTGGCCGGTCACCACGGCCACGCCGCGCACGTCCTTGGCGGACTCGGCGAGACCGGCGGCGGCCTGCAGAACCTTTTCGGCGCGGAACTTCTCGATCTCCTTCTCGGCGTCCTTCAGCTTGCCGAGCATGGCGGAGACCTTCTCCGGCAGCTCCTCCGCGCGGCCCTTGAGCAGCTCGGTGAGCTGGTTGACGACCGTGTGCTCGCGGGCGAGGAAGCTGTAGGCGTCCACCCCGACGAGGGCCTCGATACGGCGTACGCCCGAGCCGATGGAGGACTCGCCGAGCAGCTTCACCAGGCCCAGCTGGGCGGTGTTGTGCACGTGCGTGCCGCCGCACAGCTCCTTGGAGAAGTCGCCGATGGTCACCACGCGGACCCGCTCGCCGTACTTCTCGCCGAACTCGGCGATGGCGCCCTGCTTCTTGGCCTCGTCGATACCCATGACGTCGGCGCGGACGTCGAGGTCACGGGCGAGCACCTCGTTGATCTTCTGCTCGACGTCGGTCATCACGGCCGTCGGAACGGCGGACGGGGAGCCGAAGTCGAAGCGGAAGCGGCCGGGCTGGTTCTCGGAACCGGCCTGGGCGGCCGTCGGGCCGAGGGCGTCGCGCAGAGCCTGGTGGGTCAGGTGGGTGGCCGAGTGGGCGCGGGCGATGGCCTTGCGGCGACGGGAGTCGATGGAGGCGTGGGCCTTGGCGCCGACCGTCACCTCACCGACCTGCACGACACCCTTGTGCACGTAGACACCCGGGACCGGCTTCTGGCAGTCGCGGATCTCGATGACGGCACCGGAGTCGACCTTGATCTTGCCGGTGTCGCCGATCTGACCGCCGCCCTCGGCGTAGAACGGGGTGCGGTCCAGGACGACCTCGACCTCGTCGCCCTCGGTGGCGGCCGGGGAGGAGACGCCGTCGACGAGCAGGCCGACGATCGTGGACTCGCCCTCGGTGTCCGTGTAGCCGATGAAGTCGGTGGCGCCGGCGGTGTCGGCGATCTCCCGGTAGGCGCCCATGTCGGCGTGGCCGGTCTTCTTGGCCTGGGCGTCGGCCTTGGCGCGCTCCCGCTGCTCCTTCATCAGCCGGCGGAAGCCGTCCTCGTCCACCGACAGGCCCTGCTCGGCGGCCATCTCGAGGGTGAGGTCGATCGGGAAGCCCCAGGTGTCGTGGAGCAGGAACGCCTTGTCGCCGGAGAGGACCGTGCCGCCGGCCTGCTTGGTCTCGGTGACGGCGGTGTCGAGGATGTTGGTGCCGGCCTTCAGCGTCTTGAGGAAGGCGTTCTCCTCGGCGACGGCGACCTTCTCGATGCGCTCGCGGTCCGTGATCAGCTCGGGGTACTGCCGGCCCATCATCTCGATGACGGTGTCGATCAGGTCCTTGACGACCGGACCGGTGGCACCGAGCAGCCGCATGTTGCGGATGGCGCGGCGCATGATGCGGCGCAGCACGTAGCCGCGGCCCTCGTTGCCGGGGGTCACGCCGTCACCGATGAGCATCACCGAGGTGCGCATGTGGTCCGTGACCACGCGCAGGGAGACGTCCGAGTGGTGGGCGTCGCCGTAGGCCACGCCGGTCAGCTCGGTGGCCTTGTCGATGACGGCCATGGAGGTGTCGATCTCGTACATGTTCTGCACGCCCTGCAGAATCATGGCGAGTCGCTCCAGGCCGAGGCCCGTGTCGATGTTCTTGCTCGGCAGCTCGCCGAGGATCTCGAAGTTGTCCTTGCCGATGCCCTCGCCACGCTCGTACTGCATGAAGACGAGGTTCCAGATCTCCACGTACCGCTCGTCGTTGACGGCGGGGCCGCCCTCGGCGCCGAACTCGGGGCCGCGGTCGTAGTTGATCTCGGAGCAGGGGCCGCACGGGCCGGGGACGCCCATGGACCAGTAGTTGTCCTTCATGCCGAGGCGCTGGATGCGCTCCTTCGGCACGCCGACGACCTCGTGCCAGATGCGCTCGGCCTCGTCGTCGTCCTTGTAGACGGTGATCCAGAGCTTCTCCGGCTCCAGGCCGTAACCACCCTTGTCCTGGGGCGTGGTGAGCAGCTCCCAGGCGTACTTGATGGCGCCTTCCTTGAAGTAGTCGCCGAAGGAGAAGTTGCCGCACATCTGGAAGAACGTGCCGTGCCGCGTGGTCTTGCCGACCTCTTCGATGTCGGGCGTGCGCACGCACTTCTGCACGCTGGTGGCGCGCGGGAACGGCGGCTTGACCTCGCCCAGGAAGTAGGGCTTGAAGGGCACCATGCCGGCGGGGACGAGGAGCAGAGTCGGGTCGTCCGCGATGAGCGACGCCGAAGGGACGACGGTGTGCCCGCGCTCCTCGAAGAAGCTCAGCCAGCGGCGGCGGATCTCAGCCGACTCCATCAGTGGTCCTCATTCCGGTTGTACGAGTACGTCGGGTTCTCGGCGTACTTCGGGTTGCTGCGGTTGTTCTCGATGGCGGCGTACCGCCCGGGGGCCGCGAGTTCCGGGTTCTCGTGGATGCCCAGGGCCTCCCCGAGCTCGGCCTCCCGCTGGGCCATGTTGTCGCGGACGTCGAGCGCGAAGCCCACGGCGCGGTCCTTGAGCCGCTGTCCCGTCTCGAGCGCCTTGTTCGCCGCGGTCGCGGCGAGGCTCTCCGGGGTCAGCTGCTTCAGCTTGCGGTTGACCTTGGTGGTGGCCCACACACCGGCGGCGAC
The DNA here is from genome assembly GCF_055609245.1 of Streptomyces sp. NPDC036813. Taxonomy (NCBI): domain Bacteria; kingdom Bacillati; phylum Actinomycetota; class Actinomycetes; order Kitasatosporales; family Streptomycetaceae; genus Streptomyces; species Streptomyces sp. NPDC036813. The sequence continues at coordinate 181,055 of NZ_JBVJPV010000010.1, read as the reverse complement.
GCCCGTGCTGAACCAGAACGTACGGCGGAACATCGCTCTGTTTCAGTCCTTACTTCCGCTTGCCCCGTCGCGAGGCCGGGACGGTGCGGCCCACGATCACGGTACGCCTCGCCTCCTCGGCGGGCACGTCACCCTTGCGCCCGCCCAGCGCCCGGCGGACGCCGTAGCCGAAGGCCGCGACCTTGACCAGCGGGCCGCCGAAGGTGGAGGCGACGGTGGTCGACAGGGCGGAGGCGTTCGACGTGACCTCCTGGACGTCGGAGGCGATCGCGTCGACCCGGTCGATCTGGGTCTGCGCGGAGCGCACCGCCTGGGAGGCGTCTGCCAGCAGCGGGACGGCCTGGTCGGTCACGTCCGCCACGAGCTTGGTCGTCGCCTTGAGCGTCTGGGCCAGCCTCGCGAGAGCCACCGCGAGGAAGGAGACCAGGATCGCCCAGAAGACGGCCACCAGGATCCCGGCCACCTCTCCACCGGACACTGTGCGCACCCGCTCCCTGAAACGTGCCTGAACATCGAGAAAGTCGTGCACCGAGCCTATCGCGCCGGGGCTCGGGCTCCGTACCGGATTAGGGGGCGTGGGTGCCGGAGTTCCGGGAAGCGATTGTACGCAGTGATTACGGTTCAGTACGCTCCGTGTCCCATGCGAGATCATCAGCGCGCCGGTACTCCCGCGGGCGGCCATCTGCCCGCGGAAACGAACGCGTTCGTCGGCCGGGCCGGCGAACTGGCCGACCTGGCCGAGGCCCTGCGCGGCTCGCGGCTGGTGACCGTGACCGGCCCCGGCGGGGTCGGCAAGTCGCGGCTCGCGGCCCGGGCGGCGGCGCGCTGCGTGGCCCCGCACGGAGTGTGGCATGTGGATCTGGCGCCGCTGCGGGACGCCGGCCTCGTCGCGTACGCGCTCGTGGAGGCGCTGGGGCTGACCGACCACACGTCCCGGGCGCCGCGCGAGACGCTGCTCGCGCATCTCGCCGGCCGTGAACTCCTGCTGGTCGTCGACGGTTTCGAGCATCTGGCCGAGGGGTGCGCCGAGCTGGTGGCGGACCTGCTGGCCCGGCTCCCGCAGCTGCGGATCCTCGCGGTCGGCCGGTGCCCGCTGCGGCTGGCCGGCGAACGGCTGCTGCCGCTCGCGCCCCTCGGCGAGGACGAGGCGGTGAAGCTGTTCGCCGAACGCGCCGCCGCCCAGGGTGTACCCGTCGGGGACGGCCCCGAGGTGCGCGAGCTGTGCCGGCGCCTCGACGGCGTCCCGCTGGCCCTGGAGCTGGCGGCGGGACGGCTGCGGGTGCTGTCGCCGGGGCAGTTGCTGGAGCGGCTGGACGACCGGTTCCGGCTGCTGACCGGTGAGGTGCGCGACGCGTTGCCGCGCCACCGGACGCTGCGCACTGCGATCGGCTGGAGCCACGAGCTGTGCACCCCGGCCGAGCGGCTGCTGTGGGCGCGGCTGACGGTGTTCGCCGGGCAGTTCGACCTGGACGCCGTGGAGTACGTGTGCAGCGGGCACGGGCTGCCGGCCGACGACGTGCTGGACGTGCTGACGGAACTGATCGCGCAGTCGGTCGTGACCCGCGAGGAGGCCGCCGCGGGCGTGCGCTACCGCATGCTCGACACGATCCGGGCCTACGGCGCCGACTGGCTCGCGGCGACCGGGGACGCGGACCGGATGCGGCGCCGCCACCGCGACTGGTACATGGGGCTGGCGACCTGGTGCGAGCTGGACTGGTTCTCGCCCCGGCAGGCGGAGGTGGCCGAGCGCATCGAGACCGAGCTGCCGAATCTGCGGTGCGCGCTGGAGCACTGTCTGACGGAACCGGGCGAGGCGCATCTGGGGCAGTATCTGGCCGGTTCGCTGTGGTTCTACTGGGCGGGCTGCGGGCGGCTGGCGGAGGGGCGCCACTGGCTGCAGCGCAGCCTGGAGCTTCAGACGGAGGGCGGTGCGCACAGCGCGGGCGAGCATCCGCGGCTGAAGGCCCTGTGGGTGCTGGGTTATGTCGCGATCCTGCAGGGTGATCCGGTGCCCGCCCTCGCGGCGCTGACGGAGTGCCGGGCGGAGGCGGAGCGGGTGGGCAGTGCGACCGGTGTCGCCTACGCCGAGCACCGCACCGGATGTCTGGCGCTGGTCACGGACGACATGGCGCGTGCGGAGCGGCTGCTGCGCTCGGCGCTGGAGCGCTACCGGGAGATCGGCGAACTGAACAGCAATGTGCTGATGGGCCAGGTGGAGCTGGCGATGGCCCGGGCGTTCCAGGGCGATCTGGCGGACGCGGTGCGGCTGTGCGAGGACGTGCGGCAGGTCTGCGAGGACCACGGCGAGCGGTGGGCGCTCGGGTACGCGCTGTTCGTGCTGGCGTACGCGGCCTGGGCCGAGGGGGACACGGCCCGCTCCCGGGCGCTGCTGACCGAGTCCCTGGGCGGCGCGCACGCCTTTCGCGATCTGCTCGGCTCGGTGTTGTCGATGGAGCTGCTGGCGCTGGTCACCGCGGCGGAGGGGGACGCGGCGGAGGCGGCGGTGCTCCAGGGCGCCGCGGCGCAGATGTGGCCGTCGGTGGGGCTGCCGCTGTTCGGGTCCGCCTACTACAACGGTCCGCACGAGCTGTGCGAGGCGACGGCCCGGGAGCGGCTCGGGGACGGGCGGTACGAGGAGTGCGTACGGCAGGGGCGGCGGCTCGGGCGGCCCGAGGCGGTGGCGCGGGCGCTTGGCCGGGACCGGTCGCTGCCGTCCGTTCCGCCCCCGCGCAGAGCGCAGGGCGGTGGCCGGGGAACGCGGCAGCCCGCCGCCTCGCCCACCCGGAAGGGCGGGGAGACGGCGGGCTGAGGGAGTGCTACCGCGTGGCCGAGGATCAGCGGGCGTAGTACTCGACGACGAGCTGCTCGTCGCAGATCACCGGGATCTCCTTGCGGTTCGGCTCGCGGTCCAGGCGGAACGCCAGGGCCTTGAGGTTCACCTGCAGGTAGCGCGGGGTCTCACCGTCGGGGGCGAAGCCACCCTCGCGGGCGATCGTGAAGAGCGTCTTGTCCTTGGAGCGGTCGCGGACCTGGACGACATCGTCGGGACGCACGACGAAGGACGGCTTGTCGACCTTCTTGCCGTTGACCTGGATGTGGCCGTGGACGACCATCTGGCGGGCCTGGTAGATCGTGCGGGCGATGCCCGAACGCAGGACCAGCGCGTCGAGGCGCTTCTCCAGCTCCACGATCAGGGCCTCACCGGTCTTGCCCTGGACCTTGGAGGCACGCTCGTAGGCGCGCACCAGCTGGCGCTCGGAGATGTCGTACTGAGCGCGCAGACGCTGCTTCTCGAGCAGACGGACCTTGTAGTCCGAGTTCTGCTTGCGGCCGCGGCCGTGCTCACCCGGCGGGTAGGGACGGGCCTCGAAGTACTTGACGGCCTTCGGCGTCAGCGCGATGCCGAGGGCACGCGACTTCTTGACCTTGGGGCGGGACTGGTTCGCCACTGTTTCTCTTTTCCTTGTTCCGGCTTGTCAGGGTTGCGGGAGGTCGCATCCGCAGCCGGGGAAACCCGTCGGGTCCACATGGGACCTGCCGGGCAGCCGCTCCCCTGGTCTGGGCACATACGTGCAGCACGCGAGTGGCCCACCGACCTTTCCCGGAGCTCCGGGTGGTGGTGGGCTGCCCGCGACACCGTTCGACGGTGCGCGACGCTCCTGGAACCCGCGGGGGGTTCCGGCCGGCTGTCCCGCTCTGACTGCACGGAACTCGGCACTTCAGGGCAGTCTACAGGGCGCTCAGGACCGCTTGCGACCGAGGTGCTTGCGGGTCCACTCCACGGCGTCCGCGTAGCGCGCCTCCGCGCCGTGCCGGGTCGGGGTGTAGTACTCGCGGTCCTTGAGGACGTCCGGGGCGTACTGCTGGGCGGCGATGCCCTCGGCCAGGTCGTGCGGGTAGACGTACCCCTGGCCGTGCCCGAGCTTGGTCGCGCCCTTGTAGTGGCTGTCGCGCAGATGCGCCGGGACCGCTCCGGCCAGTCCCTTGCGTACGTCGTCCAGGGCGGCACCGATCGCGGTGGTGGCGGAGTTGGACTTGGGTGCGAGCGCGAGCGCGATGGTGGCGTGGCTGAGGGTGAGCGCGGCCTCGGGGAAGCCGATCATGGCGACGGCCTGGGCCGCGGCGACCGCGATGGGCAGGGCGTTCGGGTCGGCCAGGCCGATGTCCTCGCTGGCGGAGATCATCAGGCGGCGGGCGATGAAGCGGGGGTCCTCGCCGGCCTCGATCATGCGGGCCAGGTAGTGCAGGGCGGCGTCGACGTCGGAGCCGCGGATGGACTTGATCAGGGCGCTGGCGACGTCGTAGTGCTGGTCGCCGTCGCGGTCGTACTTCACCGCGGCCCGGTCGACGGTCTCCTCCAGCGTGGACAGGGAGATCTCCGCCTCGCCCTTGTCGAGGGCGGCCCCGGCGGCGGCCTCCAGGGCGGTGAGCGCGCGGCGGGCGTCGCCGCCGGCGATGCGCAGCAGGTGGTCCTCGGTGTCCTCGGGGAGGGCGACGGCGCTCTTCAGACCGCGCTCGTCGGTGAGGGCACGCTTCAGCAGGCCGCGGATGTCGTCATCGGTGAGGGATTCGAGAGTGAGCAGCAGGGAGCGGGACAGCAGCGGGGAGATCACCGAGAAGTACGGGTTCTCGGTGGTGGCCGCGATCAGGGTCACCCAGCGGTTCTCGACGGCTGGGAGCAGGGAGTCCTGCTGGGCCTTGCTGAAGCGGTGGATCTCGTCGAGGAAGAGGACGGTCTCCTGGCCGTATCCGCCGCTGGCGCGACGGGCGCCGTCGATGACCGTGCGCACCTCCTTGACGCCCGCGGTGATCGCGGACAGCTCCACGAAGCGCTTGTTGGTGGCCTTGGAGACGACGTAGGCGAGGGTGGTCTTGCCGGTGCCGGGCGGACCCCACAGGATCACCGAGGACGGCCCGGCCGGGCCCTTCGCGCCCTCGCCGACCAGGCGGCGCAGGGGTGAACCCGGCTTGAGCAGGTGCTGCTGCCCGACGACCTCGTCGAGGGTGCGCGGACGCATCCGGACCGCGAGGGGGCTGGTCGTCGGGTCCTTCTCCTGGCGTTCTTCGGCTGCGGCGGTGAACAGGTCGGGCTCCACGCCAGAAACCCTAAATCACCGCACTGACAACGCGGCGGGCCGCGTCGGCGTCCACCGCGCCAGGGGCCCGCCTGGAGACGGGGGGTCGCACCGCGCTGCGCCTGCCGGCGAGGGAGCCATGCCCTGGCGGAGCGTCGGACGGGAGGGACCGGCGGGAGAGCCGGGCAAGGGCCGGACGCCGCGGGCAGGAGACCGGCCCGACGGCCTGGGCGGGATGCCGCGGGCCCGAGACCGGCCCGACGGCCAGGGCGGGACGCCGCGGGCCCGAGACCGGCCCGAGAATCTGGGCCGCAGAGAGTCCGTGACCGGACCGTGGGGCCGAGCCCTGGTGAGTCCGAGACCGGACTGCGGGCCCAGCCCTGGTGAGTCCGAGACCGGACCGCGGGTCGGGCCCGGTGGGCCCGAGACCGGACCGTGGGCCGAGCGCCGGTGGGCCCGCGCGTGGGACTCAAGACCTGATCCCGTCGGACTGCCCCCGGGGCCGGGATGCGGGCGGCACGGCATCCGCCGCCGGCGGGGCCCCGGTGGGCCGCCCTTCGGGCGCGAGGCACGGGCCGGCCGCGAGCGGCTCAGGTCGGACGGGAGAGTCCCCGGTGTACGGCGGCCCTCAGGACTCACGCCCCGCGCGGCGGACCGCCGGGGTCGGCATCAGCTGGTCCAGAAGGTCCACCAGCGGGTCAGGATCAGCATGCCGATGATGCCGATGTGGAGGACCGGCATGACCCAGGTGAACTCGCCGAAGAAGCCCTTGAGCCAGCGCGGGGCCGGCAGCAGGTCGTTGCGGATGTTGAAGGACGTCACGTACCAGAACATGATGATCGTGGCGACCCAGGCCAGGCAGCACCACAGGCACAGCGCGTTGATCCGGTACAGGGACTGGAACTGCAGCCAGCCGCAGAAGCCCACACCGAACAGCGTGCCGAAGTTGAAGGTGAGCCAGTACCAGCGCGGGAAGCGGGCGCGGGCCAGCAGGCTCATGCCGACGCAGATGACGATGCCGTAGCAGACCAGGCCGAGCATCGGGTTGGGGAACCCGAAGGCGGCGGCCTGCTTGGACTCCATCACGCTGCCGCAGGAGACGACCGGGTTGAGGCTGCAGCCGGGGGTGAACGTCTTGCCCGCGACCTTGGCCTCGAGCAGCTTGAACTTGTCCAGGGTGATGACCCAGGCGGCGAGCAGTCCGGCCGCGCCGGTGATCACCAGCAGCACTCCGAAAGCGCGGCTGCCGCCCACGGTGCGCGGCGCGGCGGCCCCGGCGTGCTGCGGCTCGGGGTCGGTGGAGACGTCCTTCACTGTCGTCTTGCTCATTCCGCCGGTTCCGTCACTTGAGAGTTGGACTTTCTTCGGGCAGGGGCCATTGTGCCGCACGGGTCCCACTGTCCACCGTTCGATGGGCATAAGGAAGTACGCGCCTGGAGCCCCGGACGTTCGGATCCGGCCGCTGATCGGACGCCTTCACGCGCGTGCGGCGCTCCGGCTCGAAAATCCCCTCGCTGAGCGACGTCACGGGCTTCGGGTTGACGACGAAGGGCGCCGGGATCACCCCGGCGCCCTCCCTTGCTGTGGTCGGCCGTCAGCCGCCGAGCCGGGCCTCCAGCTCCGCCACGATCTCGTTCACGCCGACCGCCGTCTGCTCGCCGGACTCCATGTCCTTGAGCTGGACGACGCCCTCGGCGAGGTCGCGCTCGCCGGCCACGATCGTGTAGCGGGCGCCGCTGCGGTTGGCGTTCTTCATCGCGCCCTTGAGCCCCTTGTGCCCGTAGGAGAAGTCCGCCGCCACACCCACCTTGCGCAACTCGGTGACCTTGGCGAAGAGCACGCGGCGGGCCTCGTCGCCGAGCGGCACCGCGAAGACGCTGGTCGCGGAGGGCAGTTCGAGCTCGACGCCCTCCGCCTCGAGCGCGAGCACCGTGCGGTCCACGCCGAGCGCCCAGCCGACGGACGGCAGCGCGGGGCCGCCGATCATCTCCGACAGGCCGTCGTAGCGGCCGCCGCCGCCCACCGCGGACTGCGAGCCGAGGCCGTCGTGGACGAACTCGAAGGTGGTGCGGGTGTAGTAGTCGAGGCCGCGCACCAGCTTCGGGTCGTCCTCGAAGGCCACGCCCGCGGCCGTGATCAGCTCGCGGACCTCCTCGTGGTACGCCTTGCAGCCGTCGCACAGGTAGTCGCGCAGCAGCGGGGCGCCGGTGAGCTGCTTCTGCACCGCCTCGCGCTTGTCGTCCAGGACGCGCAGCGGGTTGATCTCCGCGCGGCGCAGCGTGTCCTCGTCCAGGTCGAGGCCGCGCAGGAAGTCCTGCAGCGCGGCCCGGTACACCGGCCGGCACTCCTTGTCGCCGAGCGAGTTCAGCAGGATGCGGAAGTCGCGCAGGCCGAGCGAGCGGTACGCCTGGTCGGCGAGGATGATCAGCTCGGCGTCCAGCGCCGGGTCCTCCGCGCCGATCGCCTCGGCGCCGACCTGGGAGAAGTGCCGGTAGCGGCCCTTCTGCGGGCGCTCGTAGCGGTAGTAGGAGCCGGAGTACCACAGCTTGACGGGGAGGTTGCCCGCCTTGTGGAGGTTGGCCTCCAGCGCGGCGCGCAGCACGGAGGCGGTGCCCTCGGGACGCAGGGCGAGCTTGTCGCCGCCCTTGGTCTCGAAGGCGTACATCTCCTTGGTCACGATGTCGGTGGACTCGCCGACACCGCGCGCGAACAGCTCGACGTTCTCGAAGCCGGGGGTCTCGATGTAGCCGTAGCCAGAGGCGCGCAGCGGGGCGGCGATCGCCTCGCGCACCGCCAGGTACTTCGCGGAGTCCGGCGGGATGAGGTCGTACGTGCCCTTGGGGGCCTTGAAGGTGCTCACGGAAGTCTCTCGATCACATTCCTCGTCGGGGAGCCGTAGGCGCTCCCTGGCCGGCCGCCACCTGCCGCAGATACGGGTTGGTGGCGCGCTCCTGGCCGATGGTCGTCTGGGGGCCGTGTCCGGACAGCACCACGGTCGAGTCGTCGAGCGGCAGGACCACGCGGGTCAGCGACTCGAGCATGTCGTCCATGGAGCCACCGGGGAAGTCGGTGCGTCCGATGGAGCCGGCGAACAGCAGGTCGCCCGAGAACAGGATGGGCGGGATGTCCGCCGCCTCGGGCAGGCCGAAGGTCACCGACCCCCTGGTATGGCCCGGCGCGTGCGAGACGGTCATCGACAGTCCCGCCAGCTCCAGATGCGCGCCGTCGGTCAGCTCCTTGACGTCGTCCGGCTCCCCCACGGTCAGCTCGCCCATCAGCGGCATGCCGATGGACCGGCCGAGCGCCTTCTCGGGGTCGCTCATCATGAACCGGTCCTCGGGGTGGATCCAGGCCGGTACGTCGTGCGCGCCGCACACGGGGACGACGGAGGCCACGTGGTCGATGTGGCCGTGGGTGAGGACGACGGCGACGGGCTTGAGCCGATGCTTCTTCAGTGCCTCTTCGACTCCGGGGGCCGCCTGGTGGCCCGGGTCGATGATCACGCACTCCTCACCGGCGGCGGGGGCGACGAGATAGCAGTTCGTCCCCCAGGCCCCGGCGGGGAACCCGGCAATGAGCACGATCGTCCTTCGTTGTGGCGGTTGTGGGCGGTATGGGGGCGGCGTCTCGCGCTCGCGCCCGCGGTCAGAGCCTACCGGCGCTGCCGATTCCTCAGCGAACCCATATACGGTACGGGGCACACGCAGGCGATCGGTTCATCGGACGCACGCGCCCCCAACCGACGTACAAGAGGCATAGAGGAGTAACCCCGGTGGTCAGCCAGGAGCAGCGGCGGCGTCAGCTCGCCCGGGAGAAGTTCTTGCGGCAGCAGCAGCGGCGCACCGACGCGCGGCGCAAGGCGCGGGTCCGTAATTCCGTGATCGCCTCGGTGCTCGGTGTGGTCCTGGTGGGCGGCCTCGCGGTCTACACGACCGGGGTGTTCAAGGACGACGGAAAGTCGAACGCGAGCGCCGACGTGACGCCGTCGGCGTCGGCGTCGGCCAAGCCGAAGGACCCGTGCGCGAAGCCGGCGCCGGGCTCGGTGAAGAAGCTGAAGTTCGGCAAGGAGCCGGCGATGTCGATCGACACGTCGGCGAAGTACACGATGAAGCTGGACACCACGTGCGGTGAGATCGACGTCGCGCTGAAGGCGTCGGCGGCCCCGCACACCGTGAACTCGTTCAACTTCCTCGCGGGCAAGGGCTACTTCGACCACACCAAGTGCCACCGCCTGACCCCGTCGGGCATCTACGTCCTGCAGTGCGGCGACCCGACGGCCACCGGCATGGGCGACCCGGGCTACAAGATGAAGGACGAGAACCTCAAGGACAAGAGCCTCAAGGGCAACGTCTACCCGGCGGGCACGGTCGCGATGGCGAACTCCGGTCCGAACACCAACGGCAGCCAGTTCTTCCTCGTGTACCAGGACAGCCCGCTTCCGCCCAGCTACACACCGTTCGGTACGGTGTCGCCGGCGGGCATGCAGGTGCTGAAGAAGATCGCGGACGCCGGCGCCCAGCCCGCCGATCCCACCACCCAGAACACCGCGCCCAACGCGACGGTGGTGATCGACAAGGCGACGGTCACGAAGTCGTGACGGCACCTGGGCGTCCTGTGCGGCCAGCTGGGAAATTTCGGTCGCGCTGGATGCGGACAGGCAACCCGCTGGTCGCCTATGTTGGCGGTGAACAAACTGTGGACGATGCCCGGGGGAGCTCGAAGGCCCCTCGCAGGCATCATGTGGAGGAGGCGCTGTGAGCAGCGACCCGTGGGGCCGCGTCGACGAGACGGGGACCGTGTACGTGCGGACGGCCGACGGCGAGCAGGTCGTCGGTTCCTGGCAGGCCGGCTCCCCCGAGGAGGCGCTGGCCTACTTCGAGCGCAAGTACGAGGGCCTGGTTGTCGAGATCGGCCTCCTCGAGAAGCGAGTGCGCACCACCGATCTGTCGGCCAAGGACGCGATGGCCGCGATCGACCACCTGCGCGAGCAGGTGGACGCGCACCACGCGGTCGGTGACCTGGACGCGCTGCGGCAGCGCCTGGACAAGCTCGTGCAGACCGTCGAGTCGCGCCGCGAGGAGCGCAAGGCGCAGCGGGCGAAGCAGGCGGACGAGGCCCGGCACGCCAAGGAGTCCCTGGTCGCGGAGGCCGAGGAGCTGGCGCAGTCCGACCAGTGGCGGGCGGCCGGCGAGCGGCTGCGGTCCCTGGTGGACACCTGGAAGGGTCTGCCGCGGCTCGACCGCAAGTCGGACGACGAGCTGTGGCACCGGTTCTCGCACGCCCGGTCGGCGTTCTCCAAGCGCCGCAAGGCGCACTTCGCGCAGCTGGACGCGCAGCGCGAGGAGGCCCGCCGGACCAAGGAGCGCCTGGTCGCCGAGGCCGAGGCACTGTCCAGCTCGACGGACTGGGGTCCGACCGCGGCCCGCTACCGCGAGCTGATGGCCGAGTGGAAGGCCGCCGGCCGCGCCCAGCGCGAGCACGAGGACGACCTGTGGAACCGCTTCCGCGGCGCCCAGGACGTGTTCTTCGCCGCCCGCAGCTCGGTCTTCGCGGAGCGGGACGCCGAGCAGGCGGAGAACCTGAAGCTGAAGGAGGAGCTGGCCGAAGAGGCCGAGAAGCTCCTGCCGGTGACGGATCTCAGGGCCGCGCGGGCCGGCTTCCGCTCGATCAACGAGCGCTGGGAGGCCATCGGCCATGTGCCGCGGGACGCCCGGCCGAAGGTCGAGGGCCGGATGCACGCGGTCGAGCGGGCGATCCAGGAGGCCGAGGAGGCCGAGTGGCGCCGGACGAACCCGGAGGCACGCGCGCGTGCCGAGGGTCTGACCGGTCAGCTCCAGGCCGCCGTCGACAAGCTCAGGGGCCAGATCGAGCAGGCGCGCGCCCAGGGCAACAACGCGAAGGCCGACAAGCTGGAGCGTGAGCTGGAGGGCCGCCAGGCGCTGCTGGACCAGGCGCTGAAGGGCCTGCAGGAGTTCGGCGGCTGAGCCACCCGCTCCCCGTGACCGCCGAAAGCCCCCGTACACGGTGTTTACGGGGGCTTTCGTGTGCCACGCGGGCCCTGGGAGGCCCGTGGAGCGGCGTTACGACGGCCGGCGGGCCGAGGTGACGCGGTAGACGTCGTAGACGCCCTCGACGCCGCGTACGGCCTTCAGGACATGGCCCAGGTGCTTGGGGTCGCCCATCTCGAAGGTGAACCGGGAGGTCGCCACCCGGTCGCGGGACGTCTGGACGGCCGCGGACAGGATGTTGACGTGCTGGTCGGACAGGACGCGCGTGACGTCGGACAGCAGCCGGGAGCGGTCCAGGGCCTCGACCTGGATGGCGACCAGGAAGACCGAGGACTGGGTGGGCGCCCACTCGACGTCGAGGATGCGCTCCGGCTCCCGCGACAGTGACTCCACGTTGACGCAGTCGCTGCGGTGAACCGATACGCCACTACCGCGCGTGACGAAGCCGATGATGGGGTCGCCGGGCACCGGCGTACAACAGCGGGCCAGCTTCACCCACACGTCGTCGACGCCCTTGACCACCACACCGGGGTCGTTGCTGCTGCGACGCTTGCGGCCGCGGCCGCGGGAGGGCGGGACCGACTCGTCGATCTCCTCGGTGGCGGCCTCCTCGCCGCCGAGGGCCTGCACCAGCTTCTGCACGATGTGCTGCGCGGAGACATGGCCCTCGCCGATCGCCGCGTAGAGCGCGGAGATGTCGGAGTAGCGCATCTCGTGCGCGAGCGTGACCAGGGAGTCGCCGGTGAGGATGCGCTGGATCGGCAGGTTCTGCTTGCGCATGGCCCGCACGATGGCGTCCTTGCCCTGCTCGATCGCCTCGTCGCGGCGCTCCTTGGAGAACCAGCCCCGGATCTTGTTGCGGGCGCGCGGCGACTTGACGAAGCCGAGCCAGTCCCGGGAGGGTCCGGCGCCCGCCGCCTTGGAGGTGAAGACCTCGACCAGGTCGCCGTTGTCGAGGGTCGACTCCAGCGGGACGAGCCGGCCGTTGACGCGGGCTCCTATGGTGCGGTGGCCGACCTCGGTGTGCACGGCGTAGGCGAAGTCCACCGGGGTGGCGCCCGCCGGCAGCGCGATGACGTCGCCCTTGGGGGTGAAGACGAAGACCTCGTTGCGGGACAGGTCGAAGCGTAGGGACTCCAGGAACTCGCCCGGGTCCTCGGTCTCCTTCTGCCAGTCCAGCAGCTGGCGCAGCCACGCCATGTCGTTGAGGTGGTCGTCCTTGCCCTTGCCGGACGACTTGGGCGCGTCGGTGCGCACCTTGGAGGCGCCCGCGACGGCCTCCTGCTTGTACTTCCAGTGCGCGGCGATGCCGTACTCGGCGCGGCGGTGCATGTCGAAGGTGCGGATCTGCAGCTCGACCGGCTTGCCGCTGGGCCCGATGACCGTCGTGTGCAGCGACTGGTACATGTTGAACTTGGGCATCGCGATGTAGTCCTTGAACCGCCCGGGAACGGGGTTCCAGCGGGCGTGGACGGTGCCCAGCGCGGCGTAGCAGTCGCGGACGGTGTCCACCAGGACGCGGATGCCGACCAGGTCGTAGATCTCCGCGAAGTCACGGCCGCGGACGATCATCTTCTGGTAGACGCTGTAGTAGTGCTTCGGGCGGCCGGTGACGGTGGCGCGGATGCGGGCGGCGCGCAGGTCGCCCTGGACCTCGTCGATCACCTTGGCCAGGTACTCGTCGCGCTTGGGGGCGCGCTCGGCGACGAGGCGCACGATCTCGTCGTACATCTTGGGGTAGAGGATCGCGAAGGCGAGGTCCTCCAGCTCCCACTTGATGGTGTTCATGCCCAGGCGGTGGGCGAGCGGCGCGTAGATCTCCAGGGTCTCGCGCGCCTTCTTCTCCTGCTTCTCGCGCTTGAGGTAGCGCATGGTGCGCATGTTGTGCAGGCGGTCGGCGAGCTTGATGACCAGGACGCGCGGGTCCTTGGCCATGGCGACGACCATCTTGCGCACGGTCTCGGCCTGCGCGGCCTCACCGAACTTGACCTTGTCCAGCTTGGTGACGCCGTCGACGAGCAGGGCGACCACGTCGCCGAAGTCGCGGCGCAGGTCCTCCAGGCCGTACTCGGTGTCCTCGACGGTGTCGTGCAGCAGGCCGGCCATCAGGGTCGCCGGGTCCATGCCGAGCTCGGCGAGGATGGTGGTGACGGCGAGCGGGTGCGTGATGTACGGGTCGCCGCTCTTGCGCTTCTGGCCGCGGTGCCAGCGCTCGGCGACCTGGTAGGCGCGCTCGATCTGGCGCAGCGTGGAGTTCTCGATCTTCGGGTCGTTGCTGCGGACTATCCGCAGCAGCGGTTCCAGGACCGGGTTGTAGGGGTTGGCGCGCTGGACGCCGAGGCGGGCCAGACGGGCGCGGACGCGGTTGGAGGAGCCGGTGCGGGCGGGCGGGGCCGCGGGCGTGCGGACCACGGGCGCGTTGACGGGCCGCTCGGGGGGCGCGGGCTTGGGGCGGGTCTCCTCGGCCGGCTTGTCGACGGGCGCCGACTGGGCGTGCCGGACCGGCCCGCGGGTGTCGTTCTTCGCGTGCGGCTCGGTCGGCGCGGGCTGTGCCGCGGATCCCGGGGCTGGCTCGGGCTTGGCGGCGGTCAGGTGCTGGGCCTCGTCTGGCAAGAGGACTCCTCGTGCGCGATCCGGGTCCCCCGGTCAGGCTCCGGAGTCCCCATCGTAGCGAGCCTGGGCTCCAGGATCGCCTTCAGGCCACTCTGCGGCCCGTGTACCCCGAAAACGCAAGGGGCGGGCACCGGATTCCTCCGGGCCCGCCTCCTGTGTGACCGGCTGGTTCGTCAGGCCGTGTGACCGGCTGGTTCGTCAGACCGTGAGCAGCGCCTCCAGCGGGGCCTCGCCGAGGGCGGCCTGCAGGCGCGGGCGGCCCTCGAGGAAGCTCAGCTCCATCAGCACCGCGGCGCCCGCGACCTCGGCGCCGGCCCGCTGGATCAGCTGGACGGCGGCCTCGGCGGTGCCGCCGGTGGCGAGGACGTCGTCGACGATCAGCACACGGTCGTCGGCAGTGAGGTCCTCGGCGTGCACCTCGATCTCGGCCGAGCCGTACTCCAGGTCGTAGGCCTGGGCGAGCGTGGCTCCGGGGAGCTTGCCCGCCTTGCGGACCGGGATGAAGCCCAGGCCCGCGCGGACGGCGACCGGTGCGCCGAGGATGAAGCCCCGGGCCTCCAGGCCGACGATCTTGGTGGCGCGGGTGCGCTCGGCGATCTCGGCGAACGCGTCGGTGAGCGCGGTGAACGCCGCCGGGTCCGCGAGCAGCGGGGTGATGTCCTTGAACATCACGCCGGGCTCCGGGTAGTCGGCCACGTCGCGGATACGGCTGAGGAGCAGCGCGGTGGGGTCTGCGAGCTCGGTCATCGGCGCTTCCCCGAGGGTCGGCCACGGCCGCGGTTGCGGGCGGCGGACTGGTCGCGGGGGCCGACGACCGCGGGTGCGGCGTCGTCGGAGTCGTCCGCGCCGGCGCGGGCGGCGGCGAACTCCTCCTGGGAGCCGGCCTGGGCCCGCTTGGCCAGGACGCGCTTGCGCAGGGCCTTCATCTGCGGCTCGCGCTCCTTGAGATCGGCGACGAGCGGGGTCGCGATGAAGATCGAGGAGTACGCACCGGCCGCGAGGCCGACGAACAGCGACAGCGAGATGTCGTTGAGCATGCCCGCGCCGAGGAAGCCGCCGCCGATGAACAGCAGGCCCGCGACCGGCAGCAGCGCGACCACCGTGGTGTTGATGGAGCGGACCAGGGTGCCGTTGATGGAACGGTTCGCGATGTCGCTGTAGGTCCACCGGGTCTGCTTGGTGATGTCCTTCGTCTGCTCCTTGAGACTGTCGAAGACGACGACCGTGTCGTAGAGCGAGTAACCGAGGATGGTCAGCAGACCGATCACCGTGCCCGGCGTGACCTCGAAGCCGACGAGGGCGTAGATACCGGTGGTGATGGTGATGTCGTGGATCAGGGCGACGAGCGCCGCGACGGCCATGCGCCACTCGAAGGCGATGGCCAGGTAGATCACCACGAGGACCATGAAGATGCCCAGGCCCTGCCACGCCTTGTTCGCGATCTGCTCACCCCAGCTGGGGCCGACCAGGTCGGCGTTGATCTTCTCCGCGTCGACCTTGAGGTCCTTGGCGAGCTCGTTCTTGATCTTGGTGGCGTCGCTGGTCTCGATGCCCGCGACCTGGATGCGCAGGCTGCCGTCACCGAGCTTCTGGACGATCGCGTCGTGGCCGGAGGCCTCCTGCGCGTAGCCCTCGGCGCTCGTGACCGACACCGACATGTTCTTCGGGGTGGTGAAGACGGCGCCGCCCTGGAACTCGATGCCCATGTTCAGGCCGCGCACCGCCAGGCCCAGGATGGCCGTGATGGTGATCAGGATCGAGACGCCGTACCAGATCTTGCGCTTGCCGATGAAGTCGTAGCCGATTTCGCCACGGTGGAGCCGGGCGCCGAGGTTGCCGAGCTTCGACATCTCTCACGCCTCCTTCGGGTCGACGGGGCCGCCGGCGGCCGGACGGGAGGAACGACGGGTGGTGCGCAGCGGCGGCTTGGCGCCCAGGCTCTTGGGGTCGAGGCCGGACCACTTGTGGCCGTCCGCGAAGAACTTCCGGCGGGCCAGGATCGTCAGCAGCGGCTTGGTGAACAGGAACACCACGACGACGTCGAGCAGGGTGGTCAGACCGAGCGTGAACGCGAAGCCCTGCACCTTGCCGACGGTCACGATGAACAGCACCGCGGCGGCGAGGAAGGAGACGAAGTCGGAGACGAGGATCGTGCGCCGGGCACGCGGCCAGCCGCGCTCCACGGCGGGACGCAGCGTGCGGCCCTCGCGGATCTCGTCGCGGACGCGTTCGAAGTAGACGATGAACGAGTCCGCGGTGATACCGATGGCGACGATGGCACCGCACACGGCCGGCAGGTTCAGCGCGAAGCCGATGGCCGGGCCGAGCAGCGACATGATCACGTAGGTGAGCGCGGCGGACACCAGCAGCGAGGCACAGGCGATCAGCGCCAGGCC
The DNA here is from genome assembly GCF_055609245.1 of Streptomyces sp. NPDC036813. NCBI lineage: Bacteria > Bacillati > Actinomycetota > Actinomycetes > Kitasatosporales > Streptomycetaceae > Streptomyces > Streptomyces sp. NPDC036813. The sequence continues at coordinate 164,963 of NZ_JBVJPV010000010.1, read as the reverse complement.
GCGGTAGTACACCACCAGGTAGATCACGACCAGGGCGAGACCGATCGCGCCGGCGATCAGACCGGCCTTGAGCTGCTCACCGCCGAGCGCCGCGGTCACCGTGGTGACGCTGTCCTCCTTGAAGGTCAGCGGCAGGGCGCCGTAGGACAGCATGTTGGAGAGGCTCTGTGCCTCCTCCTGCGAGAAGTGGCCGGTGATCTCGGCGCTGCCGCCGGTCAGCGCCTCGCGGACGAACGGGTCGGAGACGACGTTGCCGTCGAGGACGATCGCGAACTGGTTCTGCGGGGTCTGCTGCTGGGCCAGCTTGCCGGTGATGTCGGCGAACTTCTTCGCGCCTTTGGAGGTGAACTCCATGGTGACGGTCCAGCCGGAGGCGTTCTGCGTGTTGAAGACGGCCTGCGCCTTCTTCACGTCGGTGCCGTCCACGCCGGCCGGGCCGAGGATGTACTTCTGCCACTGGCCGCTGGAGTTGCCGCAGGCCAGCGTGGGCTCGTCGGGCTTGGTGCCCTTGCCGGCCGCCGCGCGCTGGTCCGCCTTGGAGCAGTCCAGCGCGGCGTACTGCGCCTGGAGCTTGGAGGTGGCGTCACCGGGGGCGCTGCTCGACGGGGAGGGAGACGCCTTGGGGCTGCCGGAGCTGCTCGCGGACGGCTTGGCGTCCGCCTTCAGCGCGTCGGACACCGGGCGGCCCTGGGAGGTGGCGTTCGCGGACGGGGAGGACGAGCCCTTGCCGGTCGCCTCCGGCTTGTCCGAGGCCTTGCCGTTCGCCTTGCCGCTCGGCGACGCCGAGGGGGTGCCGGTGCCGCTCGGCGTCGGGGTTCCCGCGCCGGGGCCGGAGAGCTCGGTGGCCAGGACGGGGCGGAAGTAGAGCTTGGCGGTGGTGCCGACCTGCTGGCGCGCCTGCTCGGAGTTCGTGCCCTTGGGGATGTTGACGATGATGTTGCGGTTGCCCTGGGTCTGGACCTCGGACTCCGACACACCAAGACCGTTGACGCGGCGCTCCATGATCTCGACCGCGGTGTCCATGTTGGTCTTGTTGATCGCGGACTCCTGGCCGGCCTCGGGGACCGCCCGGAGCGTGATGCTCGTACCGCCGGCAAGGTCGATGCCCAGGCGCGGGGTGGTGTGGCCGGAGGCGAACATCCCGCCGGTGAGCGCCACGATGGCGATCAGAATCAGGGCCAGCGCGCGCCACGGCTTGCTCTGGGCGCTCGCGGTCCGGCCCTTTCTAGGTGCTGCCACCTTCTCGTACTCCCTCTCGGGCCGCCCCGCGCCGGGTCAGCGCTGCGGCGGCCATGACATGGTTGGGACCCCCTGCGAGAAGCGCACGTCGCTCAGGGCACGCGCGACGGTGGTGGCGCGTGCCCGGCAGACGCGACTACTTCGCGTCGGTGTCGCCCTCGGACTTCTTCGGCTCTTCGTCGGCCTGAGCCTTCGCCTCGGCCGCATCGGCCTTGTCCTCGGCGGCCTTGATCGCGTCGTCGCCTCGCTCGGCGGCGTCCTGCTTACCGAGGTCGATCTTGCCCTCGGAGGCGGCAGCGGCGGACTCGTCGTCTTCGGTGAGGGAGGACGCGTCGTCGGGGACGATGTCGGCGTCGGACTTCAGGTCGTGCTCGATGCCGTGGACGATGCGGTTGTACTCGTCGTCGCTCAGGACGGCACCGATCGAGTTCTTCGCGAAGAGGAGCTCGACACCGGGACCGGCGTCAAGGAGGACCGTCTCCTCGTTGACCTCCTTGACCGTCGCGTACATGCCCCCGATGGTGCGGACGCCGGAACCGGGTTGCATGTGGTTCCGCATGTCCGCGGCCTGCTGCTGCTTCTTCTTGGCGGAGCGGGTCATCAGGAACATGGCCCCGATGAGCACGATGAACGGGAGGAGGGTCACGAGACTCACGGGTCGGTACTTCCTTCACACGACCGCGATGGTGAGCGGCCTGATGGCTGGGGGTGTATGGGGGCTGCCGTCACAGGCGGCATCGGCGGAGTCTAAGCGAGTCCGCGCGCAAGGAACAACGCTCAGCATGGCACCTGGGTTCCTGACCCCGCCAATCCCTCGCCGATGTCCCTCCGTCATGCACCGTCTCCTGCTGTCATGCCCCGAACAGGCCCGGTTGTCCGTTTCCGGCCGTGGCCGAGCGGGGCGGGGTGAGACCGAGATGGGCCCAGGCGGCGGGCGTGGCGACACGTCCGCGCGGGGTGCGGGCCAGCAGGCCCTCGCGCACCAGGAAGGGTTCGGCCACCTCCTCGACCGTCTCGCGCTCCTCCCCCACCGCGACGGCGAGGGTCGACAGGCCGACGGGGCCGCCACCGAACAGCTTCAGCAGCGCCTGGAGCACCGCCCGGTCCAGGCGGTCCAGGCCCCGCGCGTCGACCTCGTAGACGGCGAGGGCGGCGGCGGCGATGTCCCGGGTGATCAGGCCGTCGGCCTTGACCTGCGCGTAGTCGCGTACGCGGCGCAGCAGCCGGTTGGCGATGCGGGGCGTGCCGCGGGAACGGCCGGCGATCTCGGCCGCGCCGGCGGGCTCGATCTCGACGTCCAGCAGGTGCGCCGAGCGGTGCACGACGCGCTCCAGCTCGTGCGGCTCGTAGAACTCCATGTGCGCGGTGAAGCCGAAGCGGTCGCGCAGCGGCGGAGGCAGCAGGCCGGCCCGGGTGGTGGCTCCGACCAGGGTGAAGGGGGGCAGCTCGAGCGGGATGGCGGTGGCGCCGGGGCCCTTGCCGACGATCACGTCGACGCGGAAGTCCTCCATGGCCATGTACAGCATCTCCTCGGCGGGCCGCGACATGCGGTGGATCTCGTCGAGGAAGAGCACCTCGCCCTCCTGCAGCGAGGACAGGATCGCGGCGAGGTCGCCGGCGTGCTGGATGGCGGGGCCGGAGGTGATGCGGATGGGGGCGCCCATCTCGGCCGCGATGATCATCGACAGGGTGGTCTTCCCGAGGCCGGGGGCGCCGGAGAGCAGCACGTGGTCGGCGGTGGCGCCGCGCGCGCGGGCGGCGCGCAGCACGAGGTCGAGTTGTTCGCGCACCTTTTCCTGGCCGATGAACTCGCCCAGGTCCTTGGGGCGCAGGGCGGCCTCGACGGCCTGGTCCTCACGGTCGGCGACAGAGCCCACCAGCCGCTCGGGGGCGGGGGTGTCGGTGGAGTCGTCCCAGTTCATGTGGTGTGCCTTCGGCTATCGGGGATGAGCGGGCGCGTGCGGTCAGCGGGCGCGGTTCAGCGTCTGCAGTGCGGCCTTCAGCAGCTGCCCCACCTGCGGCGTGCCGCCCGCGGCCTCGGCCTGGGGCGCGACGGCGGTCACCGCCTCGTCGGCCTCCCGGGTCGCGTAGCCCAGGCCGATCAGGGCCGCGTGCAGCTGGTCGCGCCAGCCCTGGGTGACCGGGGCACCGACGACGGGCGCCCCGACGGGCTCGCCGAGCCGGTCCTTCAGCTCCAGCAGCAGCTTCTGGGCACCCTTCTTGCCGATGCCGGGGACGGCGGTGAGCGCCTTCTCGTCGCCGGTGGCCACGGCGCGGCGCAGCGCGTCCGGGCTGTGCACGGCGAGCATCGCCTGGGCCAGGCGCGGTCCGACGCCGCTCGCGGTCTGCAGCAGCTCGAAGACCTGGCGCTCGTCGTCGTCGGTGAAGCCGTACAGGGTGAGGGAGTCCTCGCGGACGACGAGGGAGGTGTGCAGCTTGGCGGGCTGGCCCATGCGGAGCGTGGACAGCGTGTTCGGCGTGCACTGGACGGCCATGCCGACCCCGCCGACCTCCACCACCGCGGCGTCGGGGGCGAGCGCGGCGACCGTGCCGCTGACGAAGGCGATCATGCCGTACGGCCTTTCGATACGGGGGCGGTGTGCCGGGCGACGGCCTGCTGGAGCCGGTTCTGGGCGGGGGCGCGCCAGATGTGGCAGATGGCGAGCGCGAGGGCGTCGGCGGCGTCGGCGGGCTTGGGGGGCGCGGCGAGCCGGAGCAGCCGGGTGACCATGGCCCCGACCTGCGCCTTGTCGGCGCGGCCACTGCCGGTGACGGCGGCCTTGACCTCGCTGGGGGTGTGCAGGGCGACCGGGATGCCGCGGCGGGCGGCACACAGCATGGCGACGGCGCTGGCCTGGGCGGTGCCCATGACCGTGCGCACGTTGTGCTGGCTGAAGACGCGTTCCACGGCGACGAATTCCGGCCGGTGCTCGTCCAGCCACTGCTCGATGCCCTGCTCGACGGCGAGCAGCCGGTGGCTGAGATCGGCGTCCGCGGGAGTGCGGACGACTCCGACACCGACCATCGTGAGCGGGCGGCCCGCGACCCCCTCGACCACGCCGACACCGCACCGGGTCAGTCCGGGGTCCACCCCCAGTACGCGCACCGCGCCCCTCCCTCGGATCCCTCGATCACCTGTTTGTGCAGGCTATCGGGTCCCACTGACAATGACGGCGGGCCGGTGGGACGTGTCCCACCGGCCCGCCGACATTCCGCGTGTTTCAGCGGAGCGTCACGCGTCGACCTTCTCCATGATCTCGTCGCTGACGTCGAAGTTGGCGAAGACGTTCTGCACGTCGTCGCTGTCCTCGAGCGCGTCGATCAGCTTGAAGATCTTCTTGGCGCCCTCCTCGTCCAGCTCGACCTGCATGGTCGGGACGAAGTTGGCCTCGGCGGAGTCGTAGTCGATGCCGGCGTCCTGCAGCGCGGTGCGCACGGCGACCAGGTCGGTGGCCTCGCTGATGACCTCGAAGGTCTCACCGAGGTCGTTGACCTCTTCGGCACCGGCGTCCAGGACGGCGTCGAGGACGTCGTCCTCGGTCAGCTCGCCCTTGGGGACGATCACGACACCCTTGCGGTTGAACAGGTACGACACCGAGCCCGGGTCGGCCATGGAACCGCCGTTGCGGGTCATGGCGACGCGGACCTCGGAGGCGGCGCGGTTGCGGTTGTCGGTGAGGCACTCGATGAGCACCGCGACACCGTTGGGGCCGTAACCCTCGTACATGATCGTCTCGTAGTCGGCGCCGCCGGCCTCCAGGCCCGCGCCGCGCTTGACCGCGGAGTCGATGTTCTTGTTCGGGACCGACGACTTCTTCGCCTTCTGGATGGCGTCGTACAGCGTCGGGTTGCCCTCGGGGTCCGCGCCGCCCATGCGCGCCGCGACCTCGATGTTCTTGATCAGCTTCGCGAAGAGCTTGCCGCGCTTGGCATCGATCACGGCCTTCTTGTGCTTCGTCGTGGCCCATTTAGAGTGGCCGGACATCTGCCTGTCTCCTTCGCGTAACCAATCTCTGTACGAACGCCTGGAATCCTACAAGGACTACGGCGTCCCGTTCGCGCGCACCATGTCGACGAACAGGGAGTGCACGCGGTGGTCGCCGGTCAGTTCCGGGTGGAACGAGGTGGCGAGGGCGTTGCCCTGACGCACGGCGACGATGTGGCCCTCGTGCTCGGCGAGCACCTCGGCGCCGGCGCCGACGGACTCCACCCAGGGGGCGCGGATGAAGACACCCTCCACGGGCGCGCCCTCGACACCCCGGACGTCGACCGACGCCTCGAAGGACTCGTTCTGGCGGCCGAAGGCGTTGCGGCGCACGATCATGTCGATGCCGCCGATCGTCTCCTGACCCGAGCGCGGGTCGAGGATCTTGTCGGCGAGCATGATCATGCCGGCGCAGGTGCCGTAGACGGGCATGCCGTCACGCACGCGTGCGCGCAGGGGCTCCATCAGTCCGAACAGGACGGCCAGCTTGGAGATGGTGGTGGACTCGCCGCCGGGGAGGACGAGACCGTCGACCTCGGCGAGCTCTTCGGGGCGCCGCACCGGCCTGGCCACGGCGTCCGCCGCGGCCAGGGCGATGAGGTGCTCCCGTACGTCGCCCTGGAGAGCCAGGACGCCGATGACAGGAGTGTTCATGAGTCGCTTACCTGTAGTGGCGTACCGGGTGCTTACCAGCCGCGGTTGGCGTAGCGCTCGGTCTCGGGGAGGGTGTCGCAGTTGATGCCGACCATGGCCTCGCCGAGGTTGCGGGACGCGTCCGCGATGATCTTCGGGTCGTCGTAGAAGGTGGTGGCCTTCACGATGGCGGCGGCGCGCTTGGCCGGGTCGCCGGACTTGAAGATGCCGGAGCCGACGAACACGCCCTCGGCGCCGAGCTGACGCATCAGGGCCGCGTCGGCCGGGGTGGCGACGCCACCGGCGGAGAAGAGGACCACCGGGAGCTTGCCCAGCTCGGCGACCTCCCTGACCAGCTCGTACGGGGCGCGCAGCTCCTTGGCGGCGGCGTACAGCTCGTTGTTGTCGAAGCCGCGCAGCTTGGCGATCTCGTTCTTGATCTGGCGCAGGTGGCGGACGGCCTCGACGACGTTGCCGGTGCCGGCCTCGCCCTTGGAGCGGATCATCGCGGCGCCCTCGGCGATACGGCGCAGGGCCTCGCCCAGGTTGGTGGCACCACAGACGAAGGGGGTGGTGAAGGCCCACTTGTCGGAGTGGTTGACCTCGTCGGCCGGGGTGAGGACCTCGGACTCGTCGATGTAGTCGACGCCGAGGGACTGCAGGACCTGGGCCTCGACGAAGTGGCCGATACGGGACTTGGCCATGACCGGGATGGAGACGGCGTCGATGATGCCCTCGATCATGTCCGGGTCGGACATACGGGCCACGCCGCCGTCCTTGCGGATGTCGGCCGGGACCCGCTCGAGGGCCATGACCGCGACGGCCCCCGCGTCCTCGGCGATCTTCGCCTGCTCCGGCGTGACGACGTCCATGATCACGCCGCCCTTGAGCTGCTCGGCCATGCCGCGCTTCACGCGGGCGGTACCGGTCTCGGGAGCCTGGTTCTCGGTGCTGGACACGGGTGACCTCACTGAAGGAAAAGAGGGGGTTACTGCAGCACTGAGGAAACGTGACCGGACCAGTCCACTGCAAGGGCCAATGAAAACCCGGTGGCTTCTTTTGGCCGGAACCGGCCTGTCCGGAACCGACTGCGAGGGGTGCGGGAGGCTGCGCACCGTGCCTGTGCGCAGGCCGGGGCCACCCGGGGTCAGGCGGAGCGGTCCGCCACGGGTGCGGGGCCACGCGCCGGGCCCTTGCGCGGGCCGGGCCGCCCGGGGTCAGGCAGAGCGGCCCCCCCACGCGGGCGGGGCACCGCGCGCCGCGTCCGTGCGCGGCCCGGGCCCCCCGGCATCAGGCGGAGCGGTCCGCCCCGGGGGCGGGGCGCCGCGTGCCGGACCTGTGCGCGGGCCGGGCCGCCCGGGGTCATGCGGAACAGTCCCCCACGGGGGCGGGGCCGCGTGCCGGCCCGTGCACGGGCCAGGGCCGCCCTGGTCGGGCGGAGCGGTCCCCCACCGGTGCGGGGCACGTGCCTGTGCAGGGGCCGGGCCGCCCCGGGTCGGGCGGAGCGGTCCGCCAACGGGGCGGGGCGCCGCGTGCCCTGCCCGTGTGCAGGCCAGAGCCGCACGGCGCGGGCGGGGTGAGCCAGGACTTCCCGCCGGCCCAGCTGTACGCCGCCCGAGATCGGGCGGAGCAGTCCCCCCACGGGTGCGAGGCGCAGCGCGCCGGGCCCGCGCGGGCCCGGCCCCCCGGGATCAGGCGGACGGGTCCGCCGACGGGGCTGAGCGCCGCGTGCCCTGCCGCGTGCGCAGGCGGGGCCGACCGAGATCGGGCGGAGCAGTCCCCCACGGGGGCGGCACCGCGCGCCCTGCCCGTGCACGCGCCGAGCTGCCCGAGATCAGGCGGAGCGGTCCGCCAGCGGTGCGGGGGGCTCGTCGTCCATTTCGAAGGCCATCGGGAACGAGGCGTGGCCCGCGAGGCGGAACCAGCGGACCTTGCGGTGCTCGCGCAGCCGGCGGGCGGCGCCGACCGCGTCGTTGTGGAAGCGGCGGGCCATCGGGACGCGGCGCACGGCCTCCGTCAGCTCGTGGGCCGCCTCCTCTCCCCCGGGCGCCACGCGGACCGCCTCCAGCTGCTCCCGTTCCGCGAACACAGCGCGCAGCGCCTGGCTCAGCTCGCTCTCGGCGACCTCACGCTGCTCCTCCTCGGCCTGCCGGGCCGCGTGCGCGGCCTCGTACAGCACGATCGACGCGGCCGGGTCCAGCACGCCCGAGGTCGCGACCTCCTGTGCCACCGAGGCCCGCCGCAACAGCTGTGCGTCCAGGGCGGCGCGGGCGGCGTCGATCCGCGCGTGCAGCCGGTCCAGCCGCCCCGCCGTCCAGCTCAGATACAGGCCGATCGCGACGAGGACGACGAGGGTCCAGATGAGGGTTGCGGTCACGGGCGGCCACCTTACCGGCGCGGCACCGGCGAACGTCCGGCCCGTACAGCCTCTTCGGCGTCACCGCCTGCGGCACGCACCGCCGGGTCTTCCTCACCGCGCCGGGAAGGGGACCCACCCCGCCAAGACGCTCTCAGTCCCGCGCCAGGCCCCACCGGGCCCACCGCCCCGTGGGCCCCGTGTCCTCCGCGGCCACCGCGGCAGCGCCGGCCGTGACGGTCTCGTACACCGACAGGATGTCCGCGCCGACCGTGGACCAGTCGAAGCGGCGGACGTGGGCGCTGCCGCGCTCGCCGAGTTCCGCCAGGCGCGCCGGGTCCTCCAGGAGCCGCAGCGCCGCCTCGGCGAGCGCGTCGGCGTCCTCGTTGGCGAACAGCTCGCCCGCCTTGCCCTGGTCGAGAACCTGGGCGAAGGCGTCGAGGTCGGAGGCGAGCACGGGCGCGCCGGCGGACATCGCCTCGACCAGGATGATCCCGAAGCTCTCGCCGCCGGTGTTGGGGGCGACGTAGAGGTCGACGGAGCGCAGGAAGCGGGCTTTGTCCTCGTCGCTGACCATGCCGAGGAACTCCACGCGGGAGCGCAGCTCGGCCGGCAGCGAGGCCACCGCCTCCTCCTCGTCGCCGCGCCCGGCGACCAGCAGCCGGGTCTGCGGCCGGGCGGCGAGGATCTTCGGCAGGGCCCTCATCAGCACCGGCAGGCCCTTGCGGGGCTCGTCGATACGCCCTATGAAGCCGATGGTGTCGCCCTGCCACGCGGGGTTGGGCTCGGCCTTGGCGAAGAAGTCGACGTCCACGCCGTTCGGGATGACGACGGCGTCCCCGCCGAGGTGCTCGACCAGCGTGCGCCGCGCGTACTCGCTGACCGCGATCCGCGCGCTGATCTTCTCCAGCGCGGCCTGCAGGATGGCGTACGCGGCGATCATCGCCTTGGAGCGCGGGTTGGAGGTGTGGAAGGTGGCGACCATCGGCCCGCGCGCCGCCCAGCAGGTCAGCAGGCCCAGCGACGGCGAGGTCGGCTCGTGGATGTGCACGACGTCGAACGCCCCGTCGTGCAGCCAGCGCCGCACCCGCGCGGCGGACAGGAAGCCGAAGTTGAGCCGGGCGACGGAGCCGTTGTAGGGCACCGGCACGGCACGGCCCGCGGAGACGACGTACGGCGGCAGGGGCGTGTCGTCGTCGGCCGGGGCGAGCACGGACACCTCGTGGCCGAGCCGGATGAAGTACTCGGCGAGGTCCCGGATGTGGAACTGGACGCCGCCGGGCACGTCCCAGGAGTACGGGCAGACGATGCCGATCCTCACGCGGTCCCCTTCGACGGATCGTCCGACGGATCCTTCAGCGGTCCCTTCGACGCGTCGAGGTCGGCGAGCCACAACCGCTGCAGCATGTGCCAGTCCTCCGGATGGTCGGCGATCCCCGTGGCGAAGGCATCCGCCAGCGCCTGTGTCATGGAGGACGTCTTCTCGGCGCGCGTACCTGACTCGGGAACGTCGATCGGGGGATGCACCCGGCCCTGCATGACCGGGGAGTCGTCGTACCAGAGGGTGACCGGCAGCAGCAGGGCACCGGTCTGCTGGGCCAGCAGGGCCGGTCCGGCGGGCATGCGGGCCGTGTCGCCGAAGAAGTCGACCTCCACCCCGGAGGAGGACAGGTCGCGGTCGGCGACCAGGCAGACGAGGCCGCCGTCGCGCAGCCGCCGGGCGAGCGTGCCGAAGGCGGAGCCGCCGCTGTGCGGCAGGACCTCCATGCCGAGGCCCTCGCGGTAGGCGACGAAACGGTCGTACAGCGTCTCGGGCTTCAGGCGTTCGGCGACGGTGGTGAAGGGGATGCCGAGCTTGGTGGTGACCCAGGCGCCGGCCAGGTCCCAGTTGGCCAGGTGCGGCAGCGCGAGTATGACGCCCTTGCCGGCGGCCATGCCCTCGGTGAGGTAGTGCAGGTCCTTGGGGTCGAAGCCCGCCTTGATGCGCTCGGTGCTCCAGGCGGGCAGCCGGAAGGACTCCATCCAGTAGCGCAGGTAGGAGCGCATGCCCGCGCGGGACAGCTCGGCGAGCCGTTCGGGGCCCGCACCGGGCACCACGCGCGCGTAGTTGGACTCCAGCCGCTCGACGCCTTTGCCGCGCTGTTTCCAGGCGAGGTCGGCGATCGTCCGCCCGAGGCGCACCGCGGCCGGCTCGGGGAGTTTCTTCACGGTGCCCCAGCCGAGGCCGTACAGGGCGTCGGTCAGCCGCTCCTGGGCGCTCACTTCGCGGTCTCCCTCCCCTGCGGCTCCCCCGGTGCAGCGGCGGCCGCGGCCTCCGCCTCCGCCGACTCGCGGCGCACGGTGACGACCCGCTGGATCAGCGTGACCAGGCTGCCGACGGCGACGATCCACAACGCGACGGGCAGCAGGTACTGGATGCCGGGCACCCCGAACTTGTGCAGGCCCGCGAAACCGGCCGCGACCAGAGAGATCACCAGCCGCTCGGCCCGCTCGACGAGCCCGTTGACGGCGACGGGCAGCCCGATCGACTCGCCGCGCGCCTTGGTGTACGACACCACCTGGCCGCTGGCCAGGCAGAAGATCGACACCGCGCACAGCACATTGTCGTTGCCGTGCCCGGCGTACCAGAGCGCGAAGCCGCCGAAGATGGCGCCGTCGGCGACCCGGTCGAGGGTGGAGTCCAGGAACGCGCCCCAGCGGCTGGAGCGGCCCAGCTGGCGGGCCATGTTGCCGTCGACCAGGTCGGAGAAGACGAACAGCGTGATCACGACCGTGCCCCAGAAGAACTCGCCCCGGGGGTAGAAGACCAGCGCTCCGGCGATCACTCCGGCGGTGCCGATCAGCGTGACCGTGTCGGGGCTGACCCCCCGGCGGATGAGAAACGCGGCGAACGGCGTGAGAACACGCGTGAAGAAAGCACGCGCGTACTTGTTCAGCATGGCCTTCCCGACTGGTCGGTGTCGCCGTGCGGCCCCTGCTGGCCACCGGCTGGCCCATCGTAGCCACGCGCGCGTGCGGCCGAGGGCCGGGCACCCGCAGCCGTGTCACATCGACAGCCCTCGGACACCGGCGCGCTCGCGTCCCTCGTATGGACGCGGCGTTACGGGAGTGGAAAGCTCGAAGGACGCGGGCGTCGCCGGAGCCGCCCACACGCGGCCTCCCGCGTGTCCGCGCCCACAGTGACCTCACCGTGCACGGGAGGCAGGATCATGGGCGACAAGGCACAATCCCACCCCGGAGCCGCCGGCAGGGCTACGGCGGCCGACCACCCCGCGTCCATTCGGAATGTGGTGCTGGTCGGCCACTCCGGTTCGGGCAAGACGACTCTGGTGGAGGCTCTCGCGCTGACCGCGGGAGCGGTGAACCGGGCGGGCCGCGTGGAGGACGGCGGCACCGTCTCCGACCACGACGACATCGAGCACCGCCAGCAGCGCTCGGTGCAGCTGTCCCTGGTGCCCGTCGAATGGGACGGCATCAAGATCAACCTGCTGGACACCCCGGGATACGCCGACTTCGTCGGAGAACTGCGGGCCGGTCTGCGCGCGGCGGACGCGGCCCTCTTCGTCGTCTCGGCCTCGGACGGGGTGGACGGCTCGACCCGCATGGTGTGGGACGAGTGCGCGGCCGTCGGCATGCCGCGCGCGATCGTCGTCACGCACCTGGAGGCGGCCCGCGCGGACTTCGAGGAGATGACCCGGATCTGCGCCGAGGCGTTCGGCGGCGACGACCCCGACGCCGTGCTGCCTCTGTACCTCCCGCTGCACGGCGCGCAGGGGCCCGACGGGCACGCGCCCGTGACCGGTCTGGTCGGGCTGCTCACGCAGAAGCTGTTCGACTACTCCTCCGGCGAGCGCAAGGAGTCGGAGCCCGGCGAGGACCAGCTGCCGGACCTCACCGAGGCCCGCAACCGGCTGATCGAGGGGATCATCGCCGAGAGCGAGGACGAGACCCTCATGGACCGCTATCTCGGCGGCGAGCAGGTCGAACTGAAGACGCTGATCCAGGACCTGGAGCGGGCCGTGGCACGCGGCACGTTCTTCCCCGTCCTGGCCGCCGCCCCGGCCGCCGAGGGCGCCAAGCAGGGCATCGGCACGGTGGAGCTGCTGGAGCTGATCACCGGCGGGTTCCCCACCCCGTTCGAGCACCCCACGCCCGCGGTGACGACCATCGACGGCGCGCCGCGCGAGCTGAAGCCGTGCGACATCGAAGGGCCGCTGGTCGCCGAGGTCGTCAAGACCTCCTCCGACCCCTACGTCGGCCGGATCTCCCTGGTCCGCGTGTTCTCCGGCTCCCTGCGCCCCGACCAGACCGTCCACGTCTCCGGGCACGGCCTGGCCGACCGCGGCCACGAGGACCACGACGTCGACGAGAAGATCGGCGCCCTGTCCACCCCGTTCGGCAAGCAGCAGCGGCCGGTGACGCACGCCGTCGCGGGCGACCTGGTGTGCGTGGCGAGACTCAGCCGCGCCGAGACCGGGGACACTCTCTCCGCCAAGGACGACCCGCTGCTGATGGAGCCCTGGCAGATGCCGGACCCGCTGCTGCCGCTGGCCATCCAGGCGCACAGCAAGGCCGACGAGGACAAGCTGTCCCAGGGCCTGGCCCGGCTGGTCGCCGAGGACCCGACGATGCGCCTGGAGCAGAACCAGGACACCCACCAGGTGGTGCTGTGGTGTCTGGGCGAGGCGCACGCCGACGTCGCGCTGGAGCGGCTGCGCACCCGCTACGGCGTCCAGGTCGACGTCGTACCGCACAAGGTGTCGTTGCGGGAGACCTTCGCGAACAAGTCGGCCGGGCGCGGCCGGCACGTGAAGCAGTCCGGCGGGCACGGGCAGTACGCCATCTGCGAGATCGAGGTGGAACCGCTGCCGGGCGGCTCGGGCGTCGAGTTCGTCGACAAGGTGGTCGGCGGGGCCGTGCCACGGCAGTTCATCCCGTCGGTCGAGAAAGGCGTGCGGGCCCAGGCGGCCAAGGGCGTCGCGGCCGGGCACCCGCTCATCGACGTGCGGGTGACCCTCCTCGACGGCAAGGCGCACTCGGTGGACTCCTCCGACGCCGCCTTCCAGACCGCGGGCGCGCTCGCCCTGCGGGAAGCCGCGGCCGACGCGAAGATCCATCTGCTGGAGCCGGTGGCCGAGGTGTCCGTGCTGGTCGGCGACGACTACGTCGGTGCCGTGATGAGCGACCTGTCCGGCCGGCGCGGGCGAGTCCTGGGCACCGAGCAGACCAGCGGCGGGCGCACGCTCGTACGGGCCGAGGTGCCGGAGATCGAGATCGGCCGGTACGCCATCGATCTGCGGTCGATGACCCACGGCACCGCGCGCTTCGACCGACGCTACGTGCGGCACGAGCCGATGCCGGCGCAGGTCGCCGAGCGGATCCGGGAACAGGAGCGCGCGGCGTCGTAGTTGTCGCCCTCCCGCGCACAACCGGCGTGCGTGCGGAGCTCTTCCGGCTCGGCGGGCGGCTCCTTGGGCCGTCCGCCGACGGATGTCGGTGCGTGCGGATACGCTGATGACCTGATCAACAGGTGTGCGCAGGACGCAAGTCGGGAAGGCCGCAGAAGCGAGCAATGCGGCGACCGGGGGTGGGGATGAGCGTGAACGGCGGTTACGCGGACTTCTTCGGGCCACAGGTGCCGCGCACCGGCGACGAGGGCCAGACGGCGACGTTCGCGCTGGCCTCCGCGGCCTACCGGGACAACCCGATGGAGGAGATCAAGAAGGCCGACAACGAGTGGCACCAGTCGGAGGTGAAACCCGGCAAGCTCGCGTTGTTCCGGCCGAACCTGGGCGAGGCGTTCGCCCGCGCGGTCGTGGACCGCATGATCGGTGAGGACCGCAAGCCGCTCATCCAGTCCTTCGGCGCCGAACCGCAGGCCGTCGTCGAGCACTGCCTGGCGGCGAACAACATCCGCCGGGACCGCGACAACCGGCTGACCGCCGCGATCGTGCTGTGCGGGCTGCTCTTCCTGCCGGGATTCCTGGTCTGGCTGCTGGTCTTCCAGATCCGCACCACCATCGACAAGACCGACAACAGACGCGCCTCGGCGCTGGCGACCACCCTGCTCGTCGCCGTGGCCGCGCTCGCCGTGGTCTTTCTGCTCCGCATGCCGTTCAGCGGCTTCTGGGGCTGGTACGCGCGCGCCGCCGTGGTGATGCCGGTGGTCGGCTGGTTCTGGGCCCGGCGGATCTGCGAGCGCACCGCCGCGGACCTCAGGGAGCGCTGGAACAGCCTGCTGTCGGGCAGCAGCGTCGGCGCCAAGGTGCCCGAGGCGGTGCCCACCGGCCCCCGTGAGACCGCGGCCGAGCAGCTGCGCCAGTCCCTGGCCCGGCTCGGCGCCGAGCAGCAGTCGAACTCCGTCTTCTACGCCGGCCCCAAGGGCATCCTCGGCATGGGCACCCGCTGGGGCTCCTGGCAGCTCGCCGAGGAGCTGGTGCCCGCCGACCCCGGCCGGGAGATCCACCCCTTCCGCAGCTGGGACGTGATCCGCGCGATCCACGACCAGCTGCGCATGCTGGAGCGCGGTCCGCTGAACACCGGCGGCTTCCCCGCCCCGTCGATACGGCACTGGATCGTCACGCCGATCGGTGAGAACGCCAAGGAAGTGGCCCGCCCGTCGGGCACGGACGTCGAGGCGTACCAGGTCAAGTCGCACGCGATACAGGACATCTGCAACAAGCAGCAGTTCGGCGCGGGTGACCGGCACTACCTGGGCGTGCAGTGGACGCTGTGGGACGGCCAGCTGGTGATCACCATGCTGATCACGGTGACGGTACTGCACGCGACGCTGCGCATCGAGGTCACCGGGCACGCGCTGGGGCCGGTGAACCCGCTGTTCACGACGAAGCCCGAGGCGCCGACCAAGGAGGTCGCGAAGTCCTTCAAGCCGTGGGAGACGCGCAAGATCAATCTCCCCCTGGTCACCACCAACGAGGTCGTCCGGCTCGCGGTGCGGGCGCCGCTGACCTGGTATCCCCCGGCGCTGAAGTGGCTGGGCGGCACGATCGGCCTGCCGGAGCCGTTCGGTCTGCGGCACGCGTGGGCCGACCAGCCGTGGCGGCACCGCTTCATGGCGGACGACGCGCTGCGGGCGGCCACGCCGGTCCTGCGCGTGGTGCACGCGGCGGCGATCAAGGTGCTGGAGGAGAACGGCGTCGACACGGAGAAGTTCGGCACCCGCTCGGCCTTCCTCAGCACCGCCGTCCAGGACGTATCACCGAAGAAGGCCGACGTCTACGACGCGTGAGCGGTGCCCCCGGGCACGACGGGGGCGCCTGCCGGCACTTCAGGAGGGCCAGGCCTCCGCGAGCATCTTCCTCGTGTCGGCAAGGAGCTGCGGCAGCACCTTCGTGTGGCCGACGACCGGCATGAAGTTCGTGTCGCCGCCCCAGCGGGGGACGATGTGCTGGTGCAGGTGGGCCGCGATGCCCGCGCCGGCCACCGACCCCTGGTTCATGCCGATGTTGAAGCCGTGCGCGCCGGAGGCGGTACGCAGCGCGGTCATGGCCTGCTTGGTGAGCTCCGCCAGCTCGGCGGTCTCCGCCTCCGTGAGGTCGGTGTAGTCGGCGACGTGGCGGTACGGCACGGTCATCAGATGGCCGCCGTTGTACGGGTACAGGTTGAGCACCGCGTACACCTGCCGGCCGCGCCGGACGATCAGCCCGTCCTCGTCGGACTTGGCCGGGAGTGAGCAGAAGGGGCAGCCGTCCTCGGCCCCCGGGCCGGTGGGCTTGTTCTCGCCCTGGATGTAGGCCATCCGGTGGGGCGTCCACAGGCGCTGGAACGCGTCCTGCGTCCCCACTCCGATCTGCTGCTCCGGCTCACTCGTCATGCGTGCAGCATATGGCGTCCACCCGGGTGACAGGGCAAGGCCCCCGGCGCGATCGAGTCACCGGGGGCCTGCTCACAGCGGGGTCAGATCTGTGCCCGCTCCTCGACCACCTTCACGATCTTCGCGATCGCCTCGTCGAACGGGATCCCGTTCTCCTGGGAGCCGTCGCGGTAGCGGAAGGACACGGTGTCGTGACCCATGTCCTCGTCGCCCGCGATGACCATGAACGGCACCTTCTGCTTCTGGGCGTTGCGGATCTTCTTCTGCATGCGGTCGGAGGAGGAGTCCACCTCGACCCGCAGCCCCTTCTCCTTCGCGGCCTCGGCCCAGCGCTGCAGGTACTCGACGTGGGCGTCGCCGATCGGGATGCCGACGGCCTGCACCGGCGCGAGCCACGCCGGGAAGGCGCCCGCGTAGTGCTCAAGGAGCACGCCGAAGAACCGCTCGATGGAGCCGAACAGCGCGCGGTGGATCATCACCGGCTGCTGGCGGGAGCCGTCCGCGGAGGTGTACTCCAGGCCGAACCGCTTGGGCTGGTTGAAGTCGACCTGGATGGTCGACATCTGCCAGGAGCGGCCGATGGCGTCCTTGGCCTGCACGGAGATCTTCGGGCCGTAGTAGGCGGCACCGCCCGGGTCCGGGACCAGCGGCAGGTTCTGCTTCTCGGCGGCCTGGCGGAGAGCCTCGGTGGCCTCCGCCCAGTCCTCGTCCGTACCGATGAACTTGTCGGAGTCGTCGCGGGTGGACAGCTCCAGCTCGAACTCGGTCAGGCCGTAGTCGCGCAGCAGGTCCAGCACGAACGTCAGGAGCGTGTCCAGCTCCTGCGGCATCTGCTCCTTGGTGCAGTAGATGTGCGAGTCGTCCTGGGTGAAGCCGCGCGAGCGGGTCAGGCCGTGCACGACGCCCGACTTCTCGTACCGGTACACGGTCCCGAACTCGAAGAGACGCAGCGGCAGTTCACGGTAGGAACGCCCGCGCGACTTGAAGATCAGGTTGTGCATCGGGCAGTTCATCGCCTTGAGGCGGTAGTTCTGCTCGTCGAACTCGATGGCCGGGAACATGCCGTCGGCGTAGTGCGGCAGGTGGCCGGAGATCTCGAACAGCCGCTCCTTGGAGATGTGCGGGGTGTTCACGAACTCGTAGCCGGAGACCTCGTGCCGCTTGCGCGAGTAGGTCTCCATCTCCTTGCGGATCACGCCGCCCTTGGGGTGGAACACCGCGAGGCCGGGGCCGAGCTCCTCCGGGAAGGAGAACAGGTCCAGCTCCGCGCCGAGCTTGCGGTGATCACGCTTCTCGGCCTCGGCGAGGAAGTCCAGGTACTGCTTCAGCTCGTCCTTGGTCGGCCAGGCGGTGCCGTAGATGCGCTGGAGCTGCGGGTTCTTCTCGCTGCCGCGCCAGTAGGCGGCGGCCGAGCGCATCAGCTTGAACGCCGGGATGATCCGGGTGGTGGGCAGGTGGGGACCGCGGCAGAGGTCCTTCCAGCACAGTTCACCGGTCTTGGCGTCGAGGTTGTCGTAGATCGTCAGCTCGCCGCCGCCGACCTCGGCGTCGGCACCCTCGGCGGCCTGGGCGGCATTGCCCTTGAGACCGATCAGCTCCAGCTTGTACGGCTCGCCGGCCAGCTCCTCGCGGGCGTCCTCGTCGGTGGTGACGCGACGGGAGAAGCGCTGGCCGCGCTTGATGATCTCCTGCATCTTCTTCTCGATGCGCTTGAGATCGTCGGGGTGGAACGGCTCGGCGACATCGAAGTCGTAGTAGAAGCCGTCGCGGATGGGCGGGCCGATGCCGAGCTTGGCCTCGGGGAAGATCTCCTGCACGGCCTGCGCCATGACGTGCGCGGTGGAGTGGCGCAGGATGTTGAGACCGTCCTCGGAGGAGATCTCGACGCCTTCGACGGTCTCGCCGTCCTTGACCTCGTAGGCGAGGTCCCTGAGCTCACCGCCGACACGGGCGGCCACGATCGAGCGCTCGCCGGCGAAGAGGTCGGCGGCCGTAGTGCCCGTCGTCACCACGCGTTCTTCCCGCTCGGAATCGCGCTGGATGATCACACGGACGTCTGACACCGGTCTCTCCTGACTGAAGGTGGGGATGCGGCGCCATACCCGAGCGCACGCACGAGTAAGGATCGTACCGACCGGATGCCTCCGGAGGCGAAACCGGTGCCTGGGCCGTCCAGGGTGGGCTCGTGACCCAAGGTGAGCGCAGCCGGCCCAGGGGCGCGAGGAACTGCGCGACCAGCCACGACGTACCGGCAGCCGAACGACGGGCCCACTCCGCTCAATCCCCGCCGCACGCCTCCTCGAAGAAGTCCAGGTTCTCCTGGAGCGACTTGATCAGCCGGTCCCGCTCCGCCTCGTCCACCTCGACGGGCACCACCCCGGAGACCCCCGTCAGCCGGCGGAAGCCGCCCCGGCTCTCCAGCCGTCCGTGGACGCGCACCGGCAGCCCGACGAGATGCGCGTGACCGGCGATGCGGTAGTCCTCCTCGTCCAGGGTCAGCCGCACGTGCGGAACGTCCGCGCCGGCGAGCACACGCAGCCGTATCGTCCCCTCGCCGCGCGGGGCTGCGCGGCGCATCCGCACCACCGTCCCCGTCAGCACGACCGGCACCGCGGGCTCGGCGTGCAGATAGCGCGCACCGGCCTCCCGCAGCACCGTCAGGTCCCCCGGCGAGAACTCCACCGGCTCGCCGTCCGCGGCGCAGCCGTCCGGGACCCCCGCCCCCGGTGCCCACTGCACCGCGACCCGCGCCCCCTCCGTCCCCTCCACGAGCGCGATCAGCGCCTCGGTGAGCTCCCGGCTCACCCCTGCCTGCACCGCGCCGTCGAACGCGTCCATGGCGCCGGTGGCGCGCTGGTAGTCGACGGCCTCCCGCGCCGCGTACAGCGCCTGCTGCAACCGCACGGCCAGCGGGCGCGCGGAGGCGACCGGCACGAACGCGGTCAGGCGGGCGCCGTCGCCGCCCGTCCCGACCAGCACCTGGTCCAGCAGCGCCGCGGCCGGCCGGCGGTGCCGGGCTCCGTGGTACCCGGCCCGTGCCCGGGTGGCCAGCGCCGCGGCGAGCAGCATCCGCCGGGCGGCACCGCGCAGCCGCTCGTCGGCGCTCCAGGCCGCGCTGCCCGCCGGCCCGCCGGGCGGCGCGTCCCGCCACCAGCGGATCTCGTCGCTCGGCACGGCGAGCGAGACGAGCACCTCGCGCGCCGACGGCGTACCGCTGCGGGCGAGGGCGTCGAGCGCCTCGCCGAGCAGGTCGTCGCTGTCGGGGAAGACACGGCTGACCGGCACGAGCAGGCTGGTGCCGGCCGCGCCCGGCCCGGGCGGTGTCCAGCGGCCGTAGCGGCCGGGGGCGCCGCCGCGGCGCTGCCAGCCGTGCCGGTGCAGCAGGGCGGCGAGGACGGCCGGGTCGACGTCACCGGGCGCGGGCGGCCGCGCCGGGAAGATCTCGGGGTGAGCCCGCGGGGCGTCCGGCAGTGGGCGGTGGGTCATGGTCTGCCTCCCGTCCCGACCCGCGTCATGATCTCGCACAGCGCCCGGTCGTCGAAGATGCGTGAGGTCGGGATCCGCACGGTGGTGCGGTTCCGCCCGGTGATCGGGTGCCCGGCGAGGTTGACCCAGTAGCAGCAGTGCCGCAGGTCGAGCCGGTCGTGGCCGGCGCGCAGCCACTGGTCCCGCGATCGCGGGACGATCATGACGACGAGGATCTTGTGCACGGAGACCGGCGTGCGGGCGAGCTTGCGCAGGTGGTCGTTGTCGAGCGTGAAGGAGAAGGAGCGGCCCGGCGGATGGGGCGCGACCTGGTACGTGGCCTTGAGCTGCACCTTGATGGTGACCTCGTCGTCCACGGTGTGGCCGGGCGAGCCATGGCTGACGTGCCAGTCGATGCCGTTGTCCGGGAAGGGCTGGGACAGCGAGCACCCCGCGGCCGCCGCGACCGCGTGCAGATAGCCCACCTGCAGTGTCTCCATGCAGGCGGTGGTGGCCAGTGAGCCGCGAAGAGGGCCCGTGCGATCGGGCAGCAGCCCGCCCCGCTCGGGCTGCGCTATCGCCATGGCGAACAGCCTTCCACGCAAAGTGATACCCCGCTGCGGGCCGCTGAACTGCAAAGACCCGTACTCCTGTTGTCTCCTTCCGGCGTACGGCGCAAACAGCCCGGGTATCACCGGAACGGGCAGAGGACGGTGCGTCAACTGCCGATGGTGAACGAGGGGTTGTTGGGTATGGCGTGCTGGTACGAGGGGCCCCTGGCCGCCTTCGACACGGAGACCACGGGCGTCGACGTGGAGACCGACCGGATCGTGTCGGCCTCCCTCGTCGTCCAGGACGGTCCGGGCTACCGGCCGCGGGTGAGCCGCTGGCTGGTCAACCCGGGCGTGCCGGTGCCCGGGGAGGCGACGGCGGTGCACGGGCTGACGGAGGATCACCTGCAGCGCAACGGCCGCTGGCCGGCGCCGGTGATGTACGAGATAGCCGAGCAACTGGCCGAACAGGCGCTGGCCCGCCGCCCGCTGGTGGTGATGAACGCGCCGTTCGACCTGACGCTGCTGGACCGTGAGCTGCGTCGGCACCGGGCCTCCAGCCTGGACCGGTGGTTCGAGCGGGCCCCGCTGCTCGTGCTGGACCCACGGGTGCTGGACAAACATCTGGACCGCTACCGCAAGGGCCGCCGCACGCTGACCGACCTGTGCGCGCACTACGGCGTCACGCTGGACGAGGCGCACGACGCGGCGGCGGACGCGCTGGCGGCGCTGGAGGTCGTCCGGGCCCTGGGCCGCCGGTTCGCCGCGCGGCTGGAGCGGCTGACCCCCGCCGAGCTGCATACTCTGCAGGCGACCTGGCACGCGGCACAGGCCCGCGGCCTGCAGGCGTGGTTCGCGCGCAGCGGTTCGGAGGAGGAAGTGGACCCGGCGTGGCCGCTGCGCCCGGAGCTGCCGGCGGCGGCGTAGGGCGTCACCGTCTCCGCGACGTCACCAGGAGCCTCCGCCGCCGCCTCCGGCCCCGCCGCCGACCCCGCCGTCGGAGCCGGTGAAGCCGCCGCCGGAGCCGGAGGAGCCCGCGCTGCCGCCCGAGGACGACAGGCCGCTCGTGACGGTCACCGCGGCGGTCATGCCCAGGGCCATCGCGGTGCCGTACCGGACGGTCACGGTGGAGCGGGCGCGCACAGCCGAGGTGGAGGCGGCGACCGCCCGCTCCCAGGCGGACTCCACGCCCAGCGCCACCGCCCACGCCGTGTACAGCTCGGTGCGGTCCTCGTCGGGGGGCGGGCCGGGCGGGTCGGCCAAGTAGCGCCGGAAGGCCTCCGTCCGCAGCCACAGGGCGGTGCCCCGGGGGCTGCGGGCCTTCAGCTCCCAGGCGCGCGCCAGTAGTGCCACGCCGAGGCCCGCCACAGCCGCGCCCACCGCGAGCACCGGCCCGCCGGCCATGCTGCGGTGGCCGCCCAGGACGGCTCCGACCGCGGCGAGGACGAACCCGGCCGGGCCGGCGACGAGACCGGTCCACCATGCTCGGTCCGAGCGGCGCTCGGCGGCCCGGTCCCACAGGTCGCTCTCCGCCTGCCAGCGGGACAACGAGCCCTCGAGCGCGAACAGCGCTTCGCGGACGTGGAGGTCACGCACTCCCAGAGTGACCTCACCACCGCGTTCGAACAGCCTCTCCAGCACGGGTCCGGCGATCGCATCCCGCGGTGGCTCGTCGGAGTCGGCCCGTTTCAGAGTGGGCATCCGATCGGGCCCCTCGATGGTGAGATGGCCGTCGAGCGCCGCGGTGAGCAGCCAGGCGGCCTGGTGCCGGCTGTCGACCTTCTCCGCGAGCAGGATCCCGCCCTGCGCCGGAGTGAGCCCTTCCGGAGGGGTGATCACCGGGGTGACCGAGGCGGCAAACCGTTCGATCTCGACGCGCCGGTACCTGCCGGAGGGTCCGCCGTCCCTCTCGTCCGCCACCCGGTCACGGCCGGCGAGCCGCAGCGCCGCCACCGTCACCGTCGCGCAGGCCAATGCGACGCCCACCGCGAACAGAGTCGCCCACAGCGGCCGTTGGACCGTCGTGCCGACGGCCTTGCCCGTGGGCGGTGCGGGTGGTGGCGTCACCGCCCCGGACACCTTCGTCCCGGTGGTGGCGTACAGCGTGAGGCCCTCGCCGCCCCGGAGTTCTCCGGCCCTGACGACCAGGCGGCCCGGCCCGGTGTGCTCCGCCGCGCAGGGCTTTCGGGAGTCCCAGGTGCCGTGCACACAACGGGTGCCGGTGAGTTCGTACGGGGCCACGACATGGATCTCCACGTCGGCGCGGTCGGCCTTCCAGCCCGTGCCGGCCGCGTCCCAGGAGAGCTTCCCGCCCTTCACGACGTCCGGGATCGTGTACTGCAGGCGATAACGGTGCAGGCCGGTGACCGTGCGCTCGGGATCGCCCACCTTGATCCGGTCGGCCAGTTCCTCTTTGCCGTTCTCGTCCCGGTAGTCGTCGCCGTACGTGAGCTCGTACGGGACCCTCACCCCGTCCATGGTGGCGAGGACGGGGTGCTCCGCGTCATCGGGAAGTTCCGGCAGGTCGCGGTAGATGCCGTGCCGTGCGGTGAACCCGAACCCCAGGTCGTAGTCGATCACCTCGGTGATGCGGGCGCTGCCGTCCGTGGCGATCTCCGCGCGCACCCACATCGTGGTGACGCGCTCCTCGTTCCCCGCCTCCCGGGCGAGCCCCACGATGACACCGAGGGCCAGCAGTGCGACGAAGACACCGATCAGTCCGCGAATTCTCCGCCGCCGGACCGGACTTCTCGTCCCGGAGCCTCTGCCGCTCACCCCGTCGTTCACATCGCCCCCCCAAGGCCCAACGCAAAAAGAGCCGGTCCGCCTTGGCGGACCGGCTCCTTCCCGGTGGGCGATACTGGGTTCGAACCAGTGACCTCTTCGGTGTGAACGAAGCGCTCTCCCACTGAGCTAATCGCCCGGGAACGCACTGAACAATACAGGGACCGGCGGGCTTCCTTCAAACCGCTTCGAGATACGTGACGAGTCCGCGCCGTCCGGCCCGCATCATCAGCCCGTGGTTGGCGCTGAACAGCGGTCGTCCGGGCACGGCCAGCCGCCGCAGCAGCGGCTTGCACACATCGACGACCTGCTCGTAGCGGGCCAGGGTGCCGGGGCCGCCTGCTGCGACGGTCCAGCGCGCCCAGCCCTCGACGTCGCCGGAGAAAGCGCTGTGCAGGACGCCGGCCGCAGGGTCGCGGCGCACCTCACGCGCGGTGACGGTGAGGGCGTACGGCAGCAGGGAGCGGATCGTGATCACGGCCGCCGTGTCGTCGAGCCGGGTCACCGTGCGCACCTGGGGCCACCAGCGGGGGTAGTCCTCGACCCGTTCCAGCACGGGGTAGACAGTGGCCGGCGGGACGGGCACGGGCCACACGCTGAGGAAGCGATAGTGCGTCCAGTTCATACGCCCACTCTGCCCGCCCCGGCCTGAGTACGTTCCTGAGTACGCGCGCTCATGCCGTACGCCGTGACGCGGCCCACACTGCGAACCATGACACACGTTCCGCCACCGGCCGAGGAGCTGCGGCTCATCGACGCCGAGCTGTGGCAACTGGACGCCCGCCGGGCCCAGTTGCTCGCCCGCCGCGCCTGGCTGGTCGCCCGCCTCCCCGCCCCTGCGGCACCCACGCCGTTCCCCGCGCCGCCGCAGCCGTCCCAGCCGCCCCGCCCGGAGGCCACCGCGCCGCGCGTGCAGAACCTGCTGCTGCTCCTGGGCGGCCTGCTGCTGACCATCGCGGCGATCGCGTTCACGCTGGTCAGCTGGGGACACCTGGGGATCACCGGCCGCTCGCTGGTGCTCGGCGCGGTCACGGTGGCCGCGCTGGCCGCGCCGCTGCCGCTGCTGGGGCGCGGCCTGCGTTCGACGGCCGAGGCGGTGGCGGGGCTCGCACTGGCGCTGACGGTGCTCGACGCGTACGCGCTGCACGAGGCCGTTCTCACCGGGCTGGACGGGACGGCGTACTCGGCCGGGGCGTCGGCGGTGCTGGCGGCCGTGTGGACGGGCTACGGCCTGCTGCCGCGCACGGCGGCGCTGCGGCTGCCGCGTCCGGCGGCGCTGGCCGCGGCGCAGCTGCCGCTGCTGCTGGGGGCGACGGCGGCCGACGCCGGGCGCTGCGGGATCACCGCCGCGCTGCTGGTGACGGCCGCGTGCGACACGGTCGTGGCGCTGCGCGCTCCGGCCGGGGCGGTGCGGATCACCGCCATGGTCGGCGCGTACGGCATGGGCGCGTGGGGCGTGCTGGGCGCGACGGGGCTGTCGTGGACGGCCGGAGGTCCGGGCGCCGCGGCCCGTGCGGCGGCCCTGCTGCTGTTCGCGGCCGGCATCGCGCTGGTGACGGCGCGGCACGAACGGGCCGAGGGCCACGCTGTCGGGCTGTCCGTGGCGGCCGGCCTGCTCGTGGTCACCGCGCTCGGCGGCATCGCCCGCCCGGGCCTGCCGGTCAGCTGGACGGTTCCGGTCCATCTCACCCTCGGTGTCGCGCTGTTGGCCGCGGCAAGGGCCGGTCGGCTGAAGGAGCCGGTGCGGTACGGTCTCGCCGTCGCCTCCGCCGTCGTGCAGGGCCTGGCGGTGCTGTGGGCGCTGCCCCTGGTGGCGCTGACGCTGCTCGGGCCGGCCACCTCGGTGACCGGGGTCTGGTCGGGGGCGCCCGGCGGGGCCCGGGAGGCCGTGACGGCCGGTGAGCCGTGGCTGCCGCAGTTGCAGACGGCCCCGCTGGTCCTGGCCGCCGTCGCCGTCGTCGTCGCCCTCACGGTCCGCGACCTCGCCTGGCGGCCCCGGGCGCTGACGGGCGCGTCGGCGCTGGGGTGGGGCGCGGTCATGGTCGTACCGGTGGCGCTGGACGCTCCGTACCCGGTGGCACTGCTGGTGGAGGCGCTGGTGACGGCGGGCCTGCTCGCTGTGGCGGCGCGGAACCGGACGACCGGGCGCGCCGAGGCGCTGCCCGCACTGGTGCTCGCCCTGCTCACCTCGGCCTCGCTGACGTTCCTCGCGCTGCCCGCGCGGTCCGCGACCCTCGGCGTGCTCACCGCCCTGACGGTGCTCTTCGCGACGGGTTCCCTGAGGCCGCGCCTGGCGCTGGTCACGGCCCCTGCGGCGCTCGGGTACGGCGCCGCCCTGGCCTGTGCGGTGGGCGCGGCGGCGCACTGGGCGCCGTGGCACACCGCGCTGCTCGTGCTCGTGCTCCCGGCCGTGGCGGCGCTGCTCGCGGCGCGGATCGCCGACGTGCCGACGATCGTGGCGGTCGAGGCGACGGGCGCGGCCGCCGGTCTCCTGGCGATCGCACTGGCGGTCACCGAACCGGCCATGCTCGCGCTGGTGCTGTCCCTGTGCGGGGTGATCGCCGCCGGGACGGCGGTGCGCGCCGACCGGCGCCCCGCCGCCTACGCGGCCACCGCCCTGTTCGCGCTGGCCGCCTGGGTGCGCCTCGCGGCCTGGGACGTCACCGCTCCGGAGGCGTACACGCTGCCGGTGTCCGTCCCGGCCCTCGCGCTGGGCGTCCTGCGCCGGCGCCGTGATCCGCAGGTGTCGTCGTGGGCGGCGTACGGGCCGGGTCTCGCGGTGACGCTGGTGCCGAGTCTCCTGGCCGCCTGGACGGACGCGCACACCACCCGCCCGTGGCTGCTGGGCGCGGCGGCGCTGCTGGTCACCCTGCTGGGCGCCCGGCACCGGCTGCGGGCGCCGCTGCTGCTGGGCGGCGGGGTGCTCGTGCTGGACGCGCTGCACGAGCTGGCCCCCTATCTGGTGCAGGTCGCCGACGCCCTCCCCCGCTGGGTGCCTCCCGCACTCGCCGGAACCCTGCTGCTCGCCGTCGGCGCGACCTATGAACGGCGCCTGCGGGACGTGCGACGGATGCGGGAGGTCCTGGGGCGGATGAACTAGGCGCTGCCCTTCGGAACCGGCCGGCTGCGAGGTGGGGTGCCCTTCGGACGCCGCTGTGATCCGAAGGGCAGGGCCCGGCCCACGGCTACGGCATCCTGTCGCCGAGCAGCGCCAGGTTCTCGATGGCGGCGAGGCCGTACAGCGCCGTGTCGTTGCTGGACACCCAGCTCGCCTCGCTGCCCTCGACCAGGGTCGCCGGGCCGGTCAGCCGCTCCGTCTTCCAGGGCGCGGACTCCTTGTAGCCGTCGGAGTTGTAGAACTTCTCCCAGGCCCGGCCGGCCAGCTGCGCGTCGCCGGTCTGGACGGCGGCGTAGGCGTCCAGGCGGGAGTGGCCCTGGAAGAGGATCAGCGAGCCGAAGTTGGTTCCGTAGCGCGCCGCCTGTTCCGCCTTGGTGGCGTTGAAGTAGCGGCAGTAGTCGAGGTAGGCCTCCTTGAACCTCGGCATGTCGACCAAGTGGATGAGTTCGGCGCACAGTTCGTTGAGGCCGAAGACCGCCGACAGGTGCGAGACACCGACGACGGGCTGCGTGGCGACGGCGAACTTCCCGGTGTCCAGGTCGTACAGGCCGCTGCCCTGGACGAATCCGTTCGGCTGGGCGGCGATGCCCTCCATCGTGGACAGCACACGCGCCTTGGCCTTCTCCCACTTGGGGCCCTTGCGTTCCCACTCCGTCAGCCAGGCCGACACCAGCCCGCTCCAGTCCGTGCCGAAGCCGATGGACAGGGCGTGCCGGTCGGGCGTGTACGGGTCGGTGCGGACCTTGCGCTGCGGGTCGAGGACGAGAAACGTCTCGTCGGAGTCGACGTTCGCGGCCATGAGGTCACCGACGCGTTCGTCGGCGGTGAGGAAGTAGTAGAAGCGGCGGTAGGTGGTGTTGGCGATGCGCTGCTGCTTGGCACTGTCGGCGTAGTGCTGCACCCCGTGCCGGGTGCCGAGGCCGGCCCACTGGCCGATGTGGTAGACGTCGACCTCGCCGGTGTGCCGGGTCATCGCCTCGGCGAAGCGGAAGATGTCGGCGCGGCCGGAGCGCAGATAGGCGTACCAGAGCCACAGGTCGGGCGACAGTTCGGAGTTGTCCCAGGCGTAGCCGCCGATGTCGTACCGCCACACGTGCCGTGCGGAGTCGTAGGTGTGCATGATGTCGCCGTAGTCCCAGAAGCCGTACCAGCGGCGCATCTCCACCTGGTCCTTGTAGTACGTGAAGAGGAAGTCCAGGTGGTCCTCGATCTTCGCCTTGGCCGGGGTGGAGCGGTCCGGCTCTGAGTACAGGCCGGGGCCGAAGACCTTGGCCTTGATGAGCTGCTTCGGCGGCGCGGCGAGCTGCGGCAGCGTCCGTACGGCCTGCACCTGCCGGGCGAGGGTGTCGGGAGCGGGCGTCGACTCGTTGGCCCAGAAGAGCAGTTCGGAGGTGCGGGCGATGCCGTAGGGGGTGCCGAAGCCGGGCTCGTAGTCCTCGTAGGTGATGTTGAGGCCCTCGAGCTGCTCGGCGTAGGTGTCCTGGCCCATACCGTCGTGGTAGAAGCGCAGGTCCATGGGCTGGGCCTCGGGCGACCAGAGCCACAGGGTGACCTCGGCCTCGTCGGTCCGGGCGCCGCGGATGTCGAGCTGGGCGGGGAACTTCTCCCAGAAGTCGCGCAGGCCGAAGGAGAGGCCGCCACTCGCGCCGCCGACGTAGCCGAAGCCGGAGGCGCGCCGGCCGCCGCCCGCGGTGATCCAGCCGTGGCCCTTCTTGGTGCGCTTGCGCACGCTGAAGCCGTCGGCGGAGAGCTGGGAGAGGGTGTAGTCGCCCCACTCGGGGATGTATTGCAGGCGCGCGGTGACGCGCTGGTCCCAGGTGGAGGGATCGGGCAGCTTCCTGCCCGCGTACTGGGCGCTCTGCACGGCCGCGCCGGGGTCGCGGCGCAGGCCGGTGATGCCCTGGACTGCCTCGCGCAGAAGGCCGGTGCCCTCGCCGCCGATGCGGATGTGCCGGTCGTAGGCGGCGTCGCGCATCGGCACGGTGAAGCGGACGCCGAGGCCGCGGATGAAGTCGCCGGACGCCTTGCCGGGCTCCTGGCTGCCGTCGTAGATGACGGTGTGCACCATGCGGAAGGAGTCGGCTCCGGCGTAGAAGTAGAGCCGGAGGGAGAACGGCAGCCAGCTGCGCTCCCCCTTGCGGTGCTTGCCGTCGATACGGACGACGGCCCGGACCGGGCCCCCCTGCTCGACGGTGACCTTGTCGATCGCGCCGTCGAAGCGCTCGGTCCTGACCGTGCCCTGGTCCTCGTCCTCGATCTCGGGCTGGCGGATCAGGACCAGCCTGCCGTTCTTGGCGATCTCGGTGGAGCCCCGGGTGACGGACTTGACGAGGGTGGAACCGTTCTTGCCGATCTTCGCGGTGATGACCCCGGTGGAGACGGTGACGGTGGAGCCGCCGCTGTCGACGGTCACCTTCTTCTCCGGCGCCGCTGGGGTGCCCGCGGTCACGGTGAGCTTGCCGTTTCCGGAGCTGACGGCGTGCGCGGTCCACTTCAGGGAGCCGTCCGGCCAGTACGCGAGCGGCCAGGTCTGGACGGGGACGGCCCTGCCGTCGGCGTCGGTGAGGGTGAAGGTCTGGTCCTCCCGATGGGCGCCCATGGGCCAGGGCACCCCGACGGTGGAGCCGGGGGCGGCGCCGAGGCCGCCGTCCTCGAGCCAGTCCAGGGTCACCGGGTCGGTGTCGGCGGCTCCGGCGGTGGGCGCGGCCTGCGCGTCCCTGCTGCCGAGCACCCAGCTGAACTGGGCGGCGGCTCCGGCGACGGCGGCGGCCTTCAGAAGGGATCTGCGGGGGATGGAAGACATGGGGTGCCGTGGGTCCTTTCCGTACGGGGGCGTGCGGAGGCGTGCGCGGAGCGAACAAGTTAGTCAGGGGCATGACAGAGAGTGGTACGACGGTCGGGGGCGCCGCGCCTGGCGGGGCTCGGTTACGGCGGGTCAGCGGCGGTGCCGGTACCGCGTCTCGACGGCGACGGCCGCCGCCGCGACGGCCCCGAGCACCGGGACGGCCAGGGGGGCGACGAACCAGCCGGACAGCGCCACCACGGCCGACCCGGCGACGAGGAGGAACGAGCCGGCGGGATCGAGCACGGTACGGCGGCCCGCATCCGTGAGCAGTGCGCGCCAGCCGGCCCCGGGCGTCCAGCAGGCGGCGGCGCGCATACCGGTGACGGCCAGGCCGATCAGCGCGACCAGTCCGACGGCCCCGGCCGGCGGCCCGCCGGGCAGCCCGGCGCGCGCGGCCTGCACGTCGAACCACACCAGAGCCGCCAGCACCCAGCCGGCGAGCCCGGCGAGCCATCCGCCGCGCAGCGCGGCCCGGAAGTCGGCGGCGAACTCCCTTCGGCCGCCCGCCTCATGAGCGATGCGGCGGCGCAGGTGCCGGGTTCCGGCGGCGAACGCGGCCGGGTAGGTGACGACACCGAGCGAGGCGATCGCGATCCACACGCCGGTCAGCAGACACTCCGAGAAGAGGGCGAACTTCTCGGCGAGGGGAGACTCGCGGGGCTCCTTGTGCCCGAGTGCCTCGGTGCGGGCCTGTGCCATGGGTGGTCCCTCAGCCCTTCAGTCCGGAGGTCGCCATGCCGTCGATGAGGTACCGCTGGAAGGCGAGGAAGAACAGCAGCACCGGCAGCAGCGCGACGAGGGACATGGCGATCATGCCGCCGTAGTTGGCGACGCTCTCCTGGTCGCGGAACATCATCATGCCCAGCGAGACGGTGTACTTGCCGGGCTCGTTGAGGTAGATCAGCGGGCCCATGAAGTCGTTCCAGGCGTTGATGAAGGTGAAGATCGCGCTGGTGATGAGCGCGGGCCGGCACAGCGGGAGCACGATCGACCAGTAGATCCGCAGATGGCCGCAGCCGTCGATGCGGGCCGCCTCGTCCAGTTCCCGCGGCAGGTTCCGCATGAACTGCACCATCAGGAAGACGAAGAACGCCTCCGTCGCCAGGTATTTCCCGAGCAGCAGCGGAACGTAGGTATTGATCAGCTCCATCTTCTGGAACATCACGTACTGCGGAATGAGCAGCACGTGATACGGCAGCAGCAGCGTCCCGATCATCAGGCCGAACAGCAGGTTCCGTCCCGCGAACCGGATCTTGGCGAAGGCGTAGGCGGTCAGCGAGCAGGAGACGAGAATGCCGGCGACCGAGCCGAGTGCGTAGAAAAGGGAGTTCTGGAAGAACGTCCGGATCGGGATGTCGGCGATACCGTCGGCCAGGCCTTCGAAGTTGTCGAGGATCGGGCTGGTGGGCAGCAGTTCCAGGCTGCCGATGATGTCCCGGCTCGGCTTGAAGGACGCGCCGATCACCCAGACGACGGGGTACAGCACGATCGCCAGGACCAGCAGGGCACCGAAGTGCCAGGCGAGCGATCCGGTGCGCTTGCGGCCGGGACCGGAGGACTTGGGGACGGTGGGAGAGGTGGCGCTCATCGGGAGTCCTCCGCGTAGTGCACCCACTTCTTCTGCGACCAGAACAGCACAGCGGTCACCAGCGCCACGGCGAGCAGCAGCATCCAGGCCATCGCGGAGGCGAAGCCCATCTGGGACTCCTTGAAGCCCTTCTGGTACAGGTAGCAGGTGTAGACGAGGGTGGCGTCGGCCGGACCGCACTGCGTGTTGGAGACGACGTAGGCGGAACCGAAGATCTGGAAGGAGTGGATGGTCTCCAGCAGCACGTTGAAGAAGAGCACCGGTGAGATCATCGGCAGCGTGATGCTCCAGAACTGACGGAACCGCCCGGCGCCGTCCATCTCCGCCGCCTCGTACAGCTCTCTCGGCACCTGCTTCAGCCCCGCCAGGAAGATCACCATCGGCGCGCCGAACTGCCAGACCGTCAGGGCGACCAGGCAGTACAGGATCCAGTCCGGGTTGCCGACCCAGCCCCCGATGTTCACGCCGAACAGGGACAGCCCACGGTCCACGACGGCGTCGTCCGAGAACAGCGCCCGCCACACGAAACCGACGGACACGCTGGCGCCGATCAGCGACGGGGCGTAGAAGGCGGCCCGGTAGAAGGCCTGCCCGCGCCGGCTCTGGGCGAGCAGCAGGGCGACACCGAGGGCGAGGAGCAGCTTCAGTGGCGTGCCGATGACGACGTACTTCGCGGTGACCTCCACCGACTTCTGCCACCGCGGGTCGTCGAACATCCGGGTGAAGTTGTCGAAGCCGGTCCACTTGGGGGCTGCGAAGAGGTTGTAGTCGGTGAACGCGAAGTACAGCGAGGCGGCCATGGGGCCCGCGGTCAGGAGCAGGAAGCCCGCGATCCACGGGGACATGAACAGGTAACCGGCGAGGTTCTCCCGGCGGCCCCGCCGCTTGACGGCGGCGGGGGCGGCCGAGCGGACCTTCCGGGTGTCGAGCGGTGAGTCCTTGACGAGCGTCACGGGGGTTCCCATCGAATTCCGGGTGAGGTCCGGTTCAGGCCTGGAAGGCGGCCTCGGCCTCGGAGAAGAACTGCTTCACCGCGTCGGGGACCTTCGTCTTGCCCTGGGCCATGTCGCCGCCGATGCGCAGGAACGCGGCCTCGACGGTGTCGGCTCCCGACGGGTGCGGGGTGATGGTGCCGAGAACGCCGGCCTTCGCGGTGTCCTCCTCGTACCGGGCGATCTCCTTGTTGACCGGGTCGGTCGGCTTGTACGCCTGGTACTGCTCGGTGCCGGCCAGGATGCCGCGGTCGTAGCCCATGATCTTGCCGACCTCGGGGTCGTGGACCATGAAGTCGATGAACTGCGCGACCTCCTTCGGGTGCTTGGTGCGCGCGGAGGCGCTGAGCATCAGGGAGGCCAGGTACTGCCCGGTCTGCTTGCCGTCGGTGGTGGGGATGGGGGCGAGGCCGTACTCGCTGTCGCCCTCGGCCGTGTAGCGGACGGTGAAGTTGTCCCAGGTGAATTCCGAGGCGCCGTGGCCGGCGGTCACGGAGGACTTCGGCTTGTCCTGCTCGACGATCTTCGGGTCGGTGATGATGCCGGCCTTCACACGGTTGTAGGCGTCGGTCCACCACTCCGTCAGGTCGGCCTGCTCGAAGCCGAGTCCGTCCTTGGTGAAGAAGGCCTTGCCGTGCTGCCGGAGGTAGAGGTCGTACAGGTACATGATGGCGAAGTAGCCGGTGTCGCCGGGCACCTTCGTCTTGTCGTGAATGGTCTTCAGGGCCTTGAAGTACTCGTCCCAGGTCCAGCCCGGCTCGGGCTCGACGCCGGCCTTCCGGAAGAGCTTCTTGTCGATGACCAGGGCCATGGTGTTGGAGCCGACGGGGACGGCGAGCTGCTTACCGTCCACCTCCCCAACGGATGTGACGCCCTCTCGGAAGTTACTGAGCCTCAGATTACCTGCGTCCATCTGGGACTTGAGGTCGAGAAGGATCCCACGCTTGTCGTACTTCCTAAGAAATGCGACGGAGTTCTGGAAAACGTCCGGTGGATTTCCGCCCGCGGCCTGCGTCTGGAACTTCTCCCAGAAAGAGACGTAGTCCTGGAAGTCGGTCTTCACCTTGATCTTCGGATACTTCTTCTCGAACAGCGCGATCGACTGGTTGATCCTCTTGGCGCGCTCGTCGGCTCCCCACCACGAGTAACGGATCGTCACCGTTCCGTCCGCAGCCGTACCGTCGCCGCCTCCGCAGCCGGTGGTGGCGGCCAGTCCCAGCGTGGCCATGGAAGCGCCGGCCACCCTGAGGATCGTGCGCCTGTCAACATTCCCGGTTCCCATGATCGGGCCCTCCCCGCAGCGTGCCCGCCGCCTCGTGAATCGTTTCAAGTAAGCGCTTGCTGGCACAAGGTACGGAGGGGTGGGAGGTGCGTCAATGATTCGGACAGGATTTTCTTGCGGGGCCGGCTGTGAGGCGGTTGTGGGTGGGGGTGCGGGGTGGCGGCGGTCGGGGGATGACGCAGGTGGGGGGGCGGTGGTTCGAGGGGCCGGACGGGGGCGTGGGTGGGGGTGGGTCGGGATGGCCGGAAGCAGCTGGGGGTGCCGGCATGCGGCTTCGGCGGGGGCGGGCGGCCCCTTGGCGGGCGAGGCCGACCGCCCCGGCCGCACCATCAGGGCTTCGAGTGGGGCCGGCGGCGTCGGCTGCCTGCCTGGAAAGCCAGGTGCGGCCGCGACGCGACCGAGCCGCCCGGGGCCTCGCACGCGCCGCCGGAGATACGTCATCGGCCGCGCCCCTCGGAGGCACGCCACCGTGCACAGCTCACGCGTCCATGCGCGGGTGCGGTACCTCACCGGACGTAGGCGACCACGCACCGTCGGGATGGTTCCGCAAGGCAAACAACGCCGGCCCGCCTGCGTTGTCGCAGGCGGGCCGGTGTTCCGGGTGGGCGATACTGGGTTCGAACCAGTGACCTCTTCGGTGTGAACGAAGCGCTCTCCCACTGAGCTAATCGCCCGGGCGCAGGAAGAACATTACCCCATGTCAGGGGGTGCCTGTGACCATCCCGGAGCCGGACGGGCCGGGACCGGCGCCGCCCGCGCCCCGGTGCGTGTCACTGATCCTTGATCTTCCATGGCATCACGAAACCGAACTTCCACACGTAGAAGCCGACCAGTGCCGCCACGATGACGAGACCGACGCTCGTGAGAATGATGTTGCGCCGCCGCACCTTGGGATCGAGCGCCTTCTGGGCCGCCTCGGTGACCTTCCGTTTCGTCCAGCGGAGCACCAGCTGTGCCCACACGAACTCCGTCGCCCAGATCGCCATGCCGCCGAAGATCACGACCCAGCCCGGCCCGGGAAGGGGCAGCATCACGATGCCGGCCGCCACGACCGCGAGGCCGATCACGAAGACGCCCACCTGCCAGCTCAGATGGAGCATCCGGCGGGACTTGATGAATTCCGGCGCCCGGGAGCCGAGCCCCCGCCCGTCCTCGTTCGTCTCCGCCTCGCCCGGCTTCTCGCCGTCTGCCGACACGACAACCTCGCCCGGACCGTCACTCCCCGTATTCATACGGAGAAACTTTACCCGAAGGAAACCAGTCACCGGAATGGCCGTAGTTCGCGAAGATCTCTCGGCCGGAAGAGTTACGTAAAGAGACGCAAAACCCTCAGAGGGGTTTACAACGGCACCGTAGGTGGCATGTCGATTTCGCCGACGTGCGAATCCCCGAGCGCACACTGAGCGAAAGGCCCTGGCGCTTATGAACACCACGGTCAGCTGCGAGCTGCACCTGCGCCTCGTTGTGTCGAGCGAGTCCTCCCTGCCTGTCCCCGCAGGCCTGCGGTACGACACGGCCGACCCCTACGCCGTGCACGCCACCTTCCACACCGGAGCCGAGGAGACCGTCGAGTGGGTGTTCGCCCGCGACCTCCTCGCCGAGGGGCTTCACCGACCCACCGGCACCGGCGACGTCCGTGTCTGGCCGTCGCGCAGTCACGGCCAGGGCGTGGTCTGCATCGCCCTGAGCTCGCCGGAGGGCGAAGCCCTGCTCGAGGCCCCGGCGCGGGCCCTGGAGTCGTTTCTGAAGCGGACGGACGCCGCCGTGCCCCCCGGCACGGAGCACCGGCACTTCGATCTCGACAAAGAGCTCTCCCACATCCTGGCGGAGAGCTAGGCCGCGGCCCTCACCAAGCCGCCCGGCGCCGTCCACTCGGGGAGACGGCTCGGGCCAGGACAACCGCATAGGGCGTGCGCCGACGTCGTCTGAGCAGTTCGCTGCCAGGCGGCGTCGGCGTGCGCGCGTCGGCAGACGCTCTCCGCTCCGTCTCGCTCATCACCCCGCTCCCCCTCACTCTTCGCGTTCGCTCGGGAACCCTTGCGTGCCTCGTCGCGTTCTACCGGCATCCACAGGCCGGAGCGCACCGGTGCGCGGTCGGCGGGAGCCGTTACCATCGGCCAGCATCGGCGGGCGCCCGCCCGACCCCCAGGCCAGGGAGCGAAACGTGCTGATCACCCACGACACCCGGTGCGCCCTCGACGCCGTGGTGGATCTGGTGAACACCGCGCCGGAGGACGACGCGACGCCCGACGGGCTGCCGGATGTCGCCGCGCTCGAGGATTTCGTGCGAAAGCACCAGATCAGCGATGTGGGAGTGCTGTCGGAGTTCGATCTCTCGGCCGTGCGCAAGATCCGCGGACGGTTCGCCGGCATCTTCGCCGCGCCGGATCCCCGCAGCGCGGCCGTTCTGATCAACGATCTGGTGGCCGCCGCCGGGACCACCCCGCGCCTGACGGACCACGACGGCTACGACTGGCATGTGCACTATTTCGCCCCCGGTGCGTCGGTCGCCGACCACCTGGCGGCCGACTGCGGCATGGCTCTGGCGTTCTTCGTGGTGGCCGGTGAACAGGAGCGGCTGCGCCGCTGTGAGGCACCGGACTGCCGGCGCGCCTTCGTCGACCTGTCCCGCAACCGCTCGCGCCGGTACTGCGACAGCCGCACCTGCGGCAACCGTCTGCACGTGGCCGCCTACCGGGCGCGCCGCAAGGAAGCGGCCGGCTGACCCATGGCTGTGTCGCGGGGCCCGGCGGGTGACGCCGGGCTCCACGGGTACGGCTCACAGCAACAGCAGGTCGTGCAACGAAGCCATGAGCAGCAGACACCCGATCACCGCAAGGAAGATCATCAGCGGTGGCTGGGAAAGGGCGAAGAGGCAGCCGCGCGGCTCTTCCCGCGGCGGCGCGGCCTCGCTCTGTGTCGTGTCCAGCTGCGTCGTGTCCAGCATCTCGCGCTGATGATGGCGCAGCCGGGCCGCCCTCGGCGATCAACACACACGTAATGTCCGGGAGATCGCCGGAATCCATGCTGACCTGCGCGAACCGTGATCGTTGAGTGGTCACTTCGGGGCGTGCGCGGACCCACTGTGTCGTTTCAGCCCACGGCCTTTCCGCCGACGGCCGTCCGTCATATGCCGTGCTTCTTGAGGATGGCCTCGATATCGGAGAAGTCGTCGGACGCGTTCGGCTTGGGCGCGGTCGCGGACCGGGTCGCCGGCCGCGTGCCCGGGCCGAGGGACGCGGCGGAGGCGGTCGGGGCGACGGCGTCGGGCTGGGCGGCTCGGGCCGCCTTGCGCTCGGCACGGGTGCCTCCGCGGCGGCGTTCGACCGCGCGGGTCGTCATGAAGAGGCCCCAGGCACCGACGAGGATCACGACCCCGGCCCAGGCCGTGGGACTGAAGGCGGTGTGGGCTGCCCACTGGACGACCCCCGTCATGACCAGGCCGAGCGGCACGAGGGCGTACGCCGCGATACGGGCGGCCGTGAGGAAGCGCTTGCGGTAGGCGGTGACCACCGCGATGCCCAGGCCGGCCGCGGCGACGGCTGAGCAGACGGTCTCGGCAATCATCCGGTCCTCCAGCGGGCTTCGGTCGGGCAGACGGACGGTCGGTTCGTCCCTTCCATCCTGCACCGCCCGATCCCTCGCGGGCCATGCCTGAGGCCCGACATCAGGGAGATGTCCGGGTCGCCTCCTCCCGGAACTCCGGGTTCTCTCCACCCCAGGGAGCAGACGCCCTCCTCCCCGGGGGCCCCGCAGGTCCGGGCGACATGCCCTCCCGCCGCGCCCTGAGGACCGCAGGCGCTCTCCTGCCCGGTCCGGATTGGGGTGGCGCGGGCCGGACTGGGAGACTGGGCGCATGAGCGAGTCCTCCCCCGCGGCCACCACTCCCGCGTCCCCCGCCACCCCCGTCGTCCTCGACGTGTGGTGCGAGTTGCAGTGCCCCGACTGCCGCACCGCCCTCGACGACCTGCGCGCCCTGCGCGCCCGCTACGGCGACCGGCTGGAGGTGCGGCTGCGGCACTTCCCGCTGGAGAAGCACAAGCACGCCTTCGCCGCGGCGCAGGCCGCCGAGGAGGCGGCGGTGCAGGGGCAGGGCTGGCCGTACGTCGAGGCGGTGCTCGGCCGCCTCGAGGAGCTGGACCGCAGGGGAGAGCCGTTCCTCGTCGAGGTGGCCGGCGAACTCGGTCTGGACGCCGACGAGTTCGACACCGCGCTGATCGACGGCCGGCACATCCTGATCGTGGACGCCGACCAGGCCGAGGGCAAGGCGATCGGGGTGACGGGCACGCCGACGTACGTCATCGGCGGTGAGCGTCTCGACGGCGGCAAGAGCCGGCAGGGCCTGCGCGAGCGCGTCGAGCAGATCGCCGACCGCTTGCTGGCGTCCGGCCGGGAGAGCTGACCACCCGGTCCCGTCCGGCCGGGAGAGCCGACCCCCCGCCCCGTCCGACCGGGAGAGCCGACCGCGCCGGCGCCTCCGGCGGACGGCGCGGGCCCAGGCAGCCCGGCAGCCCCGGTGCCTGCCCCGCGAGCACGGTTACACCAGTTGTTTGTAGACGGCGTACAGCGTCGTCTCGTAGCCGAGGGACTCGTAGAGCCGCTCGGCCGGCGTGTTGCCGGCGAAGACGTTGAGCCCGATCCTCCGCTGCCCCGCCGTGACGGCCTGGGCCTCGGCCAGCAGCATGAGGGAACGCCCGTGCCCGCGGCCGCGGTGGGCGGCGTCGGCCTCGACGTCGAACACGAAGGCGCCGTCCTCGCGCAGCGCCAGCCACAGCGTGCCGACCGGTGTCCCCTCGTGTTCGAGGACGCTGACGAGCATGCCGGGCGTGGCGCGGCCCTCGGGCAGCAGGGTGGCGTGGTCCCGCTCCGACTTGGCCCGGGCCTCGGCCTCGGGCACCCCGCGCGCTGTCCAGCTGCGGGCGTAGTCCAGCTTGTTCTGGGCCAGCCAGGGGCCGAACTCCTCGTCCGTCATCGGCCGCCCGACGCTGCCCTCGGGCAGCGCGGGCGGGGTGTCGCCGAGCGGCTTGGCCATGTTCCGGTTGCGCACCACGTACCCGAGCGCCGTGGCAAGGCGGAACGCGGCGGCGGCGTCGGCAGGGACGGTCGCCTCGATCCGCCGGCAGCCCCAGCCGCGTACGACCTCCTCGGCGGCGAGCGCCGCGACCGTGGCGCGGCCGCGCCGGCGGTCGGGTTCCTCGATGCGCAGGTCCAGGACCTGGGCGACGGCGTCGCCGAAGACGGGGTGGGTGCCGAGGTGTACCGCGCCGACGGGTCGGCCGTTCACGCACACCTGGAAGCGGCGCGAACGGGTTCCGTCGGCGTTTTGCTGAAACGGCTCGGTCGGCCGCAGGGTCGTGGTCATCACGGGTGTTCTACCCGCCGTACGGCCCCGAGTCAGCCGAATATCGCGGCTCTACGGGTCGAGGTCGTCCCCGGCACGCTCCTGGAAGACCCGCATGGCCTTGGCGGTCACCGGGCCGGGAGCGCCGCGCAGTTCGCGGCCGTCGACCCGGTGCACGGCCTGCACATCGCGCAGGGTGGAGGTCAGGAAGATCTCCTCGGCGCGCTCGAGCACGTCGAGCGGGAGGTCGGTCTCCTCGGCGCCGGTCCACTCGACCACCAGCTGCCGCGTGATGCCGGCGAGGCAGCCGGAGGCGACCGGCGGGGTGTGGATCTCGCCGTCGAGCACGACGAAGACGTTCGAACCGGTGCCCTCGCACAGCTGCCCGACGGTGTTGCCGAACAGGGCCTCCGAGGCGCCCTGTTCGTGGGCGCGGGCGAGGGCGACGACGTTCTCGGCGTAGGAGGTCGTCTTCAGTCCGGTGAGGGCGCCACGCTCGTTGCGGGTCCAGGGGACGGTGACGACGGCCGTGGTGTCCGGACGGCGGGTGGTCTCGCCCAGGGCGACGACCATGGTGGGGCCGTGCTCGCCGCGGTCGGAGCCGAGGGGGCCGTGGCCGCCGGTGTAGGTGATGCGCAGCCGGCCGAGGGGCATCGGGTTGGCCGCCAGGACGGCCGCGCAGGCGCGGCGGACCTCGTCGTGGTCGGGGTCGGGCAGGCCGAGGCCGCGAGCGGAGCGGGTCAGCCGGTCGAGATGGCGGGTCAGGGCGAACGGCGTGCCGTCCACCGCCTTCACCGTCTCGAAAATGCCGTCGCCCACGGTCAGCCCGTGGTCGAAGACGGAGACGCGGGCGGACTCGACGTCCTGCAGCGCGCCGTCCAGCCAGATCTTCACTGGTCGCTACCTCGCAACTTCGGGCCGGGGACCCGGCCGCCGCCGCCCGTCCTGGGTCGGGTGCGTCATGCCGTCGGTCCCTCTCCACTCACCTCGTACGTCCCCGACGCTACCGCGAGCAGCCGGGACGCCTTCAGCTCGGTCTCCTGCCACTCCCCCTCCGGGTCGGATCCCCAGGTGATCCCGGCGCCGGTGCCGAAGCGCAGCGTGCCGTCGCCGCGGTCGATCCAGAAGGTGCGGATGCCGACGGCCAGCACGCCGACGCCCCGGTCGGCGTCGACCCAGCCGATGCCGCCGCAGTAGGGTCCGCGCCGTGCCGTCTCCAGCTCCTCGATGATCCGCAGGGCGCTGGACTTGGGGGCGCCGGTGACGGAGCCGGGCGGGAAGGCGGCGGCGAGCAGCTCGGGCCAGCCGTCCCCCTCGCGCAGCTCGCCGCGCACGGTGG
Source organism: Streptomyces sp. NPDC036813 (assembly GCF_055609245.1). Classification (NCBI taxonomy): domain Bacteria; kingdom Bacillati; phylum Actinomycetota; class Actinomycetes; order Kitasatosporales; family Streptomycetaceae; genus Streptomyces; species Streptomyces sp. NPDC036813. The sequence continues at coordinate 125,611 of NZ_JBVJPV010000010.1, read as the reverse complement.
AGACGAGATGGACCAGGCCAGGGTGCTTCTCGACGACGCACAGGTCGGGGACGGTGACGCTGCCGGTGGCGCACACGCGTCCGATGTCGTTGCGGACCAGGTCCACGATCATCACGTTCTCGGCGTAGTCCTTCGCCAGCAGGTCCGTCTCGGTCCGCCCGGTGCCCTTGATCGGCCCGGACTCCACGACGCGCCCGTCGCGGCGCAGGAACAGCTCCGGCGAGGCGGTGGCGATCTCCACGCCGTGCGCCGGCAGCCGAATCGTTCCGGCATACGGCGCCGGGTTGCCGCGGGCCAGCAGGGCCGTGAGGGCGTCCACGTCGGCGTCCGGGGGGACGGGCGCGGACAGGACGCGGCAGAGGTTGGCCTGGTAGACCTCGCCGGCCGCGATGTACTCGCGGATCCGCCGCACGCCCGCGGTGTACGCGGCGCGGTCGAGGGAGGACGTCCAGTCGCCGGCGGCCGGGCCATGCCAGGCTCCCGGCAGGGGCGCGGGCACCGGCTCGTGACGGACGTCCGAGAAGCGGGCGCAGGTCAGCCGGCCCTCGAAGTCGGCGGCGACCGCCCAGAAGCCGGAGGAGTCCAGGGCCGCGGGGTCGTCGGTGACGTCGGTCAGGCCGGTGGCGAGGCGGTCGCCGAACCGGGCGAGCGGGGGCAGTTCGAGCACGCTGTCGAGTCTATGGCGGGTGTCCGCCGGCCCGCCCGGGCGTGTCCGCGCGATGGTCCCGGCCGGCGGCACGAGCGGCCCCGACCAGGTCGTTGCCCGGGCGCACCGCAGCACGCTGCGCAAACGCGTTTTTGTGCTGGCCCAGGAATCCGCTAGAGTTCAACACGTCGCCGGGACGCGCAAGCGGACCGAAACGACAGGCGGACGTAGCTCAGTTGGTAGAGCGCAACCTTGCCAAGGTTGAGGTCGCGAGTTCGAACCTCGTCGTCCGCTCGAAGGACGTAAGGGATCTTCCCGGATCCCCTACACTCCTGGTGGAGTGGCCGAGAGGCGAGGCAACGGCCTGCAAAGCCGTCTACACGGGTTCAAATCCCGTCTCCACCTCCAAGGACGATTAGCTCAGCGGGAGAGCGCTTCCCTGACACGGAAGAGGTCACTGGTTCAATCCCAGTATCGTCCACTGGATCTCCTCGGAGGTCCGAGGATCTTCTCGCAAGATCCGCATCCCCGCGCGATTAGCTCAGCGGGAGAGCGCTTCCCTGACACGGAAGAGGTCACTGGTTCAATCCCAGTATCGCGCACTGTCGGTGACCCGGTGGTCACTGATCCCGGACGATTAGCTCAGCGGGAGAGCGCTTCCCTGACACGGAAGAGGTCACTGGTTCAATCCCAGTATCGTCCACACACCGAAGCCCCCGGTCCTGCGACCGGGGGCTTCTTCGTGTCTGCGCTCAGCTGGAGAAGAGCATGTGGCCGAAGCTCTTGTGACGGTGGTGACCGCCGTGGCCGTAGTGGCCACCGTGATGACCGCCGTGCTGCGGCGCTCCCCAGGCGGGTGCCTGCGGGGCGGGGTATGCCTGCGGGGCGGGCGGGGGCGGGGCCGGCTGGGACCACTGCGACTCCAGGCGGGTCAGCGCCTCCAGCTCGCCGTAGTCGAGGAAGATCCCCCGGCAGCCGCTGCACTGCTCGATCTGCACGCCGTTGCGGTTGTAGGTGTGCATGGGCGCATGACACTTGGGACACTGCATGGTCGGCTCAACTCCTCGCCGTTCGGTCCTGCTTCGCGTATCGCCAGGACAGACTCCGTCCGGCCGCGGTCGGTTGCACCCTACGGTGTGACCTGCGCCGCCGTCTGCGCCGGGGCGCCGTCCATGCGGGCGCAGGCGTCCACGACGGCCCGCTCCACCTCGTCCAGCGGACGGCCCGCCGCGTCGGCCTTGACGAGCGCACGGGCGGCCGTCTGCACGGTCAGGGCGCGCGCCGGGACGTCCAGCGCCGGCCAGGGGTCGCCGGTCGCAGGCACCGCGGGGCCGCCGGCGGCGCGGTAGGCGTCCAGGAAGCGGGAGAACTCCTGCGGCGGGAGCAGCCCGCAGGCGTACCAGGCGGCCGGACGGGCCAGATCCCAGGCCGGTACGCCGGTACCGAGATCGTCGACGTCGATGAGCCGCCAGTCGCCGGCCGGCGCGGGGTGCCGGACGAGCTGACCGAGGTGCAGGTCGCCGTGGCAGAGGGCAAGAGGGCCGGGCATGGGCGCCTCGGCGCGGGCCCAGGCGGGCAGGGCGGCCCAGGCGCGCAGGACGGGGCCGGCCTCGGCGGGGAGGGTGGGGATGCCCGTGCCTTCGGCGGGGAGAGTGGGCGTGCGGGCGCCGGTGCCGGCGCCTTCGGCGAGGGGGGCCGTGGTGCGGGCTTCGGCGGGGGTGGCCTGCAGGGCGGAGCGCAGACGGGTGACCGCGTCCGCCGCCTTGGCCGGACCGCGCATCACGGGCAGGTCCGGCGGGGCGGGGGTGCGGTGGAGGCGGGCGAGGAGGGTGGCGGCGGCCTCCCAGGGGGCGGCGTCCGGGTCGTCGGGGTCCACGGGGGCGCCGTAGGGCCAGAAGGTCACCGGGCGTCCGTGCAAGGTGAGCGGGGCCTCGGTCAACGGGGGCAGGAGGACCTCGGGCAGCCGGGCGGCGACGGCGAGGCGGGGGGCGAGACCCGCGGGGTCGGTGTGCGGTGCGTGCGCCTTGGCGACCGTGCCGGCGTGGCGCACGACGGTGGCGTCGGGGCGGTCGGCCAGCGTGCTTGCCGCGCAGGCGTCGCAGCGGGTGTCGGTGGGGTGGGCCCTTTGTCTGACCCGGCGGGTGAGGTCGGCGAGGAGGGCGGTGGGCATGGGGGTGAGGGTACGACGGGTCCGGTGTGCGCCGGTGTCCGGTGTCCGGGCTTCCGGTGTCGGGGGGGGGTCCGGTGTCCGGCTGAGCGGGGGATGGCGGACCGGCGGACCGGAGTCGGCGTGGGGTCAGGACTGCGGAAGGGGAAAAGCAATGCCGGCGCAGCTCCCCAGCTGCGCCGGCATTTTTGCCGTCCGCCGCACCCCCGTCCCCACGGGGTTTCATGGATGGATGTCCCCGCCCGGACCGCTCTTCCGGGCCTGGGGTCGCCGCTCAGCGCCCCAGCATCACACCCACGGACGACGCCTGTGTGGCCACCGTCTCCCAGCCGTCGAAGACGAGCAGGAGCAGGGCCGCCAGGGGAAGGGCCATCAGCGTCGCCACCAGGGGGTGGCGGCGGCCCGTGCGGCGGGGACGCGTGAGGCGTCCCTGCGTGCGGAGCAGTGTCCGCGGTGCCGTGTGGGCCATGGTCCCTCTCCCGACCGTGCTCGGTTGTCCTTGGCAGCGGCGAGTGTCGTGACCTCGGGGGACGAGTGCTGCACCCGCCGCTTGACTTCAAATCTAGGCGGGCGGCGAGCCGGGGACGTCATGCCTTCGTATCGATTGCCGGGCCTCCCGGAGGATGAGCCGCCACCGGGGACGTACTCCCCTGGGTGGAGACGCGGACCCAGGTCTCGGGGTCTTCCCGGAGGGGGCGTCCGCTGCGGGCGGGTTTGCCCCGGCCTTTCCGCCCGGCCCAGGGGGTCCGGCCGGGTGACTTCGATCACTTCGTCCGCTCTGGGGCGTACCGCCGTCCTCGCCCGGCGGCCGCCCCCGCCCGCCGGCGTCCCGGCCGGGCCCGGGGTGTCCCCCACGGCCGGGGCCGACCAGCGGCTGCCGCGCACCCCAAGATCAACTTCCCTGGTCCCGTGGGAGGTTGGGATCCGTCCTGGTCCGGAAGCAGGTCGTCCGTACTGCTTCTGACCCGGCCTCAAGTGCCGTCCCTGCGACCGGCAACGCATCGGCACGAGAGGGCGCGGCCTCTGCGCGCAACCGGCCGTGGAAACGTAAGCTGTGCCACGTCACACGGACCGGGCAGCGGGGATGAACATGGCGATGATGCGCCTGAGGCGCGAGGACCCGCGCGTCGTCGGCTCGTTCAGGCTTCACCGACGGCTCGGCGCGGGCGGGATGGGCGTGGTCTACCTGGGCTCCGACAAGAAGGGGCAGCGGGTCGCGCTGAAGGTGATCCGTCCCGATCTTGCGGAGGACCAGGAGTTCCGGTCGCGGTTCGCGCGCGAGGTCTCGGCGGCGCGGCGCATCCGCGGCGGATGTACGGCCCGGCTGGTGGCCGCCGACCTGGAGGCGGAGCGGCCCTGGTTCGCGACGCAGTACGTCCCCGGACCGTCGCTGCACGACAAGGTCGCCGACGAGGGGCCGCTGATCGCGGCCGACGTCGCCGCGGTCGGGGCCGCCCTGTCGGAGGGGCTGGTCGCCGTGCACGAGGCCGGCGTGGTGCACCGGGACCTGAAGCCGTCCAACATCCTGCTCTCCCCCAAGGGCCCGCGGATCATCGACTTCGGCATCGCCTGGGCCACCGGCGCCTCCACGCTCACGCACGTCGGCACGGCCGTCGGCTCGCCCGGCTTCCTGGCGCCCGAGCAGGTGCGCGGCGCGGCGGTCACGCCGGCCACGGACGTGTTCTCGCTGGGGGCGACCCTGGCGTACGCATGCACCGGTGACTCACCGTTCGGGCACGGCAGTTCCGAGGTGATGCTGTACCGGGTGGTGCACGAGGAGCCGCAGCTGCACGGCGTACCGGACGCGCTGGCGCCGCTGGTGCGCACCTGCCTGGCGAAGGACCCCGAGGAGCGGCCCAGCACGCTGGAGCTGTCGCTGCGGCTGAAGGAGATCGCGGCCCGCGAGGCGCAGGGCCTGGCCGACGTGCGTCCGCCCGCGCCGCGCGCCGCCGAGGCCGACCGGCCCACGGGGCGGCTCGCCGACACGCTGTACCCGGAGCACACCCAGCGACGGCCGCAAGGCCCCGCGAGCAGCCCGGGGACCCCGCTGCCGCGCGGCAGCGCGGGATCGCGGGCCGGCGCGTCCCGGGGCGGGGCGCCCTCCCGCGGTGACAGCCCCTCCCGGGGCGGGAGCGCGGCCGCGCGCGGCGCGGGCCCGGCGTCGCGGGGCGGCTCCGGTTCCCGGGCCGCCGGCCGGCCGACGCCGGCCTCGCGCGACGGCCGGCGGCCGGGCGGCGGCAGCAGGCCCGCGCAGCGCAGCGGCTCCGGACGTCCGGCACCGCGCACGACGGGGACGCGGCTGCGCCCGGCCAACCCCCGGCTGCTGCGCCAGCGGCTGACCGTGTTCGTGGTGGTGACGTTGCTGGTGGCGCTCGGCATCGCCCTCGTCCAGGGCTGCGAGGGCCCGGCCCGGGGGCTGGGCGGCGACAGCGGCGTTCGACAGGCTCATCGGACGCAGCAGACTCATCGGACGCAGCAGACGGACCGGATGCTGGAGACGGGCCGGACGCTGGAGAGCGCACGGCCCGGCTTCACGCCACTGCCCGAGGACGAGCTGATGTCGCAGCGGTACGAGTCCACGCTGTGGCGGGACTGAGAGACCCACTGCTGCGGAGCCCGGGGCACTGAGGGCCCCTGTCCCATGGGCGGCGGCCTGCTGCAGCGCGGGCGGCGCGCCGGGCGCGGTCCCGTGCCTCGGAGCGCCGGGAGCGACAACGAGGTCCCGTGCCTCGGAGCGCGGCTGGAACGACAACGCGGTCCTGGCCTCGGAGCCCGGCCAGCCCGAGACCGCGATCCCGGCCTCGAAGACCGGCCGGACCGGCAGCGCGATCCCGGCCCCGGAGCCCAGCCGGACCAGCAGCGCGATCCCGGCCCCGGAGACCGGCCGGACCGGCAGCGCGATCCCGGCCCCGGAGACCGGCGGGGCTCTGCGCGCGCCCCGGCCTCAGAGCTGCGGGCGGCCCGTCGCCACCGCGTAGAAGGCGACCGCTGCCGCCGCGCCCACGTTGAGGGAGTCCACGCCGTGGGACATGGGGATGCGGACCCACTCGTCGGCGGCGGCCAGGGCCTGCCGTGACAGGCCGTCGCCCTCCGCGCCCAGCATGAGCGCGACCCGGTCCATGGTGTGCGGGGCGCACTCGTCGAGGGTCTTGGCCTTGGCGTCCGGGGTGAGGGCGAGCAGCGTGAAGCCCGCCTCGCGCACCGGGTCGAGCCCCTTGGGCCAGGTCTCCAGGCGGGCGTACGGCACGGAGAAGACCGCGCCCATCGACACCTTCACGCTGCGCCGGTAGAGGGGGTCGGCGCAGTCCGGGGACAGCAGCACCGCGTCCATGCCGAGGGCGGCGGCCGAGCGGAAGATCGCGCCGATGTTGGTGTGGTCGTTGACGGACTCCATGACCGCGACGTGGCGCGCGTTCGCCAGCAGCTCGGCCGCCGTGGGCAGGGGCTTGCGCTGCATGGACGCGAGAGCGCCGCGGTGCACGTGGTAGCCGGTGACGCGTTCGGCGAGTTCCGGGTCGATCGTGTAGACGGGTGCCGCCGACGCGTCGATGACGTCGCGCATCGCGTCGATCCACTTGGCCGACAGCAGCATCGAGCGCATGGCGTAGCCGGCTTCGCCGGCCCGCCGGATGACCTTCTCGCCCTCGGCGATGAACAGCCCCTCGGCCGGCTCGCGCCTGCGGCGCAGCTCGACGTCGGTCAGGCCGGTGTAGTCGGTCAGGCGCGGGTCGTCGGGGTCGTCGATGATGATGAGTTCGGCCACGGGGTGATACTGCCTTGTCGTGCGTGCGGAGCGGGCGGCGCGGGTGAGGGGGATGCCCGGGTTACGGCGTCGGGCCGACCTTCACGACCTCGCCGATGACGATGACCGCCGGGGGCTTCACGTCCTCGGCGCGGACCGTCTCCGCGACGGTCGCGAGGGTGGCGTCGACGCGGCGCTGCGCGGCCGTCGTGCCCTCCTGGACGAGGGCGACCGGGGTGTCCGGGGACTTGCCGTGGGCGACGAGCGTCTCGGCGATCTTGCCGATCTTGTCGACGCCCATGAGAACGACGAGCGTGCCGGTCAGCTTGGCCAGCGACGGCCAGTCGACCAGGGAACGCTCGTCGTCGGGGGCGACATGGCCGCTGACTACGGTGAACTCGTGGGCGACCCCGCGGTGGGTGACCGGGATGCCCGCCGCGCCGGGGACGGAGATCGAGCTGGAGATGCCGGGCACGACCGTGCAGGGGATGCCCGCCTCGGCGAGCGCCTGGAGCTCCTCCATGCCGCGGCCGAAGACGTACGGGTCGCCGCCCTTGAGCCGGACGACCGACTTGCCCTGCTTGGCGTGCTCGACGAGCGCGTTGTTGATGGCCTCCTGGGCCATGAACCGGCCGTAGGGGATCTTCGCCGCGTCGATCACCTCGACGTGCGGCGGGAGTTCCGCGAGCAGGTCGCGCGGGCCGAGGCGGTCGGCGATGACGACGTCGGCCTCGGCGAGCAGGCGGCGGCCGCGCACGGTGATCAGGTCCGGGTCGCCGGGGCCGCCGCCGACCAGGGCGACACCCGGGGTGCGGGTGCGGTGGTGGGGGGCGACCAGGGTGCCGTCGCGCAGGCCCTCGACCACCGCGTCGCGGATGGCGGCGGTGTGGCGCGGGTCGCGGCCGCGGGCGTCCGTGGTCAGTACGGCGACGGTGACGCCCTCGCTGTGACCGGTGGCCGGCGTCCAGGCGGTCGCCGCGTCGGCGTCGTCGGAACGCACGCACCACACGCGGTGCCGCTCGGCCTCGGCGGAGGCGGCGGTGGCGGCGTCGGCGTCGCTGGTGGCGATCAGGGCGTACCAGGCCTCGGCGAGGTCGCCGTCCTGGTAGGGGCGCCGGTGCCAGGTGATCTCGCCCGCGTCGGCCATGGCCTCGACCGACGGGCTCGCCTCGGGCGACACGAGGTGGATGTCCGCGCCGGCCGCGATGAGGGCGGGCAGGCGGCGCTGGGCGACCTGGCCGCCGCCGAGGACGACCACGCGACGGCCGGTGAGGCGGAGTCCTACGGGGTAGGCGGGGTGTTCGGCCATGAGGGACGGCTCCTCGTGCAGCGGTGCGGTGGGGCGCGCTGCGGCTCCGGAGCGGCCCTGACGTGCGGATTTTAGGCGGTGGGCGGGGCGGGGCGCACGGGTGGTCCGGCAGGTGAACGCCGGACCGCCCTGTGTGGGTCGCCTACTTCTCGGTGACGCCGGCCGAGTCGAACGTCGCCACCTCGTGCATCGCCCGGGCCGTGGACTGCACCAGCGGCAGGGCGAGCAGCGCGCCGGTGCCCTCACCGAGGCGCAGGTCGAGGTCGACCAGGGGGCGCAGGCCCAGCTTGTTGAGCGCGGCGACATGGCCGGGCTCGGCGCTGCGGTGGCCGGCGATGCACGCGGCGAGGACCTCGGGCGCGATGGCGCGGGCCACCAGGGCTGCGGCGCCCGCACTGACGCCGTCGAGGATCACCGGCGTCCGCAGGGAGGCGCCGCCGAGCAGCAGGCCGACCATGGCCGCGTGCTCGAAGCCGCCGATCGCCGCGAGCACGCCGATCGGGTCGGCCGGGTCCGGCTGGTGCAGCTCCAGGGCGCGGCGGACCACCTCGGTCTTGCGGGCCAGCGTCTCGTCGTTGATGCCGGTGCCGCGGCCGGTGACCTCGGCCGGGTCGGCGCCGGTGTAGACGGAGATCAGCGCGGCGGACGCGGTGGTGTTGGCGATGCCCATCTCGCCGGTGAGCAGCGCCTTGTTGCCGGCCGCCACCAGATCGCGGGCGGTCTCGATGCCGACCTCGATGGCCTTCTTGGCCTCTTCGCGGGTCATCGCGGGGCCGGTGGTCATGTCGGACGTGCCACCGCGGACCTTGCGGGGCAGCAGGCCGGGCGTGGCGGGCAGGTCGGCAACGACACCGACGTCCACGACACACACCTCGGCGCCGACCTGGTTGGCGAAGGCGTTGCAGACCGCTCCGCCGCCCAGGAAGTTGGCCACCATCTGGGCGGTGACCTCCTGCGGCCAGGGGGTGACGCCCTGGGCGTGCACACCGTGGTCGCCGGCGAAGATCGCGACGGCTGCGGGCTCCGGGATCGGCGGCGGGCACTGCCGGGACAGCCCGGACAGCTGCGCGGAGATGATCTCCAGCATGCCGAGCGCTCCGGCCGGCTTGGTCATCCGCTTCTGCCGCTCCCAGGCCTCGCCGAGCGCCTTGGCGTCCAGCGGGCGGATCTGCGCGACGGTCTCGGCGAGCAGGTCGTGCGGCTCCTCGCCGGGCAGCGCCCGACGGCCGTACGTCTCCTCGTGCACGACCCACGACAGCGGGCGGCGCTTGGACCAGCCGGCCTGCATCAGCTCGGGCTCGTCCGGGAACTCGTCGACGTACCCGACGCACAGGTACGCGATGACCTCCAGGTGCTCGGGCAGGCCGAGCGCGCGGACCATCTCGCGCTCGTCGAAGAAGCTGACCCAGCCGACGCCGAGGCCCTCGGCGCGGGCGGCGAGCCACAGGTTCTCCACCGCGAGCGCGGCGGAGTACGGCGCCATCTGCGGCTGCGTGTGGCGGCCGAGGGTGTGGCGGCCGCCGCGGGTCGGGTCGGCGGTGACGACGATGTTCACCGGGGTGTCGAGGATCGCCTCGATCTTCAGTTCCTTGAACTGCTTCGCCCGGCCCTTGGGCAGCGACTTGGCGTACGCGTCGCGCTGCCGCATCGCCAGTTCGTGCATGGCGCGGCGGGTGTCGGCGGAGCGGATGACGACGAAGTCCCAGGGCTGGGAGTGGCCGACCGACGGCGCGTGGTGGGCGGCCTCCAGGACGCGCAGCAGCACCTCGTGCGGGATGGGGTCGCTGCGGAAGCCGTTGCGGATGTCGCGGCGCTCCCGCATCACCCTCAGCACGGCCTCGCGCTCGGCCTCGTCGTAGCCGGGCGCGGCCGGGCCGGTGGACTCTGGTGCCTCTGCCACGGCGGCCTTGCTCTCTTCGTCCCGGTCGTCCCGGGGTTCCGGCTGTTCCTGGTCTTCCCGCGGTTCCAGGTCTTCCTGGTCCGCTGCCCTCGTCCGCAGATCGTCCGCCTGCTGTACGACACCGGCGTCGGCCTCGGCTTCACGGGGGGCCGGGACCGGGGCGACGGGCTGCGCGGCCGGCTCTTCCACCGGCAGCGTGAGGGGGTGCGGCGGGGTCGGTGCGAGGTGCGGAGTGGTCGGCACCTGGCCGTCGACCGGCACGAACTGCCCGATCGGCAGCGGGGCCGCGGAGTCGGACGGGGCCGCCTGCGCGTCGGAGGGCGCAGGCACGGCAGCGGGGGCGGGCTGCGCGGCCTCCGGTGCGGCGGGCTGCGGGGCCGCGACGGCCACCGGCGGCTGCGGGGCGTCCTGTGCCTGCGGCACCTGCGGGCCCTGGACGGGCATGGTGGCGGGAGCCGGGGCGGCGATCTGGGTGTCCGGCTGGGGGGCCGGGGCGGGCGCGGGCTGCGCCGCTTCGTCCGGGGTCGGCAGGGGGGTCTCCTGGGCTGCGGCGACAGCCACCGGGGGGTGTGCGGCGGCGGACGCGTCCTGCGGGGCGGCGACCTGGGCGGTGCCCGGGTCGGCGGCCGGGGCCTCGGTGGGCTGCTGGGACGCGGCGGGGGCCGGCTCGGTGGCCGGGGCGTTCGCGTCGGCGGGCACCGGGGCCTCGGCGGCGGGCTCGACGGGCTGGGGGGCTGCCACGAGGGCGGGCTCCGGGGCCTGGTCGGCTTCGGCGGGGGTCGGCTCGGCGGCGGCCGGTGCGGGCTCGGCAGCGGCGGGCTCGGCAACCTGCGAAGCCTCGGGGGCGGCCGGCTCGGGAACCTGCGGAGCCTCGGGGGCGGCCGGCTCGGCAACCTGCGGAACCTCGGGGCCGGCCGGCTCGGCAACCTGCGGAGCCTCGGGGCCGGCCGGCTCGGGAACCTGCGGAGCCTCGGCAGCAGGCTCCGCTGCCTCCGGTGCCGGGGCGGCGGACGCTTCCGACGCCTCGGGGGCCGGGACGGCGGGCGCTTCAGCCGGGGCGGCGGCGGGCGCTTCGGCCTGCGGTGCCACGGCGGCGGGCTGGGCCTCGGGCGTCGCGGGGAGCTCGGACGCCTCGGGTGCCTGCGCCGCGGCGGGCGCCCCGGGCGCCGTCGGAGCGTCCGCCGGGACGGCCTCGGTGCCCTGCGTCTCGGGGGCGTCGGTCGCCTGGGCAGCGGCCGCGGACGGCTCCTCGGCCTGCGGTGCCTCGGCGGCGGCAGACGGCTCGGGCGTCTGCGTCTCGGCGGGGGGTTCGGAAGCCTGCGGCACCTCGGGGGCGTGCGGCTCGGGGGCCTGCGACGCCTCGACCGGGACGGCGAGCGACTGGACCGCCTCGGGCGCCACGGGCTCGGCGGGCTGAGCCACCTCGGCAGCGTCCGGCTGGGCGGCAGGCACGGCTTCGGCCGGGAGCGGCTCGGCGGCGGGCGCGGCCTCGGCGACCGGAGCGGCCTCGGCCACCGGAGCGGCGGGCTGCGCCGGTTCCTCGGCCGGAGCGGCGAGCTGGGCGGCATCGACGGGCTGGTGCTGGGCGGCGACCGGCTCGACCGGCTGCGCGGCGGCGTCCTCGCCCGGCTGGGCAGCGACGGTCTCCCCCGCCACGGCCGCCTCCGTCACGGCCGGGCCGTCCGCAGCCGGCTCCTCCGCAGCCGGCTCATCCACCGGCCCGTTCTCGGCACCGGGGGCTTCGGCGGTCTTGGCCGCGACCGGCTGCGCCGGGGCGTCGGCCGGTGCCTGCGCGCCCGCGGCCACGGCACCGTCGGCAGGCGCCACCTCGGCACCGGCTTCGGCCGCCGCGTCCTGCACCGGCGTCTCGACAGCGGCGGCCTCGGCAGCGGCCGGCGCCGCCTGCTCCGGCTGCACGGTCTCGGGCAGTCCGGTCGGCGCCGGCACCTGCGCCGACACCTGGTCCGGCACCTCAGGCGGGGTCGGCACCTCGGTCGGCGCCTGCGCCTCGGTCGGCGCCTGTGCGTCGGCCCCGGCGTCGACGGCCGCGCCGTGGGCCGCCGCCTCCGCCGCCGCTTCCTGAACCTGCGGCGGCAGCACGTGGCTGCCCGTCGCCGTGACCGCTTCCGTCGCGAGGCGGGCCACGGCGGCCTGGGCCGCGTCCACCGGGCCGGGCTGCGGCGCCGCCGCCGGGCTGACCGTTTCGGCAGGGACCGCCCCGGCGGCCACCTGGGCCTGCGCGGGCCACGCCGCGGCCTCCGCGGACGCCGGCGCGCCGGCCTGCTGCGGGGCGTCGAGGTACTCGGGGCCGCTGGGGGACGGGACCGCCTGGCGGACCGGGGCGTCAGCGGGGCCGCGGTCGGCGAGGGAGCGGACCGGGCTCGCGGAGGCGTCCGGGATCGGCGGGCCGAGGTGCAGCGGCCGGCGGGGCGTGATCGGCGGGATGGGCCGGGTGGGCGCTGTACGCTGCGGCGCCGGGCCCGGGAGCCGTACCCCGTTCAGGTCGACGGAGCCGCTGTCGCGGCCGGACAACTCGTGCGGGCCCGGCTCGTGCACGGCCTCGACGACCGGCTCGGGCGCGGGCGGCGCCACCTCGTTGCCCCAGGCCCCGTGGGAGCCGGGCAGCAGCAGGTCTTCGTCCTCGGCGGGGCTCTCGGAGAGGTAGGCGTACGCACCGGGCGCGGAGACGCCCGGCTGCTCCACCGTGCCTGCGTTCTCCGGCAGCCCCTCGCCCGGGACCTGGCCGGTGTCGGTCATGCGTACCCCTCGCCCATCGGTTAGTGCCTCTACGACCAGTTCACCCGGAACGGCGCACCGACCGCCCCGCAGTGAAGAACGAGCGGGCGTGCCCAGCGGCACGAACGACCGCCCGGAAAAGGCGACAAAGCCATTCAGTGGCATTGTCCCGGCCGTTGCGCCGTCGCGACAGCGTGATCCGCGACAGCCCGCTGTGGACTGCGCCACGTTGCGCGTCCACGCGTTCTGCCGTACCACACCCGCCCCGAAACGGACCGGTTTTTACGGACATTGACCGGCGGAGCGCCGGGCGACCGGTTGCGGTACGACGATCGGCCAGCCTACCCCGCGATACGACAAGCCGATCACGGGGTTCGGTCCGCGAGCACCCCGGTGAGCAGGAACGCCACGCTCCGCTCGGTCTCGGACCAGGCGCGGGTGTCGAGCTCGACGGACTGCAGCAGGGCGCACTGGACGTGGTAGCCGTGCTCGGTCAGGTCGCGGCCGATGAGTTCGGCGGCGTCGCGGGTGCCGGCGTGGGTGACGATGCGCTGCGGGCGCCGGTCGGCGACGGCGGAGACGACGGCCGCTCCCCCGCCGCCGACCCGGACGACGTCGGGTTCGGGCAGGTCCTCCAGGACCTGCGGGGCGGCGCCTTGGACGATCTGCAGCTGGACGCCGTGGCGGCGGGCGACGGCGTCGGTGCGGGCGCAGGCGTCGGGGTCCCGGTCGACGGCGAGGACGGCGGCGCCGGCGCGGGCGGCCTCGGTGGCGAAGGCGCCCGAGCCGCAGCCGATGTCCCACACGAGGTCGCCGACGCGGGGCCCGAGGCGCGCGAGTTGCGCGGCGCGCAGCGGTTCGGTCTCGCCCTCGCCGAGGTCGCCGTCGTAGGCGTCGGCGGGCAGGGTCCAGCCGCGGGGTGCGGTGGCCGGGTCGCGGCCGGCGATCCAGCCGCCGTCCTCGGCGGCGCCGGCCCGGCCGCCGATGACGATGACGACGTTCGGGTCGCGCCAGGTGTGGTCGGCGGCCTTGTCGGAGGTGACGACGGAGACCTGCTCGCGTTCGGTGCCGAGTTCCTCGCAGATGACGAAGGTGCGGTGGACGCCCTCGAGGAGCAGCCCCAGCTCGGCGGGGCCTGCTCCGGGTGCGGTGAGGACGGCGACCTTGGTGTGGGCACGGCACACGTTGACCGCGCGGCGCAGGGTGCGCGGGTGGGCGACGACCACCAGGGCGTCGTCCCAGGGCATGCCGGCGCGGGCGAAGGCGGCGGCGACGGATGAGACGGCGGGGACGACCTCCACCTCGAGGCCGAACTCGGGGGCGCGCAGCGTGCGCACGACGCCGAAGAAGCCGGGGTCGCCGTCGGCGAGGACGACGGCGGTGCCGCGGTGGCCGGCGATGCGGCGGGCGGCGAGGGCGACGCTGCCCAGCCGGATGCGCTCGGCGCCGGGCGGAACCTCGGGCAGTGCCAGGTGGTGGGCGGCGCCGGCCACCAGTGTGGCGGCGCCGAGGGCGGCGCGTGCCGCCTCGGTCAGCGGCGAGCCGTCCCAGCCGATCACCGTGACCCGGTCGGCCATCGTCGTCAGTCTCCAGGTTTGCGCAGGTCGTCAGGGGTGCTGGGCCCGGGGGGCGGCTTCGAGCGTACCTGGTGGGGTGCCGCGGCTCAGTTCCAGTCGGAGTACGGCGCGAAGCCGCCGGTGTCTGCGAGCTGCTCGTCGGCTCCCTCGAGGTCCTCCGGGAGCAGGCTCCACACGATGAAGTCGGTACGCACGTCGGTCCACGTGCCGTCTTCGGTGCGGACGTGGACTATGCAGGCGTTGCGCAGCACGCCCTCGCTGATGCAGCCGATCTTCTGGGCGACCTGCTGGGAGGCGGTGTTGTCGGCGGCGGTGCGCAGCTCGATGCGTTCGAACTTCTGGTCGTTGAAGAGCCACTGGGCGGTGGCGAGCGCGGCCTCGGAGGCATAGCCCTCGCCGCGCGCCCAGGGGGCGACGATGTACGACAGTTCGGTGGACCGGATGTGCCAGTTGGTCTTGGTGAGCTGGACGACGCCGACCAGGCGCTGGGTGAGGAACTCGGTGACCGCGAGGTCCAGGCCGCGGCCCGTGGTGCGCTCGGTGCGCGCGTACTCGGTGATCCACTGCCGGGCGGCGTCCTCGGTGAACGGCCGGGGCACGTCGGTCCAGGCGGCAACCTGCTCGTCGTTCATCATCTCGGTCAGGGCGGGCACGTCGTCGTCGTCGAGGGGACGCAGCACCAACCGCTCCGTGCTGATGGAGATGTTGGGGAAGGTGCTAGTCATGCGACGCTCCGTAACCTTCGGGAGTTTCTTGAGGAACCGTCAGGGCTCACTGAACTGCCCAGCATGCAGCATGTAACCACTGAACCGCACAACGGGGTCCACCCCCCGTGAGGAGTGGACCCCGTTGGCGCACGCGCGGGCTCAGAACGCCGGGACGACGGCGCCCTGGTACTTGTCCTCGATGAACTTCTTCACCTCGGGCGAGGTGAGGAGCTTCGCGAGCTTCTTGACGCGCGGGTCGCTCTCGTCGCCCTTCTTCACCGCCAGGAAGTTGGCGTACGGGTTGTTCTGGGCCTTCTCCGCGACGAGGGCGTCCTTCGCGGGGCTGAGCTTGGCCTCCAGCGCGTAGTTGCCGTTGATGACGGCGGCGTCCACGTCACCGAGGGAGCGCGGCAGCTGGGCGGCCTCCAGCTCCTTGAACTTCAGGTTCTTGGGGTTGGAGGTGACGTCCTTGGGGGTCGCGGAGTACCCGGCACCGGCCTTGAGCTTGATGACCCCGTTGTCCTCGAGGAGCTTGAGCGCGCGGGCCTCGTTGGTGGTGTCGTTGGGCAGCGCGACGGTGCCGCCCGACTTGAGGTCGTCGAGCTTCTTCAGGCTCTTGGAGTAGACGCCGAGCGGCTCCAGGTGGACCGTACCGCCGGGCACCGGGACGATGTCGGTGCCGTTCTTCTTGTTGAAGTCGTCGAGGTACGGCTTGTGCTGGAAGTAGTTGGCGTCGACCTCGCCCTGCTGGACGGCCGTGTTCGGAGTCACGTAGTCGGTGAACTCCTTGACCTCGAGCTTGAGGCCGGCCTTCTGCGCCAGGTTGTCCTTGATGTAGGTGAGGATCTCGCCCTGCGGGGTGGGCGTGGCGGCGACGGTCAGCGTGGCGTTCGGGTCCTTGGCGGAGTCCTTGTCCGAGCCGCAGGCGGACAGGCCCAGGGTGAGGGCTCCGGCGGCGAGGACGGCGGTGGTGATCTTGGCGGTGTTACGCACGAAAAGTGCCTTTCCTTATGGGTGGTGCGACCCCGTTGTCAGGTGAACGGGGAGTTCTCGGGGTGCTCAGCCCTTGCGGACGGCGTCGGCGGCGACCGTGCCGCCGAAGACGCCGCGCATCGGGCGGAACAGGAGCAGGCCACCGGTCTTGCCGGTACGGCGGTGCAGGGTGCGGGCCGTGTAGTCGCCGGCGAACTGCAGCAGGGAGATGACGACGGCCAGGATGGCCACCGTGATCCACATCAGCCCGGTCTCGAAGCGCTGGTAGCCGTAGCGGATGGCGATGTCGCCGAGGCCGCCGGCGCCGACGGTGCCGGCCATGGCGGAGTAGCCGATGAGGGCGATGATCGTGGTGGTGGTGCCGGAGATCAGCGAGGGGAGCGACTCGGGGAGGAGGACGCTGCGCACGACCTTCCAGGTGCTGCCGCCCATGGCCTGCACCGCCTCCACGAGACCGCCGTCCACTTCGCGGACGGACGTCTCGACGAGCCGCGCGAAGAACGGGATCGCGCCGATCGCGAGCGGCACGATCGCGGCGTCACGGCCGATGGTGGTGCCGGTGACCCAGCGGGTGAAGCCCATCAGGGCCACCATCAGGATGATGAACGGCATCGAGCGGGCGATGTTCACGATCTGGCCGATGACCTTGTTCGCGACGACGTTCTGCAGCAGCCCGCCCTTGTCCGTCAGGACGAGCAGGATGCCGAGCGGCAGACCCCCGACGACGGCGATGAGGGTGGACCAGCCGACCATGTAGAGGGTGTCCCAACACGCTTGCGACAGCAGGGGCTGCATCGTCGACCAATCAGTCCAGGTCACTTGGCACCTTCCTTCACCAGCGCGGGCTCCTGGCCCAGGACGTCGATCTGGAGCCCCTGCTCGCGCAGGAAGCCGATGGGCACGACGTTGTCCTCGTAGCGGCCGGGCAGCTCGATGCGCATGCGGCCGATCTGCAGCCCGCCGACGGTGTCGATGGCGGCGCCGAGGATCGAGATGTCGATGTTGTAGGTGCGCGACAGCTGGGAGATGACCGGCTGGGTGGCGGCCTCGCCGTGGAAGGTGACGTCGAGGACGGTGCGGTCGTCCGCGGAGGCCTCGCCGCCGACCGGGAACAGCGCGCTGGCGAGCTTGCTTCCGGGGGTGGCGAGCAGTTCGCTGACCGTGCCCGATTCGACGATGCGGCCCTTCTCCATCAGCGCGGCGGAGTCGCAGACCGTCTTCACGACGTCCATCTCGTGGGTGATGAGCAGGACGGTGAGGCCGAGTTCGCGGTTGAGGTCGCGCAGCAGGGTCAGGATGGACCGGGTGGTCTCCGGGTCGAGAGCGCTGGTGGCCTCGTCGGACAGCAGCACCTTGGGGTCGCCGGCCAGGGCGCGGGCGATGCCGACGCGCTGCTTCTGGCCGCCGGAGAGCTGGGCGGGGTAGGCGCCCGCCTTGTCGGCGAGGCCGACGAGCTCGAGCAGTTCGAGCGCCTTGCGGGAGCGGTTCTTGCCGGAGCGGCCGAGGATCTCCAGGGGCAGTTCGACGTTGTCCTGGACGGTGCGCGAGGACAGCAGGTTGAAGTGCTGGAAGACCATGCCGATACGGCTGCGGGCCTGCCTCAGCTCGCGGCCGGCGCGCGGGCCGCGCCCGGCGAGGGCGGTGAGGTCCTGGCCGGCGACGGTCACGGTGCCGGATGTGGGGCGCTCCAGCAGGTTGACGCAGCGGATGAGGGAGGACTTGCCGGCGCCGGACTGGCCGATGACGCCGTAGACCTCGCCTTCGCGGACGTGCAGGTCGACGCCGGCCAGGGCGGTGACCTCGCGGCCGCGTGAGCGGTAGACCTTGGTGAGGCCCTGTGTGGTGATCACGTGGGGTTTCCGTCACTGTCGAGTGCGCGGCACGTCGTGGGCGCCGGGCACGGGGCATGAAGAATCGAAGGCGCCCGGGCGCGGCGTGTTCTTCGGCGCGGGGGTGCGGCCGTGGGGGTGGAACGTGCGCGCGCGGGGCGGGGGCTCGGCCGCGCAGGGCGGAACACGAGCGGGCACTCGCTTCGGGGCGCGAGGCTCAGGTGGTGCGGGGGCCCTCTAGCAGGCGCACATTCGGCGCGTACGACACATACAACGAGCACCGGGCGTCATGGTCGCCTCGGTCGCAGGGGTGCGGTCGCTCGTCGTGGTCATGCGATCAGTAAAGCAGACGTACGGTGCTGACCGGTCAGGACTGTCCGGATAGTGGACAGTGGTGGGACGGCACCGGACGCGGCGCACGCCCGCACGCCGGTCTCGACGCCGGCGGCGGTGACCAGTACGGACAGGGCCGGCGGGCGGACGTCGACGAGGTCGGCGCGGGGCCCGTGGCCGCGGTGGTTGTGGCCAACGCCACGGTGAGCGCGGCGGCGGGCAGGTGGGGGCCGGGGCGCCGACGACAGGGGTGCGGGCGGCGGGACGATTCGGTCGTAATAAAGTCGCTGCATGCTTGATGTCCTGACGCTGGTGACCGGGGTCGCCGCGCTGTTGCTGGCCGCCTGGTGCGGCTGGGCGGCCTATCGTGACCAGCCGACGAAGGACTGGCACTTCATCGGCATGGGCGTGGTCTCGCTGCTGGCCGTGGTCCAGCTGGTGGTGGGGATCGTGCAGCTGGCGCGGGGCGAGAAGCCGGAGCAGGGCACGGCGATCTTCGTGGCGTATCTGCTGGGCGCCTTCGCGTGCGTTCCGGCGGCCGGGTTCATGTCGCTGGCCGAGCGCACCCGGTGGGGTTCGGCGACCGTCGCCGCCGGCGGCGTGGTGCTCGCCGTGCTGGAAGTACGGCTCTACGACATCTGGGGAGGCTGAGATGACGGCGGTGCAGGAGAAGCCGGCCCGGCTGATCAGCGGGCCCGGCATGCTGCTGGTGTGGCTGTACGGCGTGATGGTGGTCGGCGCGGTGTCGCGGTCCGTCTACCAGATCGCGACCGAGTTCGACCGGGCCCCGCTGGCCTACTCGCTGTCGGCGGTGGCCGGCGTCGTCTACGGGTTCATCACGTACTCGCTGGTGCGTGGCGGCGAGAGGGCCCGCCGGGCCGCCCTGTGGTGCTGCGCCGCCGAACTCGCGGGCGTCCTGACCGTCGGCACCTGGACCCTGGTCGAGCCTTCGGCGTTCCCCGACGCGACCGTGTGGTCCGACTACGGGATGGGATACATCTTCATTCCGGTGCTGCTGCCGCTCTCGGCGATCTACTGGCTGCGGACGTCGCGGCAGCAGCGGTCCTGAGTCACGCCGTCTGCGCGTACGCCCCGGCCGGCTTCTCCAGGACGATCATCCGGACGCCGTCGGTGCCCTCGGCGGTGCCGACCGCCTGGTAGCCGACCTTGCGGTACAGCCGCAGGTTGCCCTCGCTGCGGTGGCCGGTGTGGAGCCGGAACCGGGTGACGCCGTGCTCCTCGGTGAGCGCCGTCTCGGCCGTGCGCAGCAGCCGGGCGCCGATGCCGTGGCCCTGCAGTCGCGGGTGGACACAGAGCTTGCCGATGGCCGCGGAGCCGTCCTCGGTGACGTGGCCGCGCACCGAGCCGACCACCTCGTCGCCGAGCCGCGCCACGTGGACACAGTCCCGGGCGACCTCCTCGCGCACCGAGTCCAGGGTCTGGACGAGCGGGTCGATGCGGTAGTTGCCGTACAGCGCGGCCTCGCTCTGGAAGCACAGGTACTGCAGCCTGAAGATCTGTTCGGCATCCTGCTCGGTCGCCGCAGAGATGGTCACGCTCATGCCCATGTGCGCACGCCTCCCGCTCACCTGATCATCTGTTGTCCCCCACTCCTATCCCCGCGGTCAGCGCGCCGCAACCTCCCGTACGAGCAAACGCCGCAGACATCCCAGACATCTGGAGCGTTCCGGGCCGAGACTGCCCTGTGAGATACCCAACTCCCCCGCGATTTCCCGGTATGTCAGGTCCCGCGGCGACAGCAGCGCCTCCAGCAATCGCGGGCACCGGCCCGGCAGCCGGCGCACCGCCTCCCGCAGGGCCCGCCCGCGCGCGGCGGCCAGCACGAGCGCTTCCGGGCCGGGCTCCTTGCCGGCCGGCTCACCGTCGTAGCGCTCCTCGCGCCGCCGTGTGCGACGGGTGCGGCGGGCCTCGGCGCGGACGGCCCGGCGCAGCCAGCCCTGCGGGTCGGGCGGCGGGCCGGCGGCGGCGAGGCGTTCGAGCAGCCGCAGCCAGACCGCCTGTTCCAGGTCCGCGGCCTCGCCCCCGAAGGCGTGCGCCTCGGCACGGGCCTCGGCGGCCAGCAGCGGTCGCAGGGTGGCGAGCAGGTCATGGGCGGCCCTGGGCGGGAGGTCGTGTCCTTTGTACGGAACGGCGTGACCCCGGTGTGGAAGGTCATGTCTCCGGTGTGGCAGGTCATGTCCCCCGTGCGGCAGGTCGTGTGCCCGGTGCGGCGCGTCGTGCGTCATGTCCGGCACGACGCGGCCGCCCGGGCGGTGGGTTGCCCGGGCGGCCGTGAGGTCACTCCAACGAGTCGGTCAGCCGTTGACGAAGGCCTCGCGGGCCAGCAGTCCGGTGTCCGGGTTGTCGGTGAAGACGCCGTCGATGCCGGTGGCGAAGTAGGTCCGGAAGGCGCCGAACACGTCGCCGTAGCCGTCGGCGTCGGTCCCCTTGCGGAAGCTCGCCGGCAGGAAGGGGTTCTCGTTGCGCATGGTGTAGGGGTGCAGGACCAGGCCCACCTTGTGCGCGTCGGCGACGAGCGTGGTGGGCCGGGTGAGGTTCCCGTTCGCGTCCTTGGGGATGACCAGGTCCAGGGTCGGCCCGATGCCCTGCGCGTAGCCGGCGATCTCGCGCAGGCCCTTCGGGGTGATCAGGTCGGCGACCGTGCGCGGGTCACCGGAGTCGACGAAGTCGTACGGGCGGCTGCTCGCGGACGACAGCAGCACGACCAGCGGATTGTCGACGAGCTTGTTCAGCCGCTGGATGCTGGTCGGTTCGAAGGACTGCAGGATGACCGGCGAGGTGCGCTTGTCCTTGCCGTACTTGTGCAGCAGCTTGGCCACCCGCTCCTCCAGGCCGAGGCCCAGCTTGCGGAAGTAGGTGGGGTGCTTGGTCTCGGGGTAGATCCACACCTGCTTGCCGCGCTTGCGGGTCTGCTCGTCCTGCCACTTCAGGACCTCTTCGAAGGTGGGGATCTCCCAGCGGCCGTTGTAGAGGGTGTTGTGCGGCCGGTTGGCCGGGATGCGCTCGATCGCGCGCAGCGTCTTCAGCTCGGCGAGCGTGAAGTCCTCGGTGAACCAGCCCGTGGTGGGCACGCCGTCGAGCGTCTTGGTGGTCTTGCGGTCGGCGAACTCGGGATGGTCGGCGACGTCCGTGGTGCCGCCGATCTCCGGCTCGTGCCGGCACACCAGATGGCCGTCCCTCGTGGGCACCAGGTCACCGGCCTCGACGATGTCGGCGCCCAGGTCGAGGGCCAGTTGGTAGGACCCGAAGGTGTGCTCCGGCCGGTAACCGCTCGCGCCGCGGTGCCCGATGACCGTCGGCACGGGCAGGCTCTTCAGGCCCCCGCCGTGCCGCGCGGCTCCGTCGGCCGCCCGTGCCGTGCCGGCGAGTCCCAGCACGGAGGCGCCCGCGCCGAGCACCGCGGCGCCGAGCAGCGCGCGCCGTCCGGTCCCCCCGCTCGTCGTCCCTTCGGTCTCCCGCGACTCCTGTGTGCCCATGTGCGACCTCCTGCCCCTCGATGTCCGTGCGCGGCGATCGTAGGGGCGTGCACATGACGAGGGGGAGGCCCTGACGGGAACGCACGGATGACTGCGGATGTCGTATTTCGTCTCATCCCCCGGCTGCTGACCCACCGTCGGGGTACCCGTGCGGCGTCCGGGTGAGCCGTCGGTCACATCGTCACCCGCCTGTCATACGCCGTCCACACGGCGGCACCGCAGGTGAACCGACGTCAACAGTGCGTAAGACCTCGGTGAACCCGATGTGCGCCGGCCCCTTGGCCGCGAGTATCGTCCTCACCTGCACAGACTCATACCGACCCCTTGACACCGGAGGGCCCGTTGTCCCGCTTCGCGATCATCAAGGCAGTGCTCGGACCGGTCATGCGCCTGATGTTCCGTTTCCGGGTCGAGGGCGCCGAGCACATCCCGGGCGACGGCCCGGTGATCCTCGCCGGCAACCACCTCACCTTCATCGACTCGATGATCCTTCCGCTCGTCTGCGACCGTCAGGTGTTCTTCATCGGCAAGGACGAGTACGTCACCGGCAAGGGCTTCAAGGGCCGGCTGATGGCCTGGTTCTTCACCGGCGTCGGCATGATCCCGGTCGACCGCGACGGCGGCCGCGGCGGTGTCGCGGCGCTCATGACCGGCCGCCGGATCCTGGAGGAGGGCAAAGTCTTCGGCATCTACCCCGAGGGCACCCGCTCGCCCGACGGACGCCTGTACCGGGGGCGCACCGGTATCGCGCGGCTGACGCTGATGACCGGTGCTCCGGTGGTGCCGTTCGCCATGATCGGCACGGACAAGGTCCAGCCGGGCGGGGCGGGGATGCCCCGGCCCGGGCAGGTGACCGTGCGGTTCGGTGAGCCGATGGAGTTCTCGCGGTACGACGGGATGGACCGGGACCGGTACGTGCTGCGGGCCGTGACGGACTCCGTGATGGCCGAGGTGATGCGGCTGTCGGGACAGGAGTACGTGGACATGTACGCGAGCAAGGCGAAGGAAGCGGCGTAACTTTCCCGGCGGCGCCGCACCCGCCGGGTCGCAGGCCGATCCGCGCGGCGGTCAGCCGAAGACGTCGCGGTTCTGGCGCACGAAGTCGGCAAAACCGGTGGCTGCACGGCCGGTGAGGTCGGCCACGGTCGACGTGACGGTCTCGGCACCGCCGTCGCGGTAGGCGCGGGCGACTCCGATCAGGGCGTCGACCTGGAACTCCGGCATCCCGCGGCTGAGCATGACCGTGCGCGCTTCGTCGTCCGGCAGGCCGACGTACCGCACCGGCCTGCCCAGCACGTCGGAGAACTCTTCGGCGGCTTCGGTGTAGGTCAGGGCCTCGGGCCCGGTGAGGTCGTAGACGCGGCCGTCGTGGCCGTCCGTGGTGAGCACCCTCGCCGCGACCTCGGCGATGTCGCCGATGTCGATGAAGCTGATGGGTGCGGTGATCAGGGGGAGGGCGAACTCCCCGGCCGTGCGGATGGACGGCTGGCGCAGGAAGTTCTGCAGGTAGAAGTTGGGCCGCAGGATCGTCCAGGGCACACCTGACGTGATCAGCGACTGTTCGA
The DNA here is from genome assembly GCF_055609245.1 of Streptomyces sp. NPDC036813. Classification (NCBI taxonomy): domain Bacteria; kingdom Bacillati; phylum Actinomycetota; class Actinomycetes; order Kitasatosporales; family Streptomycetaceae; genus Streptomyces; species Streptomyces sp. NPDC036813. The sequence goes on along the minus strand of NZ_JBVJPV010000010.1, from coordinate 102,610 downwards.
CGGGCTGATGCAGCCGGGCGATCGGTGAGAGCCCTTCGTCGGCCCTCCAGACCGACAGCTTCACCACCCGGACACCCGCTTCACGGGCGGCTTCCAGCAGGTTGAGTTCATGCGTCGTCTGGGCGGGGCCCGTAGCGCCGATCAGGAACACGGTCTCGATGCCGTCGAGCGCGGGACCGATCGTGTCCGGCACGGCCAGATCGAGCGTCACTGCCTGCCCGCCCGACTTGATGACGTCGGCCGTGGTGTGCGGATCACGGTAAGCCGCCCGCGCGGCCACGCCGGCGTCCCGAAGACGCGTCAGCAGAGCCGTTCCGACGTTCCCGCTCGCGCCAGTCACCAAAAGCATCCTCACATCCTCCCAGGCGATGGCGGCGAACATGCCAAGAAGCACGCTCGCCGTGCCCGCACCGCCCTCACAGGGTCGTCGAGGACGACGACCCCTCAGCCGCTGGTCCACCGGCGAACTCGTCCGGCCCGTCGGTCACGCGGCTTCCCGCGCCCCTCAGGACTGGCTGTCCAGCCGTTGGCCTCGCAGCATGAACCATGCTGCCGCGGCCGCTGTCAGCAGCACCGCTGCGCCGACGCCCGAGGCCAGGGCGAGTCCGTCCACGAAGGACTGACGGGCCGCGTCCAGCAGCGTCCCTGCCGTGCCGGCCGGCAGGGCCTGGGCTGCCTCGACCGCGCCGCCGAGTGATTCGTGCGCCTCGGCCGGGGTGCCGGCCGGGGACGGGAAGTCGCGGTAGACGCCCGTCACGATCGAGCCGAGGACGGCGATGCCGAGGGCGGCGCCGAGTTCGTACGCCGTCTCGGAGACCGCGGAGGCCGCGCCCGCCTGGTCCTTGGGGACGCTGGAGAGGATCACGTCGGCGGTCACCGTGAACGAGAAGCCCGCGCCGATGCCGACGACCAGCAGCACGGTGCCGAGGACGGGGTAGCCCGTCGACCGGCCCAGCAGGGTCAGCGCCGCCAGCGCGAGGCCGACCGCGGCGAGACCGCTGGAGACCACCGTACGGACCGAGAAGCGGCGCGCCGCACGGCCGGCGATCAGACCGGCCGCCACCGCGCCGACGGCGGCCGGGACTTCGGCCAGGCCCGCCTCGAACGGCCGCCTGCCCTGCACCAACTGCAGGTACTGGGACAGGAAGAACACCAGCCCCGACATGCCGAGGACGGTCAGCAGGTCGGCCAGCACGGCGCCGCTGAAGCCGCGGTTGCAAAACAGCCGCATGTCCAGCAGCGGGGTCGGCATGGTCAGCTGGCGGTGGACGAAGCCGTAGAGGGCCGCCGCGCCGAGGAGGCCCACGGCGAGGGTGGGCAGGCTGAAGCCGTGCGAGGCCGCTTCCTTGACCGCGTAGACGACGCCGATCATGCCGAGCAGCGACAGCAGGACACTGCGCAGGTCCCAGGGGCCCGGGTTCGGGTTGCGCGACTCCGGCAGCATCTTGACGCCGACCAGCACCAGCACCGCCATCACCGGCAGGTTGATGAGAAAGACCGAGCCCCACCAGAAGTGCTCCAGCAGGAAGCCGCCCGCGATCGGGCCGACGGCGGTGCCGGCGGACGCGGTGGCGCCCCAGATGCCGATGGCGAGGCTGCGCTCGCGCGGGTCGTGGAAGATGTTGCGGATCAGGGCCAGGGTGGCCGGCATCAGGGTGGCGCCCGCGACGCCGAGCAGCGCCCGGGCAAGGATCATCAGCTCGGGTGTGGTGGCGTAGGCGTTGAGCACGGAGACCGCGCCGAAGGCGGTGGCGCCGACGAGCAGGATCCGCTTGCGGCCGATGCGGTCGCCGAGGCTGCCCATGGAGACCAGCAGGCCGGCGATGACGAAGGAGTAGACGTCGCCGATCCAGAGCAGCTGGGTGCCGGACGGCCTCAGGTCTTCGCTGATGTAGGGGGTCGCGAGGCCGAGGACGGTGGCGTCCACGGCCACCAGCAGCACGGCCAGGACGAGGACGGACAGCGCGAGCCAGCGGCCCGGACGCTTCACCGCCTCCGTCGTGCCGACCGGCTGCAGGGTGCTGGTCATGATTCCTCTCTTGTGATCGGGTGGTTGCGTCGTACGCCGCCGAGCAGCAGCTCGACGATCATGTAGGTGAAGTCGTTGGGGGCCACGCGGCCCTCGGTGACCGCCCAGGCGCCGGAGGCGAGCAGGCCGTACAGCGCCTCGGTGAGCCAGACGGGGGTCAGGTCGATACGGAACTCGCCGCTCTCCTGACCTCGCCGGAACAGGGCCGTCATGCGCTCGTCGATGCGGGCCCAGCCGGCGTTCTGCTCCTCGCCCTCGAACAGCTGGTTCTCCGTGTAGAGGAAGGCGATCAGGCCGGCGGCGGGTTCGATCTCCCGCACCAGCCGGTGAACGGCGTCCGCGGCCGGGCCGTCGTCGAGCCGGGCCGCTTCCAGCGCCGCCTCGCACTCGGCGATGCCGAGCGCCTCCAGCGCACGGACCAGCGCGTCGCGTCCGGCGAACTGCCTGTGCAGGGTGGCGCGGCTGATCCCGGCGGCCTTGGCGACCTCGTCCATGGTCGCGGTGGATTTCCGGGTCAGCAGGGCCGCGGCGCTGCGCAGCACATGGTCACGATCGACAGCCATGAGACAAGAATAGACCACATGAGACATTCATGTCTCATTGAATGCGTGCGTGACTCACCGGAGGGGTCTCAGGGGGATCTCAGTGCCAGGGCAGCCGGCCGCGCTGCTCCCAGTAGGCGTGCGGGTCCTCGGCCAGGGTGGCGAGCCGGGTGAGCTGCCCCTCGTCCAGGTCCACGACGGCCGCGTGCAGGTTGGACGCGAGCTGCCGGGTGGTCGCCGCGCCGGACAGGACGACGCCCGCCCACGGCTGGCGCAACACGAACGCCAGGGCCACGGCGTCGCAGCCGAGGCCGGTGGACGCGGCCACGGCCCGCAGGGCGTCCGGGGCCTGCGGATCGGCCAGGCGCCCGTTGGCCATGCCCTCCTTGACGATCACCGTGAGCCCCGCGGCGTGCGCCTCGGCGAGGGCGGGGCCGGCGGAGGTCTCCAGCAGGTTGAAAGTGGACTGGACGGTCCGGAAGAGGGGATCGCCGTCGACGGTCACGGCGAGCGCGGCGCGTACGGCCTCCGCCTGAGCCGGGCCGCTGGTGGAGAACCCGATGGTGACGCCCTGCGCGGCGGCCTCGGCGAGCCGGGCGTGCAGGTCCTTGTCGGTCAGGGCCGGGCTGTCCGGGGTGACGGAGTGGATCTGGTAGAGGTCGAGCCGGTCGCCGAGGAGGGCGTCGCTCTCGGCGCGCTGCCGCTCGTAGGTGGCGAGGCTGTGGTCCTTGACCTCGTGCTGCGCGGCGTCGGTGGACCAGTCGGCGGTGTAGGTGTAGCCCCACTTGCTGCCGACGACGACGTCCTCGATCCCGGGGCGGGCCTTCAGCCAGTCGGCGAGGAACTCCTCGGAGCGGCCGTAGGAGCGGGCCGCGTCGATGTAGCGCACGCCCTGGGCGTAGGCGGCGTCGAGGAGTTCGTGGGTGCGCTCGCGCAGGGCGTCGACGCTGCGGTCCTCTCCGAGGTCGTCTTCGCGGCCGAGGTTGATGTAACCGGGGCGGCCGACGGCGGCGAGACCGAGTCCGATGTGGCAGGTCGGGGTGGTTGCTGCGGTCAGTCGCGCGAAGGGCATCGCGGGCTCCGTTCGGTCGGCTCCGGTGCGGCTGCCGACCAACGTAACCCGCGATGCCCCTCGGTCACTTCTTGGCGTTCGCCCACTCGTGCTGACGCGCCACGTCCGCCTTGACCTCGGCCAGCTGGACGGCGACCGCGCTGGGCGCCGTACCGCCGCGGCCGTTGCGGGAGGCGAGGGCGCCGGGGACGTTGAGGACCGAGCGCACCTCGGGGGTGAGGTGGGCGGAGATCTTCGCGAACTGCTCGTCCGTGAGCCCGTCCAGTTCCTTGCCCTCGGCCTCGGCGACCTTGACGCACTCGCCGGCGACCTCGTGCGCGACCCGGAAGGGCACGCCCTGCTTGACCAGCCACTCGGCGATGTCGGTGGCGAGGGAGAAGCCGGCCGGGGCCAGTTCCTCCATCCGCTCGCGGTTGACCGTGAGGGTGGCGATCATGCCGGTGAAGGCCGGGAGGAGCACCTCCAGCTGGTCGCAGGAGTCGAAGACGGGCTCCTTGTCCTCCTGCAGGTCGCGGTTGTACGCGAGCGGGAGGGCCTTCAGGGTGGCCATCAGGCCGGTCAGGTTGCCGATCAGACGGCCGGACTTGCCGCGCGCCAGCTCGGCGATGTCCGGGTTCTTCTTCTGCGGCATGATCGACGAGCCGGTGGAGAACGCGTCGTGCAGGGTCACGAAGGAGAACTCCTTCGTGTTCCAGATGATGATCTCCTCGGCGATCCGGGAGAGGTTCACGCCGATCATCGCGGTGATGAAGGCGAACTCGGCGACGAAGTCCCGGGAGGCCGTGCCGTCGATGGAGTTGCCGACGCTGCCGTGTTCGAAGCCGAGGTCCGCGGCGACCGCCTCCGGGTCCAGGCCGAGGGAGGAGCCGGCCAGGGCGCCCGAGCCGTAGGGCGAGACGGCCGTGCGCTCGTCCCACTGGCGCAACCGCTCGGCGTCCCTCGACAGGGACTGCACGTGCGCGAGGACGTGGTGGGCGAAGAGCACCGGCTGGGCGTGCTGGAGGTGGGTGCGGCCGGGCATGGCCACGTCCGGGTGGGCCTCGGCGAGGCCGATCAGCGCCTCCTGCAACTCGGCGATCAGGCCGCCGATGATCCGGGCGTGGTCCCGCAGGTACATCCGGAAGAGGGTCGCCACCTGGTCGTTGCGGGACCGGCCGGCGCGCAGCTTGCCGCCGAGGTCGGGGCCGAGCCGCTCCAGCAGGCCGCGCTCCAGGGCGGTGTGCACGTCCTCGTCGGCGATGGTGCCGACGAAGGTGCCGGCGGCCACGTCGGCCTCGAGCCGGTCGAGCCCGTCGAGCATCCGGGTCAGCTCGTCCTCGGTGAGGAGCCCCGCCTTGTGCAGCACGCGCGCGTGGGCACGCGAGCCGGCGATGTCGTACGGCGCGAGTCGCCAGTCGAAGTGGACGGATGCGGACAGCTTCGCCAGGGCGTCGGCGGGGCCGTCGGCGAAACGGCCGCCCCAGAGCCGTACGTCACCGCTGTTGCTGCTCACTGCGTTGCTCCTAGAGAGGTACGGATGTGCCACCGCCTCCCCACACTCGCAGGCGGGGAGGCGGCTGTCAGCCGGATGCGGGTCAGGTGAACCCGTACGGGGTCAGGCCAGGTCGCGCTTGGCGGCGATCTTCGACGACAGGCTGTAGATGTCGATGAAGCCCTTCGCCGCGGACTGGTCGAACGTGTCGCCCGTGTCGTAGGTGGCGAGGTTGAAGTCGTACAGCGACTCCGCCGAGCGCCGGCCGGTGACCACCGCGCGGCCGCCGTGCAGGGTCATCCGGATGTCGCCGGTGACGTGCTGGTTGGCCTCGTTGATGAAGCCGTCCAGGGCGCGCTTGAGCGGGGAGAACCACTGGCCGTCGTAGACCAGCTCGCCCCAGCGCTGCTCGACCTGGCGCTTGTAGCGGGCCAGCTCACGCTCGACGGTGACGTTCTCCAGCTCCTGGTGGGCGGTGATCAGGGCGATCGCGCCGGGAGCCTCGTAGACCTCGCGGGACTTGATGCCGACGAGACGGTCCTCGACCATGTCGATCCGGCCGATGCCCTGGGCGCCGGCGCGCTCGTTGAGCTGCTGGATGGCCTGCAGGACGGTGACGGGCTTGCCGTCGATGGCGACCGGGACGCCCTCCTTGAAGGAGATGATCACCTCGTCGGCCTCGCGGGCGACGGCCGGGTTCTGGGTGTACTCGTAGATGTCCTCGATCGGGGCGTTCCAGATGTCCTCGAGGAAGCCGGTCTCGACGGCACGGCCGAAGACGTTCTGGTCGATGGAGTACGGGGACTTCTTGGTGGTCGCGATCGGGAGGTTCTTCTCCTCGCAGAACGCGATCGCCTTGTCCCGGGTCATCGCGTAGTCACGGACCGGGGCGATGCACTTCAGGTCGGGGGCGAGGGCGACGATGCCGGCCTCGAAGCGGACCTGGTCGTTGCCCTTGCCGGTGCAGCCGTGGGCGACCGTGGTGGCGCCGTGCTTCTGGGCGGCGGCGACGAGGTGCTTGACGATCGTCGGCCGGGAGAGGGCGGAGACCAGCGGGTAGCGGTCCATGTAGAGGGCGTTGGCCTTGATCGCCGGGAGGCAGTACTCGTCGGCGAACTCGTCCTTGGCATCGGCGACCTCGGCCTCGACGGCACCGCAGGCGAGCGCGCGCTTGCGGATGACGTCCAGGTCCTCGCCGCCCTGGCCGACGTCGACCGCAACGGCGATGACCTCGGCGCCCGTCTCCTCGGCGATCCAGCCGATGGCGACGGAGGTGTCCAGACCGCCTGAGTAGGCGAGTACGACGCGCTCGGTCACGGGTTTCTCCTCACAGTGCATTCGCTGACATGCATGAGTATGCAGAACTCTGCATGGTTCGTCAATCCACCCCCCACCGGAAAGGTGAAGCGGACCCACGAATTCCTTAGACAGTCGAACGAATGTGATCAATAATCCTTAGACATGGGAAAGACTTACGAGCGCATCGAGGGCAGGCTCCGCACCTTCATCGAGGAGCAGCCCCTCTTCTTCACGGCGACCGCGCCTCTCGCCGGCGACGGCACGATCAACCTCTCCCCCAAAGGGCTCAAGGGGTCCTTCGCGGTGCTCGACGAGCACACCGTGGCCTATCTGGACTTCGCCGGGTCCAACGCCGAGACCATCGCCCACCTGCGGGAGAACGGCCGCATCACGCTGATGTGGACCGCCTTCCAGGGCCCGCCGAACATCGTGCGGGTGCACGGCCGCGGCGAGCCCGTCTTCCGCGACGACCCCCGCTTCCCGGAGCTGCTCGCCCACTTCCCGGACATCGACCCGGCCCCGCACGGCCTGCGCGCGATCATCGTCGTGCACGCCGAACTCGTCCGCGACACCTGCGGATACGCGGTGCCGTTCATGTCCTACGACGCCGAGCGCGATCTGCACGCCAAGCGGTTCGCCCGCGAGGACGACGCCTCGCTCAGCGCGTACTTCACCAAGAAGGAGCACATCGCGACCAGCCTGGACGGCCTGCCCGGGCTGCCGCTGCCGCTGCCTCCGTCTACGGTCTGAGCCATGCGCTCCCGTGTCGTCGCCACCGCCCTCGCCTGCGCGGCCCTGCCCGTCCTCGGTGCCGCGCCCGGCGGCGAGGCCCCGCTGCCCGAGCGGATGCGGGACACCGGCGGCGGCACGCAACTGCTCGTCGCCCAGGCGCCGAGCACCTCCTCGACGACGGGCACGGTCAGCTGGTGGGACCTGCGCGACGGGCGGTGGGTGCGGGCAGGCTCCGCGCCGGCCCGGTTCGGGGCGAAGGGGCTGGTCGAGGGCACGGCTCGGCGGCAGGGGACGAACACGACGCCGACGGGGCTGTACGAGCTGCCGTTCGCCTTCGGCGTGAAGGCGGCACCGGGCGGTACGCGGATGCCGTACCGGCCCGTTCGGCAGGACTCCTGGTGGTGTCAGGACAACGCCTCCCGTGCGTACAACCGGTGGAGCGAGCCGCTCGCCTCCGACTGCCGGTCCTCGCAGGCCGAGCATCTGGTGTCCTACCGGACGCAGTACGCCTACGCGCTCGTCGTGGGGTTCAACTACCGGGTGCCGGTGCGGGGGCGCGGCGCCGGCATCTTTCTGCATGTCAACGGTGTTGCGGCAACGGCTGGTTGCGTGTCTGTGCCCGAGGGCGCGATGCGGGAGATCCTGCGGTGGGCGGTGCCGAGTCGGATGCCGCACATCGCTGTGGGGACAGTGGGCGGAGTTACCGCCGTTACGCGGTACTAGCGTGCTGTGCGCCCACGCGGCGGAGCCGCACTTCGAGACGGCCCCGCGCCCCTTTCCGTCGGGATCCGCACCCGGAACACCGTCGAGCCCGGCCTGCTCTCCACGCCCACGCTCCCCCCGTGTGCCTTCGCCACCGCCGAGACGATCGACAGGCCCAGGCCCGCGCCTGCGCCGGCAGTGCGGGTGCGGCGGTGGTCGGCCCGGGTGAAGCGTTCGAAGACGTCCGGCTGGAGGGCCGCGGGGATGCCGGGCCCGTCGTCGTGAACCGTGAGGACCGCGTCCGGGCCGTCGGACGTCAGGGACACCGTGACCCTCGTACCGGCGGGGGTGTGGCCCCTGGCGTTGGCCAGCAGGTTCGCCAGCACCTGCTGCAGCCGGTGGGCGTCGCCGGTGACCGTCACCGGCTCCTCCGGCAGGTCCAGCGTCCAACGGTGGCCGGGGCCGGCGGCGCGGGCGTCGGTGACCGCGTCCAGCACCAGGCGGGTGAGGTCGACCGGCCGGCTCTCCAGCGGGCGGCCCGCGTCCAGGCGGGCCAGCAGCAGCATCTCGTCGACCATCTCGCCCATCCGGGAGGACTCGGCGGCGATGCGCTCCAGGGCGCGGCTGATCTCCGGCGGCACCGGCCCGGGGTGCAGCAGCGCCAGCTCGGCGTGCCCGCGCACCGAGGCGACGGGGGTGCGCAGCTCGTGGCTGGCGTCGGCGGCGAAGCGGCGCAGCCGCTCCTCACTGGCGTGCCGTTTCGTCAGCGCGTCCTCGACGTGCCCGAGCATGCGGTTGAAGGCGGCGGCGACCCGCCCCACCTCGCCGCGCGGGTCGGACTCCGGCGCCCTGGGCGGCAGCGCGACCTCTCCGCTGGCCAGGGGCAGCTCGCTGACCCGGGTGGCGGTCGCCGCGACCCGGCTGAGCGGCCGCAGCGACCAGCGCACCCACAGCGCCCCCGCCACCCCGGTCGCGGCGAGCGCGACGCCGAAGACGATCGCGGCGACCGCCTCCAGCCGGTGCACGGCGGCCTCCACGGGCTCCAGCGGCAGCCCGGTGATCAGCACGTCACCGTCCCGGCCGCGGTTCGCCACGACCCGGTAGTCGTCCAGCGCGGACAGGTGGACGCCGTGGCCGTGGCCGTCGACCGGGACGGCGGCCAGGATGCGCTCGTCGCGGGCTGAGAGGGTGACGCCCAGGCCGGCCGTCGCGTCGCCGGGGCGGACCACGGCCGCGTTGGTGACCGTGCCGTCCAGCAGACGGGCGCCGAAGGTGCCGGTGGCCTGGCGGCGGGTGTCGCCGTGCTCGTCGCCGTCGTGATCGTCGGGCTTCTGACCGGCGTGCTCCAGGCTGGCCGGGAAGCGGCTGCCGACGTCGGTGAGCTGCTGATCGACCCGGCTGGTGAGGAAGCCGTCCAGTTCGACGACGGCGGCCACGCCGACCGCGGCGCAGCTGATCGCCAGCAGTACCACCAGACCCGCGGTCAGCCGGGCCCGCAGGGTGCGCGGCCAGGGCAGACGGATCCGTCGAGGCCAGGGCGGCCGCGGCGTCACGGTGTCACCGGCTTGAGCACGTATCCGGCGCCGCGCACGGTGTGGATCATCGGTTCCCGGCCGGCGTCGACCTTCTTGCGCAGGTAGGAGATGTACAGCTCGACGACATGGGCGCGGCCGCCGAAGTCGTAGGACCAGACCCGGTCGAGGATCTGGGCCTTGCTGAGCACCCGGCGCGGGTTGCGCATGAGGAAGCGCAGCAGCTCGAACTCGGTCGGCGACAGCTCGACCAGCTGCCCGGCACGGGTGACCTCGCGGGCCTCCTCGTCCATGACCAGGTCGCCGACGACCAGCTGGTCCCCCTCCTCGCTCTGGCGGGCCATGCCCGCGCGGCGCAGCAGGCCGCGCAGCCGGGCCACGACCTCCTCCAGGCTGAACGGCTTGGTGACGTAGTCGTCGCCGCCCGCGGTGATGCCGGCGATGCGGTCTTCCACGGCGTCGCGCGCGGTGAGGAACAGCACGCACACGTCCGGCCGGACCGTGCGCAGGCCGCGCAGCACGGCGAAGCCGTCGGTGTCGGGGAGCATCACGTCCAGGACGACCGCGTCGGGCAGCAGCTCGCGGGCGGCGGTCAGTGCCGCCGCGCCGTCGCCGGCCGTGCGGATCCGCCAGCCCTCGTAGCGCAGGGCGCCGGAGAGGACCTCGGCGAGGTCGGGGTCGTCGTCGACGACGAGGACGCGCAGGGGCGTGCCGTCGGGGCGGGTGAGCGCGGGGCGGCCGGAGCGGGTGGTGGTGTTCATGGCTGCCTCCAGCATCGCCCCTCGCGCGGGCGGCGGGCGTCGCCGCAGGCTCTGAGTTTCCTTTGAGTCCGCGCTGAGGGCGCCTTTTCAGAGGGTCCTCAGAGGTTCGCCCCGCACCATGGCGTTCCCACAGGCGAAAGGACGACGACTGATGACGACGGTGGACGAGCGGCGGACCGCCCCACCCGTGGCGCCGCCCGCCCGGCCCTCCCCCGCGGCCGCCGTGCTGACCGCGATATGGGTGGGGGTCGCGGCGGTGATCGCGCTGTGGTGGTCGGACACCACCTCCGTGGTCGGTACGGCGGGATGGCTGACCGGGGCCGGCCGGATCGCGGGGCTGCTGTGCGGGTACGCCTGCGCGGTCCTCGTCGCGCTGATGGCCCGGGTGCCGCTGCTGGAGCGGCGGATCGGCTCCGACCGGGTGGCCCGCTGGCACGCCATGGCCGGCCGGTACACGGTCTGCCTGCTGCTCGCGCACATCGCGCTGATCCTCGCCGGATACGCCGCGCAGGACCACGCCTCACTGCTGCACGAGACGCTGACGGTGGTCCTGGACTACCCGGACATGCTGAAGGCCACCGCCGGCACGGTCATCCTCCTCGCGGTGGGCGTCACCTCCGCGCGCGCGGTGCGCCGCCGCACCGGCTACGAGTTCTGGTACTACATCCACCTGCTCACCTACGCGGCCGTCTTCCTCGCCTTCGGCCACCAGCTGACCCTCGGCAACGACTTCAACGGCAAGCCAGTCGCGAGCGCCTTCTGGTACGCGCTGTACCTGGGGGCCGCCGCCCTGGTGGTGTGGTTCCGGCTGCTGACGCCGTGGCGGCTCAACTCCCGGCACCGGCTGCGCGTGGAGTCCGTGCACGCCGAGGCGCCGGGCGTGTACTCCGTCGTCGTCCGCGGACAGCGGCTGGACGAACTGAGGGCGCGGCCCGGGCAGTTCTTCCGGTGGCGGTTCCTCGCGCCGGGACTGGCGTGGACGTCGACGCCGTACTCGCTGTCGGCGCCGCCGCGCGTGGACCGGATACGGATCACCGTCAAGGCGCTCGGCGGCCACAGCGCCGCCGTGGCCGTGCTGCGGCCGGGCACCCGGGTGTGGGCGGAGGGGCCGTACGGCTCGCTCACCGCCGACCGGCGCACCGCGGCGAAGTCGCTGCTGATCGCGGGCGGTGTGGGCATCACCCCGCTGCGCGCGCTGTTCGAGACGCTGCCGGGCGAGGTGACCCTGCTGTACCGGGCGCGCCGGGCGGCGGACCTGGCGCTGGGCGCGGAGCTGGAGGCGCTGGCCCGTCGGCGCGGCGCCCGGGTGCGGTACGCCCTCAACGGCCCGCACGGCGAACGCCCCGACCTGTCGGCCGCCGCCCTGCGCGCGGCGTTCGGGGACCTGGCCGCGTACGACGTGTACCTGTGCGGCCCGCACGGCTTCGCCTCCTACCTGTACGAGCAGTTGCGCGCCGCCGGGGTGCCGGACCGGCGTATCCACCACGAGTCGTTCGAGCTGTGAGGCCCGCGAAAGTGCACGCACTGAGGAAGAACCGTCCGCTGCGCCGGATCCTGCTGGCGAGCGCCGCCACCGTCTCCGGGATGGTCCTGCTGCTGTCGCTGAAGCCGCACACCACGCCGGCCCTGCCGACCGCCGACTCACCTACGCCCGCCGTGGTTTCGACCGCGGCGCCCGGCACCACCGGCACCAAGACCGCCACGGGCGATTCGGTCGACACCCGGTGGGGCCCCGTCCAGGTGCGTGTCACCGTCACCGGCGGCAGGCTGACCGACGTCACCGCGGTCGTCTACCCGACGGAGAACCCCCGCGACCAGGAGATCAACACCTACGCCATCCCCCAACTCAGGCGTGAGGCACTGGACGCGCAGAGCGCGGACATCGACTCCGTCTCCGGCGCCACCTACACCAGCGCGGGCTACAAGCAGTCGCTGCAGTCCGCGCTGGACTCGGCGGGACTCTGAACGCTGCCGTGGGACGGCGCGTATGTGTGGGCCAAGGGTCCCGTCCCCCCGGAGGATTCGTGAGCACCACGCTCGCCGGCGGCCGTGCCGCCCGCCGCCAGACGATGCGCCGCATCCGCCCGCGCCGCTCCCCCGCCGCCGCGCTGCTGCTCGCCGTAGGCGCGGGCGCGGCGGGCGTGTTGTGGCTGTGGTGGCGCAACACGCCGTCCATCGCGGACGACACCGGACGGATCCTGGGCGCGGGCCGGATCACCGGCCTGCTCGCCGGCTATCTGATGGCGCTGGTCGTGCTGCAGATGGCGCGGGTGCCCGCGCTGGAGCGGCGGGTGGGCTCCGACCGGGTGGCCCGCTGGCACGCGATGAGCGGCCGTTACACGCTCAGCCTGGTGCTGGCGCACATCGTCCTGACCATGTGGGGCTACGCCCTCCAGGCGGGCAGGCCGGTCACCGACCTCGTCCGGCAGACCGTCGACTCGGTCACCCAGCTCCCCGACCTCGGCAAGGCCGCGATCGGCACCGGTCTGCTGCTGCTCATCGGGCTGCTGTCGGTGGGGGGCGTGCGCCGCCGGCTGGGCTACGACACCTGGTACCACGTCCATCTGCTGACGTACGCGGCGGTGTTCCTGACGTTCTGGCACCAGATCAGCGACGGCAACGACTTCGCCGTCGAACCGCTCGCGAAGAGCTTCTGGTACGGGCTGTACGGCACGGTCACCGCGCTGGTGCTCTGGTACCGCGTCCTCACCCCGGTCCGGCTCAACCTGCGGCACCGCATGCGGGTCGAGGCGGTGATCGAGGAGACGCCGGGCATCGTGTCGGTCCTCATCAGCGGCACCAAGCTGCACCGCATCGGCGCGGAGGCCGGGCAGTTCTTCCGCTGGCGGTTCCTGGCACCGGGGATGCGGTTCAGCTCCCACCCGTACTCGCTGTCGGCGGCGCCGCGCCCCGGCATGCTGCGGATCACCGTGAAGGCGATCGGCGACCACAGCTCCCGGCTGCGGGAGCTGACGCCGGGCACCCGGGTGTGGGCGGAGGGCCCGTACGGCGCGCTGACCGCGCAGCGGCGCAGCCGGGGCAAGGTGCTGCTGGTGGCGGGCGGTGTCGGCATCACGCCGATGCGGGCCCTGTTCGAGACGCTGCCCGGCGCGGCCGGCGACCTCACGCTGCTGTACCGGGCCAACAGCACGCACGACCTGGCCCTGTGGGACGAGCTGGCGACGATCGCCGACGAGCGCGGGGCGCGGCTGATGTACGCCGTGAACAGCCCCGACGGGGAGCGCCCGGACATCTCGCCCGAGTCGCTGCGCCGCAAGATCCCGGACGTCGACGCTCACGACGTCTTCCTGTGCGGGCCGCCCGGGTTCGCGCAGTCGGTCTACGAGGCGCTGCGGGGCGCCGGGGTGCCCGCCCGTCGTATCCACCACGAGTCGTTCGAGATGTGAGCGGGAGCTGCACACAGATGAGGAAGAACCACCCCGTCCGGCGGGCCGTGCTGGCGACCGCCGCCACCGTGTCCGGTGTCGTCCTGCTGCTGACCCTCAAACCGGCCTCCGACCCGGCGTCGGCGCAGGCCGGCGCCGTCGCCCGGCCGCCGGCCGCCGCGCAGCCGTCCGCGCAGGGCGGCACCGCGGCGGGCACGGTCACCGGGGACGTGGCCCGCACCCAGTACGGGGCCGTGCAGGTCCGCCTCACCGTGGCCGGCGGCCGGATCACCGGGGCCGAGGCGGTTCAGGCGCCCAAGGGCGGCCACAGCGACCAGGTCACGGCGATGGCGGTGCCGCGGCTGAACCGGGCGGCGGTGGCGGCGGGCAGCGCGGACATCGACGCGGTGTCCGGTGCGACGTACACGAGCGCCGGGTACAAGCAGTCGCTCCAGTCGGCCCTGGACAAGCTCGGCAAGACCGGCCCCGCCGCCGGGGCGCGGACCGTCACCGGCGAGGTGGCGAGGACGCAGTACGGCCCGGTGCAGGTCCGGATCACGGTCAGCGGTGGCCGCATCACCAGGGCGGAGGCCGTGCAGGCGCCCAAGGGCGGTCTGAGCGACCAGAAGACGGCGATGGCCGTGCCCCGGCTCGACCAGGAGGCGGTCGCGGCGGGCAGCGCGCGGATCGACGCGGTCTCCGGTGCCACCTACACCAGCGCCGGGTACCGGCAGTCACTCCAGTCGGCCCTGGACAAGGCAGGTGGCTGAACACATGGACGCGACGACTCCCGCCGCGGTGCGCCGGACGGAGGAGGTCATGGGGACGGTCTTCTCCTTCGACGTCCGCGGCGGGGACCCCCGGGCGGTCCGGGCCGCGCTCGCCGAGGCCGTGGCCGGGCTGCACCGGGCCGACGAGGTGTTCAGCACCTACCGCGAGGGCAGCCAGCTCTCCCGGCTGGCCCGCGACGAACTGACCGTGGACGCCTGTGATCCCGAGGTGGCCGAGGTGCTGGAGCTGGCGGCGCAGGCGGAACTGGTCAGCGACGGCTGGTTCAGCCCGCGTTACGGGGGCCGCCTCGACCCGACCGGCATCGTCAAGGGCTGGGCGGCCGAGCGCGCGGCACGCGTACTGGCGCAGGCCGGGGCGAGCGGGGTGAGCGTCAACGGCGGCGGGGACGTGCAGATGTACGGCTCGCCCGGCCCCGAGCGCCCCTGGCGGGTCGGGGTCGCGGACCCGTTGCGCCCCGGCGGCCTGGCCGCGGTGATCTCCGCGGCCGGCACCGACGAACTGGCCGTCGCCACGTCCGGCACGGCGGAACGCGGCGCCCACATCATCGATCCCCGCACGGGCCGTCCCGCGGTCACGGACCTGGTGGCGGTGACGGTGACGGCCCCCTCCCTGACCTGGGCGGACTGCTGGGCGACGGCGGCGTTCGCGATGGGGTCGCGCACGGCCCTGCCCTGGCTGGAGTCCCTGCCGGGGGTGGAAGCGCTGCTGATCACGTCGGGCGACGAAGTCAGGTGTACCGGGGGGCTCGCGGCGCGGCTGGGCTGAGGCGCCTTCCTCGGCTCCCCGTCGGCCCCCTCCTCGGCCGTCCCTCGGCCTCGGACTTCTTTTCGTCTTTTGCCGTGGAGCGCCGTTTTTACCGTGGAACGCCATCCGTCCGCGGCCCTGCCACGTATCCCCTCTGAGCACATTTCAGGAGGCACGGTATGGCTATCTTCACCGCTCTCATGCCGGCGAAGCACCGCAAGCACAGGAAGGACACATCCAGCACCGACTCCACGCGGCATGGGCACCGTCACAGCAGCACCAGCCGCCACGGCCACACCAGTCGTCACGGCCACAGCCGCAACAAGTAGCGATCCTTCACGAAGGCTGAGCGGACCCTCAGGCCCGACGGGCCCGTCCGCTCCGCCTTCGAGCCCACGGGTGTCCCTGCCATGGTGCATCTCCTGCGGCGTCTGCTGTCGGTGAGCGAGTCCTCCGACGCCGTGGTCGCGGCCGCGCCGCCCCTGCCCCCGCTCGAGGTGTTCCGGCGGTTCTGGCCCTACACCCGCGGTGGCCGGCGCTGGCTCGTGCCCGTCGTCCTGTTCAGCCTGGCCGGCCCGGTCGTCGACGCCGCGGAGATCTGGCTGTTCAAGATCGTCGTGGACGACGTGCTGGTCCCGCGTGATCTGAGCCCTTTCCTGTGGATCGCCCCGGCCTATCTCGGGCTGATCATCTGCTCGGGCATCCTGGGGTTCGCCGACGACGTGACCTCCACCTGGGTCAGCGAACGGTTCCTGCTCGCGCTGCGCTCCGACGTCTTCCGGCACGTCCAGGGGCTGTCGCTCGGCTTCTTCGAACGGCGGCGGCTCGGCGACGTGCTGTCACGGGTCACCGGTGATGTCGACGCGGTGGAGACCTTCCTGCTCTCGGGCGTCGCCGACGCCCTGTACTACGTGATCCGCCTGGGCGTATTCCTCGGCCTGCTGTTCTACCTGCGCTGGGACCTGACCCTGCTCGCCCTGGTCATCGTGCCGCTGTTCTGGGGCGCGGCCCGGCACTTCTCCCGGCTGATCAAGAAGGCGTCGCGCGAACGCAGGCGCCGCACCGGCTCGATCAGCGCGATCGCCGAGGAGTCGCTGGGCAACGTGGCCCTGGTGCAGGCGTACAACCGGCAGGGCTGGGAGCAGCACCGGTTCGAGCGGGAGAGCTTCGGCAGGTTCCGGGCGGCGATGGCATCGGCACGCATCCGCGCCGTCTACGGGCCCGTGGTCGAGATCATCGAGGTGTCCGGCGGCCTCGCGGTCATGGGCCTGGGCACCTGGAAGCTCGCCCAGGGACAGCTGACACTCGGCGAACTGCTGGTCTTCCTCGCGTTGATCGGCAAGATGTACAGCCCGGTGCGCGGCCTGTCCCGCCTGGGCACGACCTTCTACACGGCGTCCGCCTCGGCCGAGCGGATCATCGAGCTGCTGGACCAGAAGCCCCAGGTCGTCGACGCGGCCGGGGCCCGGCGCATCCGGCGGGCGCGGGGCGAGGTGGAGTTCGACGACGTCTGCTTCAGCTACCCCGGCACGTCCCGTCCGGCCCTTTCGGAGGTGTCCTTCCATGTCGCGCCCGGGGAGACGCTGGCACTGGTCGGGGCCAGCGGCGCCGGCAAGTCGACCATCGCCAAGCTCCAGCTGCGCTTCTACGACCCGGACCGGGGCGCGGTCCGCCTCGACGGCGCGGACCTGCGCCGACTGCGCCTGTCCGACGTGCGGGAGAGCGTCGCGGTGGTGCTGCAGGAGACGCTCGTCTTCCACGGCACCGTGCGGGAGAACATCGCCTACGGCCGGCCCGGGGCCACGGAGGCGGACATCGTCGAAGCGGCGCGGGCCGCGGACGCGCACGAGTTCGTCGAGCGGCTCCCGGAGGGCTACGACACGCTGGTGGGCCAGCGCGGCCGCACCCTCTCCGGCGGGCAGTGCCAGCGTCTGGCGATCGCCCGCGCGATGATCAGGGACGCGCCCGTGCTCCTGCTGGACGAACCGACCACTGGGCTCGACGCCGGCTCGGGCCGGCGGATCATGGACCCGCTGCGCCGGCTCATGGCCGGGCGTACGACCGTCGTCATCTCCCACAACCTGCTGACCGTCCGCGACGCCACCCGCATCGTGGTGCTCGACCACGGCCGGGTGGTCGAGCACGGCAGCCACGACGATCTCCTCCACCGGGGCGGCACCTACGCACGGCTGCACCGGCTCGGTACCGTGACCGGCACCCCGGCGGCGGGGAGGGTGCTGTGGTGAGCCTCACCGCGGCCCCGGCGGCCCCTCCCCTGGCTCCGGGCACCCGGCCGGTGCCGGGCTACCGGATCCTGGCGCACCTGACGCGCACGGGCTGGCTCGACGTCTACGACACATGGAGCGAGGAGCGGGCCTGCCGGTGTGTGATCAAGGTGGTGCGTCCCGACCGCCGGGGCGAGGAGCGGCTGCGCGCACGGCTGCTGCAAGAGGGCCGGTGGCTCAGGGAGTTCACCCATCCGCATCTGACCCGCGCCTACGACACCTTCGAGTCGCCCGAGCCGACGGTCGTCCTGGAGACGCTGACCGGTGAGACGCTGTCCCACCTGCTCGACCGGTTGCGGCGCCGGCCGGCCGCCGCCGACGTGGCGCTTCTCGGGGTGCAGCTGTGCTCGGCGATCCACTATCTGCACGGCCGGGACCTGCTGCACCTGGACCTCAAGCCGTCCAACGTGGTGGTGGAACGCGGCCACGCCAAGGTGCTGGATCTGAGCGTGGCCCGGCCGCCCGGGCCGGCCCCCGCCGGGCTGGGCACCTGCTGCTATCTGTCTCCGGAACAGGCCCGCGGCGGGCCGCTCACGGCCGCCGCCGACGTATGGGGCATCGGCATCACGCTGTTCGAGGTCGCCTGCGGTGAGTTGCCGTTCGACTGCGGCAGGCCCGCGGAGACACCTGACGACCAGGGGACCGACGGCCCGGACGAGTGGTTCCCGCAAGCGGAGCAGAGCGCCCCGCCGGTCCGGTCCCGGCGGCGTCTGCCCGCCGCACTCGCCGCCGCCGTCGACGCCTGCCTGCGGCACGAGGCGGCCGCCCGGCCGACGGTCACCGAGCTGGCTTGTGCGCTGGAGGCGGCACTGGGCTGACTTCCGCGCCGGAGACGGCTCCGGGCTGACTCTTGCGGCGGCGCCGGAGGCGGCACTGGGCCGACCACGGCTTCGGGGGCGGCACAGGGCTGACCGCGGCGTCGGAGGGTGCCGGACCCGGGCGCCAGGGGTGTGGTCAGTCCGCGGTGGTCACGACGCGGCTCGTCTGCAGCCGGGCCGTGGCGAGGACAGTGCCGTCCGGGGAGGTCAGGCGGGCGCCCGAGACCGCCACGGGGTCGACGCGGGCGGCCACGCCCCAGTGTCCGTGTCCGTCCCGCACGGTGAAGTCGCCCACCCTGACGGTCGTGCCGTCCGTGCGCTCGAGGAGGCAGTCCACCCTGCCGTTGTAGGCGCTGCCGCGACCCGGGAGATCGACGGAGACGAAGACCCAGCCGGGGGCGCCGGGATGGGCGTAGATCTCGCCGACGGGCTGCCCGCCGTCCACGGCGGGCGAGGTCATGTCCCCGACCAGCATGGGCTCTGACTCCACGGCGGGCGGGGCCGAGGCCGTGCTGCCGTACACGGTCGTGCCCACCGCCCAGCCGGCGAACCCGAACGTGACCGCCAGCCCTGCGGCCGCCGCCACGAGCCGCAGCCGGGCCCGGCGGGCGCGGCCGTGCAGACCGTGGTGCGCGAGCGAGGGCCCGCGGGCGCTCGGGCGCCCCTCGTACGCCGCAGCGCCCTGGGGCAGCCTGCGCGCCACCCTGGTCTCGAAGCCGAGAGGCGGCTCGCAGTCGGGGAGCAGGCCGACCAGCCGGTCGCCGACGAGGGTCAGCTGCCGGACGTACTCCCGGCAGTCCGCGCACCGCTCCAGGTGGCCGACCGCCTCGGCCCGCTCCCGGCCGGGCAGCACCCCGAGCGCCAGCTCGGCGCCGTACTCCCGCATCTTCTCGCAGGTCACATCACTGGCCATGGCCGCCTCGCTCCGGAGACGCAAGTGTGGTGCGCAGCTTCGCCATCGCTGCTCTGATCCGCGTCTTGGCCGTGCCGAGCGGGATCGCCTCCGCCTCGGCGATCTGCTGGGCCGTCATCCCGTAGATGCCCGCCATCACCAGGGCTCGGGCCTGTCCCCGCGGCAGCCGTGCCACGGCGGCCCGGAGCTGGGAGGAGGCCTCGTCGGCCAGGGCCCAGCGCTCGGGGGTCTCGGTGACAACGCCGAGGAGGGCGTCGAGGTCCTCGGGTGGCACCGGCTCCGTCCGCCGTGCGCGGACGGCGTCGATGGCGAGGTTGTGCGCGATGGTCGTCAGCCAGGTCGTGACCGAACCGCGACGCGAGTCGTAGATCTGTGCGTGCCGCCAGGCACGCTCGAACGTCTGCTGGGCGATGTCCTCCGCGAGCTGGCGGTCCCCGGTGACGGCCATGGCCACCCCGAAGACCCGGTGCTGGAACCTCCGTACGAAGGTGACGGCGAGTTCCGGGTCACCGGTGGCCAGCCCGGACAGCAGAGCCTCGTCCGGGAGACGGCCCAGGGGGAACCGGAAACCCGACACATCTGTGTATACGGTCGCCGACCGCCAGGGGATTGCCCTCCCGCCCGGGAAGATCACACACCCATTCTCCGTCGCCGGGCCGGGCGGTGCAGGAGGATCAGTGCCCGTTCTGCGCCAGCCGCAGCAGGTGGTCGGCCAGCGCCTGGCCCCCGGTGGGTTCGCGGCTGATCAGCAGCAGCGTGTCGTCCCCCGCGATCGTGCCGAGGATGTCGTGCAGCTCGGCCTGGTCGATGGCCGAGGCCAGGAACTGCGCGGCCCCCGGAGGGGTGCGCAGGACCACGAGATTCGCGGAGGCCTCCGCGGAGATCAGCAGCTCCTGCGACAACCTCCGCATCCGCTCCTCCTTGGCGGATCCGCCCAGGGGCGCCCGGGGGGTGCGGAAACCCCCCTCACTGGGCACCGCGTAGATGAGGTCGCCGTCGGTGTTGCGGATCTTCACCGCGTTCAGCTCGTCGAGGTCCCGGGAGAGCGTCGCCTGGGTGACGCTCAGCCCGTCGTCGGCGAGGAGCTTTGCCAACTGGCTCTGCGACCGCACCGGTTGCCGGTTGAGGATGTCCACGATCCGGCGGTGACGGGCGGTGCGGGTCTGCGGCACGGCAGGCCCCGCGGTGCCGTTCTCGTGCTCCTGCGCCTGACTCATCGTCGTCTCATTCTCCGGCTCGTCCGTCCCCGTTCACCTGCGTCAGGATGCCGGGCAGCGCCTCGAGGAACGCGTCCGCCTCGTCGTCGCCCAGGTTCAGCGCGGGCATCAGCCGTACGACGTCGGCGGCGGGCGCGTTCACCAGGAACCCGGCCTCCTGGGCCGCCTGCTGCACCTGCTGCGCGTGCGGCCCGGTGAGCACGATACCCAGGAGAAGTCCCGCTCCCCGGACATGGCCGATCAAGGGGTGGCCGAGGGCCTCGATTCCGGTGCGCAGCTTCTCGCTCTGCCGCTTGACGTTCTCCAGCAGGCCGTCGTTCGCGATGGTGTCCAGGACGGCGAGGCCGGCGGCGCAGGCGACGGGGTTGCCGCCGAAGGTCGTGCCGTGCTGACCGGGCTGGAGCAGCTCCGCGGCCCGCCCGAAGGCGACCGTCGCGCCCAGCGGCAGGCCGCCGCCGAGCTGCTTGGCGAGGGTGACGACGTCGGGCAGGACGCCCTCGTGGGCCTGGTAGGCGAACCAGTGCCCGGTGCGGCCGACGCCGGTCTGCACCTCGTCGAGGACGAGCAGCGCGCCGGTGGCCGCCGTGATCGCGCGGGCGGCCTTCAGATAACCGGCGGGCGGCACGACGACGCCGTTCTCGCCCTGGATGGGCTCGATGACGACGAGGGCCGTCTCCTCGGTGACCGCCGCCGCGAGCGCCTGCGCGTCGCCGTACGGCACGTGCGTGACGTCGCCGGGCAGCGGCCGGAACGGGTCCTGCTTGGCGGGCTGGCCGGTGAGGGCCAGCGCGCCCATGGTGCGACCGTGGAAGCCGCCGTCGGTGGCGACGACGTGGGTCCGTCCGGTCAGTCGGCCGATCTTGAAGGCGGCCTCGTTGGCCTCGGCGCCGGAGTTGCAGAAGAAGACCCGGCCCTCGCGGCCGAAGAGCTGGAGCAGCCGTTCGGCGAGCGCGAGCGTGGGCTCGGCCATGAAGAAGTTGGAGATGTGGCCGAGGGAGCCGATCTGCCGGCTGACGGCCTCGACGATCGCGGGGTGCGCGTGGCCGAGGGCGTTGGTGGCGATGCCGCCGACGAAGTCGAGGTAGCGGTTGCCGTCGGCGTCCCAGACCTGCGTGCCCTCGCCGCGGACGAGGGGCAGCCGCGGGGTGCCGTAGTTGTTCATGAGCGCGCCCTGCCACCGCGCGGTCATCTCCTGGTTGCTCATGACTCCCCCTCGGTGTCCTGGTCGGGCACGACCATGGTGCCGATGCCCTCGTCCGTGAAGATCTCCAGCAGGATCGAGTGCTGGACGCGGCCGTCGATGACGCGGGCGGTCGTCACGCCGTTGCGCACGGCGTGCAGGCAGCCCTCCATCTTCGGGACCATGCCGGAGCTCAGTTCCGGCAGCAGCTTCTCCAGTTGGGAAGCGGTGAGGCGGCTGATCACCTCGTCGGAGTTCGGCCAGTCCTCGTAGAGGCCCTCGACGTCGGTGAGGACCATGAGGGTTTCGGCGCCCAGTGCCGCAGCGAGTGCCGCAGCCGCCGTATCAGCATTGACGTTGTAGACATGTCCGTCGTCCTGGGAGCGGGCGATCGACGAGACGACCGGGATGCGGCCGTCGGCGAGCAGCGCCTCGATCGCGCCGGTGTCGATGCCGGTGATCTCGCCGACACGGCCGATGTCGACCAGCTCGCCGTCGATCTCGGGGGTGTGCTTGGTGGCGGTGATGGTGTGCGCGTCCTCGCCGGTCAGGCCGACGGCGAGCGGGCCGTGCTGGTTGAGCAGCCCGACCAGCTCGCGCTGCACCTGCCCGGCGAGCACCATCCGGACCACGTCCATGGCGTCCTCGGTGGTGACGCGCAGGCCGGCCTTGAACTCGCTGACGATGCCGTGCCGGTCGAGGGCGGCGCTGATCTGCGGGCCGCCGCCGTGCACGACGACCGGCTTGAGGCCGGCGTGGTGGAGGAAGACGACGTCCTGGGCGAAGGCGGCCTTCAGCTCCTCGTCGACCATGGCGTTGCCGCCGAACTTGATGACGACGGTCTTGCCGTTGTGCCGGGTCAGCCAGGGCAGCGCCTCGATGAGGATCTGCGCCTTGGGCAGCGCGGTGTGCTTCCGGGTGGATGTCATGACGAGTAGGCGCTGTTCTCGTGGACGTAGTCGGCGGTGAGGTCGTTGGTCCAGATCGTCGCGGTCTCGGAGCCGGCGGCGAGGTCGGCGACGATGTGCACCTCGCGGTAGCGCATGTCGACCTTTTCGCGGTCCTCGCCGACGGAGCCGTTCTTGCAGACCCAGACGCCGTTGATCGCCACGTTGAGCCGGTCCGGCTCGAAGGCGGCCTGCGTGGTGCCGATCGCGGACAGGACACGGCCCCAGTTGGGGTCCTCGCCGTGGATGGCGCACTTGAGGAGGTTGTTGCGGGCGATGGAGCGGCCCACCTCGACGGCGTCGTCCTCGGTCGCGGCGTTGATCACCTCGACCTTGATGTCCTTGCTGGCTCCCTCCGCGTCGCCGATGAGCTGGCGCCCGAGGTCGTCGCAGACGGTGCGGACGGCCTCGGCGAACTCGGCGTACTCCGGTGCGATGCCGGAGGCGCCGGAGGCGAGGAGAAGGACGGTGTCGTTGGTGGACATGCAGCCGTCGGAGTCGACCCGGTCGAAGGTGACCTTGGTGGCGGCGCGCAGCGCGTTGTCCAGGGTCTCGCTGTCGAGGTCGGCGTCGGTGGTGACGACGACGAGCATGGTGGCGAGGCCGGGGGCGAGCATGCCGGCGCCCTTGGCCATGCCGCCCACCGTCCAGCCGTCCTTGGTCACGACGGACGTCTTGTGGACGGTGTCGGTGGTCTTGATGGCGATGGCCGCCTTCTCGCCGCCGTGCTCGGAGAGCTGGGCGGCGGCGGTCTCGACGCCGGGCAGGACCTTGTCCATGGGCAGCAGCGTGCCGATGAGGCCGGTGGAGCCGACGGCCACCTCGCCGGCACCGCAGCCGAGGACCTCGGCGGCCTTCTCGGCGGTGGCGTGGGTGTCCTGGAAGCCCTTGGGGCCGGTGCAGGCGTTGGCGCCGCCGGAGTTGAGGACGACGGCGGTCAGCTGCCCGCTCCTGAGGACCTGCTCGGACCACAGGACGGGGGCGGCCTTGACGCGGTTGGAGGTGAAGACGCCGGCGGCGGCACGGCGGGGGCCGGTGTTGACCACGAGGGCCAGGTCGGGGTTGCCGTTCACCTTGATCCCGGCGGCGATGCCCGCGGCCGTGAATCCCTTCGCTGCCGTCACACTCACGGCGCAACTCCGATCGTCGTCAATCCCGTGGTCTCGTCGAGACCGAGGGCGATGTTCATGCTCTGGACGGCACCGCCGGCGGTGCCCTTGGTCAGGTTGTCGATGGCGCTGATCGCGATGATCCGCCCGGCGGCCTCGTCGTACGCGACCTGGACCGCTACGGCGTTGGAGCCGTGGACGGACGCGGTCGCCGGCCACTGGCCCTCGGGCAGCAGGTGTACGAAGGGCTCGTCGGCGTAGGCCTTGGCGTAGGCGGCGCGCACGGACTCCGCGGTCACGCCCGCGACGGCCTTCGCGCTGCACGTGGCGAGGATGCCGCGGGGCATCGGCGCGAGGGTCGGCGTGAAGGAGACGCCGACCCGCTCGCCCGCCACGCCGCTGAGGTTCTGGATCATCTCCGGGGTGTGCCGGTGACCGCCGCCGACGCCGTACGGCGTCATGGAGCCCATGACCTCGCTGCCCAGCAGGTGCGGCTTGGGCGCCTTGCCCGCGCCGGAGGTGCCGGAGGCGGCGACGATCACGGCCTCGGGCTCGGCCAGCTGGGCGGCGTAGGCCGGGAAGAGGGCGAGGGAGACGGCGGTGGGGTAGCAACCGGGGACCGCGATGCGCTTGGACCCCTCCAGCGCGGCGCGGGCGCCCGGAAGTTCGGGAAGGCCGTAGGGCCAGGTGCCGGCGTGCGGGGAGCCGTAGAACGTCTCCCAGTCGGCGGCGTCCTTCAGCCGGAAGTCGGCGCCCATGTCGACGACGAGGACGTCCGGACCGAGCTGCTCGGCGACGGCGGCGGACTGGCCGTGCGGCAGGGCGAGGAAGACGACGTCGTGACCGGCGAGGGTGTCGGCGCTGGTCTCGGCGAGGGTGCGGTCCGCCAGCGGCAGCAGGTGCGGCTGCAGGGCGCCCAGCTTCTGGCCCGCGTTGGAGTTGCCGGTGAGGGCACCGATCTCGACCTCGGGGTGGGCCAGGAGCAGGCGCAGCAGCTCCCCGCCTGCGTATCCGCTCGCTCCGGCGACTGCCGCGCGTACTGCCATGGAATCCTCCCTCGTGGATGGCATGACTATACGCAGCCCTGCACGTTTATGCAACGCCATGAATCACTATGCGGACGGCGGGACGCAGCGACGTGTGGGGGACCCGGAGGGAGGCCCGGAGGGGACCACTATTCTCCCCAGCAGGACCGTCCCGACCGCCGAGGAGCAGGCACCTCCATGATTCTGGCCGTGTTGTGGTTGTCGCCGGTCCTCGTGCCCCTGTGGGTCATCGCCGCGGGGGTCTTCTGCCGCCGCATAGGCCGCAAGGAGGAGTCGGCCCGCCTGGGCTGGCTCTTCTTCCTCGGAGTGGGCCTGCTCCCCGTAGGAGGCCTGTTCGCTCTCGTCGGCCTCGTGACCGCCGCCGTGATCGTGGCAGCGGTGGCCGCCCTCGTCGTCGTCCTGATGCTCCTGGACTGGTACCGCGAGCGTTGATCAGCCGGCCGGACCGGAATGCGGCGGGGCTTGTCCTGGAGTGTGCTCTAACTTCTACGGTTCTCGTCATGACCGATCAGCGCAGCACCACCCGTGACGAGCGTTTCGCCCATGGCCTGGAGGTTCTTCGGAAGGTCGACGGCGAGGCCGGGCAGCGGGTCATCGACTCGCTCGGCGACATCAGTCCCGAGCTGGGGCACCAGATCGTCGCCTGGGGGTTCGGGGAGATCTACGCCCGGCCCCAGCTCGCCCCCCGTGACCGCCAGCTGGTGACCCTCGGCATGCTGACCGCCCTCGGCGGCTGCGAGCCGCAGCTGGAGGTGCACGTCAACGCGGCCCTCAACGTGGGCCTCACGCCCGAGCAGATCGTCGAGGCGATGCTGCACTCCGCCGGGTACTGCGGCTTCCCCCGGGCCCTTAACGCCACGTTCGTCGCGAAGAAGGTGTTCGCGGAGCGGGGGCTGCTGCCCGTCGGACAGCAGCCCCCGCAGGAATCCCCTGCCGCCTCGGCGTGACGGCCAGGGCCCCGGCTGCCTCTGCCTGATCCTCAGGAAGGTGACCGAGTTCGCCGGGAAGGTGTACGTGAACGTCGCGGCGACCCCGGTCACCGTCGACGTCACCGGGGTGACCGGCGTGTTCGTCTCGCTGTTCACCGCGTCCGGCGCGGCCGCCGGCGTCACGGCCCTCGCCCGGGTGGCGACCTTCGCGCCGCCCAGGTCGAGCGCGGTGCGTGCGGCCGTGTCCTGGGCGTTGACCACCTTGACGATCACGTCACCGGTGGCCGCGTCCCGCGTCACGACCTGGCGGAACGGCTCGGCCGGCTTGTCGTCGGTGAAGCCGCCCCACTGCTGCCCGTCCAGGAAGAGAGCGACCTGGCGGCCGCGCACCTTGATGTCGATGCCGTAGGCGCGGCCGGTCTCGATCGACCCGGCCTTGGTCAGCAGCGCGCTCTTGCCGCCGTCGTAGGCCTGCTCGACGGCGGACTGGGTGTTGTTCCAGAACAATGGTCAGCACTTCGAACGGCAAGACAGGGAGGGGGCGCGTACGCGTCAATGGCTCGTGCAGCAACCACGCAGAACGGCGTGATGGGTGAGTTCTGGCCGGTTCCGGACGTCCTGGCCTACCTGGCAGGAGACTGGCGGGTCGAACGGTCGGTGCGCGACCTGGCGAGCGGCGACGAGGGCCGGTTCACCGGCACGACGGCCTTCGAACCGCTGGACGGCGGCGGCCTGCTGCACGCCGAGACCGGCACGTTCGTCTGGCAGGGCGTCGCCCGCCCCGCCGAGCGCACACTGCGCTTCCTGCCGGGCCAGGCGCCCGGCACGGCCGACGTGTGCTTCGCCGACGGCCGCCCCTTCCACGACCTGGACCTCACCGGCGGCCGGCACATCGCCGACCACCCGTGCGCGGCCGACCTGTACCGGGGGGAGTTCACCGTCCGCGACGCCGACCACTGGCGGACGGTGTGGCGGGTGCGGGGCCCGGCCAAGGATCTGGTGCTGACGACGGACTACACCCGCGGGGCCTTGCCCGGGGCTCACGTCCGCGGGGACTGACCGGGCTCGCACCCGCGGCGGCCGTTCGCCGGGGCCACACTCGCGAGGGGGCGCCCCGGGATCACACGCGCGGGGGCCCCGGGATCGCGCTCGAGGGGGACCCGGAATCGCGCACGCGGGGCCCGGGGTCACACACGCGGGGGCCGGCCCGGGGGTCACTCGAAGCCGAGCGCCATCCACTGGTCCGGCCGGTCCAGCGGCCGGAAACCGGCCTTCTCGTAGACCCCGTGCGCGTCGTGCGTGGCGAGCAGGATCCGCTTCAGCCCGTGCGGCCGCAGGTGCTCGCGCACGGCGGCCACCAGCGCCGTACCGATGCCCTTGCCGCGCACCGAGCGGTCGACGTACACGTCGCACAGCCAGGCGAAGGTGGACCGGTCGGTGACCACGCGGGCGTACGCGACCTGTTCGCCCGACGCGGCGCCGTAGACGCCGAAGTTGAGCGAGCCGGCGATGGCGCTCTCCTGCTTCTCGCGCCCGCGGCCGAGCGCCCAGTAGGCGTCGGTGGACAGCCAGCGGTGGACGCGGGCGACGTCGAGGCGGGCGGGGTCGGTGGAGATCTCATAGCCGTCGGCGAGCGGCGGGGTGTCGGTCATGACCGGATCCTGGCAGAGCGGCCGGGAACCCCACCACGGAGTTTCGGCGGACGCCAGGGCCCGGTCACGGCGGGGTCCCGGCGGACGCCGAGGGCCGGTCACCACGGAGTTCCGGCGGGCCCGGCGGGCCGGTTGCAGTCGGCCCGGGCGCTGCCCACACTGGTGTGGTCGGTGCTGCCGCGCCCGCACATGGTGAGGAGGCCCCACACGATGCACGCAACCGTGGGTGACCAGCTTGTCCAGCACGGCAGGGTGGTCGGTCAACACGACAAGGTCGGCGAGATCGTCGAGGTGCTGGGCCCGGAGGGCAACCCGCCCTACCGCGTCCGCTTCGACGACGGCCACGAGGGCGTGTGCTCGCCCGGCCCGGACACCGAGATCCGCCACCGGGCGACCAGCATGCCCGAGATGCCCAAGATGCCGTAGCGGCGCGGATGCCGCAGGTCAGCGCGGGGGACTCGCCGGCTGCCCGTAGTGGTCGGCGACCACCCGCGTCATCGCGCCGAGCGGGTCCGCGGCGACCTCCTTCGCGGCGAAGAAGACGTGCCCGCGCACCTGCGGATACTTCTTCGCGAGCGTGAGATGGCGGGAGAGCTCCGCCGGGTCCTGCCAGGCGGCGGGCTGGGCGGGGTCCCCCACCTTGTACAGCGCCTCCCCCGCGTACAGCTTCGTCGCCGTCCCCTTGGCGACGCCGGCCCACCACGGCACGAGCGTGGCGTAGTCGGCGGCGGCCAGGCCGATGTTCCAGTACAGCTGCGGCACGATGTAGTCGATCCAGTTCTCCCGCACCCACCTCCTGGTGTCCGCGAACAGATCGTCGTACGACTGCACACCGCCCTGGGTGTCCGAGCCCGCCGGGTCGCTGGACGCGTTGCGCCACACCCCGAACGGGCTGACCCCGAACTGCGTGGCGGGGCGGACCTGCCGGGTGCGGGCGCCCGTCTCGCGGATCAGGGTGTCGATGTTGTGCCGGCGCCAGGCGGCGCGGCTCGGGAAGCCGCCGCCGTACACGTCGTAGGCCTCGTCGTCGTCGAAGGTCTCCCCGGCCACCGGGTACGGGTAGAAGTAGTCGTCGAAGTGGACCGCGTCGAGCGGGTAGCGGCGGACCGCGTCGAGCATCGCGTCCTCCACGAAGGTCCGCACCTCCGGCAGGCCGGGGTTGTAGTAGAGCCTGCCGCCGTAGGCCACGACCCAGTCGGGATGCCTGCGGGCCGGATGCCCGGCCACGAGCCGGCTCGGATCGGTGTGGTTGGCGATGCGGAACGGGTTGAACCAGGCGTGCAGTTGCAGGCCCCGGGCGTGTGCCTCGGTGACGGCCGTGCCGAGCGGGTCCCAGCCGGGGTCCTTCCCCTGGATCCCGGTGAGGTACTGCGACCACGGTTCGTACGGTGAGGGCCACAGCGCGTCGGCCGTCGGCCGGACCTGGAAGATCACCGTGTTCAAACGCCGTTCGACCGCCGCGTCCAGGTGGGCCAGCAGCTCGGAGCGCTGCCGCGCCGCGCTCAGCCCGGGCTGCGAGGGCCAGTCGCGGTTCTCCACGGTGGCCAGCCACATGCCCCGCATCTCGGCGGTGGCCCGGGTGCGGCCCCGCGCCGGTGCGGCGCCGAGCGCCAGCGTCGACAGCGCGGCCGCAGCGAACGCCCGCCTCGTCAGTCGTCCCATCGCGGAACCTCCTACGTTCTGGATCCGTCCGATCACGGACCGTCACCGGAAGTTCAGGATGCCGCACCCCGTCGATCGATCATCGATACTTCGCGGTAACGTGCACGATCGGAGCAGGCCGTCCGACCCGGAGGTCCTGCCAGTGCCGTGGATCAGCGAAGGGATCGATGTGACGGGCTTCCCAACGGGAGATATTGCGCGCGTCGGAATCGTGGGCTGCGGCCAGATGGGCGCCGGCATCGCCGAGGTGTGCGCACGCGCCGGTCTGGACGTGAAGGTCGCCGAGACCAACGGCGAGGCCCTGGAGATCGGCCGTACCCGGCTGTTCAACTCCCTGGCCAAGGCCGCCGAGCGCGGCAAGATCACCGACGAGGAGCGCGACGCGACGCAGGCGCGGCTGAGCTTCACCACCGACCTCGGCGAGTTCGCCGACCGTGACCTCACGATCGAGGCGGTCGTGGAGAACGAGCAGGTGAAGACCGAGATCTTCCAGGTGCTCGACCAGGTGGTGACCCGCCCGGACGCGATCCTGGCGTCGAACACGTCCTCGATCCCGCTGGTGAAGCTCGCGGTCGCCACCGCGCGCCCCGACCACGTCGTCGGCATCCACTTCTTCAACCCGGCCCCGGTGCAGAACCTGGTCGAGCTGGTCCCGGCGCTGACCACGTCCGAGGGCACGCTGAGCCGCGCGCAGATCTTCGCCGAGAAGGTGCTCGGCAAGCACACCATCCGCGCCCAGGACCGCTCCGGCTTCATCGTCAACGCGCTGCTGGTGCCCTACCTGCTCTCCGCGATCCGCATGTTCGAGTCGGGCATCGCCGGGCGCGAGGACATCGACAACGGCATGGAGATGGGCTGCGCCCACCCCATGGGCCCGCTGAAGCTCGCGGACCTCATCGGCCTGGACACCGTCGTGTCGATCGCGAACTCGATGTACGCCGAGTACAAGGAGCCGCTGTACGCCGCTCCCCCGCTGCTCCAGCGCATGGTCGAGGCGGGCCGGCTCGGCCGCAAGACCGGCTCCGGGTTCTACACCTACGGCTGATTACGCAGCGCGACCCCCGGGCGGGCCCGGCACCCACGAGGTGCCGGGCCCGCCCGTTTCACACACCGTGTGCGCGCCGGGCACGCATATGCCCGTCGCACACTCTCCCCAGGCGCCGACCAGGCGAGTTCACTCTTCATGCGCATGCAAGGGACGCACGACGCCTCCCTTCGACCACGGAAAGGAGTGGACACGTGAGCGCCGACTCCGGCCATCCCGTCGCCCCAGGGGAACTCGCAGAGTTACGACGCCGGCTCGACGTGGCGTACGCCCGCGTCGAGGGCGGGCTGGCCCTGCTCAGTCATCGCACCGAGGAGACCGCCAAGGAGCTGGACGAGCTGAACAGCCGTCTCGCCAGCCTGGAACACGCCCGCTGGCCGCTGCCCTCGGTGGCCGCCGTCACCGCCCTGGGCGCGTTGATCGTGGCGGTCTGGCAGGTGCTGGCCCGCTAGCCACCGGTCCTGGCGGGCCGAGGTGGCGCAGTCCGGGCTCAGGCGAGCCTGAGGTGGTGCAGCAGGAGTAACGCGGCCGCCATGTTGGCGGCCGGGACCTCCCCACGGGCGATCAGATCGGGGACGAGTTTGAGGGGGACCCATTCCCGGCGGTCCGACTCGAAGTCGTCCACGGGATGCCCGACGTACTCGCCTGTCTCGGACCAGTAGATGTGGTGCCGGGCGTCGGTGAGGCCGTTGGACGGCTCCACGCTCATCAGGTGGTGCAGGGGCCCCGGCCGCCAGCCGGTCTCCTCCTGAAGTTCGCGGGCGGCCGCGGCGGCGATGTCCTCGCCGTCCTCGACGACGCCGGCGGCCAGCTCATAGCCCCAGCTGTCGGTGATGAAACGGTGGCGCCAGAGCAGCAGCACCTCGTTGGCCTCGTTGACGACCGTCGCGACGGCGACCGGCCGCAGCCGTATCAGGAAGTGGTCGAGATGCCGGCCGTCCGGCAGCACGACGTCCGCAAGATTGACGCTGAACCAGCGATTCGAGTACACAGTCTGTTCGGTCTGTTTCGTCCACTGCACGGTTCTGCCACCTTCCGACGGGTAAGTGGCAATATCGCAGCAGGGATGAGTCCCGCCTACCGCGCGCCGCGGTTCACAGCGGCACGCGCAGGGCCCCGTCGATCAGTTCGGCCGCCTCTGCCGTGCCCGCACAGCCGCTGCTCACCAGGTGCTCGCGCACCGCTCTGAGCCGGTCGCGCAGCCGCTGGGACTCCATCCCGCGGGCCCGCTCGGCCATCTGAACGGCCGTCGCCACCGCCTTGTCGGCGTTGCCCTGACGCAGCTCGATCGTGCTGAGCATGGCCAGCCGGTGCACCCGGCCACGGTCGTGGGCAGGGGTGTCCACGGCCGCCGCCGCGTGTTCCGCGGCCGCCCGCAGCTCGCCGAGGCTCAGCAGCGCCTCCGCCACCTGCACATTGACCAGGCCCGGCTGGACATAGCCGGTCTCGTCGGGCTCGTGACCGCGCCGGATGCGTTCGGCGGCCTGCTCGGCCCGCCGGATGCAGGACAGCGCGCTGCTGCCGTCCCCGAGGTGCGCGTACGCCTTCGCCTGCATCGCGTAGAGATCGGAGGTGAGCGCCGGGGTGATGTGCCGGTCGGCGGTCCGCAGCGCGGCCTCGGCGAAGGCGACGGCCTGCCGGAACTCCCGCATGAACAGCGACTGGTTGACCAGCAGCGCTATCACGTACGCGCCGAGCCCCCGGTCGCCGCTGGCCTTGGCGAGCCGCAACGCCTGGTGGAAGTAGCGCTGGGCCAGGCCGTGCGCGTCGGAGTCGTAGGCGCAGATGCCCGCGACGGCCACCAACCCGCCGGTGGCCCGGTGCAGTTGGCGGCCCGTGGCGTCGGTGTACCCGCCGCGCAGCAGCGGCGCGGCCTCGGCGTTGAGGAACCCGACGATCCGCGAGCGGGTCGCGACGCCACCGGTCTTGCGGTACATCTGCTCGTAGTGCGCGCGGGCGGCGCGCAGCATCTCGATGTCGGCCGGGGTCACCCGGTGCCGGCCACCGCGCGAGACGTCGACGTCCTCCGGCGGGTTCTCCCACTCCCACACGGGCATCACGGCAGGCGTGCCGGTGACCGCGGGGGCGCCCAGCAGGTGCGGGCGTTGCTGCTCGTCGGACCGCCACAGGGCGGTGGCCCGCTCAACGAAGCCGGACAGGGAGGTGCCCTGCGGGGTGTGGGGGTCGCCCGGGACGCCGAGTCCGATGTCGTCGAGGGTGACGGGACGCCGCAGACGGCCGGCGAGCACCTCGCAGATCAGGTCCGGCACCTGGCCGCGCGGCCGCTGCCCCTTCAACCAGCGGGCCACGGCGGTGTGTTCGTAGCGCAGGGCGAGTCCGCGGGCCCGGCCGGCCTGGTTGACGTGCGCGGCCAGACCGGCGTGCGAGATGCCCGCCTCGTCGAGGATCGCGTCGAGCAGTGTGTTGGGCTGCATGGGTGGCCCCCCGGTGGCTCGGTGCCCGACAGAGTAGTGCGTCCCGCTTCGCACGGGGTGTGAACGGAGTGCGCGAATCCGTGGTGTGCACGCGGTGTCGCTGCGCGTGTCCGGCGGGCTTGAATTGACCCCCTCGCAAGAGGACCGGCCGGGCCGCCGGCTCCCCCTCGATTCAGCGGTGGCCCGGCCGGCGGCTGCCTCAGGCGGATCGGCGGTGCGATTCAGCGGCGCTGGGCCACCGGTGGTTCGTCGGGTGCGGGTGCGTGGTGGCGGGTCGCGCAGTTCCCCGCGCCCCTGGGGGTCGGCTGCTGCAGCCGTTCGTTTCTCAGGATCAACAGCGCGATGTCGTCCATCGGCGTGCCCGCTGCGTGGCGCAGGAGCGCCGTGAGGAGAGTCTTGAGGACTCGCTCCGGGGTGATCGGCGATGCCCTGACCGCTCCGGCCAGAGCTGCCCGTAACGGGAAGAAGCGCCCCCGGCGGTCGCGGGCGTCCTCCGCGCCGTCCGTGAAGAGGACGAGCATCTCGCGGGGTCGCAGAGGACCGCAGGACAGCGCGGACAGATCGGCCGGGAGCGGGAACGGGCCCAGCGGTGGCAGTGGATCGGAACGGGCCAGCGGTTCGACGTAGGGGCCGCTGAGGCGGTACGGCCAGGGGTGGCCGCAGTTCAGGGCGTGGACCTGGCCGTCGCGGGCGATCTCCAGGAGCAGGACGGTGACGAACTCCTCGGCGACCGGGGTGTCCGGGGCCGTCCGACCTGCCGAGGGATGCTCGGCGCGGGCGCGCTCGCGCAGGTGCCGGGCCAGCGCCCGGTCCAGGCGGCGCAGGACACCGCCCAGGTCGGGCTCGTCGTGCGCGGCCTCGCGGAAGCTGCCGAGGACCGCGGCGACCGTGCCGAGCGCCGCGAGCCCGTGGCCGCGCACGTCGCCGATGACGGCACGGACGCCGTGCTCGGTGGCGACGACCTCGTACAGATCGCCACCGACACAGGCCCCGCGCTCGGCGGCGAGCTGCGCCGCGGCGACGTGCAGGCCGTCGATGCGGGGCGGCAGCGGCCGGACCAGCACGCGCTGGGCGGCGCGCGCGATACGGCGTATCTGCCGCAGTTCCTTGAGCAGTGTGCCGCGGACGTGGGCGACGATCCCCGTGCCGACGGCGAAGAAGACGGCGCTGGTGGCGATCCGCGCGCCGAACCCGTCCTGCTGGGCCAGCGGACAGGCCAGCTTGTAGGTGACCGCCACGGCGCCCCAGGCCGTGGGCAGCCCGAGCGCGGCGGCCCGGCGCAGCGGCACCCTGATGCGGAACATGTCGTTGGCCCCCCAATCAGGCCCTGACAGCGCAGACGGACCGACCCCGAAAGGCCGGTCCGATTCTGTCGCCGCATGGTCCGGAAGGGCTGGGTCCGCCGGATACCTCACCCAGATGAGTGAGGCCGACCACGGCGCGCCCCGAAGGGGTGCGGGACTGTGCCGATCCGCGGCTACCGCCGCGTGGTCGCCCTCAGCCAGGCACAACCCGCGCCCGGCGAACCACACAGTCCCGCACGGCGACTAGCCGCGCAGCACGGCCCCCGTACGCTCAGCGGCCAGCGCCACCGCAGCGTCCCGGGCCGCCGACGCCTCATCGACGGTCAGCGTCCGATCCCCCGCCCTGAAGCGGAGCGCATACGCCAGCGACTTCTTCCCGTCACCCAGCTGCTCCGCGTTCTCGTACACGTCGAACAGCCGGATGTACTCGAGGAGTTCGCCCGCGCCCTCGCGCAGCGCGGCCTCGACCTCGGCGGCCGGGACCGGCTTGTCGACGACGAGGGCGACGTCCTGCGTGGCGACCGGGAAGGTGGAGATCCGCGGCGCCTGCGGGGTGTCGTCGCCGACCTGCTCCAGCGCGTCGAGGTTCAACTCCATCGCGCAGGTGCGCTCGGGCAGGCCGAGGGTCTTCAGCACGCGCGGGTGCAGCTCACCCGCGTGACCGATGACCTGCTCCTCGCCGTCGGCCACGACGGCGAGCTCGGCGCAGCGCCCGGGGTGCCAGGGGCCGTACGCGCCCTTGCGGACGATCAGTTCGGCACCGGCCTCACGGGCGACGGCCCGTGCGGCCTCGACCGCGTCGGCCCAGCCGGCCGGGCGGCCCGCGCCCCACCAGCCGGCCTGCTCGCGGGCGCCCGCGAGGACGGCGGCGACGTGGCGCGGCTGCTCGGGCAGCGCGGCGTCGAGTTCGGCGATCTCCGCTTCGGTGGGGCGCCGGTCCACCGGCAGCGCGGCGGCGGTCTTCTGCTCCGCGCGCGGGTGGAAGACCAGGCCGGTCTCGAAGAGCGCGAGGTCGTGCGAGCCCCGGCCGTCGTTGCGGCGCAGGGCGCTCAGCAGGCCCGGCAGCAGCGACGTGCGGAGGGCGGGCTCCTCGTCGTTGAGCGGGTTGGTGAGCTTGACGACACGGCGGGCCGGGTCGTCGGCCTCCAGGCCGAGCTGGTCGAAGACCTGCTCCGAGACGAACGGGTAGTTCGGCGCCTCGACGTAGCCGGCCCCGGCCAGCGCGCGGCCGACCCGGCGGTGCAGACGCTGGCGGTGGGTGAGGCCACGCCCGGACGGCGGCTTGGGCAGCGTGGAGGGCAGGTTCTCGTAGCCCTCCAGGCGGATGACCTCTTCGGCCAGGTCGTTCGGGTCGGTGAGGTCGGGCCGCCAGGACGGGACGGTGACGATCAGCTCGTCCTGCCCGTAGACGTCGCAGCCGATCTCCTGGAGGCGGCGCACGACGGTCTCGCGGCCGTAGGTGACGCCCGCGACCTTGTCCGGGTGGTCGGCCGGGACCGCGATCGTGCGCGGCGCCGAGGGCGCGACGACCTCGGTGACACCCGCCTCGGCGGTACCGCCCGCGAGGATCACCAGCAGGTCGACCGTGCGCTGTGCGGCAGCGGCGGCGGCCGCCGGGTCGACGCCGCGCTCGAAGCGGCGGGAGGCCTCGGAGGACAGCTTGTGGCGGCGTGCCGTACGCGCGATGGAGACCGCGTCGAAGTGGGCGGCCTCGATCACGACGTCGGTCGTCGCGTTCGCCCCGTCCTCGGTGGCGTCGTGGTCGGCGATCTCGGTGTTGGCACCGCCCATCACACCGGCGAGGCCGATGGGACCACGCTCGTCGATGATGACGAGGTCCTCGGCGTCGAGGGTGCGGGTCACGCCGTCGAGGGTGACGAGCTTCTCGCCCGCCTCCGCGCGGCGCACGCCGATGGTGCCCTGGACCAGGTTGCGGTCGTAGGCGTGCAGCGGCTGGCCCAGCTCCATCATCACGTAGTTCGTGACGTCGACGGCGAGCGAGATCGGGCGCATGCCGACCTTCTGCAGGCGGCGCTGCAGCCAGATCGGGGAGCGGGCCTCCGGCGTCAGACCGGTGACGGTGCGCGCGGTGAAGCGGTCGCAGCCGATGGGGTCGGTGACCTGCACCGGGTAGCCGAAGGCGTTCGGGGCGGGCACGTCGAGCAGGGCCGGGTCGCGCAGCGGCAGGCCGTAGGCGATGGCGGTCTCACGGGCGACACCACGGATGGAGAGGCAATCGCCACGGTTGGCGGTGACGGCGATGTCGAGGACCTCGTCGACCAGCTCCAGCAGCTCGACGGCGTCCTTGCCGATCTCGGTCTCCGGCGGCAGCACGATGATGCCCTTGGTGCCGTCGTCGCCCATGTTCAGCTCGTCGCTGGAGCAGATCATGCCGCGGGAGATCCGGCCGTAGGTCTTGCGCTCGGCGATCTGGAAGTCACCGGGCAGCACCGCGCCGGGGAGGGCGACGACGACCTTGTCGCCGGCCTGGAAGTTGCGGGCGCCGCAGATGATCTCCTGCGGCTCGCCGGTGCCGTTGGCCTGGCCGACGTCGACGGTGCAGAAGCGGATCGGCTTCTTGAACTCGGTCAGCTCCTCGATGGTCAGCACCTGGCCGACGACCAGGGGGCCCTTGAGGTCGGCGCCGAGCCGCTCGACGGTCTCGACCTCCAGACCGGCCGAGACGAGCTTCTCCTGGACGTCACGGCCGGTTTCCGTCGCCGGCAGGTCGACGTACTCCCGCAGCCAAGAAAGCGGGACCCGCATCAGATCTCCATCCCGAAGGGCCGGGTGAACCGGACGTCACCCTCGACCATGTCTCGCATGTCTTCGACGTTGTGGCGGAACATCAGCATCCGCTCGATGCCGAACCCGAAGGCGAAGCCGCTGTACTTCTCCGGGTCGACGCCGCAGGCGGTCAGCACCCGCGGGTTGACCATGCCGCAGCCGCCCAGCTCGATCCAGCCCTCGGAGGAGCAGGTGCGGCAGGGGCGGTCCGGGTTGCCGACGGACTCGCCACGGCAGACGTAACAGACCATGTCCATCTCGGCGGACGGCTCGGTGAAGGGGAAGAAGTTCGGCCGCAGCCGCGTCTTCATGCCCTCGCCGAACAGCGACTGGACCATGTGGTCCAGGGTGCCCTTGAGGTCGGCCATGGTCAGGCCCTCGTCCACGGCGAGCAGCTCGACCTGGCGGAACACCGGGGTGTGCGTGGCGTCCAGCTCGTCGGTGCGGTAGACCACACCGGGGCAGATCACGTAGACCGGCAGATCACGCTCGAGCAGGGAGCGGATCTGCACGGGCGAGGTGTGCGTGCGCAGCACCACGCCGGACTCGGTGCCGCCCTCGGGGCCGGCCACGAAGAACGTGTCGTGCTCGCCGCGGGCCGGGTGGTCCGGGCCGATGTTGAGCGCGTCGAAGTTGAACCACTCGGCCTCGGCCTGCGGGCCCTCGGCGACCTCGTAGCCCATGGCCACGAAGATGTCCTCGATGCGCTCCGAGAGCGTGGTGAGCGGGTGGCGGGCACCGGCCGGCACGCGGTCGTACGGCAGCGTGACGTCCACGTCCTCCTCGACCAGTACGCGCGCGTCCCGCTCGGCCTCCAGCTCGACCTGGCGGGCGGCGAGGGCCTTGTTCACGGCGCCCCGGGCCTGGCCGACCAGCTTGCCGGCGGCCGCCTTGGCGTGCGGGGGCAGCGCCCCGATCTCCCGGTTGGCGAGAGCCAGCGGGGAGGTGCCGCCGGTGTGCGCGACCTTGGCCTCCTGGAGCGCGTCGAGGGAGTCCGCGGCGGCGAAGGCGGCGAGCGCCTCGTCCCGCATGCGCTCGATCTCTTCCGGTTTCAACGCCTCGACCTCGACAGGGTCGTACGACTTATTCGGTGCCGACATCTCTTCCCGTGCTTCCGGTTGGCTGGCTGAAGGTCCCCGTCACCGACTCGTGTGGGCCACGTGAGGACGCAAAGGTGCCAAAGGCCGAGTCTAACGGGGTGGAGGTGTACGAAGAGCCCGTGGGCCGTCAGGCGAGATACGCCGGCGCCGCCACGGGCAGCGTAAATCGGAATTGCGCGCCGCCCTGCTGGGCGCGGCCGACCGTGATCGTGCCGCCGTGGGCCTCGACGATGCCCTTGACGATGTACAGCCCGAGGCCCGTGCCGCCGCGCTTGCTGCCCCGCCAGAAGCGGGTGAAGACGCGGTTCATGGACTCCTCCGGAATGCCGGGCCCCTCGTCGCTCACCGTGACCGACGTGCCGGTCTCCTCCCCTTCGCGGGGGGACTCCGTGGCCGTGATGTCGATGGTGACGGTTCCCTCGCCGTGGCGCACGGCATTTTCGATGAGGTTGCTCAGCACCTGGTCGATCTTGTCGGGGTCGGCCCACAGAGCGGGCAGCGGCTGCTCGAGGCGCAGCAGGAAGCGGTCGGCGGGCTGGCCGGCGGCGACGTACGCCTGGATGTGGCGGCCGACGGCGGCGCCGATGTCGACGGGCTGGCGCCGCACCTCCAGCCGGCCGGAGTCGATCCGGGAGATGTCCAGCAGCTCGGCGATCAGGCGGGTGACCCGGTCGGCGTCGGCGTCGACGGTTTCCAGCATCAGCCGCTTCTGGTCGTCGGTGAAGCGTTCCCACTTGGCCAGCAGGGTCGCGGTGAAGCCCTTGACCGAGGTGAGCGGGGAGCGCAGCTCGTGGGCGACGGTGGCGATCAGCTCGGCGTGACTGCGCTCGGTACGGCGGCGGGCCTCGGTGTCGCGCAGCTGGACGACGACGCGCTGCACGGGCCCGGTGGGCTCGGCGCGCACGTAGCGCACGGTGACGAGCACCTCGTGGCCGCCGGGCAGGAGCAGGTTGCGCTCGGGCTGCCGGGTGCGGATGGCGAGACCGCCGTAGGGGTCGGTCAGCTGCCACCAGCGCCGCCCCTCCAGGTCTTCTAACGGCAGGGCCTTCTCCAGGGTCTGCCCGAGAACCTGCGCGGCGGGCGTGGCCGTGATCCGCTCGGCGGCCGCGTTGAAGCAGACGACACGGCCGTGCTCGTCGGCGACGACGAGGCCGTCGGGCAGGTCGTCGGGGTCGATGCCGGGCGCGGCGGGATCACCGGGCGGCCGGGGCGCGGGCGCTCGCCGCACATCCCGTGCTCCCGGTGCGCTGCTGGTGCCGACGCTCATCCCCGTATCCCACCTCTCAGGCAGCTGGGCAGCAGGCCCTCGAGCTGGTCACCCTACTAGCTCCCGGTGACGGAGCGGCACCCTCCGAAGGCGCGCTGTGCACGCGCCGACGCATACAGACATACGGCGGCGGCGGTCGCGAGGTTCAGGCTCTCGGCCTTGCCGTGGATGGGGACGCGGACGACGGCGTCGGCGAGGGCCCGGGTCTCCTCCGGCAGGCCCCAGGCCTCGTTGCCGAAGACCCAGGCGGTCGGGCCGCCCATGCTGCCCTTGTCGAGCTCCTCGTCCAGGTCGCGGTCCCCGGCACCGTCGGCGGCGAGGATCCGCACCCCGGCCGCCTTCAGCCCGTCGATGGCCTGCTCGACGGGGACGCCGACGGCGACCGGCAGATGGAAGAGGGAGCCGACGGAGGCGCGCACGGCCTTGGGGTTGTACAGGTCGACGGAGGCGTCGGTGAGCACGACGGCCTCGGCACCGGCGGCGTCGGCGCAGCGCAGCACGGTCCCGGCGTTGCCGGGGTCGCGCACGTGCGCCAGCACGGCGACGAGCCGGGGCCGGCTGCGGAGGATCTCCTCGAAGGGCGTGTCGAGGAACCGGCACACGCCGACGAGCCCCTGGGGGGTCACGGTGGTGGAGATGTCCTCGATGACCTGCTCGGCGGCGAGGTGGATGCGGGCGCCGGCGGTGCGGGCCTCGCCGATGATGTCGGCGTAGCGTTCCGCGGCCTCGACGGTGGCGAACAGCTCGACCAGCGTGTCCGCGTGCCCGGCAGCCTCCCGCACGGCCTGCGGCCCCTCCGCGAGAAACAGCCGCTCCTTCCCCCGGAAGTTCCGCTTGGCCAACCGCCGGGCGGCGACGACACGGGGGGACCGCGCAGAGATCAGCTCAGGGCTGACGGGAGGCATGCTCTTCTTCGCTTTCAGGAGAGTCTGGTTCTTGCGAACGCCGGCACAGCAGCGCCCCCGAAAGGGGCGCGGGAACTGCGCGACCAGCCACAACGGGCCCGCAGCCGAACGACGGCAGACGAACCGCAACAACAGGACCCGCAAGCTGCACAGCCTGCGGGTCCTGCAGTGAACGACGGCTAAAGCCGGCGCAGCGTCACGCGGCCTTCGGCGCGTTGACGTCCGACGGCAGCGCCTTCTGCGCCACCTCGACCAGCGCCGCGAACGCGTTCGCGTCGTTGACCGCCAGCTCGGCCAGGATCTTGCGGTCGACCTCGACGTTCGCGGCCTTCAGACCCTGGATGAAGCGGTTGTAGGTGATGCCGTTGGCGCGGGCAGCGGCGTTGATGCGCTGGATCCACAGCTGGCGGAAGTCACCCTTGCGCTTCTTGCGGTCGTTGTAGTTGTAGACCAGCGAGTGGGTGACCTGCTCCTTGGCCTTGCGGTACAGGCGCGAACGCTGACCGCGGTAGCCGGAGGCCTGCTCGAGGATCGCCCGGCGCTTCTTGTGGGCGTTGACTGCCCGCTTGACGCGTGCCACTTGTTTAACTCCTTGTAGCGGGGCCGTGGGTGTCCTCACACGGCCCGGAATCGATTGGGTCCCGGTTGAGCCGTACGGCGCTCAGTGGCGCCCGTACGTCACTTGCCGAGAAGCTTCTTGATCTTCGCGGCGTCGCCCGGGGCCATCTCGGCGTTGCCGGTGAGGCGACGCGTCACGCGGGACGACTTGTGCTCGAGCAGGTGGCGCTTGCCGGCGCGCTCACGGAGCACCTTGCCGGAGCCGGTGACCTTGAAGCGCTTGCTGGCACCGCTGTGCGACTTGTTCTTCGGCATAGCGCCGTTCTCTCCTCGTCGGTGGCGCTCCGGTGCCCGGTTGCGAAAACCGGGCACGGTGGAGCGTCGCTCTTGTTTCGGTTACATCCTCGGGGACGTGTGTCCCCCGGGATCACGCCTCGGCGGAAGCCTCGGCAGGGGCCTCGTCAAGGTCCTCGCCGTGGGCCTCGGCGTTCACAGCGTCCGGGTCCGCGGCATTCTGCGACTTACCCGGGTTCGCCTTCGCCTCGGCCTTGCGGGCCTCCTGCGCCTGGCGGGCCTCGGCCATCGCCTCGGTCTTCTTCTTGTGCGGACCGAGAACCATGATCATGTTGCGGCCGTCCTGCTTCGGGTTCGACTCGACGAAACCGAGGTCCTGGACGTCCTCCGCGAGGCGCTGCAGCAGCCGGTAGCCCAGCTCGGGCCGGGACTGCTCGCGACCACGGAACATGATCGTGATCTTGACCTTGTCGCCCTGCTTGAGGAACCGAACGACGTGACCCTTCTTGGTGTCATAGTCGTGCGGGTCGATCTTCGGCCGGAGCTTCATCTCCTTGATGACCGTGTGCGCCTGGTTCTTGCGCGCCTCACGGGCCTTCATGGCCGACTCGTACTTGAACTTCCCGTAGTCCATGAGCTTGCACACGGGCGGACGGGCGTTCGCCGCTACCTCAACCAGGTCGAGGTCGTACTCCTGAGCAAGCTCCAGTGCCTTCGCGAGCGGCACGATGCCGACCTGCTCGCCACTGGGACCGACAAGTCGCACCTCGGGAACGCGAATCCGGTCGTTGATGCGGGGCTCGGCGCTGATGGATCCTCCTCGGTAGCACCACACGGCGGTCTGGCGGACAGCCGCGTATGTCTTTTTGTGAGACCTAACCGCGCCGAAGCAGAAAAAATGCCCCGGACGATCACAGGCGGAGCTCCTCGCACTACCGGAGCACCGCCGCGGTGACCGCGGGGCGCACTATCGGGCGGCTCCATCGTCCGTACGGAACGATGGTGGCCGCCTGACCGGATGACCCGCCGTCCCGGGGGACGGTCGGGTGGGAGTTCGGAGCCTCCACTTGTGGGCCGTACACTCCGGTGCTGCTCATTGGGGTGTCCGGCCGGTCGTCACACAAGGTTAGCAGCTACCCGGGGGTGGTGCGAACCGCCGTGGTCCGGGGCCTATCGTGTGGGACATGAGTGACACCCCTCCTGAGTCCACCGAACCGTCCGAGGCTCCCGACTTCGACGCCATGACCCGCGACATCGCCGAGGTCCCCGCCGTCGAGGTGATCGTGACGGTCGCCGTCAACCTGATGAGCGCCGCCGCCGTGAAGCTCGGCCTGACGGAGGAGGGTGACAAGCACAAGGACCTGGACGAGGCCCGCAAGCTGGTGCACGCCCTCGCCGGTCTGCTCGACGCGTCCACGACCGAGATCAGCTCCTTCCACGCGGCGCCGCTGCGCGACGGTCTGAAGTCGCTGCAGCTGGCCTTCCGCGAGGCGTCGATCGTCCCGGACGAGCCGGGCCAGGGTCCGGGCGAGAAGTACACCGGCCCGGTCTACGGCTAGCAGCTCACTCGCGTACGTACAGGGGCTCGCCCGGAGGCGTGACCTCGGCCGGCAGGAGTGCCAGGTCGAGGCCGCGCACCAGGCGGGCCCTCAGCGTTTCGTCGGCGGCCA
The DNA here is from genome assembly GCF_055609245.1 of Streptomyces sp. NPDC036813. Classification (NCBI taxonomy): domain Bacteria; kingdom Bacillati; phylum Actinomycetota; class Actinomycetes; order Kitasatosporales; family Streptomycetaceae; genus Streptomyces; species Streptomyces sp. NPDC036813. The sequence goes on along the minus strand of NZ_JBVJPV010000010.1, from coordinate 60,425 downwards.
GCCGCCCGGCGACGGCGCGGGCGGTCTCGGCGGCCGCGGCGGCCGGATCGAGGACGAGGGCGAGGGTGCCGTCGGCCTGGCCGGGGCCGAGGTGGGCGCGCAGCACGGCCGGCTCCGCCGCCACCGCCGTGCGCACGGCGTCGAGCACCGCCGGGTCGGCGAGCGGGTCGGTGCTGGTGCGGCCCTCGGCGAGCGCGAGCAGCGCGGGGCCGGTCAGCTCGAACGGCACGGGCCCGGCCAGGTCGAGCACGACCGTGTCGGCCTTCTCGTGCGCGGCGGCCTGCAGCGCCTGGTGCAGGGGTACGGCGACGGGGCGGGCCGCCGGGTCCCAGCGGGCCAGGGAGCCGGTGGAGGTGAAGGCGGGCAGCGCGGTCCGGTCACCGGCCTTCAGGGTCGGCACGGCCATGTCGGAGGTCTTCTCGCGGCGCAGACCGTTCTCGTCCTCCTCGACCTCGCCCAGCACGGCCACCACCGGTACGAGCAGCCGGGCGCCCTTGAGTGCGGCCAGGACGGGCCCGACGGACGTGCGGTCCTCGGCCCAGGCGGCGAGCGCGGCACTCAGCCGGGGGTCGGCGGAGCCGTCGTCGTCGGAGAAGCCGGGGTCGGGAATGTTCTTGTTCGCCACGGTCCCGACCCTACGCGGTGGGGCCGGGGCGGCGTTCACAGGGCGTCGTGCTCCTCGCGCCGGCCGCGCCCGTGGTACTGCTCGCGCCGCCCCCGCCACAGGACGACGGCCGCGACCAGCAGCACTCCGCCGGCGCCGCCCGCGAGCGGGGCCGCCCAGTCGCTGGTGTCGTCGTCGTCGCGGGCGGTCTCCGGTCCGTCGCCGAAGTACTTCTCGCCGTAGGCCGCCGAGCGCAGGCCCTGCGGCGCGAGACGGGCGGCCGCCTTGATCGCGGCGGCCGGGTCGATGAACCCGAAACCGCGGGAGTCGTCGTGGCCGCCGACGGGCGCGTTGCGGGCGGTCTGCTCCAGCAGCTGCTTGATCTGCGCCGGGGTGAGGCCCGGGTGGGCGGCCTTGATCAGGGCGACGCAGCCGGAGACGAACGCGGAGGCCGCGGAGGTGCCCCAGCCCTGGTAGTAGCGGTGGTCGGGGTCGGCGATGACGATGTCGACGCCGGGGGCGCTGACGGTGGCGTACCAGCGGCGGGTGGAGAAGGAGGCGCGGGTGCCGAAGCGGTCGACGGCGGTGGCGGCGATGACGCCGGGATAGGCCGCCGGGTAGGAGATGTGGTCGCCCTTCTCGCCGCCGTTGCCGGCCGAGGCGACGACGACGGCGCCCTTCTTCAGTGCGTACTGGACGGCCTCGTCCTCACCGGCCTCGGGGTGCGCGGAGGCGGAGTCGTCGCCGAGGGAGAGGTTGATGACGTCGGCGCCGTGGTCGGCGGCCCAGCGGATGCCGTCGGCGAGGGCGTTGCCGCGGGTGCGGCGGGCCCGGTCGCGGTCGGGGTCGCTGTCCTCCAGGATCACGCGGACGGGCAGGATCCGTGCCTTCGGCGCGATGCCCATGACGCCGTCGGCGCCGCCCGGGCCGTGGCCGTGCCCCGCGATGATCGAGGCCATCGCCGTACCGTGCCGGGCCCAGGGCCGCTGGCCCTCCCTCGCGCCGAAGCCGACGAGGTCGGCGCCGGTCAGGACGTTGCCGGCGAGGTCGGGGTGATCGGCCTCGACGCCGGTGTCCAGGACGGCGACGGTGACGCCCTCGCCGCGGGTGGTGCGCCAGATCTGCTGGGCGTGCAGGGCGTCCAGGGCCCACTGCTGGCCCCGTATGCCGTCCGCGTGCGCGGGGGCGGCGGGCAGCAGCGCGAGGGAGCCGGCGAGCAGACAGGCCAGCAGCCCCGTGCGGCCCGCGCGCGCAACGGTGGTGGGGGGGCTCATGACGACGTCTCCGTGGGCGAGTTCGCGCTGCGGCGCAGGTTCTTCTCGATGCGGCCGGCCAGGCCCTCCGCCTCGTTGCCGAGGCCGGCCTGGACGGGGGCGGTGGTGGCGCCGGACGTGGTGGCCGGGGCGGGCTGCGGGGCGTCCACGGTGCGGCCGTCGGCCCAGCCGGAGACGGCGTAGACGACGAGGGGGGCGTCGGTGAGCACGGTGATCGTCCAGGCGGCGCGCTGCCGGTCGCCGAAGCGGGCGGCCGGGGTGCCTGCGGTGGCGTAGGGGCGGGGCATCAGATCGGGGCGGGTGCCGAGGCCCTCGGTGCGGAAGCGGGTGCTCAGCGCCCGCATGCCGGCCGGGTCGGCCTTGGTGAACAGCAGGCCGACGGTGGTGACGTAGCTCTGGGTGGCGTCGGTGTACGTGGCGCGCAGCAGGCGGGCGCAGCCGACGGGGGCGAGGGCCTTGCGCAGCAGCGGGTCGAAGGCGTCGGCGCAGCCGCCGTCGGGGGCGACGGCGATCCGGGTCCAGGTGCGGTCGGCGCCGCCGGGACCGGCGCCCGGGCCGGACACGGCGGGCGGGAAGAGCTGGTCGACGGGCACGTTGTGCCACAGGCCGGCGGCCGCGGTGAACGTGCCGGCTTTCCCGGAGTCGTCGGAGTCGCCGGTCAGCCACGCCCCGGTGACGGCCCCGCCGATGAGCCCGAGGCCGAGGACGAGACATACGGCGGCCGCGACGGTGTGGCGCCGCATCCGCGCGGGTCCGGTGGCGGACCGGTCGTCGAAGAACTCGGGCTGCCCGAACGACACCCGCGGCCGCGCCGGTCCGCCCGTGGTCCAGGACAGCGCGGGGTCGGGCGACGGGGTGGCAGCGGCGGGGTCCTGGCGGCGGCCGGGTGTGCCGGAGGAGGGGAGGCCGGGTGTGCCCGACAGGGGGCGGCCGGGCGTACCGCTGGGCAGGGCCGGTTCGGACGAACCGCCGCCGGGTGCTCGGAAGGCGGCGGAGGTGTCCGGGGCGCCGGCCGGGCCGGGGACACGTGGGCTGCGGCCCGGGGTCGGCGGGGAGGAGGGGTCGGGTCCGGGGCGGTCGGCTCCGGGGCGGTCTCCGCGGTACGCCGCCGACGCGCCGCCGTCACCGAGGCCGGCCCCCGCCGCCCGCGCGTACGGTCGGGGCGGGAGCCCGGCGGAGCCGACGGCCGGACCGGCACTGACGGAGGCGGCACGCGCCGACGAACCGGAATCCCCCGCCAGGTCGTCGGCGGCGGGGATGGGACGCAGCTGTGCGGTCGTCTCGGCCGGGGACTCCGCCGGCAGGGACCCGCCCGTGCGCAGGCCGGCTATGCCCCGGCCGATCGTCGGCGGGGCGTCGGGGAAGCGGGCGGACGCGGGGGGCGGCGGCGGGTCGTCCGGGAAACGGGCCGACGCGGGCGGCGGCGGAGCGTCCCGGTCGGCGTCGGCGGGCGTACCGGGCCGCAGCAGCGGAAAGCGCGGCGGGGTCCCTGCGGGACGGGCGGAGCGAGGGCCGGCGGGACCGGAAGCGGAACCGGAAGCAGGACTCGAAGCTGAAGGGGAGGCGGAATCCGTCGTGGGGGCCGTTCCGCCGGCTGTCGGGCGGTCCGGCCGGGGTCGGGCGCCGTGGCGTGCCTCCGTGCTCATGCACCCCCCGTTTCCTCGGCCCCGGACCATCGCTTCGCCTGCGCTGCGCGTCACTCTACGGGTTGGAACCGGCCGGACGGGAACCAGTCCGGGGAGCCCGGGGCATCTGCCCGGAACGTCCCCCTACCCTGCGGTAATCCGGTCTGGCAGGCTGCCGTCATGACTGCGCGCGCCGCCGACCGGGCCCGTTACGACCGGGCCACCGCCCATCTCGACGCCCCCGTGGCGATCGTGGACCTGGAGGCCTTCGACGCCAACGCGGACGATCTGGTCCGCCGTGCGGGGGGCAAGCCGATCCGGGTCGCGAGCAAGTCCGTGCGCTGCCGGGCGCTGCTGGAACGGGTCCTGGCCAAGGACGGTTTCCGCGGCGTGATGTCGTTCACGCTCGCCGAGTCCCTGTGGCTCGCGCGCTCCGGCTTCGAGGACGTCCTGCTCGCCTACCCGTCCGCCGACCGCGCCCGTTTCGCCGAGCTCGCCGCCGATCCCAAGCTGGCCGCCGCGGTGACCGTGATGGTCGACGACGTGGCGCAGCTCGACCTGATCGACGCCGCACGCGGTGACGGGCGGGAAGTGGTGCGTGTCTGCCTGGAGTTGGACACCTCGCTTCGGCTCCTCGGCGGCCGGGTCCGGGTCGGCGCCCTGCGCTCCCCGCTGCACTCCCCCGCCCAGGTGGCCGAGCTGGCGCGCGCGGTGACCCGCCGGCCGGGCTTCAAGGTCGTCGGGCTCATGGCGTACGAGGGCCACATCGCCGGGGTCGGCGACGCGGTCGCGGGACGGCCGCTGCGCTCACGGGCGATCCGGCTGATGCAGGCCGCCGCCCGCCGGGAACTGGCCGAGCGGCGCGCCGCGGTGGTGCGCGCGCTACGGGCCCTGGTGCCGGACCTGGAGTACGTCAACGGCGGCGGCACCGGCAGCGTGCAGCACACGGCCGCCGAGGACGCCGTCACGGAGATCGCGGCCGGGTCGGGGCTGTACGTGCCACGGCTGTTCGACAACTACACGTCGTTCAGCGGCCGTCCGGCCGCCCTGTTCGCGCAGCCGGTGGTGCGCCGGCCGGGCGTGGGCGTGGTGACCGTGCTGGGCGGCGGCTACCCGGCCTCCGGCGCGGCCGGGCCGGACCGGCTGCCGGTGCCGTATCTGCCCGAGGGGCTGCGGTACGACCCGCAGGAGGGGCCCGGCGAGGTGCAGACGCCGCTGCTCGGCTCTCCGGCCGACGACCTGCTGATCGGCGACAAGGTGTGGTTCCGGCACGCCAAGGCCGGCGAGATGTGCGAGCGGTTCGACGTGCTGCACCTGGTCGAGGGCGACCGCGTCACCGCGACCGTGCCGACGTACCGGGGCGAGGGTCAGACGTTCCTGTGACGGCTCGGCGGCTCACAGGGTGGGGCCGATGCTGCTGCCCACGCCGCCGCCGGTGGCCGCGTCACCGACGGGCCGGATGCCCCGGGTGATGCGGTCCATGTCGGCGAGCGGCGGCCCGTCCTGGCCGGCGTCGAAGACGTAGCGCACGACGACGGGTGCCTCGGTGCCCGTGCTGGAGGGGAAGACGAGGGACTGGACGTAGCCGCCGGGGCCCTTGGCGGTGGTGACGTGCCAGCGCACGTAGTACCCGGCGCGGCCCGCCACGGCCACCGTGCCCTGGGCCACGATCTGATGGCCGGTCATCCCGCCGAACGGACGCCGGTTCAGGGTGTCCTCGTCGAAGGCCAGCCCGGCCGCCTCGCTGATGTCCGCCTTCGCCAGCGCCTCGGGGGAGGTCTGGCCGGTGGAGGTCGCGGTGTGGGTGGTGACCAGGCCGTGGCGGCACATCCCGGGATCGCCGGGGCAGTCGTAGGTGCCGTCCGTGGTCATGACGACGGAGTCGTCGGCGACGAACTCGGGCCGCACCCAGCCGTCGGGCATGGTCAGGGTGATGCCGTTGAGCTGGTCGACGACGACGGACGGGTCACCGGTGGGCGAGGCGGAGGACGGCTCGGGGGTGGACGGCTCGTCCGTCGCCGTGGAGAGGGTCGGGGCGGGCCGGGGGCTCGTCCCGGCGGTCGGGTCGCCGCCGTCGCCCTGACTCAGCAGGAGCGCACCGGTGGCGATCGCCGCGACCAGCACCGTCCCGGCGACGGTGAGGGCGACGGTCTTGGCGCGCCCCGGGGAGGCCGCTCGCTGCACAACCGTCGCGGGCTGCTGCGGGAACGTCACCGGTGACGCCGGGAACGCCTGCGGCTGCGCCGCGACCGGCTGGTGCAGCGGCACGGTCGGGGGCGCCGGGGCCGGGCGGGAACGCCGGTGCTCGGTCCAGGCCGTGCCGTCCCACCAGCGCTCCAGATGCTCGGCCGTCGGGTCCGGGTACCAGCCGGGCGGGGGCGTCATGCTCATCCCGGCACTGTAGGGCCCGGCCTGCTGGTCAGTACACGGTGTCCCGCTGGTCGGGCACCACCGATCCGTCGTCGCGCAGCACCGGTCCCGCCGTGCCGTCGGGTGCGGTGTACGCGGTCGTCGCGCACGGGTAGGCGGCGCCGCGGCGGGGCAGCGGCTCGAGGAACATCGGGTTGACCAGCCAGTGCCCGTCGGCGTCGTCGTAGGCCCTGCACATCAGTTCGGGCTTGTTGCGGTTGATCACGAGGTGCGCGGCGGTCGCGTCGGACACGAACGTGACGTCCGTGTCGGCGTCGCCGGCGGCGATCGCGGGGCGCTGCGGCCAGGGCAGGCGCTGCCAGGCGGCGGGGCCGTGGACGCCGTAGATCTCCTGGTTGACGAAGCAGCGTTTGCCGTCGATGTACGGGATCACCGCGCCGCGGGTCGCCGGGACGCCGCCGCATCCCTCGGTCCGGGGGGTGATGCGGCCGTGGCGGTCGAGGACGGAGCGGATGGCGAGGGTGTGCGCGGCGTCGACGCCCACGCCGCGGGACCAGACCTCGGTGATCGGTTCGGAGCCCGCCGAGACGATGTAGACGTCGAAACCGGCCCGCCGCAGGGTGCGGATCAGATCGCGCTGCTGGTCGTAGTAGCGGACGGAGGCGGGCAGGGTGTGGGTGCCGGTGCGGCGGGTGGCGCCGATGGGGGCGGCGAGGGCCTCGCGGCGGGCGGCGTCGGCGTAGGAGGCGAGGTCGGCCGGGGTGCGGCCGGTGAACAGCTGCGGCACCCAGGCGTACTGCGGCACGGTGCGCCGGTGGTTCCAGCGGCCGGCGAAGGCCGGGGCCCCGCTCATGGTGGTGCCCCTCTCGCGGATCTGGAGGATCTCGTCGGCGCAGGGGGCGTCGGCCGAGGTCGGCAGCGGCGTGCCGGGCTCGCCGGGGCCGCAGGCGCGGGTCAGGGCGCGCTCGGCGGCGTCGGTGAGCCAGGCGCTGGTGTCCGTCCAGCGGGCCGGGCGCAGCAGCCGGTCGTGGCGCAGCGCCCAGGCGAGGGTGGCGTCGGTGACGTCGTTCTTGACGACGGTGTTGTCCCAGTCGAACACGGCGACCGGGCGGGGACGGCCGGGCCGGCCGGCGCAGGTGCCGCGTGCGTCGATCGCCTGCTGGAGGTGGGCGCGGTTGTCGCCGTACCAGGTGGTGGTGAGGCGGGGGCAGGCGGCGCGGCCGTCCGGAGGGGCGGCGGGACGGGCGGCCGGCGCTGCCGTCAGGACGGCGGCCGCGGCCAGGGTCCACGCGAGGAGCTGTCGCATACGCCCGGACCGTACCGTTCCTCCCTTACAGGGGTGTGACGTACGCGCCGGAGATTCCGCCGTCCACGAGGAAGTCGGTGGCGTTGACGAAGGAGGAGTCGTCGCTGGCGAGGAAGGCGACCGCGGCGGCGATCTCCTCGGCCTCGGCGAACCGGCCGACCGGGATGTGCACCAGGCGGCGCGCGGCCCGCTCGGGGTCCTTGGCGAACAGCTCCTGCAGCAGCGGGGTGTTGACCGGCCCCGGACACAGCGCGTTGACGCGGATGCCCTCCCGGGCGAACTGGACACCGAGTTCGCGGGACATCGCGAGCACGCCGCCCTTGGAGGCCGTGTAGCTGATCTGCGAGGTCGCCGCACCCATCCGGGCCACGAAGGACGCGGTGTTGATGATGGAGCCCTTGCCCTGGCGGCGCATGTACGGCAGGGCGGCCTTGCAGCACAGGTAGACGGAGGTGAGGTTGACCTCCTGGACGCGCTTCCAGGCCTCCAGACCGGTCTCCAGGATGGAGTCGTCGTCGGGCGGTGAGATGCCCGCGTTGTTGAAGGCGACATCGACGCTGCCGTAGGTGTCGTAGGCGGCCCGGAACAGCGCCTCGACCTGCTCGGGGTCGGTGACGTCGACCTTCACGAACAGCCCGCCGGTCTCCTCGGCGGCCGCCTTGCCCCGGGCCTCGTCGAGGTCGCCGCACACCACGTGCGCGCCCTCGGCGGCGAGACGGCGGGCAGAGGCGAGGCCGATGCCGCTGCCGGCTCCGGTGACGACGGCGGTACGGCCGACCAGGCGGCGGCACACGATCTCTTCGGTCACTGTGCTGGGCCCTCCGTGCTGATGAAGACGTTCTTGGTCTCGGTGAAGGCGGCCAGCGCGTCCGGGCCGAGCTCACGCCCGACCCCGGACTGCTTGAACCCGCCGAAGGGGGTCCAATAACGGACGCTGGAGTGGGAGTTGACGGACAGGTTGCCCGCGCGTACGGCCTGGGAGACGCGCAGGGCGCGGCCGACGTCCCGGGTCCAGATCGAGCCGGACAGGCCGTAGTCGGTGGCGTTGGCGAGCGCGACGGCCTCCCGTTCGTCGTCGAAGGGCAGGACGACGGCGACGGGGCCGAAGACCTCCTCGACGGCCACGCGCGCGTGCGGGTCCACGCCGGTCAGGACGGTCGGCGGGAACCAGTAGCCGGGACCTTCGGGGGCCTTGCCGCGGATGCCCTCGGCGTCGCCCGGGACGTAGGAGCGGACCCGGTCGAGCTGGGTGGCGGAGATGAGCGGGCCCATCTGCGTGGACTCGTCGGCCGGGTCGCCCACGACGACGGACTCGACGGCGGGCGCGAGCAGGGAGAGGAAACGGTCGTACACGGATCGCTGGACGAGGATGCGGGTGCGCGCGCAGCAGTCCTGGCCGCTGTTGTCGAGGAAGGACATGGGGGCGGCCGCCGCGGCCTGTTCGAGGTCGGCGTCGGCGAAGACGATGTTGGGGCTCTTGCCGCCGAGTTCCAGGGTGATCCGCTTGAGCCGGTCGGCACCCTTGGCCCACACCTGTTTCCCCACGGCCGTCGACCCGGTGAACACGATCTTCGCGACACCGGGATGCTCGACGAGCGCGGTGCCCGTGACCGGCCCGTGCCCCGGCAGCACCTGGAAGAGTCCCTCGGGCAGCCCGGCGGCCAGGGCGAGCTCGGCCAGCCGCAGAGCGGTGAGCGGGGTGGTCTCGGCGGGCTTGAGGATCACGGCGTTGCCCGCGGCGAGGGCGGGTGCGGTGCCCCAGGCGGCGATGGGCATGGGGAAGTTCCACGGAGCGATGACGCCGACGACGCCGAGCGGCTCCAGGAGCGTCACGTCGAGCCCGCCCGGCACCGGGATCTGCCGTCCCGTCAGCCGCTCCACTCCCCCGGCCGCGTAGTCGAGCAGGTCGCGCACGTTGCCCGCCTCCCAGCGGGCGTTGCCGATGGTGTGCCCGGCCTCGCGGACCTCCAGCAGGGCCAGTTCCTCCAGGTGTTCGTCGACGGCCCGGGCGAAGCGGCGCAGCAGCCGGGCGCGGTCCCCGGGCGGGAAAGCGGCCCACTTCGTCTGCGCCCGTACGGCGCGTAAGACGGCGGCGTCCACGTCGGCTGCGGTCGCGGCCGGGACGGTGGCGACGACCTCCTCCGTGGCGGGGTTGAGGACCTCGAGGACGTGCGGGTCGGACGGGTGGCTCACGACGGGCCTCACATGCGTTCGAAGGAGCGGCGCAGCTCCCAGTCGGTGACGGCGGCGTCGAAGGCGTCCAGCTCGACGCGGGCCATGGTGCGGTAGTGCGCGACCACCTCGTCGCCGAAGGCGGCCTTGGCCAGGGGGCTGTTCTCCCACAGCTCGGCGGCCTCGCGGAGGGTGGCCGGGACGTGCGCGAAGTCGGCGGCGTAGGCGTTGCCGGGGCAGGGCTCCGGCAGCTCCAGCTTCTGCTCGATGCCGTGCAGGCCGGCCGCGATCATCCCGGCCACCGCGAGGTGCGGATTGACGTCCCCGCCGGGCAGGCGGTTCTCGAAGCGCAGGGAGCGGCCGTGGCCGACGACGCGCAGGGCGCAGGTGCGGTTGTCGTGGCCCCAGGCGACGGCGGTGGGGGCGAAGGAGCCCGGCTGGAACCGCTTGTAGGAGTTGATGTTCGGCGCGTACAGCAGTGAGAACTCGCGCAGCGCGGCGAGCTGCCCGGCCAGGAAGTGCCGCATGACGTCGGACATCCCGCCGCCGTCGGCGGCCATGACGCTGCGGCCGTCGGCGTCGGCGAGGGAGAGATGGATGTGGCAGGAGTTGCCCTCGCGCTCGTTGTACTTGGCCATGAAAGTGAGCGAGACGCCCTCCTGGGCGGCGATCTCCTTGGCCCCGGTCTTGTAGATCGCGTGCTGGTCGCAGGTGGTCAGGGCCTCGGCGTAGCGGAAGGCGATCTCGTGCTGGCCGGGGTTGCACTCGCCCTTGGCGGACTCGACGGTCAGCCCGGCGCCGGCCATCTCGTTGCGGATACGGCGCAGCAGGGGTTCGACGCGTCCGGTGCCGAGGATCGAGTAGTCGACGTTGTATTGGTTGACGGGCGTGAGGGCGCGGTAGCCGGAGTCCCAGGCCTGCTCGTAGGTGTCGCGGAAGACGATGAACTCCAGCTCGGTGCCGACCTGCGCGGTGTAGCCCAGCGCGGCGAGCCGTTCGAGCTGGCGGCGCAGGATCTGCCGGGGCGCCGCGGCGACGGGCGAGCCGTCCTCCCAGGCGAGGTCGGCGATCAGCAGGGCGCTGCCGGGATGCCAGGGGACGCGGCGCAGGGTCCGAAGGTCGGGGCGCATGGCGAAGTCGCCGTAGCCCCGGTCCCAGGAGGACATGGCGTATCCCTCGACGGTGTTCATGTCGGTGTCGACGGCGAGGAGGTAGTTGCAGCCCTCGGTGCCGTGGTGGAGGACCTCGTCGAGGAAGAAGCGGGCGGCGAACCGCTTGCCCTGGAGCCTTCCCTGCATGTCGGGGAAGGCGAGGACGACGGTGTCGATCTCACCGCTCGCGACGAGGGCGTGCAGCTCCTCGACGCTCAGCGGGGGTGTGCGGTCTGCCACGGGAGAGCCTCCTCGGGCTGCTGCGGCGTTCTCGTCCGGCACCGGAAGCCATAAGGTATTGCTGTTGACCTTTGCTTGGGAAGGGGACGCGGCGAGATGGCGCGAACGGAGGGGGACAGCGGGCCGGCCGAGGCGGCGGACCGGCTCACGCCACTGCTGCGGCCGGTGCGGGCGGGCAACGGCTTCGAGGAGGCGCTGGAGCAGATCCTCCAGGTGGTCCGGCTCGGGCTGGTGCCGGCGGGCGGGCGGCTGCCCGCCGAGCGGGAGCTGGCGGAGCGGCTCGGGATCAGCCGGGTGACGCTGCGCGAGGTGCTGAAGGTCCTCCAGGACCAGGGGCTGGTGGAGGCCCGGCGCGGCCGCTACGGCGGAACGTTTGTGCTGCCGCGCCCGCAGATGGCGGACGCCGGCGGCGAGGACGAGCTGCGCCGCCGGATCGCCGAGGTCGACATCGAGGACGTGCTGCGGTTCCGGGAGGTGCTGGAGGTGGGCGCGGCGGGCCTGTGCGCGCAGCACGGCCTGACGCCGGACCGGGCGGAGCGGCTGCGCGAGGCGCTGGCGGCCACGCAGGACGCGCCGCTGGGGGACTACCGCCGCCGCGACACCCTGCTCCACCTCACGCTGGCCGAGCTGAGCGGCTCGGCCACGCTCACGACGCAGTACGCGGCGGTACGGGCCACGGTGAACGACCTGCTGGACTGCATCCCGCTGCTGGTGCGCAACCTGGAACACTCCCAGCGCCAGCACACGGCGCTGGTCGAAGCGGTCCTGGACGGCGACGCGGACGGCGCCCGCGAAATGATGCGCGAACACTGCGCGGGCACGGCGGCGCTACTGCGGGGCTTCTTGGCGTAAGAACGCGACCGAGGCAGGCACGATGGCCTGCGGCGGGGGCGGGTCGCCTCCGGCGGGGCGCGGATCGCCTCCGGCGGGCGCAGATCGCCTCCGGCGGGCGCAGATCGCCTCCGGCGGGCGCAGATCGCCTCCGGCGGGCGCAGATCGCCTCCGGCGGGCGCGGATCGCCTGCGGCGGGCGCGGATCGCCTGCGGCGGGCGCGGGTCGCCTGCGGCGGGCGCGGGTCGCCTGCGGCGGGGGGCGCAAAGATGCCGGGGCGCCTCCGGTGAGGTGTGGGCAAAGGTTCGGGCGCGGGCCATTGCGGGACCCCTGGGGCGCGGTGGCGAAGCCCCAGCGGAGTGCAGGGGCGGGAAAAACGAGGGGCGCAGCCCGCGCCGGACCAAGGGGCTCCACCCCTGACGCGGGCTGGGGTGGTTCACCGTGACTGCGTGCCTTCACGCAAGCGAGACCGGCGGACGCCCCCGGGACGCGGAGGCGAGCCCCCACCGGGGCCAACGGGCACAGCTCCCGCCGGGCCAAGGAGCGCCGCTCCTGACGCAGACCGCGGAGGAGCACCGAGGCCACGTCCCCCTACGCAGGCGAGACCGACGGACACTCCCCGGGACGCGGAGGCGAGACCCCACCGGGGCCAACGGGCACAGCCCCCGCGGGCCAAGGAGCGCAGACCCTGCCGGGCCAAGGAGCGCCGCCCCTGACGCAGGCCGCGGAGGAGCACCGGGACCACGCCCCTACGCAGACGAGACCGACCGACGCCCCCCGGGATGCAGAGGCGAGACCCCGCCGACCAAGGGGCCCCCGACGCGGGCCGGGGCGGCACCGTGACTGCGTCCCCTTACGGAAGCGGGACCGGCCGACGAACACCCCCGAGCGCAGGCGGCGAAGCCCCCGCCGCGGCCAACGGGCCACAGCCCCCGCCGGGCCAAGGAGCGCCGCCCCTGACCCGGGCCGGGGCCGAGCACCGAGACGGCCTCCCGTTGCGCAACCGAGACCGTCGGACAGACATCCCCAGGTTGCGGGGGCGAAGGCGCCGCCGGGGACAAGGGGCGCAGCCCCTGACGCGGGCCCGGGCTGTCCGGCCGCACCCGGGATGCCGGCGCCGAGGGGCGCAGCCCCTGACGCGGGCCCGGGCGGACTGGCCGCACCGGGATGGCGGGGCCAAGAGGCGCAGCCGTCGGCGTGGGCCCGGGCGGTCGGTCCCCTCACGGGATGCCTGGGCCGAGGGCGCAGCCGCCGGCACGGGCCCGGGGGTCAGGCGGTCGCGTCTCCCGGGTGGGACGGTGAGCGGGTCAGGGACAGCAGTTCACGTGCCGGTCCCGCCGGTCGGTGGCCCGTCGGCCATACCGCACGTAGGGCCCGCGCCAGCGCCACTCCCTCCACCGGGACCCGCACCAGGCGTCGCGACGCCAGCTCCTCCCCCACCACCAGCTCGCTCAGCACCGCGGGCCCCGCCCCGCTCACCGCCGCCGCCTTCACCGCCGTCGTCGAGGACAGCTCGATCAACGGCACCGCGGGCGAGCCCAGCGCGGCGTCCAGCACCTGCCGCGTCCCCGAACCCGTCTCCCGAAGGATCAGGGGTGTCGCCGCCAGTTCCTCGGCCGAGACGGCTCCTCGGCGGCGCCGCGCCCAGGGGTGGCCGGGAGCGGTGACCACGATCAGCCGGTCGCGGGCGATGACCGCGGAGTCCAGCCCGCCGGGCAGCGTCAGCCCCTCCACGAACCCGAGGTCGGCCTCCCCTGCCAGCAGCCGTTCCGCGACCACCGCCGAGTTCCCGGCGAGCAGCGACACCGCCGTGTCCGGCCGCCGCGTGCGCAGCGCGATCAGCCACCCGGGCAGCAGGTACTCGGCGATGGTCATGCTCGCCGCGACCCGCAGCCGTGAGTCCCGCCGGTCCCGCAGCGCCTGCGCACCCACGTCGAAAGCCTCGGCTGCCTCGACGACCCGCCGCGCCCAGTCCGTCACCAGCGCCCCGGCGTCCGTCAGCCGCGACCCGCGCGGCGAGCGGTCCACCAGCCCCACGCCCAGCTGCCGTTCCATCGAGCGGATACGGCTGCTCGCGGCGGGCTGGGTGATGCCCAGCTCCCGCGCGGCCGCGCCGAGACTGCCCAGCCGCGCCACGGCCAGCAACAGCTCCAGCGCACCGAGATCCGGTACCCGGTGCGCCAGCGACCCGCCCGGCGCCTGGGCCCCGCTCTCCCTCCCGCTCACCTCTGCCATAAACCCAGCTTATGCCCTCATAGAGACATCGTCCCTGGTGGGGATCGTGCGCTCACGGCACGGTGGTGTCATGATCACCGCAGTCCGGCATCTCGGGCCCAACTGGTACGCCACCGTGATGGGCACCGCCGTCCTCGCCACGGCCGGCGTCGCCCTCCCCGTCCACGTTCCGGGCCTGCGCACGGCCTGCACAGCCCTGTGGGTCCTCGCCCTCACGCTGCTGCTGCTCCTGCTCTGCGCCCGCGCCCTGCACTGGCGTCACCACCGCGACCAGGCCCGCGCCCACCTGCTGGACGCGGCCATGGCCCCCTTCTACGGCTGCCTGGCGATGGCCCTGCTCTCCGTCGGCGCCGGCGCGCTGACGGTGGGGCGCTCCTGGATCGGGACGACGGCCGCGGTCGCCCTGGACACGCTGCTGTTCACCGCCGGTACCGCCGTCGCGCTCGCGGCCGCTGTCACGGTGCCGTACCTCATGGCCGTACGCCATCGTGTGCCGGTGCACGAGGCCACGCCCGTGTGGCTGCTGCCGCTGGTGGGGCCGATGGTGGCGGCCGCGGCCGGACCGCTGCTGGTCCCGCACCTGCCGCCCGGGCAGCCGCGCGAGACCCTGCTCCTCGCCTGTGTCGCCCTGTTCGGCCTCAGCCTGCTGGCGGTCCTGCTGGTGCTGCCGCTGCTGTTCGCCCGCACGATCGGCGGGCCGCTGCCGCTCGCGCTCACCCCGACTCTGTTCCTGGTGCTGGGGCCGCTCGGCCAGTCCACCACCGCGGTGGGCAAGTTCGCCGACGCCGCACCGGCGGTGATGCCGGGGCCGGCCGGCACGGGCTTCGAGGTGTTCGCCGTGCTGTACGGCGTGCCGGTGATGGGGTTCGCGCTGCTGTGGCTGTGCCTGGCGGGCGCCCATGTGGTGCGGGCCCGGCGGCGCGGCATGGGGTTCACGATGAGCTGGTGGGCGTTCACCTTCCCCGTCGGCACCTGTGTCACGGGCGCCGAGGCGCTGGCCCGGCACACCGGGCTCGTCGCCTTCGACGCCCTCGCGGTCGGCCTGTACGCCCTGCTGGCCGCCGGCTGGCTCGCCGCCGCCACGGGCACCGCACGGGGACTGCTCAGCGGTGAGCTGCTGCGAGGGCCGCGCCCAGCACCCGTGGCGCCTCGGCCAGTGACGGCCCGTACCACGTCAGGTGCCGTCCGCTGACCAGCGCACAGGGATGACCGGGGAAGGCCTCGGGGCCGTCGTCGGCGGTGAAGCGGTACGGCTCGTCCGGGAGGACGACCACGTCCGGGCCGGCCGCCCGCAGCTCCTCCAGCGGCACGCGCGGGTAGCGCTCCGCGTGTCCGGCGTACAGCTGGTCGACACCGAGCCGGGCCAGGACGTCCCCGGCGAAGGTGTCGCGGCCCAGCACCATCCACGGTCGGCGCCAGATCGGCACGACGGCGCTCCGGCGCTCGGCCGGTGCCCGGAGCGTGCGCCACGCCGCCTCGGCCTCGTCCAGCCAGCGCGGCCGGTGCCGTACTCCGCAGGCGCCGACGACCCGGTCCAGTTCCCGGAAGGCCTGCCACACCGTGCGTACCTCGGTGACCAGCACCTCGACGCCGGCGGCGCGCAGTGCGTCGAGGTCGGCGGCGCGGTTCTCCTCCTCGTTGGCGACGACCAGGTCGGGGGCGAGGTCGAGCACGCGGTCGACCTTGGGGTTCTTGGTGCCGCCGACGCGTACGACGTCCAGGCCCGCGGGGTGGGTGCACCAGTCGGTGGCGCCGACCAGGACGCCGGGCGCGGAGGCGGCGACGGCCTCCGTCAGCGAGGGCACCAGCGAGACGACCCTCACCGGCGCGGCCGGTCCCGTACGGCCTCGATGTGCTCGGCGACGGCGACGACGATCAGCCGGGTGTCGGGCACGGTCGCCCGCCAGCGGTGACGCACCCCGCCGGTCAGATACAGGGTGTCGCCGCGGCCGAGCCGGTAGGCGCGGCCCTCGGCCTCGATCTCGACGGCGCCGTCCGCGACGTACATCAACTGGTCGTTGCGGTACTGGAACTCGCGGCCGGCGTCGTGGTCGCCGAGGAACTCCGAGGCGTGCATCTGGTGGTGCCCGCGCACCAGGGACCGCACCTGCGGCACCGGCCCGGGTTCGAGGTCCTCGGCGCGTACGACGTCGACGCTGCACGCCGGGTCCGCGGCGGCGAGCAGCTCGACCGCGGTGGTGCGCAGGGCGTCGGCCACCTTCTCCAGGGAGCCGCGGCTGGGCCGCGCCCGGTCGTTCTCGACCTGGCTGAGGAAGGGCACCGACAGGCCGCTGCGCTCGGCCACGACGGCGAGGGTGAGGTCCAGGGCCCGGCGACGGCGCCGCACGGCCGCGCCGACCCGCAGGGGCTGCTCTTTGTGGTCGCCCATCGCTCCGGCTCCCTCCTTCGCTCGTCGTCCCGATCGTGGCGCCGCTCGGTGTGTCCCGGTCGGCGGGTGCAGGTCTTCGCTTGAGTTCTCTGCACCCTACGCATGTTCGGCAAACCGTTTCATGCGGCCGTCACAACGAAGACACACGGGGTGGGCTCCGACCTGATGGTTCGCGCCAGTTGATCACCTGCCCGGGCGGTCGGCTCATGGGGCGTTCGGCGTACCGCGATGCCCGTGTCATGTTCAATGCGGTGGCCGTCACGGGTGTTCCCGCTTCCGGGAGCCGGGTTCTGGCGGTGGCATGGCGTTGTGTGGTTGGCCGGATCTTTTCGGGGCCGGCCGGACATGACCCGAGGGGTGGGCCCTCCCACGCGGTCAGGTGGCGTGGGTGGCCCACCCCTCGGGGGTGCGGACGCAGTGGTCGGCTACTGCGGGGTCATGCGTTCGGCCACATCCGGGTGCTGCCTCAGCCAGGCGGCGACGGCGTCGTCCTCGTGGCCCTGGCCGCGCTCGTTGATCTCGGCCTCGAGGCCGCCGAGCTCCGCCTCGCTCATCCGGAAGTTCTTGATCCACCGGGTGAGCTGCGGGTACTGCTCGGGGAACTTCTCGCCCGCGATCGTCCGGATGGTGTTGCCCTCACCGAAGAGCTTCTTGTCGTCCTTCAGCTTGGTCAGGTGGTACTGGCTGTACGCCCAGTGCGGCGACCACAGGACGACGGCGACCGGCTGCTTCCTGGCATAGGCGCGCTTGAGCTCGGCCAGCATCGCCGGGGTGGAGCCGTCGACGACCTTGTACTCCTTGTCCAGGCCGTAGCCCGGCAGCACCTTGGTCTTGAGCAGGTTCATCTCCCCGGTGCCGGGCTCGATGCCGATGATCTTCCCGCCGAACGTGCCGGCCTTGCCCTTGAGGTCCTGAAGCGAGGTCACGCCCTTGACGTAGGACGGCACGGCGATCTCCAGCGAGGTCGGCCGGTACCACGTGCCGAGGTCCGCCAGGCGGTCCTTGCTCTTGTCCCAGTAGTTCCCCTGCGCGTACGGCAGCCATGCGTCGAAGTTGAGGTCCAGGTCGCCGGAGGCGAGGCCGGTGTAGACCGGGCCGACGTCCATCTGCTTGAGGTTCAGCTTGTAGCCGCGCCGTTCGAGCACGTTCTTCCACAGGTGCGTGACGGCGATGTCCTCGTCCCAGGGGAACCAGGCCACGTCGACCGGCCGCTTGGCCTCGGCGGCGGCCTGGGTGTTCTGGACCGGGGCGAGCTTGTCGACGAGGCCCGGGTTCTTCTCCAGCCAGGCGCGCACGGCGTCCTGCTGCTTGCCCTTGCCGGCCTTGGTGATGCCGGCCTCGAGGCTGGTCAGCTGCTTCTCGTCCAGCCGGAAGCCCTTCAGCCACTTCGCGACGACCGGGTCGTCACCCGCGAAGCCCTTGCGGGCCAGCGTGTGCAGGCCGTCGCCCTTGCCCCAGGCGCCCTTGGGGTCCTTCAGCTTCTTCAGCCGGTAGTCGTTGTACGCCCAGTGCGGCGACCAGAGCGGGACGACGATCGGTTCCTTCTTGCTGTAGGCCCGCTTCAGCTCGGCCAGCATGGCCGGGGTGGAGCTGTCGACGACCTTGTACTCCTTGTCCAGGCCGTACTCCTTGAGGACCTTGCTCTTGAGCAGGGCCGTCTCACCGGCGCTGGACTCGATGCCGGTGATCTTCCCGCCGAACTGGCCGGCCTTGCCCTTGAGGTCCGCGAGCGTGTTCACGTCCTTCATGTACGCCGGGACGGTCAGCTCCAGGGACGTCGGGCCGTACCAGCTGCCGAGGTCGTCGATCTTGGAGCCGTACTTCTTCCAGTACTGCGCGTGGGTGGTCGGCAGCCAGGCGTCGGTCTGGAAGTCGATGCTGCCCGAGGCGAGGGACGTGTAGAGCGGTCCGGCGTCGAGCTGCTTGGCCTCGACCTGGTAACCGCGCTGTTCGAGGATCTCCTTCCACAGGTAGGTGGAGGCGACGCCCTCGTCCCAGGGGATGTAGCCGATGGTGA
The DNA here is from genome assembly GCF_055609245.1 of Streptomyces sp. NPDC036813. NCBI lineage: Bacteria > Bacillati > Actinomycetota > Actinomycetes > Kitasatosporales > Streptomycetaceae > Streptomyces > Streptomyces sp. NPDC036813. The sequence continues at coordinate 42,211 of NZ_JBVJPV010000010.1, read as the reverse complement.
CCTTCTTGCCCTGGCCGACGTCCTTGCCGTCGGCTACGGCCGTGGCGGTGCCCTTGCCGCCGAAGACGCCCATGCCGCCGGCGACCAGGCCGAGGACGACGACGCCGATGACGGCGACCTGCGGGCGGGGCCGGTAGGACCAGATCTTCAGGCCACCCGCGGCACGCGCGCGTGCGGCGGCGCGACGGCCCAGCGGGGAGACCTGGGTGCCGAGCGCGCCCGTCATGCGGTCGAGGTAGATCGCGAGGATCACGATCGCCACGCCCGCCTCGGAGCCGAGCCCCACGTTGAGCTGGCCGATGGCCTCGTTGACGTCGCCGCCGAGGCCGCCGGTGCCGACCATGCCGGCGATCGCGGCCATCGACAGGCCGAGCATGATGACCTGGTTGACGCCGGCCATGACGGTGGGCAGCGCCAGCGGCAGCTGGACCCGCAGCAGCGTGCTGCGCGGCGTGGTCCCGAACGCCTCGGCGGCCTCCACCAGCTCCTTGTCGACCTGGCGGATGCCCAGCTCGGTCATGCGCACGCCGGGGGCGAGCGCGAAGATCAGGGTGGCGACGATGCCGGCGGAGGCGCCGGTGCCGAAGAACAGGATCGCCGGAATGAGGTAGATCATCGCGGGCAGCGTCTGCATGAAGTCCAGCACCGGCCGTACCAGGCTGGAGACCCGGTCCGAGCGGGCGGCCCAGATGCCCACCGGCACCGAGATCACCAGCGCGATCAGCGTGGCGACGAGCACGAGCGACAGGGTCACCATCGCGTCGTCCCACAGCTGGAGCGAGTCGATGAAGGCGAAGCCCGCGAAGGTGAGCACACCGGCGAGAGTGCCGCGCAGCCAGAAGGCGAGCACGGCGAAGATGCCCGCGAGCAGCAGGGGCTGGGGCGCCTGGAGGACGGTCTCGATGGCGTCGTAGGCGCCGGTGAAGACGGTCTTGAAGAAGTCGAAGAGCCACGAGACGTGGTTCAGCAGCCAGTCGACCGCGTCGTTGACCCAGTCGCCGAGCGGGATCCTAGGCACGGGTCATCACCTTCTCCCCACCCTTGTCCCGGCGGTTGTCGCAGGTGCCCGGGGCGCCCTCCTCGTCGCCGAGGAAGCCGACCAGGCGCTGCCGCGGTACGACGCCGACGAGCGCGCCCTTCGCGTCGAGGACGGCGACGGGGTGCGCCGCGCGGGCGCTGAGCGCGCACAGCTCGGTGAACGGCGTGTCGGGCGTCGCGGTGGCGCAGCCGCAGTCGGCCTCGTCGCCGCGCAGTCCGTCGGTGTCCATGACGGCGCCGGCGGTGACCACGCGGGAGCGGTCGACGTCCTGGATGAACGAGGCGACGTAGTCGTTCGCGGGACGCAGCAGGATGTCCTCGGCGGTGCCGTTCTGGACGATGCGGCCGTCGCGCATGACGGCGATGCGGTCGCCCAGGCGCATGGCCTCGTTGAGGTCGTGGGTGATGAAGACGATGGTCTTCTTCAGGGTGCGCTGCAGTTCCAGGAGCTGGTCCTGCATGTCGCGGCGGATCAGCGGGTCCAGGGCGCTGAAGGACTCGTCCATCAGCAGCAGGTCGGCGTCGGTGGCGAGGGCGCGGGCGAGGCCGACGCGCTGCTGCATGCCGCCGGACAGCTCGTCGGGCCAGGAGTCCTCCCAGCCGGCCAGACCGCACAGGGCGAGTGCCTCGGCGGCGCGTTCGTCGCGCTCCGCGCGGGGCACGCCCTGGACGGCGAGGCCGTAGGCGGCGTTCTCGCGGACGCTGCGGTGCGGGAAGAGCGCGAAGTGCTGGAAGACCATGCTGATCTTCTTCGCGCGGACCTCGCGCAGTTCCTTGCCGCCGAGCGAGGTCAGGTCCTGGCCGTCGAAGAGGACGCGGCCGGCGGTGGGCTCCAGCAGGCCGTTGAGCATGCGCAGGAGGGTGGACTTGCCGGAGCCGGACAGGCCCATGACGACGAAGATCTGGCCGGGGTCCACGGTGAAGGACGCGTCGATGACGGCGGCCGTGGTGCCGTCCGCGCGCAGCTCCTCACGGTCGGCTCCCGCTCGGAGCCGTTCCACCGCCTGATCTTGTCGTCTGCCGAACACCTTGTAGAGGTGCTCGGCTTCAAGCCTGGCTGACACGCGGACCTTCTCTTCTCGACGGCAGGGAAAGGAGCGAGGGTCACATGCACCGCTCAAAGGTTGAACAGGCAACCGGCATCGCTCCGAAGGCGCGCCTCCCCTCTTTCCCCTCGGGCAAACACACAAGTGGGCCACGTCACTAAGGGGCGCAACGCGTTGCATCCTGCGCGCCGGGCGGCCGCTGTCAGTGCCGTACGGCATGATGCGAGCGTGACCGGACGACTCATGCTCCTCGACACCGCCTCGCTGTACTTCCGCGCCTACTTCGGCGTCCCGGACTCCGTGAAGGCCCCGGACGGCACGCCGGTGAACGCCGTGCGCGGACTGCTCGACTTCATCGACCGCCTGGTCAAGGACCACCGGCCGACGCACCTGGTGGCCTGCATGGACGCCGACTGGCGGCCGCAGTGGCGGGTCGAGCTGATCCCCTCCTACAAGGCGCACCGCGTCGCCGAGGAACACGAGAGCGGCCCCGACGAGGAAGAGGTGCCCGACACCCTGTCGCCGCAGGTGCCGGTCATCGAGGCGGTCCTCGACGCGCTCGGCATCGCCCGCGTCGGAGTCGAGGGGTACGAGGCGGACGACGTCATCGGCACCTTCACCGCCCGCGCCAAGGGACCGGTCGACATCGTCACCGGTGACCGGGACCTGTACCAGCTGGTCGACGACGCCCGGGACGTCCGCGTGCTGTACCCGCTCAAGGGGGTCGGCACCCTGCAGCTGACCGACGAGGCGCTGCTGCGCGAGAAGTACGGCGTCGACGGCAGGGGGTACGCGGATCTGGCCCTGCTGCGCGGCGACCCGAGCGACGGGCTGCCCGGCGTGGCCGGGGTCGGCGAGAAGACGGCGGCCAAGCTGCTGGCCGAGTTCGGCGACCTGGCCGGGATCCTGGCTGCCGTGGACGACCCGCGCGCCAAGCTCACGCCCACCCAGCGCAAGCGGCTCACGGAGGCGAAGCCGTATCTGGCGGTGGCGCCGAAGGTGGTCCGGGTCGCCGACGACGTGCCACTGCCGGACGTCGACACGGCGCTGCCGCACGCTCCCCGCGACGCGTCGGCCCTTCAGGAGCTGGCAGGGCACTGGGGGCTGGGCGGGTCCTTGCAGCGACTGCTGACCACGTTGGCGGTGTGACGGGTGTACACCCGAGCGAGGTGTTAGCTTAGGTAAGCCTAAGCATGGGGAACAGGGAGGCCGTCATGGCAGAACGTCCGGGACGCAAGCCGCGCAGGGTGCACTCCGCGCGTGTCGTCCGCACCGAACGGCTCACCCCGCACATGCAGCGCGTGGTGCTCGGCGGCGAGGGCCTGGCCGCCTTCGAGGCGGGCGCCTGCACCGACCACTACGTCAAGCTGCTCTTCCCGGCGGACGGCGTGACCTACCCCGAGCCCTTCGACATGGAGCGCGTGCGCGAGGAGTTCCCGCGCGAGCAGTGGCCCGTGACCCGGACGTACACCGTGCGCTCCTGGGACCCCGCACACCGCGAGCTGACGCTGGACTTCGTGATCCACGGCGACGAGGGTCTGGCCGGCCCATGGGCGACGCGCGTGCAGCCCGGCGAAACCGTCCGCTTCATGGGCCCGGGCGGCGCCTACGCCCCGGATCCGGCCGCCGACTGGCATCTGCTCGCCGGTGACGAGAGCGCGCTGCCCGCCATCGCGGCAGCCCTGGAGGCACTGCCCGACGGCGCCGTCGCGCACGCCTTCATCGAGGTCGCCGGGCCCGCGGAGGAACAGAAGATCGACTCCGACGTCGACGTCGTCTGGCTGCACCGCGGCGAGCGGCCGGTCGGCGAGTGCCTCGTCGAGGCCGTGCGCGCGCTGGAGTTCCCCGAGGGCCGCGTGCACGCCTTCGTGCACGGCGAGGCGGCCTGTGTGAAGGAGCTGCGCCGGCTGCTGCGCGTGGACCTCGGCATCCCGCGCGAGGACCTGTCGATCTCCGGTTACTGGCGCCTCGGGCACAACGAGGACGGCTGGCAGGCCTCCAAGCGCGAGTGGAACGCCCGGGTGGAGGCCGAGCAGGAGGGCGCACCCGCCGCCTGAACGACGGCGGCGGAGGGCGCTCGGCACAACGGGCCGCCGGGGTGGTCAGTCGCCCCGCACACGCGCGTGCAGGTGCATGTCGTGCCAGCCGTCGGGGTGGAGCAGGGCCCGCCGCTTGGTTCCCTCCAGCGCGAAGCCGGCCTTGGCCGCCACCCGGCACGAAGCCTCGTTGCCGACGGAGTGCAGCAGCTCCAGGCGTTCGAACCCGATCTCGTCCAGAGCCCAGCGGGCCAGCGCGGTCGCGGCACGGGCGGCGACGCCCCGTCCCCGCGCCGCCGCGTGCGTCCAGTAGGCGACCTCCGCGGCACCGTCGAGCAGCGCGATCTGACGCAGCCCGACCCGGCCGAGCAGCCGGTCACCGGCCGCGTCGGCGACGGCCCACTGCGCCGTGCGCTCCCCCGCCCAGGCCCGCTGCCACTCGGCGATCCAGCCGCGCACCTCCTCCTCGGAGTCGGCGGAGCGGATGTGCCACTGGTGGATCGCCGGATCCTGGAAGGCCTCGTACACGGCGGGCGCGTCGTCGGTGCGCCACGGGCGCAGCACCAGGCCGTCGCCGGTCGGGATCGTGGGCTGCAGGATGCGGGAGAAGGTGCCGGCGGGCAGCACCGGCTGCGTCAGATCAGGCATGATCCCCATCCTGCCCACGGCCCGCTGCCCGGGCCCAGCGGTTTTCGCCGGGCGGCGCCGCCCTCGTACCCTGGCCTGCGATGAGACGTCGTAACCCGCCCCCGCCCTCGCCGCTCCCCCAGCTCGACGGAGTGGACCCGGTGCGGGTGCGGCTGCCCGCGACCGGGTCGTGGGCCACCGTCCGGGAGTACCTGGTAGCGCGGCTCACGGGGGCGGGCCCCGGGATGGTCGAGGCGCTCTTCGAGGCCGGTCTCGTCCTCGCCGCCGACGGGCGGCCGGTGGCGCCGGACGCGCCGTACTCACCCGGGACGTACGTGTGGTTCCACCGGGAGCTCGCGCCGGAGGTGCCGGTGCCGTTCGCGGTCGACGTCGTCTACGGCGACGAGCACATCGTCGTCGCCGACAAGCCGCACTTCCTGGCCACCACCCCGCGCGGCAGCCATGTCACCGAGACCGCCCTGGCCCGGCTGCGCCGGGACCTCGGCATCGAGACGCTGACCGCCGCGCACCGGCTGGACCGGCTCACGGCCGGGCTGGTGCTGTTCACGGTGCGCCCCGAGGAGCGCGGCGCCTACCAGACGCTGTTCCGCGACCGGCGGGTGCGCAAGGTGTACGAGGCGATCGCCCCGTGCGACCCGCCGCCGGCGCTGCCGGTGACCGTGCGCAGCCGGATCGTGAAGGAGCGCGGCGTGCTCACCGCGCGGGAGGTGCCCGGCGATCCGAACGCGGTCACCCGCGTCGAGCTGGCCGAGCGGCGCGACGGCCTCGGCCGGTACCGGCTGGTGCCCGCCACCGGTCAGACGCACCAGCTGCGGGTGCACATGAACACGCTCGGCGTGCCGATCCTCGGCGATCCGCTCTACCCGCGGGTCGCCGCCCCCGTCCCGGCCGGTGACTTCCGGCGCCCGCTGCAACTGCTGGCGCGGGAGCTGGAGTTCACCGATCCGGTCACGGGGGCGGAGCACCGCTTCCGCAGCGGCCGTACCCTCGCGGCCTGGACGTCGTACGACGTCTGGGCGGCCGTCTAGGCTCGTGCGGGCCGGGGGCGGTCAGTTCCCGCGCCACCAGCGCACCAGACGCTGCCACACCCCGCGCGGCCGGGCCGGGTCCGCCGGCGGCACCGGAGGCTGCCCGTACGACGGCTCGGCGGCGGGAGCCTGCTGGGGCGGCGCGAGCGGCGGAGCCGGCACGGCCGCGGAAGCGGGTGCGTACGGCGCGGTCGCGGGCTCCGGCGGGGGCACGGTCACCTGCCACACCGGCGGACGCTGCGGCTGCGGCTGTCCGTGCAGGCTCGGCGCGGCCTTCACGTCCTGCTGTGCCTTGGGGTCGAACCGCACCGGCAGCTCGACCAGGTGCCGGGAGGCGATCGACTCCGTCCAGCGCAGCTCGTCCTCGTCGCAGTCCAACTGCACATCGGGCAGCCGCATCAGCAGCGCGTCCACACCGGCGTCGGCGATGGCACGGCCGATGTCCTGGCCCGGGCACTCGTGCGGCCCGCCGCCGAAGGCGAGGTGGGAGCGGTTGCCCTGCATGTTGGCGCTCAGGTCGGGCCGCACCCGCGGGTCGATGTTCCCGGCGGCGGGCGCGAACAGCAGCCCGTCGCCCTTGCGGATGCGCTGGCCGCCCAGCTCGGTGTCCTGCTTGGCGTAGTACGCGAAGACCGTACTGAACGGCGGCTCGTCCCACAGCGACTGCTCCACCGCCTCCGGCACGGTCATCTGGCCGCCGTTGAGCTTGGCGTAGAACCGGTCGTCGGTGATGACCATGAGCAGCACGTTGGCGAGCAGGTTGGCGGTGGCCTCGTAGGCCGCCATGAGGACCAGCCACAGGTGCTTGGTGACCTCGTCGTCCGTGAGCCCGGCGGGGTGACGGATCAACTGGCTGGCGAAGTCGTGCTGGGGCTCGGCGCGGCGGCGCGCGGTGAGGCGCTGCAGCACCTCCATGACGTAGGCATGGCTGGCGATGGCGGTCTCGGTGCCGCGGAGCATGTCGCGGGCGGCCTGCACGATCCGGTCGTTGTACTCCTCGGCCATGCCGAAGATCTCGCACATCACCGCCATCGGCAGGTGCTCGGCGAACTGGCCGACGAGGTCGGCCTCCCCGCTCTCGCAGAAGCTGTTGACGAGGATCTGCGTGTACCGGGTGATGTGGCGGCGCAGGCTGCGGTGGTCGATGGTCGTCATGGCACCGGTGACCGCACCGCGCAGCCGCAGGTGCTCGTCGCCCTCGGCGTAGGAGCAGATGGGCTCCCAGGCGATGTGCGGCATCAACGGGTGGTCGGGCTTGACCATGCCCTCGTTCAGCGGCGTCCAGATACGGCTGTCGCGGCAGAACTGGCCGGGCGAACGCACGAGTTGGAGGTTCTCGGCGTGGCCGAGGACCACCCACATCGGGACGTCCTCGGGCAGCAGGACGGGCGCCACCGGCCCGTACTCCTCCCGCAGGTGCTCATACAGCTCGCCCAGGTCATCGGCTCCGGGGCCGTAGAGCCGGTGCAGCCCGCCGGGCCCCTTGGCGTGGGCGGGGCAGCCGGGCGGCGGACTCAGGGCGAAATCGTCCGTCTGGGTCGTGGACAGGGATTCAGGCGTCACGGGGTCGCTCCGGGAAAGGGGGTCGCTCCGGGAAAGGGGAGAAACAACGCGCGGGGATACGGACGTCAGGTGAGCCGGCCGGCCGCCGACAGACCGGTCAGGAACCGCATCAGGGTCAGCAGGACGTCACGGCTGGAGGCGCGCCGGCGGGCGTCGCACTCGAGGATCGGGATCCCCGGCACCAGGTCGAGCGCCTGCCGCAGGTCTTCGACGGGGTAACGGGGCGCGTCGGGGAAGGTGTTGACGGCGACCACGAACGGCACACCGCGCTCCTCCAGCCGGCCCATGACCTCGTAACTGACCTCCAGGCGGCGGGTGTCGAGCAGGACGACCGCACCCAGGGCGCCCTGGAACAGCCGGTCCCACAGGAACCAGAAGCGCTCCTGGCCGGGCGTGCCGAAGAGGTACAGCACCACCTCGTCGGAGACGCGGATACGGCCGAAGTCCATCGCCACGGTGGTGGCCGTCTTGGTCTCGGAGCCGAAGTTGTCGTCGACCCCGACACCGGCCTGGGTCATGGTCTCCTCCGTGGTCAGCGGTTTGATCTCGCTGACCGAGCCGACCATGGTGGTCTTGCCGACACCGAAACCGCCCACGATCACGATCTTCGCCGCCGCCTGGGTGGACTGCGGCAGATGATCTTCCGCCCGTGGGCCGGGGAGGGTGTCAGAGCCTTTCAAGTCCATGCATCACCGCTTCGAGAAGGGATCGGTCGGGCAGCTGCTGGCGGACGATCGGGGCGCGCGCGTGCACCAGCTCGCCGGCCAGCATCTCCGTGAGCAGCGCGGTCATCGCGCTGAACGGCAGCTGCAGATAGGCCGAGAGTTCGGCCACGGACAGGGGGGCGGCACACAGCCGGAGCACTGCGGTCTGCTCGGGGGTGGCGGACGACGGCGGGTCGGCGTGCGCCACGATCAGCGTGACCAGGTCGAGCTTGGCCCGGTCGCCCTCGGCGCCCGTGATGATGTAGAGCCGTTCGGGTGCCTTCTTGTCGCCCTCCTGCTGCGCCGGCCGGGGCGACGGCACGGGCGGGGACGGTTCCTTGCGCTGTCGCCTCTGGCGCTGCGGAGGCGTCATACGGTCTGCCCGTTGCGCCGGGGCGGACTGGTCAGGTGCTCCCCGATGCGCAGCACCAGGTCACGCATGTAGTGGCTCATCGCGCCGGGTTCGCAGCGGATGTCGGAGAGCACCGCGAGGTAGGCGTTGGCGCCGGCGGCCATCAGATAGAAGTAGCCGCGGTCCAGTTCGACGACGACCAGCTTCATCTCGCCGCTGCTGGCGGGCAGCTCCTGGGCGACGGCGCCGGCCAGGCTCTGCAGGCCCGCGCAGGCGGCGGCGACACGATCGGCGGCGTCGGGGTCGCCGCTGTAGCGGGCGATGCGCAGGCCGTCGGCGGACAGCACCACGATCATCTCGATGCCTGGAACGCTGTCGTAGAGCTCCTTGAGCATCCAGTCGAAGTTCTGTCGCTGCTGGATCACGTCAGATCCCCTTCGTCGTCGCCCTCGGGGCGGCCCTTGTCGTTGAGCAGGTAGCTGAACGCGCTGGGGTTGCGCGTGAACTCGGTGGGGTGGGTGCCGGGCGGCAGGTCCTTCTTCAGCCCGTCCCAGAACGCCTCGACCCACATGCCGGGGGCCGGCTCGTCCTTCCTCGGCTCCGGTTCGGTGCGGGACTGCGCCCAGACGGTGGCCTCGCGCTCGCGTGCTTCCCGCTCCTCGCGCTCCAGGCGGTCCTGTTCGGCGTACTGCTGGGCACGCAGCTCGGTGATCGGGATGACGGCCTTGCTGCGCCGCTGCGGCAGGCCCTTCTCGGTCCACTCGGTGACCACGGGGACGTCGTCTTCCAGCGACAGGTTCTCCGGGATGCGCGGGTTGGTCGGGCGGCGCTTCTTCGGCGGGCGCTTGGGGCCCTCGGCCACGTCGGGGCCGATCGCGGGCAGGGAGGTGGCGCCGACGCCGTGCGCGAAACCGGGCGCCGGATGGTCGGTGAGCATGGCGCTCGGCACGATCAGTACGGCACGGACGCCGCCGTAGGCGGAGGAGCGCAGCGAGATCTGCATGTCGTGCGCCGTGCACAGGCGGCCGACGACCGCGAGGCCCAGGCGGGGCGCCTCACCGAGGATGTTCAGGTCGACGCCGGCCATGGCCCGCTGCAGGATGCCCTCGAGGCGGGCGCGGGACTCCTCGGTCAGGCTGACACCGGCGTCCTCGATCTCGATGGCGACGCCGCTCTGCACCTCGGTGGCGGTGACGTGGACCTTGGTCTGCGGCGGCGAGTAGCGGGTGGCGTTGTCGAGCAGCTCGGCGCAGGCGTGGATGACCGGTTCGACGGAGATGCCGCGGACGTTGACCTTGGCGATGTTGTCGAGCGAGATGCGCCGGTACTCCAGGATGCGCGACATGGCACCGCGCAGCACGCTGTACAGCGGCACGGGTTCGGGCCACTGGCGGCCGGGGCGGCCGCCGCCGAGGACGGAGACGGAGTCGGCGAGGCGACCGATCAGCGAGGTGCCGTGGTCGATGCGCAGCAGGTCGTCGAAGACCTCGGGGCTGCGACCGTGGTCCTCCTCCATCTCCCGCAGTTCCTTGAACTGCTGGTGGACGATGGCCTGGACGCGGCGGGCGACGCTGACGAAGGCGCGCTGCTGGGAGTCGCGCAGGTTCTCCTCGTGGTCGAGGATGCGCAGCACGGACAGGATGACCTCACGGCCGGCCTCGCGCAGCCCACGAAAGCGTGAATCGCCGTCGAGGATGTCGCGGGTCGTGTCGAAGAGTGAATTTCCGCGGCGCAGGTATTCGACGGCGAGCGGCAGGAGTTCGTACGCGAGGCGGTGGTCGTCCGCGTCGTGGGTGGCGAGGCGCTGTTCCAGATACGCCGTGTGACGGGCGTGTTCGGCCTGCTGGGCACGCAACCGGCGGCCGCGGCGCAGCGCTTCGGCGGCCGTCAGGGCGACCAGGACGGTGGCGATGCCGCCGCACACGGTCACGGCCGACCGGGCCGGTTCGGTGACCAGGGCGACGGCGGCCCCGGTCGCCGCGGCCATCGCTATGACGGGCAGCAACAGCACGCCGACGGCAGGGAGTTCACGGCGACGAGGGGGGGATTGGACGCTCACCATGCAGGTCCTTGAATCTAAGGAGTTTTGGGGAAAAAACGAGCTTCGGGGAACAAACGCACGAATACGCCTCAACTCGGTGCGCTGCGGGCGAGCTTAGTCCGACCGGATCATCGCCGGGTCATGTTCGGGAAGCCGCTGAATTCCCTCCCGCGACAGGAGTACGCTCGACTTCATTTACACGCTGAGGATCGATTCGCACACGATGTGTCACGCTGCACGGGCGTGCGAAATGACTCACCGTAACGAGTGCCGTACCGACCTCTCCCGGCGGCGGCCACGCGGGGGCACAGCGGGTTGCACGCCGGGCGCCCCCATGGGCGTACGGGCGGGCGTGCGGAAGTACGGGAGGGCGTGCGGTCAGGAGGCGGGCGTGCGGACGGGAGGGCGTGCGGACGTACGGGAGGGCGTGCGGACAGGGGGGCGGCCGTGCGGGGGCGCGTCGGGCGCCAGGAGACGCAGCACATGGCGGACCGCAAGCACATCGGCCCGCCCCGGCCGGCGGGGACCGTAGGCGCGGTGGGCGTCGAAGTGGTCTCGGGGCAGGACCTGGACGTCGCCCCGCCGATGCCCGGTGGCGCCGGGGAGCAGTCAGGCGGCCCAGCCCTGTCGGCCGGCGGCCTCCGTTCGGAGCGGCGGCGACGGGCCCGGTTCAGGCCGTGGCACCACGCCTTGCCGCGAACGGCCGACGCCGGCTGCGCGGCGCCCGTGGGGCGCGCGCAGCCGGCGTCGGCCGTCAGGTCCGCTTCAGGTTCGGTCAGCCCACCGACGAGTACGCCACGACGCCGCGCAGCAGGGCCTCGACCGCCTTGCGGGCGGCCTTCGGGACCGTGGAGCCCGCGGCGGGGGCCGCCGCCTGGATCTGGCCCAGGACGTCGATGACCTGCTTGCACCAGCGGACGAAGTCACCTGCGGGCATCTCCGCCTCGCGCAGCACCTCGTCCAGGCCCTTCCCGGAGGCCCACATGAAGGCGGCCCAGGCGAAGCCGAGGTCGGGCTCGCGCTGGCCGACGCCCTCGGTCTGGCTGATCCGGAAGTCCTCCTCCAGGGCGTCCAGCCGCCCCCAGATCCGCACCATCTCGCCGAGCGCCGCCTTCGCGTTGCCCGACGGCAGCTTCGGCGCCATGGCGTCGTCGCTCATCCGCGCCTCGAACACCAACGCCGAGACGCACGCGGCGAGCTCGGCCGGCGACAGGCCCTCCCAGACGCCGGCGCGCAGGCACTCGCTGGCCAGCAGATCCAGCTCGCCGTACAGCCGGGCGAGCCGCTTGCCGTGCTCGGTGACCTCGTCGCCGCGCAGGTAGTCCAGCTCGGTCAGCAGCGCCACGATCCGGTCGAAGGTGCGCGCGATCGTGTTCGTGCGGCCCTCGATGCGGTGCTCCAGCTGCCGGGTGTCGCGCAGCAGCCGGTGGTACCGCTCGGCCCAGCGGGCGTGGTCCTCGCGCTCGTCGCACCCGTGGCAGGGATGCGCCCGCAGCGCCTTGCGCAGACGGGCGATCTCCCGGTCGTCGGCGGCCTGCGAGCGCTTCTTGCGGTGCCGCTCCGGCGGGATGTGCCCGGCCTTGGTGCGCAGCGCGGAGGCAAGGTCACGCCGGGACTGCGGGGAGCGCGCGTTGAAGGACTTCGGGATCCGCATCCGCTCCAGCGGCTCGACGGGCACCGGGAAGTCCATCGCGGCCAGCCGCTTGACCTGCCGCTCGGCGGTCAGCACCAGCGGGCGCGGACCGTCGTGGGCGTCGAAGCCGCGGTGTCCGTTGGACCGCCCGGCCGGCAGACCGGGGTCCAGCACCAGCGCGAGACCCGCGTACTTGCCGGTCGGGACGTGGATGACGTCACCCGGCTTGAGCTTCTCCAGCGCGAGCGCCGCCTCGGCACGCCGCTGGTTGGCGCCCTGCCGGGCCAGCTCCGTCTCGCGGTCCTTCAGCTCGCGGCGCAGCCGCGCGTACTCCTCGAAGTCGCCGAGGTGGCAGGTCATGGAGGCCTTGTAGCCCTCCAGTCCCTCCTCGTTGCGCTGCACCTGCCGGGAGATCCCGACGACCGACTTGTCCGCCTGGAACTGGGCGAACGACGTCTCCAGCAGCTCACGCGAGCGGTGCCGCCCGAACTGCTCCACCAGGTTGACCGCCATGTTGTACGACGGCTTGAAGCTGGAGCGCAGCGGGTAGGTGCGCGTGCCCGCCAGCCCCGCGAGGTGTTCGGGGTTCATGGCGCGCTGCCACAGCACGACCGCGTGGCCCTCGACGTCGATGCCGCGCCGGCCGGCCCGCCCGGTGAGCTGGGTGTACTCGCCCGGGGTGATGTCGGCATGCTGCTCGCCGTTCCACTTGACGAGCTTTTCCAGCACCACGGACCGGGCGGGCATGTTGATGCCGAGGGCGAGCGTCTCGGTGGCGAAGACCGCCTTGACCAGGCCGCGCACGAACAGCTCCTCGACGACCTCCTTGAACGTCGGCAGCATGCCCGCGTGGTGGGCGGCGATGCCCCGCTCCAGGCCCTCCAGCCACTCGTAGTAGCCGAGGACGTGCAGGTCCTCGGCCGGGATGGACGCCGTGCGCTCCTCGACGAGCGCACGCACCTTTTCCCGGGCCTCGTCGTCGTTCAGCCGCAGGCCCGCGTACAGGCACTGCTGGACGGCCGCCTCGCAGGCTGCGCGGGAGAAGATGAACGTGATCGCGGGCAGCAGGCCCTCGGCGTCCAGACGCTCGATGACCTCGGGCCGCCCCGGAGTCCACATCCGCGAGCGCTGGCGACGCTCCCGCTCCCGGTCGGCCTCGCGCATGCTGCGGCCACGCCTGCGGTCCTGGAAGGACGGGCGGCTCGCCTCCATGCGCGCCATCCGCATCAGGTCGGGGTTGACCGCTCTGCGCTGGCCCTCGCCCTCCTCGAACAGGTCGTACATCCGCCGGCCGGCCAGCACGTGCTGGAACAGCGGCACCGGACGGTGCTCGGAGACGATCACCTCGGTGTCCCCGCGGACGGTGTCCAGCCAGTCGCCGAACTCCTCGGCGTTGGACACGGTCGCCGACAGCGACACCAGCGTCACCGACTCGGGCAGGTGAATGATCACCTCCTCCCATACGGCGCCGCGGAAGCGGTCGGAGAGGTAGTGCACCTCGTCCATGACCACGTATCCGAGGCCCAGCAGGGTCTGGGAGCCCGCGTACAGCATGTTCCGCAGCACCTCGGTGGTCATCACGACCACGGGGGCGTCGGAATTGACGCTGTTGTCGCCGGTCAGCAGACCGACCTTCGCCTGGCCGTAGCGCCGGCACAGGTCGGCGTACTTCTGGTTGGACAGCGCCTTGATGGGCGTGGTGTAGAAGCACTTCTTGCCCTGCTGGAGGGCGAGGTGGACGGCGAACTCGCCCACGATCGTCTTGCCGGAGCCGGTGGGCGCGGCGACCAGCACGCCCTTCCCCGCCTCGAGGGCCTTGCAGGCCTCGATCTGGAAGGGGTCGAGGCCGAAGTCGTACATCTCGCGGAAGGACGCGAGGGCGGTGGCCTGCTCGGCAGCTCGCCTGCGTGCTGCCGCGTACCGCTCGGCCGGTGAGAGGTCCTGTGTCATCGTGCTTTCCACCGTACCGGGCCGCACTGACAACAGGACGATCATTAACCGGATCTCCTGCTGTGAACCTGCCGTACGCCCAGCTCAGCGGGGATGCGTGCGGTGCCCGGGCCGGAGCGGGGCCACCAACGGCGAACCGGCCGCCCCGCGGTGCGGGACGGCCGGCCGTGCGTGGGACCCTCAGGTCACGTCGTCGTAGCCGTTGACGCGTTCCGTGCTCGTCTGCTCCGGCAGCGCGCGGCTGGCGCTGACCGGTTCGACGTCCTCGATGGCCTCGGGGGTGAGGTCCAGTTCCGACGCCTCGTCGTCGTGGGGGCCCTCGGCCGCGCGCCGCTCGCGGCGGCGGTCGTTGAGCAGGGAGAAGGCGACCGCGCCGAAGTACAGCACCCAGATCGGCCCGGAGAGCGCCAGCATGGACAGCGGGTCCGTGCTGGGCGTGGCGACGGCGGCGAAGACGGTGATCCCGAGGATCATGCCGCGCCACCAGCTGAGCATGCGCTTGCCGCTGAGCACCCCGGTGAGGTTGAGCATGATCAGCAGCAGGGGCAGCTCGAACGAGAGCCCGAAGACGATCACCATGCGGGTGACCAGCTGGAGCAGGTCGTCCAGCGGCAGCAGGTTGTCCACGCCGTGCGGCGTGAAGTCGATGAGCACCTTCGCGGTGGTGGGCAGCACCCGGTAGGCGAAGTAGGCGCCGCCGAGGAAGAGCGGGACGCCGGTGCCCACGAACGCGTAGGCGTACTTCTTCTCGTGCCGGTGCAGACCGGGCGCGACGAACGCCCACAGCTGGTAGAGCCAGATCGGCGAGGCGAAGACGACACCCGCCATCAAGGAGACCTGCAGTGCCAGCGTGAAGGGGGCGAGGAGACCGTTGATGGTGATCCGCGCGCACTGCTGGTTGTCGCTCGTGGAACGGGCCAGTTCCTCGAAGCTCTTCCCGCAGCCGACGGAGTCGAGGATCGGCTGGGTGAGGAAGTTGATGATGTCGTTGTAGAAGAAGGCGGCGACGACGGTGACGACGACGACGGCCAGCATCGCCTTCGCGAGCCGGTTGCGGAGCTCACGAAGGTGCTCCGCAAGGGGCATGCGCCCCTCGGGATCCTTCTCCTTCTTGCGGGCAGGCTTCAGCAACCCACGTTCCCATCTCGTGCGGCGGGCCGGAGGTCACCGGCCCTGCGTCAGCGCTTGGTCGTGTCCGTCGGCTCGTTGACCGGTCGGGCGCTGGTCACGTCACCGGGGGACGCCTGGATGGTGCGCTGCGCGGGAGGCTGCTCGTCGGTGGCGGGCGGCTGGGCGGACGTGCCGCCGCTGCCCTCGTCCTTCATCGCCTTGGCCTCGCTCTTGAGGATGCGGGCCGACTTGCCCAGCGAGCGGGCCATGTCCGGAAGCTTCTTCGCGCCGAACAGCAGGATGATGACGACGAGGATGAGAATGATCTCGGGGGCTCCGAGCCTTCCGAACATAAGTCTTTACCTTCTCACCGAGGCGGCAGGGTGGGGTGCTGTCCGACTGGTCGGACACGCGTCCGATCAGCCGTTCTGGCAGCGATCGTAACGCCCAGGGGTAAACGTGAGGCAATCCCCGTGCGTACTCCCGGCTCACGGAGCGGGCCTCGTTCTCCGCCCCGCGATCAGCAGCCTACCCGTGCGGTTACAGCGAATCCACGGCCCGGGCCGCGCTCGCCGTGGCCCGCTCCAGGTCCTCGGCCGCCCTGTTGATACGGCGTGTGGAATCCGCCACCTGCCGGCCCAGCCGCTGCGCCTCCAGGAACACCCGGACGGCCAGCACACCCAGCACGGCGAGACCCACGAAACCCACAGCTACCGCGAACATCGGCCAGAACATGCCGTTGAGCCTAGACCCTGCGAAGGCGGTGTCCGGCGCGGGTCGGCCCGGACGGGAGCGCGGCGTCGCGCGGTCCGGGACAAACCGTGCGGCACGGGCGCGCGACTCGGGTCCCGCCGGGGGCCGCTCCCACCGTGCGCGGGCAGGCGCGCGGACCGTGCACCACCGTGCGGTGCGGGAGCGGGATCTCCGAGCACCGTGCCGGGCCGGCACCCGCTCAGACCGTGGAGTGCAGGCGCAACGTACGCACGCCGCCGCCGGTGAGCAGCTCCACGATCCGCTCCCCCGCCGGCTTGCGCACGGCCGCCCCGCACTCGGGGCAGGTGAACGAGTAGAAGGTGGTGCGGCTGGAGGCGCCGATGGCCAGGCGCAGGGCACTCGCGGCGAGTTCGAAACGGCCCCGGCAGTCCGGGCAGCCGGCCCGGAAGACCACGGGGGCCACCCCGCGCATCCCCGCGAACGCGGAGGCCACCGTCATGCCCACGCCGTGCGGCGACGCCGTCTCGCTCACAGCCTCTGCTCCTGCCTGTCGTCCTGCTCCTCACCCGCTCCGCCGGCCGGGACCCCGTGCGGCGCCTGCGGCCCCTGCGGCTCCTCGGCCTCCATGCCGTCGTAGGCCGCCAGGGCCTCGCGGGCCGCGCGGCGGGCGCTGTCCGCCAGGTCGGGCGGCGACACGATCCGGCCGTCGCGGCCGAGCCGCAGCGCCAGCCGGCGCAGCGAGGCCGGATCCGGGGTGCGCAGCGTGATCCGCAGCCCGCCGTCGGGGAGCTCTTCGGCGCTGTCGTGCGGGTAGTACTCGGCGACCCAGCGGCCGCCCGGGGCGACCTCGACGACGACTTCCGGGTCCTCGGCGGCCGGCTGGACCAGCCCCTCCGACAGATCCCGCAGCTCTATCTCCGGCGGCGCCGACGGCTCGTCCAGAATCCTGATCTCGGCGACCCGGTCGAGCCGGAACGTACGGCGCGCCTCGGAGCGGCGGCACCACGCCTCGACGTAGGTGTGGCCGACGCTGACCAGGCGGATGGGGTCGATCTCGCGCTCGGTGACCTCGTCACGGGCCGGCGAGTAGTAGCGGATCCACAGCCGGCGGCGCTCGGAGATCGCCCGGTCGACGTCGGCGAAGACACCGCCCTCGGACTCGAAGGTCACCGACAGCCGGGAGCTGGCGCCGGCGGCCTCGCCGGCCGCGGTCTCCACCTTGGCCGTGGCCCGCAGCAGGGCCTGCCGGTCGCTCTCGCGCAGCCCGGGCAGGGTGGCCACCGCGCGGGCGGCGACCAGCAGCGCGGTCGCCTCGTCGGCAGCCAGCCGCAGCGGCTCGGCCGCCTCCGCGCCGAGCGCGGCCGGGTTGTGCCACCAGATGCGCTCGCCGTCGGTGTCGATGTCGAGCAGATCGCCGCCGCGGAAGCTGGTGCCGCACATGGGCAGCACGTCCAGGTCGGAGACCAGCTCGTCCTCGGTGATCCCGAAGGCGCGCGCCACGTCCTCGATCCGGGCACCGGGACGCTCCCGGAGATACGTCACCAGGGACAGCATCCGCCGGGTCTGGTCGATGGCGCTCGTGGGCCTGACCGGTTTGCCTGCCACGTCTCGCTCCGCTCCCCCTCAGCCCTTGGCCACGGCGCGCAGCCGGTCCACGACGTCGGCCCGCAGCTCGGCGGGCTCCAGCACCACCACATCCGGGCCGAACTCCACCAGCCAGGCATCCAGGCCGTGCCCGTACGGAATCTCCAACTCGTCCCAGCCGTCGCCGAGTTCCCGCACGGCCGTGGACTTCGCCCGAAGGGGGTACCCGGCGCCGGAACGCAGCCGGATCAGGGCGCTGCGGTCGGCGGTCTCGCCGGCCCAGCTCGCGACGGTCTCGCGGACGGTGACGACGTCGGGCACGGGCGCGGTGAACTTACCGCCGCGGGAGCGCACCTTGCCGGTGATCCGCGACAGCCGGAAGACGCGCTCGGCGCCGCGGTCGCGGTCGAAGCCGGCCAGGTACCAGTGGCCGCGCCAGCACTCCAGCGCCCACGGTTCGACGTGCCGGGTCTCGGGGTGGGCGGCGTTCGCCTTGCGGTAGTCGAAGGCGACGGTGCGGCGGTCGCGGCAGGCCAGCATCAGCGGTTCGAAGGCGGCCTCGTGCACCGGGATGCGCGGCTCCAGCGCGCTGTGCGCCTCATAGGGGTCGACGTCCTCGGGCAGTCCGGCCGCGCGCAGCTTCTGCAGGGCGCCGCTGGCCGCGCCGGCGAGACGGGCCTGCTGCCATACCTTGGCGGCCAGACCGAGGGCGGCGGCCTCCTCGGCGTCGAGGGTGATCGGCGGCAGCCGGTTGGAGTCACGGCGGGCGAGATAGCCGATCTCCCCGTCGAGGCTCTCCACGGTCTCGATGACCAGACCCAGCTCGCGCAGGTCGTCCTTGTCCCGCTCGAACATGCGGTTGAAGGAGTCGTCGGCGCCGGAGGCGCCCTTCTCCGGCCCGAAGGCCGCGCCCCTTCCCGGCCCGAAGGCCTCGACGTAAGCCTCGATGGACTCGCGCAGCTCACGCTTGCTGAGCGGCCGCCGCGTCCCGAGCAGACACAGCGCCAGGTTCATCAGCCGCTCGGCCTTGGCAATGGCCATCGACGCGCTTCGCCTCCCTATGGTCCTTACGATCGATGACCGTACCGCTCCGTGGGGCGATGGCAAAAGCCGAGGGTCCATGCCCGTGCAGGCATGGACCCCATGTGATCAGCTGTGATCGAGCGACGATCAGACCCCGAGCAGGTCCACGACGAAGATCAGCGTCTCGCCGGGCTTGATCGCCGGGGTCGGGCTCTGGTTGCCGTAGGCGAGGTGGGCGGGGATGGTCAGCTGGCGGCGGCCACCTACCTTCATGCCCTGCACACCCTGGTCCCATCCCTTGATGACACGGCCGCCGCCCAGCGGGAAGCGGAACGGCGTGCCGCGGTTCCAGCTGGCGTCGAACTCCTCGCCCGTGCTGAAGGCAACGCCCACGTAGTGGACGGTGACCGTCTGGCCCGCCTGCGCGACCGGGCCGTCGCCCTCCCAGATGTCCTTGATCTCGAGGTCAGCCGGGGGCTCGCCGCCCGGGAAGTCGATCTCGGGCTTGTCGATGCTCACGTCTTGAAGCTCCTGCATATCTACGACACGGAACGCGGACAGTCTGTCATCCCCAGGGTGCCGGCGCCCGCCGGACCCGGCCCGGCACCGCAACACGCCACCGCGCGCGTCTACATCTTCGCCAGGATGTCCACCGTGAACACCATCGTGGAGTCCTTCTTGATGCCGCTGCCCTGCGGCGGGTTGTCGCCGTAACCCAGCGCCGGCGGGACGACGATCAGGACGCGGCTGCCGACCTTCTTGCCGGTCAGGCCCTGCCCCCAGCCCTTGACGACCTGCTGGAGGGAGAAGGACGTCAGCGTCTTGCGGCCATAGGTGGAGTCGAACTCCTTGCCGGTGTCCCACAGCACGCCCTTGTACTGCACGAGCACCGTGCTGTCGGCCTTCAGCGCCTCGCCGTCGCCCTCCAGGACGTAGTTTGCCACGAGCTTCTTCGGCGGGTCCGTCTTGGGCACCTCGATGGACGGCGCCCCGCCGTCCGTGTTCGTCCCGACCTTGGGCAGCGCGGCGTCGTCCTGCGGGACCTTCTTGCCCTGGGCGGAGCTCTTGGCGTTGAACACGTCCTTCAGATCGACCACGAACACCAGGGTGTCGGTGCCCTTGATGCCCGCCTGGGGATTGCCCTGCGCGCCGTAACCCCAGGTGGGCGGGACGGAGAACTGGACCCGGCTGCCCGTCTTCTTGCCGGCCAGGGCGTAGCGCCAGCCGTCGATGATCTGCCCCTGCGCCAGCGGGAGCAGCAGCGGTGTCTTGCGGTCGTAGGAGTTGTCGAACACCTTGCCGGTGTTCCAGATCTGACCGAGGTAGTCCGCCTGGACGTAGTCGTTCTCCGCGACCGTGCGGCCGCTGCCGGTGATCAGCGTCTTCACCGCGATGTCCTTCGACGGCTCGCCGCTGCCCTTGGCGACCGTCGGCTTCTCGCCGAACTTCGTGCCCGCGGTGACCGCCGGCAGCGGACCGGCGACGATCTTCGGACTCGGCGCGGCCGACGGCTGCGACGCCGACGGCGACGGCGACGCGCTGTCGCTGGCCTTGCTCGAGTCGGACTTGTCGTCGCCGCAACCGGCGAGGGTGACCAGTCCGGCGGGTACGGCAATCATCAGGGAACGTCGGCGCACGATAAGGGCCTCGTAATCGGTCGATCTTGTGGATGGCGTGCGCGCAACTCTACGGCGTGAGAAGGGCGCCGTACGGGTAACGTACGGCGCCCGAGTGGCGTTCCGGCATGTCGCCGAAAGCCGGCTCACATTCCCGCGATGAGCTTCTCCACCCGGTCGTCCACCGACCGGAACGGGTCCTTGCACAACACGGTCCGCTGTGCCTGGTCGTTCAGCTTCAGATGCACCCAGTCGACGGTGAAGTCCCGCCGCTGCTCCTGCGCCCGGCGGATGAAGTCACCGCGCAGCCGCGCCCGAGTGGTCTGCGGCGGAACCGACTTGCCCTCGAAGATCTTCAAGTCGTTGCAGATCCGGGCCGCTTGCCCCTTCTTCTCCAGCAGGTAGTACAGGCCACGACGACGGTGGATGTCGTGGTACGCGAGGTCTATCTGCGCGACCCGCGGATGCGACATCGTCATGTTGTGCTTGGCCCGGTAGCGCTCGATGAGCTTGTACTTCATGACCCAGTCGATCTCCGTGCCGATACGGTCGAGGTCCTCGGACTCGATCGCGTCCAGCGTGCGGCCCCACAGCTCCAGCACCTGCTCCACCGTGCCGGTGCGGATACCGCGGCGCTCACAGAAGTCGACGGCCTTCTCGTAGTACTCGCGCTGCACCTCGAGGGCAGAGGCCTCGCGGCCGCTGGCCAGGCGCACCTTGCGGCGGCCGGTGATGTCGTGGCTGACCTCGCGGATCGCCCGGATCGGGTTCTCCAGAGTGAGGTCCCGCATCACCGTGCCCGCCTCGATCATGCGCAGCACCAGGTCGGTCGCCCCGACCTTCAGCAGCATGGTCGTCTCGGACATGTTGGAGTCGCCCACGATGACATGCAGGCGCCGGTAGCGCTCGGCGTCGGCGTGCGGCTCGTCGCGGGTGTTGATGATGGGCCGCGAGCGGGTCGTCGCCGAGGAGACGCCCTCCCAGATGTGCTCGGCCCGCTGGCTGACGCAGTAGACGGCGCCGCGCGGGGTCTGCAGGACCTTGCCCGCACCGCACAGCAGCTGCCGCGTCACCAGGAAGGGGATGAGGATGTCCGCGAGCCGCGAGAACTCCCCGTGCCGGGCCACCAGGTAGTTCTCATGGCAGCCGTAGGAGTTTCCCGCCGAGTCGGTGTTGTTCTTGAAGAGGTAGACGTCGCCTGCGATTCCCTCCTCGTGCAGGCGTCGTTCCGCGTCCACCAGCAGGCCCTCGAGAATGCGCTCTCCGGCCTTGTCGTGGGTGACCAGCTCGATCACGTTGTCACATTCGGGTGTCGCGTATTCGGGGTGAGAGCCCACATCGAGATAGAGGCGGGCACCGTTCCGCAGAAACACATTGCTGCTGCGGCCCCATGACACGACACGGCGGAAGAGGTACCGCGCCACCTCGTCAGGTGACAGACGGCGCTGTCCCCTGAACGTGCACGTGACGCCGTACTCGTTCTCCAGCCCGAAAATGCGGCGGTCCATGAGGGAACATTACGCCCGATCCCCCGAACTGAAACGGGGTTCGACAGCACGATTTGGATCATTTTCCGATGAGGCCGCAACAACCCCTGTCACGGCGGGAGCTGCAAGGACGGTGCGTGTACCCAGCAGAACGAGCAGCGAAACCGCACCGGCGGCACCGGGCACCGCGAATCCCCACAGCGCGCCACCCGCCTGGACGACCGGCCCCGCCAGGCCCGTTCCCACCGACGCGCCCACGGTGAACGTCGTCACCAGCCAGGAGAACGCCTCCGTGACCGTGCCGCTCGGCGCATGCCGGTCCACGATGACGAACGCGCAGGCGATGGACGGCGCCAGGAACACCCCGGCGAGCGCCGTGAGCGCCACCATGGCGACCGCGCCCGGCATCAGCGTCAGCGGCAGGTAACACACCGCCAGAAACGCCACCAGCACCCGCAGTCGCCGCTCCGGCGGGCCCGCCCACTGCCGCGCCCCGTACACCGCGCCACCGGCCAGCGCACCGAGCCCGAGCGCGGCCATCAGCCAGCCGTACACCGCGTCACCGCCATGGCCGTCCGCATACGGCACCGCGGCCACCGTGATGGAGCCCAGCGCCATCCCGATGAACAGGAACGCCGCCAGCAGCGCCAGCAGCCCCGGCGAGCGCAGCGCGCCCAGCCAGTGCGCCTCACGCGGCGCGGAGCGCCACGCGCGCGAGGGCGGCGACAGGACGACGGAGAGCGCGCCGAGGACGCCGAGGGCGCCCAGCACGAGCAGGGCCGCCCGCGCGGACCACAGCGAGACGCACAGCGTCACCAGCAGCGGGCCGACGGTGAACATGACCTCCTGGGCGATCGCGTCCATGGCGTACGCCGTGTGCACCTGATCCTCACGGCGCAGCACGCTCGGCCACAGCGCCCGCAGGCCGCCCTCCAGCGGTGGCGTGAACAGGCCGGAGGCCGCCACAGCCGCGTACGCCAGCGGGGCCGGGGCGATCCCGACGGCGGCGAAGACCGTCATGGCCAGCGCCGAGGCGATCGCGGCGGGCAGCTGGATCCGCGGCTGCCCGTGCAGGTCGACGAGCCGGCCGAGCACCGGCTGACCCACGGCGTTGGCGACGCCGTACACCGCCGCCAGCGCGCCCGCCAGGCTGTACGTGCCGCCCTCGGCGCGCACGAACAGCACGATCGCGATGGCGGCGGTGGCGTTGGGCAGCCGCCCCACCAGCGTGCCCACGAGCAGGCGGGCGGCGTGCCTCGCCCTGAGGATCTCCAGGTATCCCGCGGCCATGTCCGCCCTCCGGCTCAAGTTTTACGTATAACGTCCTGCGTCATACGTACCATGTGCGCAGTTCAGCAGTCCAGACGACGGAAGCGAGCGGACGGTGGCCCGAAGCAGCACCCGCCCCACCAGCCGGGACGTCGCCCAAGCGGCAGGCGTCTCCCAGGCCGCCGTCTCGCTCGTCCTCGGCGACAAATGGCGCGGCCGCGTCTCCGAAGCCACCGCCGAACGCGTCCGCGAAGCCGCCCGCGAGCTCGACTACCGGCCCAACCTCGCCGCCCGCAACCTACGCCTCGGCCGCACCCGCACCGTCCTGCTCGTCGTCCCCGCACTGACCACCGAATTCTTCGCCGGCGTCTACACCGGCGCCGCCCGCGTCGCCGCCGACCACGGCTTCGGCGTCGTCCTCTACCCCTCCCCCGAAGGCATCGGCCCCGCCCGCGACCCCTTCGCCTCCGCCCAGGCCGCCCTCGACGGCGTCCTCGCCTCCTCCATGGCCGCCGACGCCCTCACCGCCATCCGCGGCGACCAGCTCCCCCTCGTCATGCTCGACAGCGACCCCACCGGCAGCCTCGGCGCCGCCACCGTCAACCTCGACATCGCCGACGGCATCCGCCAGGTCACCGAACACCTCCTCGGCCTCGGCCACCGCCACTTCCTCCACCTCGCCGCCGACGTCCCCTCATGGACCTTCGACGTCCGCGCCCAAGAACTCACCCAGCGCATCGCCGCCGTACCCGGCACCTCCCTGCGCACCGCGCCCGCCCCCGCGCCCATCTCCATCGACAGCGCCCTGGCCGCCACCGAAGCAGCACTCGCACCGGCGGAAGCCCGCCCCACAGCGATCATCTGCGACGACGACATGCTCGCCGCCGGCGCCTACAAAGCACTCCGCCGACTCGGCCTGCACGTCCCCGAGGACGTCTCCGTCACCGGCGTCGACGACCTCGGCCTCGCCACCGCCATCGACCCCGAGCTGACCACCGTCCGCCTGGACGCCGAACGCTTCGGCGAACACGGCATGCGCGCCCTCCTCGCCGTCCTCCAAGGCCGCACACCCGACGCCGGAGACATCCCCGTCGAACTCGTCGTACGCGGCTCCACAGCACCACCCAAGACCCCCTGAACACCACTGCGCCCCGGCCGTCGGACGGCCGGGGCGCAGCACACACGCGCGGGTCCTACTCCTCGTCGCTGCTCTCGGCCTCCGTGGCCGTACTGCCCGCCTGCAGCAACCGTCCGAGCTGCGCACCGACGATCCGCTTGAACTTGCGCTGCTGCGGCCGCGTACGGTCCAGCACCGCCACCTCCAGGCGCTCCGCGGGAATCTCCCGCTCCGTACCGTTGGTGTCGCGCGACAGCGCCCGCACGGCCAGCTGCAGCGCCTCCGCCAGACTCATGCCGTCGCGGTGATGCTGGTCCAGGAAGCCACTGATCTGCTCGGCGTTGCCACCGACCGCCACCGAACCGTGCTCGTCCACGATCGAACCGTCATGCGGCAGCCGGTAGATCTGGTCGCCCTCCGGGGTCTCCCCCACCTCGGCCACCACCAGCTCCACCTCATACGGCTTCTCCGCCGCCGACGAGAAGATCGTGCCCAGCGTCTGCGCATAGACGTTGGCCAGACCCCGCGCCGTGACATCGTCCCGGTCATAGGTGTAGCCGCGCAGGTCGGCGTAGCGGACACCACCGATGCGCAGATTCTCGTACTCGTTGTACTTACCGGCCGCGGCAAAGCCGATCCGGTCATAGATCTCGCTGAACTTGTGCAGCGCACGGGACGGGTTCTCACCGACGAACACGATGCCGTCGGCATACTGCATGACAACCAGGCTGCGGCCACGCGCGATGCCCTTGCGGGCGTACTCGGCGCGGTCGGCCATCGCCTGCTGAGGTGAGACATAGAACGGCGTCGACACCGGTTATCCGTCCCTTTCTGTGGAAGTCACTGGATCACCTGACAACAAATCCGGGCCCGGCCCTCAGAGCAGGGCGGCCCGCGGGCCGTCCGGCTGCTCCAGGCGCCGCTGCAGCACCGAACGGGCGATCTCGGAGGACTCGTCGTCGGTGAGCCGGCGGAAACCGTCCTCGGTGATCACGGTGACGATCGGGTAGATCCGGCGGCCGACATCGGGACCACCGGTCGCCGAGTCGTCGTCAGCCGCGTCGTACAGAGCCTGCACCACCAGCGTCGTGGCGTCGGCCTCGGTGAGGTCCTCGCGGTACAGCTTCTTCATCGCACCCCGGGCGAACACCGAACCCGAGCCGGTCGCGGCGAAGCCACGCTCCTCGGTACGGCCGCCGGTGACGTCGTAGGAGAAGATGCGGCCCTTGGCGCGGTCCACGTCGTACCCCGCGAACAGGGGCACCACGGCCAGGCCCTGCATGGCCATGCCGAGGTTGGAGCGGATCATCGTCGACAGACGGTTCGCCTTGCCCTCCAGCGACAGCTGGGCACCCTCGACCTTCTCGAAGTGCTCCAGCTCCAGCTGGAAGAGCTTGACCATCTCGACCGCGAGACCGGCGGTGCCGGCGATGCCGACGGCCGAGTACTCGTCCGCCGGGAACACCTTCTCGATGTCGCGCTGCGCGATGACATTGCCCATGGTGGCCCGACGGTCACCGGCCAGCACCACGCCGCCCGGGAACGTCACGGACACGATGGTCGTCCCGTGCGGCGCCTCGATCACACCCTGCACCGGAGGCAGCCGGCGCTTGCCCGGCAGCAGCTCCGGCTGGTGCTCGGCGAGGAAGTCCATGAAGGAGGAGGATCCTGGCGTCAGGAAGGCAGCAGGTAGACGCCCGGTGCCACGAGAGTTGGCTTCCACGAGGTTCCTTCCAGGTAGGCAGCGGCCCGACGGGCGGCGTCGGGATCGTCTCCCAACTTGCCGATGGCCGAGTTGCAGTTGAAGCACAGTACGCCACGGACCCTACCCGTCGAGTGGCAGTGATCCACATGCACGGCCGGGGCGTTCAAGCAGATCACGCAGAGGCCCATCTGCTCGGCGACCATGGCGTCACGCTCGGCTTCGGTGAGGCCGTAGTGGCGCTTCAGGTGACCGGCGCGCCCCTCAGCCGCGCGACAGGTCTTGCAGCGCGTCGACAATCCGTCGGAAGCTGACGCGTTGCGGTGCCACTCATTCCAGGGCTTGATTTCGCCGCACTTCAGGCAGAGCTTGTGACCTTCCGGCACTTCCACCTTCGGGCGGACCTTCCGGCCCGAGCTCTCCTGGCGAGCCCGGTGATAGTCGGATGCACAGTCGCGGCAGTGCCGCTGCAGCCCGTCAAGATTGGACCGCCTACGGGCGAAGGCTGCGCGCGGCTTGTACTCACCGCACCGCACGCAGCACTTCGACTCATCTTCAGTTGCCAACTCGCACGCCCCCCGAAGCCTTCGAATCGAAGGCTATTCGCCACCCTTCTGAACGAAACTACGCACGAAGTCCTCCGCATTCTCCTCCAGGACATCATCGATTTCGTCCAGGACGGAGTCCACGTCGTCGCTCAGCTTCTCGTGGCGCTCCTTGAGGTCGTCCGAGGCCTGTGCGTCCTGCGCCTGCTCCTCGACCTCCTCCGTGGAGCGCGTGGCCTTCTGCTGGCCGCCACCGGTGTCCTTGGTTGCCATAACCCTCACCCCGCTCTTTCGCCCGACATGGGTCGACAGGTCGGCATTCCTGCCGATCGGTGATGATCAGACCCTACAAGCCGGGTCCGACATCGGCCCCGCAGTTTCCACAACGTGCGGGGGCCACCTCGATGATTCCCGGCCGGGGGCATTTCCACCCTGTTCCGGCCGGGAGGCCGACGAGTACCCTCAGCCGCCCGAGAGCACCCTGACCAGGTCTTCCGCTGTGCGGCAGCGGTCCAGCAGCTCCTTGACGTGATTTCGCGTTCCGCGAAGCGGTTCGAGGGTTGGGACCCGCTGGAGGGAGTCCCGGCCCGGCAGATCGAAGATGACCGAGTCCCAGGAGGCCGCGGCGACGTCGTCGGCGTACTGCTCGAGGCAGCGGCCGCGGAAGTACGCGCGGGTGTCCTCCGGGGGCTTGTGCATGGCCCGCTCGACCTCTGCCTCGTCGAGCAGCCGCTTGATGCGGCCGCGGGCCGCGAGGCGGTTGTAGAGGCCCTTCTCGGGCCGTACGTCGGCGTACTGGAGGTCGACCAGGTGCAGGCGCGCCGCGTCCCAGTCGAGGCCGTCGCGGCGCCGGTAGCCCTCCATGAGTTCGCGCTTGGCGACCCAGTCGAGTTCGCCGGCCAGGCTCATGGGGTCGTTCTCGAGGCGCGTGAGGGTGTCTTCCCAGCGCGAGAGCACGTCCTTGGTCTGTTCGTCGGCGTCCGCTCCGAAGCGTTCCTCGACGTATTTGCGGGACAGCTCGAAGTACTCCATCTGCAGCTGCACGGCGGTGAGTGTGCGGCCGCTGCGCAGGGTGACCAGGCGCTTGAGGGTGGGATCGTGGGAGACCTGGTGGAGGGTGCGGACGGGCTGGTCGACGGCGAGGTCGACCGCGATGAAGCCGTCTTCGATCATGGACAGGACGAGGGCCGTCGTGCCGAGCTTGAGGTAGGTGGAGATTTCCGAGAGGTTGGCGTCGCCGATGATCACGTGCAGGCGGCGGTATTTCTCGGCGTCGGCGTGCGGCTCGTCGCGGGTGTTGATGATGGGGCGCTTGAGGGTGGTCTCGAGGCCGACCTCGACCTCGAAGTAGTCCGCGCGCTGGCTGAGCTGGAAGCCGTGTTCGTGGCCGTCCTGGCCGATGCCGACGCGACCGGCGCCGGCGAAGACCTGGCGGGAGATGAAGAAGGGGGTCAGGTGGCGCACGATGTCCGAGAAGGGGGTTTCCCGCTTCATCAGGTAGTTCTCGTGCGTGCCGTAGGAGGCGCCCTTGTTGTCGGTGTTGTTCTTGTAGAGGTGGATGGGCTGGGCTCCGGGGAGCTGGGCGGCCCGTTCGGCGGCCTCTGCCATGATCCGTTCGCCGGCTTTGTCCCAGAGCACGGCGTCGCGGGGGTTGGTGACCTCGGGGGCGCTGTATTCGGGGTGGGCGTGGTCGACGTAGAGGCGGGCGCCGTTGGTGAGGATGACGTTGGCCAGGCCGATGTCCTCGTCGGTGAGCTGGCTGGAGTCGGCGGCTTCGCGGGCGAGGTCGAAGCCCCGCGCGTCGCGCAGCGGGTTCTCCTCCTCGAAGTCCCACCGGGCGCGGCGGGCCCGGTGCATCGCCGCCGCGTAGGCGTTGACGATCTGGGACGAGGTGAGCATGGCATTGGCATTGGGGTGGCCGGGGACGGAGATGCCGTACTCCGTCTCGATGCCCATTACTCGCCGTACGGTCATGCGGCCCTCCTTGCCCGGCGGCACCCTCGGTCGTAGGCGCCGCTCAAGTACCGCGATTGCTCCGGTGCGTGTGCGGTGCCCCTCCCCGCACTGCGCGTTCGGGCGGTACGGAAGAGCCTAGAACGCCTTTGCGCTGGTGGGGAGATCATTTGCGTCTTTGCCTTGTGTGCTGTGCCCCGGATGTGTCCGGAAAAAACAGCGGGCTGCGGGTACCCGGTGAGGGCACCCGCAGCCGCCCTGTTTTTACAGGTACTGTCCGGTGTTCGCCACCGTGTCGATGGAGCGTCCGGTGTCTGCGCCCTGCTTTCCGGTGATGAGGGTGCGGATGTAGACGATCCGCTCGCCCTTCTTTCCGGAGATCCGGGCCCAGTCGTCCGGGTTGGTGGTGTTGGGAAGGTCCTCGTTCTCCTTGAACTCGTCCACGCATGCCTGGAGGAGGTGGGAGACGCGGAGGCCCTTCTGGTTCTTTTCCAGGAAGTCCTTGATCGCCATCTTCTTGGCCCGGCCCACAATGTTTTCGATCATGGCGCCGGAGTTGAAGTCCTTGAAGTAGAGGACTTCCTTGTCACCGTTGGCGTAGGTGACCTCCAGGAAGCGGTTCTCCTCGGATTCCGCGTACATGTGCTCGACCGCGGTCTGGATCATGGCCTGGACCGTGGCGGACTTGTCGCTGCCGTGTTCGGCGAGGTCGTCGGCGTGCAGCGGGAGGCGCTCGGTGAGGTACTTGCCGAAGATGTCCTTGGCGGCTTCGGCGTCCGGGCGCTCGATCTTGATCTTCACGTCGAGCCGGCCGGGGCGCAGGATGGCGGGGTCGATCATGTCCTCGCGGTTGGAGGCGCCGATGACGACCACGTTCTGCAGGCCTTCCACGCCGTCGATCTCGGCGAGCAGCTGCGGGACGATGGTGTTCTCCACGTCCGAGCTGACGCCGGAGCCTCGGGTGCGGAAGAGGGACTCCATCTCGTCGAAGAAGACGATCACGGGGGTGCCCTCGGACGCCTTCTCCCGGGCCCGCTGGAAGACCAGGCGGATCTGCCGCTCGGTCTCACCGACGTACTTGTTGAGCAGCTCGGGGCCCTTGATGTTGAGGAAGAAGCTCTTGCCGGCGGCCTGGCCGGTGACTTCGGCGACCTTCTTGGCCAGCGAGTTCGCGACGGCCTTGGCGATCAGCGTCTTACCACATCCGGGGGGACCGTAGAGCAGCACGCCCTTGGGCGGCCGCAGTTCGTGCTCCTTGAACAGGTCGGGGTACAGGTAGGGGAGCTCGACGGCGTCGCGGATGGCTTCGATCTGGCCGCCGAGGCCTCCGATGGCCTCGTAGCCGATGTCGGGGACCTCTTCGAGGACGAGTTCCTCGACCTCGCTCTTGGGCACGACCTCGTAGACGTAGCCGGAGCGGGGTTCGAGCAGGAGCGCGTCGCCGGGGCGGATGGTGACGTCCAGCAGCGGCTCGGCGAGCCGTACCACCCGTTCCTCGTCGGTGTGCCCGAGCACCAGGGCGCGCTCGCCGTCCTCGAGGATCTCCTTGAGGGTGACGATGTCGCCGACGCTCTCGTACTCCATGGCCTCGACCACGTTGAGCGCCTCGTTGAGCATGACCTCCTGGCCACGCCTGAGGTCGTCGAGTTCGACGTTGGGGCTGACGTTCACGCGGAGCTTGCGGCCGCCGGTGAAGATGTCGGCGGTGCCGTCCTCGTTGGCCTGCAGGAAGACGCCGAAGCCGGCGGGCGGCTGGGCGAGCCGGTCGACTTCTTCCTTGAGGGCCACGATCTGGTCGCGGGCCTCGCGCAGTGTGTTGGCGAGCCGCTCGTTCTGGGCGGACACGCCGGCCAGGTTGGTCTGCAGCTCGACGATCCGCTCTTCGAGAATCCTCGTGTGTCGCGGAGAGTCGGCGAGCTTGCGTCGCAGGACGGCGATCTCCTGCTCAAGGTAGGCAATCTGCCCGGTCGGGTCGTCGGACCCGCGTCCCGGGCGGATGCCGCGGTCAATGTCGTCGTCGTGGGCTGCCACGGTCCTCACCTCCTCCAAGGGGAGCTGGACGCTTCCAGACCCTACCTGGGCGGGTGTCGATTGAAACCCCTAGATCACAAAGACGGTCGGGGTGTGTCCGATCTTCACCCTTGCGCTCTCCCTCACGCCAGGGGAATACCCACCGAACATGATTGGAAAGCGGGCCCAGGTAGGGTCGAAGTGTTCAACACCCGTCAGAGCCTGCATCGTTCCCGTGCGGCTCGACCGTAAACGGCAGGAGAGGTGAGTCGTGCAGATGGAGGCCGCGTCGGCGGGCGAGGCGCTGGAGGTCTGGATCGATCAGGACCTGTGTACCGGCGACGGCATCTGCGCCCAGTACGCGCCGGAGGTGTTCGAGCTGGACATCGATGGTCTGGCCTACGTCAAGGGTGCGGGAGACGAGCTGTTGCAGGCGCCGGGGGCTACGACGCCGGTGCCGCTGCCGTTGCTGACGGATGTGGTGGATTCGGCCCGTGAGTGTCCGGGTGAGTGCATCCATGTGCGCCGGGTCGGGGACGGGGTCGAGGTGTACGGTCCGGACGCGGAGTGACCGTCCGGACGCCGGGGGTTAAGTCGTCTTCAAGACGCTTTCGAGGGCGGTCTCGCGCGACGCGTGCGTGACCGCCCTGTCGTTTGTCTGATTTCTCACAGCGTCGTGATGTGAGTCACACGCTGTGCGCCTGGGCGGGGGTGGAGCGGACGAACGTGCCGTCCTTCCACTGCCACTTCACGCTTCGGCGTACGTCGGGGCAGCAGGCGGGCACGTCGTCGGACGAGTAGCCGAGCAGGGTGGCGTGCACGGCTCGGTCGTGTACGGCGATGTCGCTGACGTTGGTGCGGTCCTTGGGGTCGGCCAGGGTCGCGACGATGCGGGGCCGGCCGGTGCCGGACGCGTGCGTGAGGACGTAGACGCCGTCGGGCGGGGTGCCCATGGGGGCGTCGCAGTGCACGACGGCGACGGTCTCGGGCCGGTGGTCGCCGTCGAGGTCGCCGGTGGCCTGCTTGACGACGACGGCCTTGACGGGGCCGCAGTCCAGGGGGAAGGCGACGCCGGTGGTGGCGGGGGCGGCGAGGGTGGTGGTTTCCCCGCCCGGTGTCGGGGCAGCCGTGGCCGTGCGGGGTTGCAGCAGGGAGGACAGTGCGACGACGCCGGCGAGGGCGGTGGCGGTCGCGAGCCAGTGGATCGGGCGGGTGTGCGTGTGGGCCAGTTCCGGGACGGCGGATTGCTGCACTAGGAGTGTCTCCTGTGAGGGCTGTGCCGGTGGGGGTGGCCTGCATGGTGCCACACGTCACAGTGCGGCGGAACGGCGGGGTGCGCTCGGGTTCCTCACCGGTGTGACGCGGGTGCAAGACGACGGCGCCGTGGCCGAGTTCCGCGCGGGGAGCGGGAACTGGGCCACGGCGCCGGTGCGTTGCCGTGGTGAGGGCGTGCCTCAGCGGCCGAGGCCGCCGTCGGCGTTGGGGCCGCTGTAGTCCTCGCCGTAGGCGCCCTTGGCGGGGCGGCGGCGGCGCATGGGCGGCTCGACGCCGTCGGCGAGGCGGCGGGCGGTGAGGAGGAAGCCGGTGTGGCCGATCATCCGGTGGTCCGGGCGCACGGCGAGGCCCTCGATGTGCCAGTTGCGGATCATGGTCTCCCAGGCGGTCGGCTCGTTGAAGCAGCCGATCTCCCGGATGGACTCCACGGTCCGGGCGAGCTGGGTGGTGGTGGCGACGTAGCAGCAGACGATGCCGCCGGGCACCAGCGCCTTGGAGACGGCCTCGAGGCACTCCCAGGGGGCGAGCATGTCGAGGATGACGCGGTCGACGTCGGTGTCGGACAGGTTGTCCTGCAGGTCGCCGACGGTGAGCTGCCAGGCCGGGTGCGGGCCGCCGAAGTAGCGTTCCACGTTCTGCTTGGCGATCTCCGCGAAGTCCTCGCGGCGCTCGTAGCTGTGCAGCATGCCCTGGTCGCCGATGGCCCGCAGCAGGAAGCTGCTGAGGGAGCCCGAGCCGACGCCGGCCTCCACGACGCGGGCGCCGGGGAAGATGTCGGCGAAGGCGAGGATCTGCCCCGCGTCCTTCGGGTAGACGACGGCTGCCCCGCGGGGCATGGACAGGACGTAGTCGGGGAGCAGGGGGCGCAGCGCGAGGTAGGCGACGTTGCCGGTGGTGTGGACAACGCTGCCCTCGGGAGCGCCGATCAGTTCGTCGTGCGGGAAGCTCCCCTTGTGGGTGTGGAAGTTCTTCCCGGCCTCGAGCGTGAACGTGTAGTGGCGGCCCTTGGGGTCGGTCAGCTGTACCTGGTCCCCGACCTTGAAGGGCCCGCGTCGGCGGGCGGCACCGGTCGGTTCGGACATGTGACCAGCCTACCGGGGTTTGCGGGGGCCGCGGACCACACCCCGGCCGGGTGAGCGGGGCTCAGGTGGGGCGGGCCATGGCCTTGACGAAGGCGCGCTCGACGTCGGCGGCGGACAGGACGCCGTAGATCTCGCCGGTGTCCTCGACCACGAGGTATTCGGTGGCGGGGGTGGCACGCAGGACTTCCAGGAGGTCCTCGCCGGCCAGTTCGGCGGAGACGCGCATGCCGTCGGTGAGGTCCTGGGCGAGGTTGCTGACGGCGACCCAGGGGCGGCGGTGTTCGGGTACGCCGACGATGGCGGCCTCGCGGACGAGGGAGAGGGGTTCGCCGTCGGTGTCGACGACGACGAGGGCGCGGGCGCCGGCCTCGTTGGCGCGGCGCAGGGCCTCGGAGAGCGGGGTGTCGGTGTGGACGGGGACCGCGCGGCGGGTGAGGTTGCGGGCGCGCAGTTCGGGCAGGTGCTCCCGCAGGCGGGCGACGCGCAGGCTGTTGCCGGCGCCGGTCCAGATGATCGCGGCGAGGATGGCGGCGAGCAGGGCGTCGGTGACGGTGTCCATGCCGACGCTGTCCTCGGCGGTGGAGCCGAGGGCGCCGGACTGGGTGAGCAGGGGCAGGCCGATCAGGACGGAGACGGCGAGGGCGCGGCCGACCCAGGCGGCGGCGATGGTGCCGCTCATGTGCTTGCCGGTGATCTTCCAGACGATGGCGCGGAGCATGCGGCCGCCATCGAGGGGCAGGCCGGGCAGGAAGTTGAAGATCGCCACGATGAGGTTGGAGACCATCAGGCCGGCGAGCAGGACGCCGGGGACGGTGCCGGGCTCGACGGGCTGCATGGCGAGGTAGAACACGCCGGCGAGGACGAGGGAGAGCAGCGGGCCGACGAAGGCCAGTACGAACTCCCGTCCGGGGGTCTCGGCCTCTTTCTCGATCTCGCTGACGCCGCCGAAGAACTGCAGCCGGATGCGGCGCACCGGGAGCTTGAAGCGCAG
The DNA here is from genome assembly GCF_055609245.1 of Streptomyces sp. NPDC036813. NCBI lineage: Bacteria > Bacillati > Actinomycetota > Actinomycetes > Kitasatosporales > Streptomycetaceae > Streptomyces > Streptomyces sp. NPDC036813. The sequence goes on along the minus strand of NZ_JBVJPV010000010.1, from coordinate 8,694 downwards.
GGCGGCGACGGTGTGGGCCAGCTCGTGCACGAGCACGGAGGCGTAGAAGGCGACGGCGAAGAAGAGGGAGACGAGGTAGCGGGCGGCGCCGAGGTCGGGCAGCACGCGGTCGAGCTGTCCGCCGAAGACCCAGGTGATCAGTGCGGCGACGAGGAACCAGCTGGGCGCGACGTACACGGGCACGCCGAAGGGGCGGCCCATGAGCAGCCCGCTGCGCGGCTCCGGTGGCCGCGGGGGGCGTCCGCCGGGTCCCGCGTGGGCGTGAGCGCGGTCGGGGTGCTGATCGTGCGGGCCGGCGTGGGGGGTGTGGTGCGTGTGCGGGGCGCTGTGGGGCGCGGGTGGAGTGGGGTGGTGGGGGGCGGGCTCGCGGGGCGTGGAGGGCTCGCCGGGGGCGGGGGTGGGGTGGTCGGCCGCGGGAGTTTCACCGGCGGCGGGGGTGGTGGGCTCGGTCCCGGGCGTCTCACCGGGCTGCGGCCGGTCGGCGGAGTGGGCGGCCGGCTCGTTTCCGGGGTCTTGCCCATGCCGCGGGGCGATCTCGGGGGGCTCGGCGTCGGAGGGCGGCGTGGGGGTGGCCTTCGGCTCGGCCTGGCCGGACGACCCGTGGGGGTCGGCGGGCTCGGGGTGTGCGGGGGCGGCGGGCGGGGTGGGCAGGCCGGTGTGGGGCTCGGCCGCCTCGTCGTCGCCCGACCGCGGCTGCGCGCTCCGGCCGCTCTCGTCCACGGTGTCCCCTCGTTCGAAGCGTCTTCCGAGCCGGCCGGCCGGAAGCGGTCTCGGGTCGATGGTATGCGTCCGTCGCGGCGTGTTCCGCCCCGGCACCCCCTGTGTTCGCCGTGCCGTACGCCACCCGCGGCGCCGCGGGTTGGGTCGCTGTCAGTGGCGGGCCTTAAGGTCTTGGGGCATGGAGACGAGCAGCGAGGGTACGGCCGAGCAGGGCGGCGGCGACACCGGGACGGTGGCGCCGCGGTCCGAGGCGCCAGGCGTGGTGGGGGCGCACGGGCCGCTCGCCGCGACGGTGCCGGGCCAGGAGGCGGGGCGCGGGGTCGCGGCGGCGGACATGCCGTCGATACGGCCCGCAGACGCCGCCTCCCCGGAACCCGCAGCCGCCGCGTCCCCGGAACCCAACGCCCCCGCCGCCTCCCGGGGACCCGCAGATGCCGCTGCCCCGGAGGCCGCCGCCGTCGCGCCCTCGGAGCCCGCCGCCGTTGCGCCTTCGGAGCCCGCCGCGCCCGCCGCCGCGTCCCCGGAACCCGCAGCCTCCGCCGGCACCACGGTGCCCGTGGCCGGTGATGACGTGCTGCCCGTGGCGGCCCTCCCCTCTTCGGAGGACGGGCATCCGGAGGCCGTAGTTCCCGTCGCACCGCGGCCGGACCGTGCCGCTCCCGTCAGCCTGTCGCCCTCCCGCGCCGGTGACTTCATGCAGTGCCCGTTGTTGTACCGCTTCCGGGTCATCGACCGGCTGCCGGAGAAGCCGAGCGCGGCGGCCACGCGGGGCACGCTGGTGCACGCGGTGCTGGAGCGGCTGTTCGACGCCCCGGCGGCCGAGCGGACCGCGCCGCGCGCCAAGTCGCTGATCCCGGGTCAGTGGGAGCGGCTGCGGGAGAGCCGCCCGGAGGTCACCGAGCTGTTCGCCGACGATCCGGACGGCGAGCGGCTCGCGCAGTGGCTGGCGGAGGCCGAGCAGCTCGTGGAGCGCTGGTTCACGCTGGAGGACCCGACGCGTCTGGAGCCGGCGGAGCGTGAGCTGTTCGTCGAGGCGGAGCTGGAGTCGGGGCTGACCCTGCGCGGGATCATCGACCGCGTGGACGTCGCGCCCACCGGCGAGGTGCGGATCGTCGACTACAAGACCGGCAAGGCGCCACGGCCCGAGTACGCCGAGGGCGCGCTGTTCCAGATGAAGTTCTACGCCCTCGTGGTGTGGCGTCTGAAGAACGTCGTTCCCCGGCGGTTGCAGCTGGTGTACCTCGGCAGTGGGGACGTCCTGACCTACGATCCGGTCCTCGCCGACCTGGAGCGGGTGGAGCGCAAGCTGCTGGCGCTGTGGGAGGCGATCCGGCGGGCCACCGAGACCGGTGAGTGGCGGCCGCGGCCGACGAAGCTGTGCGGCTGGTGCGACCACCAGGCGCACTGCCCGGAGTTCGGCGGCACTCCCCCGCCGTATCCGCTGCCGGTGCGTACGGCCGGCTCCGGCGGCGCCTGAGCCGCCGGTCCGCCCCCGAAGGCGCGGGGCGGCCCCGGATGATCGGCGCCGGCTGCCCCGGGGGCGGTCCGGGTGGCGGGTGCAGGGCAGAATGGGCCCGGACGAGCGAAGGAGACTTACGTGGCCATCCGTGTCCTACTGGTCGACGACCAGCCGCTGCTGCGTACGGGCTTCCGGATGATCCTGGAGGCCGAGCAGGACATCGCGGTCGTCGGCGAGGCCGGGGACGGCCTCCAGGCGCTCGACCAGGTGCGCGCCTTGCAGCCCGACGTCGTACTGATGGACATCCGCATGCCCCGCATGGACGGTGTGGAGGCGACCCGGCAGATCACCGGGCCGGAGCGCAACGGCCCGGCGAAGGTGCTGGTGCTGACGACCTTCGACCTCGACGAGTACGTGGTGGAGGCGCTGCGTGCGGGGGCGAGCGGCTTCCTGCTGAAGGACGCGCCGGCGAACGAGCTGGTGCAGGCGATCCGCGTGGTGGCCGGGGGCGAGGCGATGCTCGCGCCGAGCATCACCCGGCGGTTGCTGGACAAGTACGCCACCCATCTGCCCTCCGGCGAGGAGCCGGTGCCGGACACCCTGCACACGCTGACCGACCGTGAGGTCGAGGTGCTGAAGCTGGTGGCGCGGGGTCTGTCGAACGCCGAGATCGCCGCCGACCTGTTCGTCAGCGAGACCACCGTCAAGACGCATGTGGGCCATGTGCTGACGAAGCTGGGCCTGCGTGACCGCGTGCAGGCCGCGGTGTACGCCTACGAGAGCGGTCTGGTGCGACCCGGCGCCCAGTAGACGCCCCCTCCCCGCCTCACGTGAGGGCGCCCCTCCTCCCAGCTGTCCTGGGGGAAGGGGCGCCCTTTCGCTCGTGGGCCCGGTGCTGTGGGCGGAGCCCGGTGCTGTGGGCGGAGCCCGGTGCTGTGGGCGGAGCCCGGTGCTGTGGGCGGAGCCCGGTGCTCAGCCCTTGTGCAGCTCCCAGAAGCGGAACACGGTCGAGGCGTCGAGGCAGGACTCGAGGCCGTAGACGCCGTCGCGTACCACCGCGTACTGCTTGCCCTGCCACACGGGCAGGATCGGCACGTCGTCGGCGACGATGTCCTGCAGCTCGCCGTACTCCTTGCCAGTGGAGGCGCGGTCGCTCTGGGCCGCGGTGCGCGGGATGAGCGTGCCGGTGATGGTCTTGTTGCCGTAGTTGTTGCCCAGCACGTTGCCCTTGCCGAAGAAGGGGGCGGTGAAGTTGTCGGCGTCCGGGTAGTCGGGCACCCAGCCCTTGACGTAGACGCCGTACTTGCCGGCCGCGATGTCCTTCTCGTACTGGTCGAAGGCCACCGACTTCACGTCGGCCTCGAACAGTCCGCTGGCGTTGAGCTGGCCGGCTATCGCCTTCAGTTCCGCGTCGGTGGCGGGGCCGTAGCGGGCGGGCGTGGACCACAGGGTGAGCTTGACCTTGCCGGTGATGCCGGCGGCGCGCAGGGCGTCCTTGGCCTTGGCCTTGGAGGGGCGGGCGCCGTAGGTGTTGAAGAAGGACGTGGTGTGGCCCGCGATACCGGCCGGGATGATCGAGTACAGGGGGGTCGCGGTGCCCTGGTAGACGTCCCGGATGAGGGTGTCGCGGTCGAGGAGGTGGGCGATGGCCTTGCGCACGCCGGCCTTCCCGGCGACCGGGTCGTTCATGTTGAAGACCAGGTGCTGGACCTCGGCGCTGCTGCCCTCGACCACCTCGACGCCCGAACTGCCGCCGCTCTTCTGGATGTCGGCGATGTCGGCCGCGCTCAGGCCTCGGTAGGCGGCGTCGACCTTGCCGTCGAGGAGGGCCTGCTTCAGGGCGCTCTGGTCGCCGTGGAAGAACTTCAGCGTGACGCCGGAGTTCTTCACCTTGGCGGTGCCCTGGTAGTTGCCGTTGACCGAGAAGACGGCCTCTTCGTCGTTGAAGGAGTCCAGCTTGTACGGGCCGGAGCCGACGGCCTTGCTGTCCTTGCGCAGGCCGTTCGCGTCGTACTGGCTGTGGTCGACGATGGATCCGGCGCCCGAGGCGATCTTGCTGGGGAAGGTCGCGTCGGAGGTCTTGAGCTGGAAGACGACCGTCTTGTCGTCCGGCGTCTCCACCGAGGCGAGCGAGGGGAACATGACCGCCGGGCCGGCCGGGTCGTTGATCTTCAGCATGCGGTCGAAGGAGAACTTCACGTCCTTCGAGGTGAGCGCGTCACCGTTGCTGAACTTCAGGTCGTCCTTGAGGGTGCACCGGTAGACCTGGGCCTGGGTGTCGGTGAAGCCGCACTGCTTCGCCGCTTCGGGCTGCGGCTCGGTGGCTCCCTCCGGGAAGCTGAGCAGCGACTGGAAGACGTTGTTGAACAACAGCCAGGAACCGGGGTCGTAGCCCGAGGCGGGGTCCGTGGCCAGGACGTCGTCGGACATCCCCATGACCACGGCGGACCCGGTGCCCCCGGAATCGCCGTTCTCCGTTCCGCATCCGGTCAACAGGCCGGAGGCCAGCCCGGCCACGATGGGCAGGACCGGCCACTGGTTGCGCATGTTCACGTACGTGTGCCTTGTCTTCGGTTCTCCGTCAACCCGGGGCCCTTCGACGGGCCCCGGGCACGGGGTGCGTCAGCCGCTCACACCGCGGCCGAGCTCCCACAGCTGCAGGGTCGAGGTGTTGTTGAGGGCGTAGGCGGTGCCCGTGATGTCGTCGCGCGCGGCGACGTACTGCTTACCCTGCCACAGCGGCAGAACGGGTACGTCGTCGGCCACGATGTCCTGGATGTCCGTCAGACTCCGCGCGGCGGCGAGGCGGTCGGCCTCGCGCCGGGACTGCGGGATCAGGTGGTTGATGATCTCGCTGTTGCGGTACGGCGACTTGAGGAAGTTGTTCTTGTCGAGGAACGGCGCGAGGTAGTTGTCGGCGTCCGGGAAGTCCGGGAACCAGCCCATGCCCCACACGTCGTAGGCGCCCTTGCGCTCGGCCGGGACGAAGGCGTCCCAGGACGTGCCCTGGATCTGGACGTCGAACAGACCGCTGGAGTTGAGCTGCTGCTGGAGCACCTCGAACTCCCGCTTGGTGACCGCGCCGTAGTGGTCGGTGGTGTAGTGCAGGGTCAGCTTGACCGGGGTGGAGATGCCGGCCTTCGCCAGCAGCGACTTGGCCTTGGTGGCGCTGGGCTCCCCGTACTTGTTGAAGAACGCGTTGGAGTGGCCGGTGACGGTCGCCGGGACCAGCGAGTACAGGGCCTCGGCCTGGGTGCCGTACACCTGGGAGACCAGGGCGGCGCGATCGACGACCTGGGCGACGGCCTGGCGCACCGCCTTGTCCTTGACGGACGGGGCGTCGGTGTTGAAGGCGAGGTAGCGGATCTCCAGGCCGGGCATGCCGAGCAGGTCGATGTTCTTGCCGGAGCCGCCCTGCAGCTTGCGCACCTGGTCCGGGGCCATGGTGCGGCTCATGAGGTCGATGTCGCCCTTCTCGAGCGCTGCACCCATGGCGTCGGCGCTGTCGAAGGAGTCCAGCTCGACCTTGTCGTTGTTCACGGTCAAGGACCCCTTGTAGTCGGGGTTCTTGGTGAAGACGGCCTTGGTCATGGAGTCGCCGCTGGTCTCGGCCTTCAGGGTGTACGGCCCGGAGCCGTCCACCGTGAACCCTTCGCGCAGCTTGTCCTTGGGGTAGTCGGCGGGGTCGACGATGCCCGCGACGGGGGTGGACAGCTTGTAGGGGAAGGTCGCGTCGGCGGTCTTCAGGTGGAAGACGACCTCCTTGTCGCCCTGCGTCTCGACGGTGTCGATGGTGGACAGCAGGGCCGCGACTCCGGAGTCGGCCTGGATGGCGCGGGCCCGGTCGATGGAGTACTTCACGGCGTTCGCGGTGACGGCGTCCCCGTTGGCGAAGGTCAGTCCGTCGCGCAGCTTGCAGGCGAAGCGCTCGTTGCCGCTGTCGGTGAAGCCGCAGCTCTGGGCCGCCTCGGGCACCGGCTGGCCGCCGCCCTTGGGCAGGGTCATCAGGGTCTGCACGGTCTGGCGCAGGATGTTCCAGCTGCCGACGTCGTAGGCGTAGGCCGGGTCGAGCGGCGCCGGGGCGTCCTTCGTGGCGGTGAACCGGTCCGTGGTGCCGACGACGATGGCCTTCCCGCCGCTGCTGCTGCCGTCGGTCCCGCCGCATGCGGCGAGCACGGGGGCGAGCAGGCCGGCCATGGCCGGCAACACCAAAGTCTTGCGGTTCATGCTCGAGTTTCTCCAGAGCGTCTGACTCCGTGTATCCGGCATGCAGGGGTGGCGCAGCGGAGCACGGGGGTAAGGGGCGATGTTCTCGCGATGAGATTAGTCCGCGCCCGCGGGGCGGTTCGCGGGCCGTGGAGCCGGGACCCCATCACGCTGCGAAACCGGGCGGGGACACAACGAAAACCCGACAGGGGAAGGATTCGTGCAGGGTTTCATCAATCGGGACACAAGGGTGCGCCCCGCGGCCGCTGTTGGGGGTGAACGGCAGCGGGTCCACCCCTCTCCGCCCCTGCCGGGCGTGGGGAACGTCACACGTGCGTTGGGTGTGCGGGGGTGCAATTCACCCCGGACGCGCGCCGTGAATTTCCGCCGGAGCGCCCCTGTCGCCGACGAGTGGAATTTCCCCGCCAATGGGCGGGACACGCTGGGTGAACGGTTACCGCATTTCCGTCATCAGGCCGCGCAGAAAAGCGAGATCGACTTCTTCCAGCGAGGTCACGACGGTGCGCCGGGCGGCCGGGCCGATGGGGGCCACGGAGGGCACCACGACGACGTGGCAGCCCGCGGCCTCTGCTGCCGCGACGCCGGTCGCGGTGTCCTCGACGACGGCGCAGCGCGTCGGATCGACGCCCAGGCCGGCTGCCGCGAGCAGGTAGGGGTCGGGGTGCGGCTTGGTGCGGGAGACCTCGTCGCCGGCGATGCTCAGCGAGAAGTGGTGGGGGCCGAGCGTGGTCAGCACACGGTCGATGATGCGGCGGTGGGAGGCGGAGACCAGGGCCGTCGGCACGGCCTGCTCGTGCAGCTCCGCCAGCAGCCGGGCGGCGCCCGGCATCAGCGGCAGCGCCTCGCCGATACGGTCCTCGAAGCCCTGGTTGAGCAGGACGGTCAGCTCGGCGAGGGGGATGTCGGCACCCGTCGCCTCGATCAGGAACCCCGCGCTGCGGGTCATGGGACCGCCGACCACGACATGGCGCCATGCGTCGTCGAGGGCATGGCCGAGGGCGGCGAACACCTCGACCTCGACGTCCCACCAGAAACCCTCGGTGTCCACCAGGGTGCCGTCCATGTCGAGGAGCACGGCCTGCAGTGCGGAGCCTTCGGCCGTCTTGGTACCGAGCGCGGGGACCGTCGTCGTCATCCGGCGTACCTCCTTGGGGACGATCAGGCCGGTTCCCGACGGGAACCGGCCTGCGGTGGACCGACCAGTGTACGACGCTTTCGATCGACATGCCCAAGATGCGGTCACGGGCTGTCGAACGGGGTCACCGTGCGTTGAAGTACTTCGCCTCCGGGTGGTGGATCACGATGGCGTCCGTGGACTGCTCGGGGTGGAGCTGGAACTCCTCGGAGAGGTGCACGCCGATGCGCTCGGGCTGGAGCATGTCGGCGATCTTGGCGCGGTCCTCCAGGTCGGGGCAGGCGCCGTAGCCGAGCGAGAAGCGGGCCCCGCGGTACTTCAGCTCGAACATGCCCTCGATCTCGGCCGGGTCCTCCCCGGCGAAACCGAGCTCGGAGCGCACGCGGGCGTGCCAGTACTCGGCGAGGGCCTCCGCCAGCTGGACGGACAGGCCGTGCAGCTCCAGGTAGTCGCGGTAGGCGTTGGCCTCGAAGAGGCGGGCGGTCTCCTCGCCGATGCGCGAGCCGACGGTGACGACCTGGAAGCCGACGAGGTCGGTCTCCCCCGACTCCTCCGGACGGAAGAAGTCGGCCAGGCACAGCCGGCGGCCGCGACGCTGGCGCGGGAAGGTGAAGCGGGTGCGCTCGTTGCCGGCCTCGTCGAGGACGATGAGGTCGTCGTCCTTGGACACGCAGGGGAAGTAGCCGTAGACGACGGCCGCCTCCAGCAGGTTCTCCGTCTGCAGTCGCTCCAGCAGGCCGCGCAGCCGGGGCCGGCCCTCGGACTCGACCAGTTCCTCGTAGGTGGGGCCCTCGCCGGTGCGGGCCTGCTTCAGCCCCCACTGGCCCTTGAACAGTGCGCCCTCGTCGAGCCAGGAGGCGTATTCCTTGAGCTGGATGCCCTTGATGACGCGGGTGCCCCAGAACGGCGGGGCGGGCACCGGGTTGTCGGTGGCCACGTCGGAACGCACATGACCCTCCTCGGGCCGTTCCTCGACCTGGACGGTGGCCGCCTTGACCCGGCGCTGCTTCAGTTCGGGCAGCTTCGCGCCGGGCACCCCGCGCTTGATCCCGATCAACGCGTCCATCAGGCGCAGGCCCTCGAAGGCGTCCCGGGCGTAGCGGACCTCGCCCTGGTAGATCTCGTGCAGATCCTGCTCCACATACGCGCGGGT
>NZ_JBVJPV010000009.1:327206-358211 GCF_055609245.1 Streptomyces sp. NPDC036813 | reverse complement strand
CCCCCCCCCCCCCCCCCCCCCCCCCCCCCCCCCCCCCCCCCCCCCCCCCCCCCCCCCCCCCCCCCCCCCCCCCCCCCCCCCCCCCCCCCCCCCCCGCCCCACAACGCACCGCAGGCGCGCCACCAGCCCACCACGCACCGAAACGGGCCGCCGCAGGCACAAAAAAGGGGCGCGGGGAACGGCGCGACCAGCCACAACGCACCCGCAACCGAACCACGACCAGGCGCCGCAGGCAACGGCGACCAGCCACAACGCACCCGCAACCGAACCACGACCAGGCGCCGCAGGCAACGGCGACCAGCCACACGAAACCCGCACACGACAACGCACCCGACGCCGCAGACACCCACGACCAGCCACAACGACACCCGCACACGACAACGCACCCGACGCCGCAGACACCCACGACCAGCCACAACGACACCCGCACACGACAACCCACCCGGCGCCGCAGGCACCCCGCACCCCCCGCCCAGCCGCCGGCAGGCAGCGTCACACCCCCTCCGCCCACAGCGACCGCACGTGCCCCAGATGCCGGCTCATCACCGCCTCCGCCGCCGCCGCGTCCCCCGCCAGCATCAGGTCCAGCAGCTCCACATGCTCCTCCGCCGAAGGCACCAGCAACCCCCGCGCATCAAGAGCCGTCAGCCCGTACAACCGGGACCGCTTGCGCAGGTCGCCCACCGTCTCGACCAACCGCTCGTTGCCGTGCAGCCCCAGCAGCGACAGATGAAAACGCCGGTCGGCGTCCAGGTACCCGATCAGGTCGTGCTCGCGCGCGCTGGCCACGATCTCCTCGGCGACCGACCGCAGCGCCTCCAGCTCCTCCCGCCGAGCGGACCGCGTCACCGCCCCCACCGTCGGCACCTCGATCAGCGCCCGCAGCTCGCTGTACTGGTCGAGATCCCGCGCACTGACCTCGGTCACCCGGAACCCCTTGTTCCGCACGGGCTCGACCAGCCCCTCCCGGACCAGGTCGAGCATCGCCTCCCGCACGGGAGTCGCCGAGATCCCGAAGTCGGAGGCCAGCGCGGGCGCCGAGTACACCCGCCCCGGCTGCAGCTCACCGGAGATCAGCGCGGCGCGCAGCGCGTGGGCCACCTGGTCGCGCAGGCGTTCCTGCGCGGTGATGAGGTTGGCTTGCTTCAGGTGGCCACCCATGGTCTGCCTCCACGGCTACGGGTACTGCGGGACGCGATCGGCTGCGATCAGTTCACTTCGCGGCACCTCAGAGTAGGAAACCCGCCGGGAAGGGGTCGTCCGGGTCCAGAAAGTACTGCGCCGTGCCCGTGATCCAGGCCCGCCCGGTGACCGTGGGAACCACCGCCGCCAGCCCCCCGACGGTGGTCTCGCCGACGAGCCGCCCGGTGAACCGCGTCCCGATGAACGACTCGTTCACGAAGTCCGCGCCGAGCGCCAGCTCACCGCGCGCGTGCAGCTGCGCCATCCGCGCCGAGGTCCCGGTGCCGCACGGCGAGCGGTCGAACCAGCCGGGGTGGATGGCCATCGCGTGCCGGGAGTGTGCCGCGTCGGACCCGGGCGCGATCAGGTACACGTGCTTGAGCCCGGAGATCTCCGGGTTCTCCGGATGCACCGGCCGGTCCGGGGAGGCGTTCACCGCGTCCATGACCGCCAGCCCCGCGGCCAGCAGCTCGTCCTTGTGCTCCCGGCCGAAGGGCAGCCCCAGCGCGTCCGGTGAAACGAACGCGTAGAAGTTCCCGCCGTAGGCGAGGTCGTACCCGACGGCGCCGTACCCCGGCACGTCCACCACCCGGTCCAGGGCCACGCAGAACGCGGGCACGTTGGTGAGCGTGACCTCCTCGGCGACGCCGTCCCGCACCCGCACCTCGACCGTGACGAGCCCGGCGGGGGTGTCCAGCCGGACCGTGGTCACCGGCTCCACGGCCGGCACCATCCCGGTCTCCACGAGCACCGTGGCGACCCCGATCGTGCCGTGCCCGCACATCGGCAGCGCGCCCGACACCTCGATGAACAGCACGCCGTGGTCGGCGTCCGGACGGGTGGGCGGTTGCAGGATCGCGCCGCTCATCGCGGAGTGGCCGCGCGGCTCGTACATCAGCAGGGTGCGGACGTGGTCGAGGTGATCGACCAGGTGGCGGCGGCGCGCGGCCATGGTGTCGCCGGGCAGCACCCCGACGCCGCCGGTGATCACCCGGGTGGGCATGCCCTCGGTGTGCGAGTCGACGGCGTGGTAGACGTGCCGGGTACGCAACGCGGGTCCTCCAGCGGTCGGTGGAGCAAGGAGACGACGAGCAGTCGGGCAGCGGAAGACCGAGCAACGGTCAGCCGGCCGGCCGTTCGTCGAGGCCCTCGGCGAGGGCCTTCTCGGTGGCGGCGCGGACGGCGGCGGCCGCTTCCCCGGTGAGCGGGGAGCGCGGCGGCCGGGTGGGCCCGCCGGGCCGGCCTGCGATGTCCATGGACGCCTTGATGGCCTGCACGAACTCGGTCCTCGAGTCCCAGCGCAGCAGCGGGTGCAGGGCCCGGTAGAGCGGCAGCGCGAGGTCGAGGTCGCGGTCGACTGCGGCCCGGTGCAGCGCGAGACAGGCGCCGGGCAGCGCGTTGGGGTAGCCGGCGATCCAGCCGACCGCGCCGGCCAGGACGAGTTCGAGCAGGACGTCGTCGGCTCCGACGAGCAGGTCGAGCCCCGGCGCCAGTTCGGCGATCTCGTAGGCGCGGCGGACGTCGCCGCTGAACTCCTTGACGGCGACGACGTGCCCGTCGGCGTGCAGCCGGGCGAGCAGTGCGGGGGTGAGGTCGACTCTGGTGTCGTAGGGGTTGTTGTAGGCGACGACCGGCAGCCCGGCGCGCGCGACCTCGGCGTAGTGGGCGCGGACGGTGGCGTCGTCGGCGCGGTAGGCGTTGGGCGGCAGCAGCAGGACGGAGCCGCAGCCGGCCTCGGCGGCCTGCTCGGCCCAGCGGCGGGAGGCGGCGCTGCCGTACGCGGACACGCCGGGCATCACGCGGGCGCCGTCGCCGGCCGCCTCCACTGCGACGCGGACCACGCGGGCGCGTTCGTCGTCGGTGAGGGTCTGGTACTCGCCGAGGGAGCCGTTGGGGACCACACCGTCGCAGCCGGCCGCGATCAGGTCGGCGACGTGCCGGCCGTAGGCGTCGTAGTCGACGGAGAGGTCGTCGCGCAGCGGCAGGGTGGTGGCGACCATGACGCCGTGCCAGGGGCGGGTACGGGTGTCTGCGACGGTCATGCTTCGGACTCCTCGCTGGGTGAAGGGGGGCTGACGGGCAGCGCGGCCAGGTGGCGCAGGGGCACCGGACAGGACAGCGGGCGGCGGTCCGGGGCCGGGATCTCGCCGGCCAGCCGTGCGACGGCGGGCCCGCACATCCGCCCCTGGCACCAGCCCATCCCCGCGCGGGTGAGCAGCTTGACGCTGCGGGCGTCGTGGGCGCCGTACTCGGTGACGGCCGTGCGGATGCACCCGGCGGTGACCTCCTCGCAGCGGCACACCTCGGTGGCGGGGTCGAGCCAGTCGGCCCAGCCGGGGCCGGGCCGGTGGGCGGCGGCCATCGCGTCGGCGAAGGCGCGCAGCCTGCTCCGGCGGCGGGTGAGCGCGGCGGTGCGGCGGGCGTCGCGCGGGGTGCCGCGCAGGGCGTGGGTGACGGCGTCGGCGGCGATCTCGCCCTCGGTCACCGCCAGTTCGGCCCCGCCCACCCCGCACGACTCCCCCGCGGCCCACACTCCGGGCACGGACGTGGCCTGCCCGGCGTCCACGACCAGGGCGGGGGCGGAGTCGGGGGTGCGCCGGGTGGCACAGCCGAGGGCGGTGGCGAGGTCGAGCTGCGGGACGAGCCCGTGCCCGACGGCGAGCGCGTCGCAGGGGATGACGCGGCCGGTGCCGGGCACGGGCCGCCAGTCGTGGTCGAGCCGGGTCACGGTGACCGCCTCGACGCGGGCCGTTCCGTGGGCGGCGGTGACGGCGTGCCGGGACAGCAGCCGGGTGCCGTGCCGCAGCAGTCCGCCGCCGTACAGGGCGCCCTCGGCGACCTTGGCCGTGTTGCGCAGCAGGGCGGGCAGGGTGCGGGTGTACGCGGTGTAGTCGGCGGCCTCGACGACGGCGGGGACGCGGGCGCCCGCGGCGGCCAGTGACCCGGCGACGGCGAGCAGCAGCGGGCCGCTGCCGGCGACGACGATCCGCCGGCCGGGCAGGACCAGATGGGACTTGAGCATGGCCTGCGCCCCGCCCGCGCCGACGACTCCGGGCAACGTCCATCCGGGGAAGGGGAGTTGGCGTTCGTATGCGCCGGTGGCGAGCAGGACGGCGCGCGCGTCGAGGGTGGCGGGCGTCTCGTCGGGCCCGGCGACGGCGTGCAGCCGCCAGTGCGCGCCCGCGCGGACCACGGTCCACACGTGATGGTGGGGCAGGTGGGTCAGGCGGTCGCCGGTCGGCTGCCGCAGTCGCCCGGTGAAGTCCCCCCAGTCCCGGTGCAGGGCCTGGGGGCGGGCGGCCCGCAGGCCCGGTGCGGGGTGCCGGTGGAACTGCCCGCCGGGCCGCTCCCCCGCGTCCAGCAGGGTGACGCTCAGTCCGAGACCGGCGGCCCGGACGGCGGCGGCGAGTCCGGCGGGCCCCGCACCGACGACGGCGAGGTCAGCGGTCGGCGCCATGTCCGGTGCCCTCCTGGGTGGTGACGGTGTCGCCGGGGCGTACGGCGACCAGGCAGGCCCGCTGATTGGGGCGGCCATTGACGGTGGCGAGGCAGTCGTGGCAGACGCCGATGCCGCAGAACACCCCGCGTGGCGCCCCGGCGCTCCGGGTGGTGCGCCAGGACAGGATGCCGGCGGACCAGAGCGCGGCGGCCAGGCTCTGTCCGGGCAGTGCGGTGAGGGTGCGGCCGTCGAAGGTGAAGGGGTACGGCGGTTCGGGCTCGGCCCGCACCAGGCCGAGCGGGGTGCGCGGCACGCGGCTCATGAGGGGGCTCCTGGGGTGGCGTCCGGCTGGGGGAAGCGGTCGGGGCGGAACGGCTCGGCCGGGATGGGCGGTTCGGCGCCGGTGAGCGCCGCGGTGACGAGCAGGCCGGTGGCCGGGGCGAGGCCGATGCCGGCGCCCTCGTGTCCGCAGGCGTGGTGCAGGCCCGGGACGCGGGGGTCGGGTCCGATCGCGGGCAGATGGTCGGGCAGGTACGGGCGGAACCCGCAGTAGGTGCGCAGGGCGTGCACGTCGGCCAGGGCGGGGAAGAGCGCGATGGCCTGGCCGGCCAGGCGGCGCAGGGCCTCGGTGGACAGGGTGCGGTCGAAGCCGACGCGTTCGCGGGTGGCGCCGATGAGGACGGTCCCGGCGGGGGTGCCCTCGACGACGGCGGAGGACTGCAGGGCGGCCGAGCCGCTGGCGACGTCGGCGATGTAGTCGGCGGCGTACACCTTGTGGCGGATCAGGCCGGGCGGCAGCGGTTCGGTGACGAGGACGAAACCGCGGCGCGGCAGCACGGGCAGGTGGGTGCCGGCGAGTTCGGCGATGCGGCCGCCCCAGGGGCCGGCGGCGTTGACGACGGCGGGTGCGTACAGGTCGCCGCGCGGGGTGCGGACGCCGTGTACGGCGCCGCGGGCGTCGGTGAGGACGGCGGTGACCTCCTCGCCGAGCCGGACGCGGGCGCCCCGGCGGCGGGCGGCGCGCAGCAGGGCGGCGGCGGCCTTGGCGGGCTGCACCTGCGCGTCCTGCGGGTAGTGGAAGCCGCCGGCCAGGCCCGGAGCCAATTCAGGTTCCATATCGGTCAGTTGACCGGCGGGCACCTCGTCCGCTGTGACACCGGCCGTGCGTTGCCCGGCCGCGAAGGCGCGCAGTGCGGTGAGGGCGGTCTCGTCGGGTGCGACGACGAGACCGCCCTTGAGCTCGTGTTCGACGCCGTCCTCCGGTGGGAGGCCGTCGGCGAGTTCGCGCCACAACCGGGTGGAGAGCAGAGCGAGTTCGAGCTCGGGTCCCGCCTCCTTGTCGGAGACGAGGAGATTTCCCTCGCCGGCTCCGGTGGTGCCGCCGGCGACGGGCCCGCGATCGACGACCGCGACGGAGAGGCCGGCACGGGTGGCGTAGTACGCGCACGCCGCCCCGACCACTCCGGCGCCGACGATCACGGCGTCCAGAGGTGCGGGCTTTTTCGTGGGCACGTCAGTAATATTTCACATGGCACTGTGCCTCACAAGGGTCCGGCACCTCGCTTCGATCAACGGCGCAGGGGGCCTTCGCAGCTGAAGTCCGCGGTGCCGCCCGTGCGGTCCGTCCAGATCGTCACCTCGCCGAACGCACAGTTCATGTCGGCGAGGTTGGGCGAGGCGGCCGCGGCCCGGTCGAGCAGGAATCGGTCCACGGTGGCGGACATGTCCTCGAAGACCCGGTCGGCACTGCCCGCGTCGGCGAGCCGGGCGGTGATGCGGCCGGTACAGACGAACCGGGGCATGCCCGGGTCGCCGTTCGCCGTGCAGGCGGGGTCGGTGGAGGTGGCGGCGGCGAAGGAGGCGCGCACCGCGTCGGCCGTGGACTCGCGCAGCCCGCCGTCCGGCGTGTAGGTGGTGTTCGGCACGTACAGACCGTCGACGTGCGCGATCTGCCGGTCCAGGAAGGCGTCGTAGCCCTGCTGGAGTGCCGGGTCGCGGCCCGTGCGCTCGCGCCAGGCGTCGAAGCCGGCCGGGTCGTCGGCCCGCAGGTACCGGTACATCTCCCGCAGCAGGGCGGGGTGTTCGCTCCACAGGTACTCGAAGAACGTCCCGGCGTAGTCGTAGAAGCGGAAGCCGTCGGCGTCGTAGGTGGCGTGCAGGAGCTGCTCGACGCCCATCCGGGGTGTGCCGTTCGCGGTGTCCGCGATGACGCCCTGCACCAGGGACCTGCGCACGGCGACGCCGCCGGCGCGGGTCGAGCCGTCGAAGAACTCCGCGGTTCCCTCGTCCATCGCCGTCGTCCGGTCACCCTGGTACCAGGGGCCCTCGCCGAAGTAACCGGGCACTGCCCAGCGGCCGTTGAGGTAGTGCACGTACTCGTGGCGGAACAGTTCCTCCAGTGTCAGCCGCGAGTCCTGCGGGACGCGCCGCTGGTAGGTGTAGAAGGTCGCGCCGCGCTCGATGTAGATGCCGCCGTTGTTGGTGCCCATGCCGGTAAGCAGCGGATGGTAGTTCTCGTAGTCGGCGCGGGAGGCGTACAGCACGATCGTCAGGACGCCGTTGGTGTCGTCGGCGAGCGGCGCCTGCGTGCCGAGCACGCGCAGGAACTGCGCCTTGACCTGCTTGCTCGCGTAGTAGAGCTGGTCGACGGTGGCGCGGTCGAGCGCGGTGCGGACCTTCAGGGCGCCGTTGTCGTAGCTGTAGGTGCGCGGGAACAGCTGTCGCTCGATGTCGTCCTTGCAGACGGCGTACGGCTTGCAGGCGCCGTAGAAGCCGAGCCAGGAGACGACTTTCGCCCAGGGAGCGCTGCCGCGGCCCCAGGTGCCGGTCACCGGGGTGAGCAGCGAGCCGAGATCGGGGACGATCCGGTCACGCAGGGAGGCGACGACCCCGAAGCGCCCGTACTCCGACAGGGCGTCCCGTACGGCCCACTCGTTGGGCGTGCCCTTCAGATGGACGTACCCGGCGAACCGGCGGAAGGCGTCCCGGTAGGCGTCGTTGCGGGCGACGACGGTCTGGAAGGCGGTGTCGTGGTTGCCCTCGTAGAGGCCGAGGTAGTTGACGCTGAGCGCGGCGAGCGCGGCGCCGCCCCAGGAGGGGTCGGCGTAGGTGTCCGTGTGGTACCGGTCGAGTGTGGCCAGCACCTTGCGGATCAGGCCGAGCTGGGACTGGCGCAGTCCGGGGGCGCTGCCGGTGTAGAGGGCCTCGCGCAGGGTCTCGGCGTTGGTTCGGGTGGCGTCGAAGGTGTGCGGGGCGGTGCCGAAGTAGTACACCGCCCGCCGCATGGCCTCCTGGGTGGGCGCGTCGCTGACGTCGATCTCGTCGCGTGAGAAGTCGTGGTACACGACGGCGTGCAGATAGGTGAACATCTCCAGCAGATGGCTGGAGTCGCGGCCGTCGTGACCTGCGGCGAGAGTGGCGGCGCGGTGGGCGACGGCCTGGACGTGGGCGTCGTCCATGACGGGCGCGAGCCGGGCGTCCCAGGTCCACAGGACGGTGCGCAGACAGCCGTCGGCGGTGACGCCCGGTTCCGCGAGGAAGTCGGCGAACCGCTCGGGGTCGAGGCGGGTGACGTCGTCCAGGGTGCAGGCGGTGGCCGGCGACGCGGACTGCGGCATCCGGCCGGGGCCGGGGACGCGGCCGTCGGCTCGGCGGCCGCCGGGGGCCGTCCCGGCGGGCGTGCCGGGCGCCGGAGCGCTGCCGAGACGGGCCACCTCGTCGTGCGACGGGCCGGCGGGGCCGGGCGCGTAGGAGGTGACCTCGGCGCGTTCGTGCGCCTGAGCGGTGGGGACGTCGGCCGTGCCGAGCAGGGCCGTGGTGACGGCTGCCGCGAGCAGGGCGGCGCGCAGCGATCTGCGCCGGGGCGGGAACAGGCGTGGCGTGTGGAACACCTGCGGCTCCTCGGTGTGGGGAGTGGCTCATCTTGAGGCGTGCGTGTTGAGGCGTGCATGCCACTGCAATGTGAGCTGTAACATAGTAATGTGAAATTGCACTGACAACCCCTCAGGAGTTCCCAAGTTGCCCAGTCGGGGGGCGACTTGGCGGGCGACGGCACCCACCAGGGGCGACGGAGTCGCGAGGGAGGCGAAGTCGCGGGGCGAGGTGGAGTCGCGGGGCGAAGTCACGGGGCACAGGTGGAGTCACCGCGCGGGGGCGGGAAGTCACCGGGCACAGGCAGGGTCATCGGGCGCAGGCGGAGTCACCGGGCGCAGGCCGAGTCACCGGGCGCAGGTCACTCTCGTGGCGCAGGTCACATCCAGCGCCTGTCACATCGGTCGCCGCCGTTGCGTCAGACCGGCGAAAGGCACCGACGAAACCCGAGGGAGCACCCCATGGACGCCCGACTGAACCTCTTCGCCAACCCCGTCGCCGGAAAGTTCCTGCGCCACCTCAACTCCGCGGGCAAGGTGGTCACCGACTCCCCCCTGCCCGCCGCCACCCAGGAGCTCGTCAAGATCCGCGCGAGCCAGATCAACGGCTGCGGCTTCTGCACCGACATGCACACCAAGGACGCCGCCCACGCCGGCGAGACCTCCGTGCGCCTCCACCTCGTCGCCGCCTGGAGGGAGGCCACGGTCTTCACCGACGCCGAGCGCGCCGCCCTCGAGCTCACCGAGCACGGCACCCGGCTCGCCGACGGCCCCGGCGTCCCCGACGCGGTCTGGGAGAGGGCCACCGAGCACTACGACGAGGACCAGCTCGCCGCCCTCGTCTCCCTGATCGCCGTGATCAACACCTACAACCGCGTGAACGTCCTGGTCCGCCAGCCGGCCGGCGACTACCGGCCCGGCATGTTCGGCTGACCGTCCCGTCGGCGAATCCGGTGGCGCACCCCCCGGTTTTCCGCTTCGGTGGGGGGACCACCAGGAGGAGGAGAACGATGGACTTCACCCTCGAAGTGATCCCCCTGCCCGTGAGCGACATCGACCGGGCCCGCGACTTCTACCGCGACAAGGTCGGCTTCCACGTCGACATCGACACGGAGGTCATGCCGGGCATGCGCATCGTGCAGCTGACACCCCCCGGCTCCGGCTGCTCCATCGCCCTCGGCGACAGCATCTGGGAGATGACCAAGGGCCCCCGCCCGGCCCCCGGCTCCTACCAGGGCCTCCAGCTCTGCGTGGCCGACATCAAGGCGGCCCACGCGGAACTGGTCGGGCGGGGCCTCGAGGTCACCGAGCCGGTCCAGTACGCGCCGGACGACGGAGCGACCTTCATGTACTTCACGGACCCCGACGGCAACGGCTGGGCCGTCCAGGAGTACCGCCGCCGCGCCGGGGAACCCCTGCACCAGGTGCTGGCCCACCAGGCACAGTCCACCGAACAATCCACGCAGACCCCGTAGGCCGCAACCCCCGAAGGGCCCCGCAGGGCCGGCCGTTCATCCGCTCTTCATCCGCCGGGTTGCCCCACGTGGGCCGCGGGCATATTGGCGTGTGCATGCTCTGTCCGCACCGCCAGCCCGCCCGTCCCCACCCGGAGGTTGATGTGTCCGGCAGTTCCGTGTACCGCCGCGCCCGTACCGCCCTGGCCTCGGCAACGGCCCTCGCCGCAGCCGCGGTCGGCCTGTGGACCGGGCTCGGCGGTGAGACCGCGCACGCCGCGGGCGCCGTGCCCAGCCCGGACCACGTGGTCGTCGTGGTCTTCGAGAACCACGCCTACAGCCAGGTCATCGGCTCCTCCAGCGCCCCGTACATCAACAACACGCTGAAGGCCGGCGGCGCCAACCTGACCCAGTCCTACGGCGAGACCCACCCCAGCCAGCCCAACTACTTCGCCCTGTTCTCCGGCTCCACCCAGGGCATCACCGACGACAGCTGCTACACCCCGGGCTTCTCCTCCGCCCCCAACCTCGCCTCCGAGCTGCTCGGCGCCGGCAAGACCTGGGCCAGCTACAACGAGACGCTGCCCAGCCAGGGCTCGACGACGTGCAGCAGCGGCAGCTACGCCCGCAAGCACAACCCGTGGTTCGGTTTCAGCAACGTGCCGACCTCGTCGGCGAAGACGTTCTCCCAGTTCCCCACCGACTACTCGACGCTGCCCGACGTCTCCTTCGTCGTGCCGAACCTGTGCAGCGACATGCACGACTGCTCGGTGTCCACCGGTGACACCTGGCTGAAGAACAACCTCGGCGCCTACGCCACCTGGGCCAAGACCCACAACAGCCTGCTCGTCGTCACCTTCGACGAGGACAACAAGCTGTCCGGCAACCGCATCCCGACCGTCCTGTACGGCCAGCCCGTCACCCCGGGTTCGTCCTCGTCGACGACGTACAACCACTACAACCTGCTGCGTACGCTGGAGGACCTGAAGGGCCTTTCCTCCCACGCGGGCAACGCGGGCTCCGCCCAGGACATCACCGGCATCTGGGCGTCCTGAGGTGTACGTCGCGGACAGCCGCGCCGCAGCCGCGGCGCCGGCGTCCGCGGACGGCGCCGCCCGGCCTCCCGCCGGGCGGCGCCGCGCCGCGGTCGCCCCGACCGTCCTCGCGCTCGGCACGGTCAGCCTGATCACCGACGTGTCGTCGGAGATGGTGACCGCCGTGCTCCCGCTGTACCTGGTGGCCGGGCTCGGCCTGTCCCCGCTCGGCTTCGGCCTGCTGGACGGCGTCTACAACGGCTTCTCCGCACTGGTACGGCTGGCCGGCGGCCACGTCGCCGACCGCGGCGGGGGCCGGCACAAGTGGGTGGCGGGCCTGGGCTACGGCCTCTCGGCCGCCTGCAAGCCGCTGCTGCTGGTGGCGCACTCGCTGACCCCGATCTCTCTGGTCCTGGCGGCCGACCGCACCGGCAAGGGCCTGCGCACGGCCCCGCGCGACGCGCTGATCTCCCTGTCCAGTACGCCGGAGACCCGCGGCCGCGCCTTCGGGGTGCACCGGGCGATGGACACCGCCGGCGCCCTGCTCGGACCGCTGGTGGCGTTCGCCGTCCTGCGGGCCACCGTGGACGGCTACGACGCGGTGTTCACGGTCAGCTTCTGCGTGGCTGTCGTGGGCGTCCTGGTGCTGGTGCTGTTCGTCCCCTCAGGCCGCCCGCAGCCGACGGCGGCCGGCCGGACACCCGCCTCGCCGGCGGAGCGCCCCACCCTCCGCAACGCCCTGCGCCTGCTGCGCCGCCGCGACCTGCGCCGTATCACCGTCTGCGCCCTCCTCCTGGGCCTGGCCACGGTCAGCGACTCCTTCGTCTACCTGCTGCTGCAGCACAGGCTTGGCGTGCCCGACCGCTGGTTCGCGCTGCTGCCGCTGGGCACGGCGGCCGCGTTCCTGCTGCTCGCGATGCCCGCGGGCCGGCTGGCGGACCGGGTGGGCCGCTGGCGGATGTTCCTGGCCGGCCACGGTGCGCTGCTCACGGCATACGCCCTGCTGCTGACGTCCTGGCACGGGGCCGCGCTGCCCTACGCGGTGCTGGTGCTGCACGGCGCCTTCTACGCGGCCACCGACGGGGTGCTGATGGCGGCGGCCTCGGACAGCGTGCCCGAGGCGCTGCGCTCCTCGGGGCTGGCGCTCGTGCAGACGGGCCAGGCGCTCGCCCGGTTCGCCTGTTCGCTGGGCTTCGGGGCGCTGTGGACCGTGTGGGGCGACCGCTCCGCGCTGGCGGCGTCGACGGTGGCGCTCGCCCTGTGCGCCGCGTTCTCGTTCACCCTGCGCCCGCAGACCACCGCCACCCCGCACCCGAAAGGCACGGCATGACGGCCGAGTCCTCCGACCGCCCCTCGTCCCGCACGCGCACCCGCGTCCTCGTCCTGCTCACCGCGGTCGCCGTCCTCGCGGGTGTCGCCGTGGCGTCGGTGCTGCACGCCTCGGCGCGGGCCGAGCGGCGCGACCAGGCCCAGCCGGGCGGGCCGAAGGTGACCGCGGGCCGCGTGTCACTGACCGACGGCGGGCGGATGGTCTTCCGGAACATGGCCTGGGGCCCGCACCGCGACGAGCTGACCGGAGTGCCCGCGACGGACCCGGCCGGCCCGCGCACCGCCTCCGGCGTGAAGTGCCTGCGCTTCTACGCCGCCGCCGGCACCGGCGTGTGCCTGCAGGCGGTGCACGGCGCGGTGGCGGACACCTACCGCGCGGTGCTCCTGGACGCCCGGCTGAAGGAGACCCACCACTACGACGTCCCCGGCATCCCCTCCCGCGCACGGGTGTCGCCGAGCGGGCACTTCGCCGCCTGGACGGCGTTCGTGGGCGGCGACTCCTACGCGGGCACGAACTTCTCCACGCGCGCGGCGATCGTGGACGTGCGCACGGGCAGGCTCATCCCGTCCCTGGAGGCGTTCCGGATCGTCAAGGACGGCCGGGGCTACCGCGCGGCGGACGTGAACTTCTGGGGCGTGACGTTCGCCGCCGACGACCGCACCTTCTACGCGACCATGGCGACGAAGGGACGGACCCACCTGGTCCGCGGCGATCTGACGACCCGTACGGTCACGACGCTGCGGACGAACGTCGAGTGCCCGTCCCTGTCCCCCGACGGCACCCGCATCGCGTTCAAGAAGCGGGTGCGGGGCCTGCCGAAGGACGCCCCGTGGCGCCTGTACGTCCTCGACCTGCGCACCCTGCGCGACACCCCGCTGGCCGAGCCGCGCAGCGTCGATGACCAGGCGGTCTGGCGCGACGACCACACCCTGGTCTACGCCCTGCCGGGCGACTACGGCGCGGACCTGTACGAGGTCCCGGCCGACGGCACGGGAAGGCCGCGGCGCATCAGCACCGCGGCAGTCTCCCCGGCGTTCCTCCCTTAGGGGTTCTGTCCGGGCGGGGCGTGGCCGGCGGGGTTCTGGTTCTCGGAGTTCTGGGTCAGCCCGCCGCCGGTACAGCTCGGC
Source organism: Streptomyces sp. NPDC036813 (assembly GCF_055609245.1). Lineage (NCBI taxonomy): Bacteria > Bacillati > Actinomycetota > Actinomycetes > Kitasatosporales > Streptomycetaceae > Streptomyces > Streptomyces sp. NPDC036813. The sequence continues at coordinate 344,776 of NZ_JBVJPV010000009.1, read as the reverse complement.
TGCTGGCCTCCGGGCTGGTTGCCTCCATTGTTGGTGCAGGAGGTGTCCACGGGCTGGATCTTGGCGTCCGCGATACTGGCGCCGCCGAGCCCGAGGGCGACGACTGCGGCGCCCGCGCCGATCGCCGTCGCGACCCGCCGCGCGGTGAATCCGGGTGTCATGGTGCTCGGCCTCCTGTCCTGCTGGTCGGCGTGACACCACCCACGCTTGTCACGTCGGCCCGGACAGTCAAGGCATATGCCAGAGGCACTTTCCAAAAGTCTCGCGCACCGCAGCACAGCACGCCGGCCGCTCAGGTCACAGCACCAGCACCTCCGAGCGCGGCCCGGTCAACCCGCGACCGGGGTTTTCCGTCGTCCCGGTGGTTTGCCTCCCTCGGCCCCCGTGCGCACCGTGAGCCGCCCCGGACACTGACCGGGGCGGCACCGGGCCGCACGAGAGGGGGCGGGCATGGCCGACGGCAGGATCCTGATCGCGGTGCCGGAGCATCCTCGCGCGGAGGGGGCCGGGGCCGAGCAGCTGCGCAAGATCTCCTCGGCGGTCGAGGAGGCCGGCTTCGAGGTCCGCCGGGCGGTGACCGCCGAGGACGCGCAGGCGGTGCTGCGCACGGAGGCCGGGCTGGCGGCGGCCCTGGTCGCCTGGGACCTGCCCGGCGTCCCGGCCGCGGGCCCGCCGGGCCAGGGCGAGCCGGGCGGCGCCTCGGTGCTGCGGCACATCGGCCGGCGGTTCCAGGAGCTTCCGGTGTTCCTGGTGATGGCGGACGACGGGGTGCGGGACCTGCCGCTGTGGGTGTCGGAGACGGTGGTGGGCTACGTCTGGCCGCTGGAGGACACCGCGGGCTTCATCGCGGGCCGGATCACCACCGCGGCCCGGGCCTACCGGGAGGCGGTGCTGCCGCCGTTCTTCCGGGCGCTGCGCCGCTTCGACGACGCGCACGAGTACTCCTGGCACACCCCGGCGCACGCCGGCGGCGTGGCGTTCCTGAAGTCGCCGGCGGGTCGCGCCTTCCACGACTACTTCGGCGAGCGGCTGCTGCGCAGCGACCTGTCGATCTCGGTGGAGGAGCTGGGCTCGCTGTTCGAGCACACGGGCCCCATCGGTGCGGCGGAGCGCAACGCGGCCCGGGTCTTCGGCGCCGATCTGACCTACTTCGTGTTGCACGGGGACTCCACCTGCAACCGTCTGGTGGGTCACTTCAGCGTCACCCGGGACGAACTGGCGCTGGTGGACCGCAACTGCCACAAGTCGGTGCTGCACGGCCTCGTGGTGTCCGGGGCCCGGCCGGTCTACCTGGTGCCGACCCGCAACGGCTACGGTCTCGCCGGCCCGCTGCCGCCGGCCGAGCTGGCACCGCAGGCGGTCGCCGCCAGGATCGCCGCGCACCCGCTGGCCGAGGGCGCGCGCTCCCCGCACCCCCAGTACGCGGTGTTCACCAACTCCACCTACGACGGCCTGTGTTACGACGCGGTCCCGGTGGCGCGCGCGCTCGGGGCGAGCACCCCGCGGGTGCACTTCGACGAGGCGTGGTTCGCGTACGCCCGCTTCCATCCGCTGTACGCGGGGCGCTACGGCATGGCGGTGGACGAGACGTCGTTCCCGGGCCCCGACCGGCCGACCGTGTTCGCGACGCAGTCCACGCACAAGCTGCTGGCCGCGCTGTCGCAGTCGGCGATGGTGCACGTGCGGCCCGCGCCCCGCGCCCCGGTGGAGCACGACCGCTTCAACGAGGTGCTGATGATGCACGGCACCACGTCCCCGCTGTACCCGATGATCGCGTCCCTGGACGTGGCGACCGCGATGATGGACGGACCGCAGGGCGAGTGGCTCCTCGACGAGGCGGTGACCGAGGCGGTCCGGTTCCGTCAGGAGATGGTGCGGCTGCGGCGCCGTATCGAGGCGGCCGGGGACCGTCCGCCGTGGTTCTTCGGGGTGTGGCAGCCGGAGACGGTCACCGACCCGGGGACCGGCGAGCGGTTCCGCTTCGATCAGGCTCCGCCCGAACTGCTACGTACCGAGCCGTCCTGCTGGACGCTCGAGCCCGGCGCCGACTGGCACGGTTTCCCGGGGCTGACCGAGGGCCACTGCATGCTGGACCCGGTCAAGGTCACCCTGACCTGCCCGGGGATCACCGCCACCGGCGAGACGGCCGACGAGGGCATCCCTGCGCGGGTGCTGACGGCGTACCTGGCGACCCGGAACATCGTGGTGGAGAAAACTGACAGCTACACCACGCTGGTCCTTTTCTCCATGGGCATCACCAAGGGCAAGTGGGGCACGCTGCTGGACGCCCTGATGGACTTCAAGGCCCTGTACGACGCCGACGCCCCGCTGGAGCGGGTGCTGCCGCAGGCCGTGGCCGCCCATCCGAGGCGGTACGCCGGGCTGAGCCTGCGCGCGCTGTGCCGGCAGATGCACGACGAGCTGCGCTCGGCGCGCCTGGTGGAGCTGCTGGACACCGCCTTCCAGCAGCTTCCCGAGCCGGTGTTCCCGCCGCAGCACTGCTACCAGCGGCTGGTGCGGGGCTCTACCGAGCGGGTGCGGATCGCCGAGGCCGCCGACCGGATCGCGGCGGCGATGGTCACCGTCACCCCGCCGGGCATCCCGGTGTTGATGCCGGGCGAGCGGGTCGGGGCCCCCGACGGCCCGCTGCTGCGCTATCTCACGGCGCTGGAGTCCTTCGACCGCCGCTTCCCCGGTTTCCGCAGCGAGACGCACGGGGTGACGATCGACGAGGACAGCGGCGACTACCGGATCGAGTGTCTGCGCCCGGAAGCGGACGCCCATCCCGTGGTGCCCCCGGCCCAGCGCCACGCTCCGCGCCCGGCGGAGCACCACCGCCCCTGACAGGCCGGGGGCACGGGACGGCGCTCGCACGCGGCGACGTCACCGGGTGAATCCTTTTCGGGCCTGCCCGCCTCTTATCCGTGTACCGGCCGCGTGGGCCGACGGATGTCAGGAGGAAGACCATGGTCGTTGGCAGCGTGGTGATCGGCGTGCTGCTGGTGTCCGCGTGCAGCCTGCACCTCATGAGGCGCTGGAGGAAGAGCCGTGGCTGACCATTGCCTTCGCGCAGCGCCTGCCGAGGAGGAACAGGACACATGACACGGCGCTTCCCCTGGCCGGACGAGCGGCTGATCAGGGCCGCGCAGGACGGCGACGTCGCCTCGCTCACCGCTGTCGTCATGGACTCGCAGCCTCATGTGCGCAAGTTCGCCCTGTCGCTGTGCGCCTCACCGCAGGACGCGGAGGACGCGGCGCAGGAGGCGTTGATCATCCTGTACCGGAAGATCGGCACCCTGCGGGCCACCGGCGCACTCGGCTCATGGATGTTCCGGATCGTGCGCAACGAATGCCTCCGACAGGTGCGGTCGCTCTTCGCGCGGAGCGACGAGGAGACGGCCGAACCGGAGGGATGCGTGGAGCAGTCCGCCGAAGAAGCGGTACTGCGGCACATGGAAGTGGAGCGGATCGCGGCCGCGGTCGGTGCCCTTCCCCGTGACCAGCGCCAGGTCCTGGTCATGCGGGACGTCCAGGGCCTGCCGGGGCATGCCGTCGCCCGGTCCCTCGGTCTGAGCAACGCCGCGATGAAGTCGCGGCTGCACAGAGCCCGCGCAGCCCTGCGTCACTCACTGGCACAGACCGACCGGCCGGCCGGCCAAGCAGCCGATCGATCAGCCGGAGGAGAGGTACGACCGTGAAGTCCACGAAGGGCACGAACATCCCGTCCGCCGCGCGGCCGGCGGCGCCCGCGACGCATTTCGCCGGCAAGTCCGTACCGCGCCACCTGGCGCGCGGCGTCATCGGCTTCGGGCTGATCATCGGCTCGATCGCCCTGGTGCCCGTCGCCGGCCCGGCCATCCTGCTGGCGGCCCCGCTGGGTCTGATCGCCTTCCGCGGCTGCCCCACCTGCTGGCTGGTCGGCCTGGCGCAGACCATCTCCCGCAGCCGTCTGGAGCGCAGCTGTGTGGCCGGCGTCTGCACCCTCACCAGGGCGGACCCGGCGAAGGGGCACACCGTCTGAACGAAGATCGGCAACCGTCACAAGACGCAGTGTGGCCGACCGCGACGAGCGGTCGGCCACACTGCGTCTTCGAAGCGGTATGCCGCCCCGACCTGCGCCTACAGCACCGGCAGGTTCTTCCGCAACTCGAACGCGGTGACCTCGCTGCGGTACTCCTCCCACTCCGAGCGCTTGTTGCGCAGGAAGTGTTGCTGCCTGGGAACGACCTCAAGCGCTCAACGTCGAAGCAGCGCTGACCGCTGGTAGAGCAGTCGTCATTGGTCGTCGTTGGTCGCCTCGGGCCGCCCTTCGACGGCCCACAGACGGCCCGGCTTCAGCAGCGCCAGGGGTACAGCGGCCTGGGCAGTGAGGTACCTCATCTCCCCCAACGAAACGCAATGCGAGGCAGCGAGATGCACGTCTCAACGGGGGACATCATCCTGATCGGCCTCAGACCGGTCCTGCCTGCCCCACTTCTGGAAGGCCCGCATCGCCACCGAGGTGACGAACGTGGCCGCCAGCGCACCAATGAACTCCGGCAGTGCGGAGACGATCACATGCTCTATGCCGGTGACGTGGCTGCTGCTCGCGATGTCGTAGATGGGCGTAGTCACTGTTGCTCTCCTCAGCACAATTACGGGAAGCCGCTGACCTGCTGGACGGCTGAGGCGAGAATCATGGTGGGGGCAGGGTGCCCCCAACTGTCACGGGGACAGTTCGGGACGCCTTCAACGCTCTGGGGAGTTGACCTGGGGCGACATCCGCGTCCCTGCCCTGTCCCAGGGACGCCCCAGGGACAGGGCAGGGACGGGTGGGGACATGACACCGTCGGCAGGTCGCGACGAGGAAGCCAGCAAGGCGCTGGGACAGTTTCTGCAAGACAGAGCCGAGCGGCCGGCCTCACCGCAAGGGACATCGAACAGCGCTTCCAGCGCCGTTCCGATCGGGAGCGGGCACGGATCGAGGCGGGGCAGGCCATTCCAGTCGATCCGGTGAGTGGCATGAACTTCTCCAAATCACACATAGATCGGCTTTTCAAGGGAGCGACTGCCCCGCCCTCCAACCGTTTCGTGATGATGTTCCTGGAGATTACTAGCAGCACTATTGGCGTGACTACCGCACTCCACCAAGAGCTCTGCCGCAAGGCGGATGAACTGTTGACCACCGCTCGCCAATATCACAACCAGAAACGCGCGGATAAGTCGGTCACACCCACATCACTTGCATCTCCCGAAGCCACTGTGGCCACCCTTCAGCTTCAAGTTGAGCTTGAGCGCGCTCACCGCATCGAAGACAGACTCCGGTGGGCTTTGAGTGATGCCCAACTACTAATGACCACCCTGCTGCAGATCATCAGCTCGCTCCGAGAGATCATTATCGATCTGGATACCAAGCCGGTTCAGGCACCGCGCCCGGGTGGCGAGTCATTTGCATTGGAAGCTGTACCGGATTCTCGACAGCAAGCAGTGTCTCAGAAAGCCACAGCAGAATCACAGCTGGCCAGAGTAAATGAACGCCGCCTTCTATTGGAGACTCTCTGGGAGCAGGCGCACGCGAACGTGCACCGACTGTCTCAACATCCTGACGTTCCGAAGATCGAAACGTTACCGACCGGCCCCGCTCTGCCGCAGTACGAGATTCTACCTGCGCAATTCTCGGGACAGGCAGCACTTGATGACATCACCGCCGCTCTGATCGCGGCAGAAGAAATAAACACAGCCGAAGACCGAAAAACGCACGAATGGCAGAGAGATCTCACTCCCGCTGCCGACCTAGAGCTGGCCGACGAACAAGCGATTCTGCTTGCCGCCACTCGATTGACTGACGTAGACAATCGAAGGGCGGCTCTAGATACCCTTATCCGAAATTGGCCCCATAGTCTCACAATTCGCGACGCCCTGCTTAGGCTGATTGGCGACGAGGAATCAGAGATTCGCAAGACTGCAATACGCAATCTAGGCCAGAACTGGTCTGATGACGAGGCGGCACGGCAAGCTGTCATCACAGCAACACGCGACCCCGATGCCAACGTCCAAGCTGTCGCAATATGGGTATTGACGCAATCATGGCGAGGCGATTCGAGTGCTCGTGACGCCGTCGTAGCGCTAACGGTCGACGACTCTGAGGAAACCCGAGAAATTGCCATTGAGGGTCTCGCGGAAGGATGGCCGGGCGACAAGGTAGCCCAAGAGGCTGTCGTACGCCTCACATACGACCGCGCCAGTCGAGTACGCCAGACTGCCGTAGAGGCGCTCCTAGAAAGCTGGCCAGGAGACATCTCTGCACGAGATGCACTGCTCACCCTTGTCCGATCCGACGATACCTCCAAGCGAGAACTTGCTGTAACGAGCCTCTACGCCGGCTGGCCGGAAGACCCGTCAGTGTCCGCCGCCTTTCGCGAGTTGCAGCATGACGATGTTCCATTTGTTCGCTGGATAGCTGAACGCGGGTTGATCCAAGAGGGGCACCCGCTGAGCAATCCTCCAGGCGAAGTGTCCGAAATGGAAAGCCAGGGGGCTCTAACCCAATCAAGTAAACCCGCTAGCTCGACCGTTCGCGGCACGTTGATAGCATCACGCGTCCCCTATGATTTCAGCACCAGAGAGCCCCTTGAAGCAATCTGGGCACTGCGTCAGGGAATCAGCTTCGATCCCGGAATTAATGTCATAGCAGGCAGAAACGCATCCGGAAAAACGATCCTAATGATGGCGTTGGCCCTTCACACCGGGGCTGCTGAATGGAGAAAATTCGCAAGCTACCGCCCTCTCTCGCTTTGGAGGTCGCAAAGAATCTGGAAATACTGTGGCACAGTAAGCCTCGACCGGAAGAGTGCTTTTATCTCAATCCAAGATTCTCCGAGGCAGACAGATTTGCTCAGCTAGAACAGACGTTGAGCAAGGAAGGCCAGTATCGCTTGTACCTACTCGACGAGCCAATGGGGGCATGGGATCTAGGGAAGAGGCAGTCGATCTCCTCCCAGATAAGCAAACTCGCTCAAAAGGGCTATCAGTTCATCATATCAACGTCTTCAGATGTCAAACGCGCAGGATTCACCGAGGGCAAGGTGATCCGCCTTGGAAGGCGTCGGATCCGCGAGCGCGGAAATATTCTCAGGTGGTAATGCGCAGCGCGCGACGGGAGCTAGTGACTTACAACGGCTAACACAATGAGCTGAGTTGTCGGTGGGTGATCAGACAGCAGGCCAGCTTGAGGAAGGCTTCGTGGATGTCGGCTCGGCGTTCCCAGCGGACGCGGAGGCGGCGGAAGCCGTGGAGCCAGGCGAAGGTCCGCTCGATCACCCAACGGTAGGTGCCCAGGCCGGTGCCGTGCCGGCTGCCGCGGCGGGCGATGGCGGGGACGATGCCGCGGGCACGGACCTGGTCGCGGTGGATGTCGTGTTCGTAGCCGCGGTCGGCGAACAGTGAGTCCGGCCTGCGTCTGGGGCGTCCCGGGCGGCCGCGGACGGGAGGGACGGCGTCCAGCAGCGGCAGCAGCTGGGTGACGTCGTTGCGGTTGCCGCCAGTGAGGAGGACCGCGAGCGGGGTGCCGTGCCCGTCGGTGATCAGGTGATGCTTGGAGCCGGCCCGGCCCCTGTCGACTGGCGACGGGCCCGTGTGGAGCCCCCTTTTAGCGCCCTGACGTGCGAGGAGTCGACCACACAGCGAGACCAGTCCAGCTTGGCCGCCGCATTGAGCTCGGCCAGCAGCAGCTCGTGCAGCCGCTGCCAGACTCCGACCTCGTTCCGGTCCCGCAGCCGTCGCCAGCACGTCATGGCCGAACCGAAGCCGAGCTTCTTCGGCAGGTGCTCCCACTGGATGTCCGTGTACAGCACGAACAAGATCCCGCACAGCACCTGCCGATCCGGCAGCGGCCTGCGACCGGGGTACCGGAAGCGCCGCTCCTTCCTCGGCAACAGCGGCGCGATCCGCACCCACAGCTCATCCGACACGATCCACGGTGATGCCCCCACAGGTCGGACAACGCTCAACTCGCTCGCCAGACACGGCGCTGAGAGGCGCTCCGCCTCATTGTGTTAGCCGTTGTAAGTCACTATCTCGGACACAACGATCCCGGGTTCACGCTCCGGGTGTACACCCATCTGATGCCAAGCAGCGATGACCGCGCGCGGAAAGCCACCGGCGGAATGTACACGGGGGCGCCCTCCGCGGTTCAAAAAGTACTCACAGGTGAGCACTGACGGTTAGACACCCTCAGCTTCTCGTTCACCCTTCACCCAACGGCGGCGCGGTTGCACCAGCCGTGCCGCCGTCCGAAAATATCAGGGTGGAGGAGGTCAACGATGTTGAATCACACAACGAAACGAAGGATTCTCAAAGTACTCCTTCCATTGATCACAATAGTTGGGGCCGCCATAATTGCCATCACACACTGGAGTGACTCGGTGGAAAGGCAGTGGTTTGCCCCGATAGTTGGCTCATTCGGCGAGGCCATATTCATTGCAGGACTACTTGGAATAACCGTCGACCGCCTACTCAAGGCTCAACTCGTAAAGGATGTTGCAACCGAGTCCCTACGAGCTTCGTGGGGAATCTGCGCGCCACAGCAGTATGTGGAAGCGCTGATCGACTCGCTCAGCAGCTATGACCGGGTCACGCTATCACTGAACGAGAAACTCACACTCAGCTGGCACGACGGCCACTTGCAACTAAAGAGCGAGACAAGAACAGTTATTCAAAATATATCAGGAAAAGCATGGGCGGCAGGTGTTCCTTCGATACCGGCATCCGAGGCGGGGGCGCCAGAGAGTGAAATACAAGGCCTTGAGATAGCTATACGCGAGCCCGCCCGTGAGCAACGGGCCCCAATCGAGCACTACCAAGCGTGGGATGCACCTGCATTGAAGCCCTACTGCACCAGCGACCCGAATGCTGGCGTGAAAGTCGAGCCAAAACTCCTTTCCTCGCACAAGATTCCTTTGATTCAACCTGGAGCCGTGCTCGAAACTAGATGCATCTCGACGGTCTACGTGCGTCCAAAAGAAGAGATATCGATAGTGACCACGTCGCCAACGCTTTCATGGGCACTGGAAATTGGGGGCCGTGCGCTGATCGACTTGGATATCCAAGCAAGAATGGGAGCTTCTCTTCTCCAGCAGCAGCTAAATGGAAGTAGCCAGCGCTGTAGACATGGGTTTTCTCATGCTGGAGCCGCGATGCTCGTCAGTTTGACCCCTAAGCCGCCCGCTGGAGCAGAGGAGCCGGCAGTTCCAAGCCCGGCGTTCGAAGCAGAGCCCCAACCTGTCTAGCAGCCGGGCCAGCAGCTCCCTGGCCCGGCTGCCTGGCGACCAAGTCGCAAGACCCTCTCGTTGGCAAGAACCCACGCCACGGCCCAGGGACGGCCCAGAGCCCGCGAGACGCCGAGGGGCTGACCCTCTCCGACCGTCAGCCCCGCTCATCGAATCAGCAGGAGACCCGCCCCGACCTGCCCTTATAGCACCGGCAGGTTCTTCCGCAGCTCGAACGCGGTGACCTCGGAGCGGTACTCCTCCCACTCCGAGCGCTTGTTGCGCAGGAAGAAGTCGAAGACGTGCTCGCCGAGGGTGTCGGCGACGAGGTCGCTGTTCTCCATCAGGGTCAGGGCCTCGCCGAGGTTCTGCGGCAGGGGCTCGATGCCCATCGCGCGGCGTTCGGCGTTGGAGAGGGCCCAGACGTCGTCCTCGGCGCCCGGCGGGAGTTCGTAGCCTTCCTCGATGCCCTTGAGGCCGGCGGCCAGCAGGACCGCGTAGGCCAGATAGGGGTTCGCGCCGGAGTCGAGGGAGCGGACCTCCACGCGGGCGGAGCCGGTCTTGCCGGGCTTGTACATCGGCACCCGGACCAGGGCCGAGCGGTTGTTGTGGCCCCAGCAGATGTAGGAGGGGGCCTCGCCGCCGGCGCCGGCGGTGCGTTCGGAGCCGCCCCAGATGCGCTTGTAGGAGTTCACCCACTGGTTGGTGACCGCCGAGATCTCCGCCGCGTGCTTCAGCAGACCCGCGATGAAGGAGCGGCCCACCTTGGAGAGCTGGAACTCGGCGCCGGACTCGTAGAACGCGTTGCGGTCGCCCTCGAAGAGCGACAGGTGCGTGTGCATGCCGGAGCCAGGGTGCTCGGAGAACGGCTTCGGCATGAAGGTGGCCTGCACGCCCTGCTCCAGCGCCACCTGCTTCATCACCAGCCGGAACGTCATCACGTTGTCGGCGGTGGACAGCGCGTCGGCGTAGCGCAGGTCGATCTCCTGCTGGCCGGGCGCGCCCTCGTGGTGGGAGAACTCCACCGAGATGCCCATCGACTCCAGCATGGTGATCGCCTGGCGGCGGAAGTCCATGCCGACGTTGGTCGGGGTGTGGTCGAAGTAGCCGGAGTTGTCGGCCGGGGTGGGGCGGCTGCCGTCGAGCGGCTTCTCCTTGAGCAGGAAGAACTCGATCTCGGGGTGCGTGTAGAAGGTGAAGCCGAGGTCGGAGGCGCGGGCCAGGGCGCGCTTGAGGACATAGCGCGGGTCGGCGAAGGAGGGGGAGCCGTCCGGCATGAGGATGTCGCAGAACATGCGGGCGGTGCCGGGGGCCTCGGCACGCCAGGGCAGCACCTGGAAGGTGGACGGGTCCGGCTTGGCGATCATGTCGGACTCGTAGACCCGGGCGAAGCCCTCGATGGCGGAGCCGTCGAAGCCGATGCCCTCGTCGAAGGCCTGCTCCAGCTCTGCGGGGGCCACGGCGACGGACTTGAGGAAGCCCAGCACGTCCGTGAACCACAGGCGTACGAACCGGATGTCGCGCTCCTCCAACGTCCGGAGCACGAACTCCTGCTGCTTGTCCATCTTCCGCTTCCCCATCCTTGCTGGTCAGGCCGCCAGTCCCCGGTGAGGCGGGAGGCGGTCGGGCACCTGAGCAGCATCCCATCACACGACCGTTTCACGCGCGTTGCGGACCATGATCGACCGGGCGGCCGCGGGCGGAACGTCGCGTGCGCGTGCGGGCGTACTGCTCTTGACGCCCATCTTGCCTGCTCGGGGCCGCATCCGTAATGGCCGGTCCGGGGCGGGACGTGAGCGACGCCACGCCTGGTTAATTTGCATCTCAGATGCAAATTTTCATACCGTCCGGATCAGTCGAGCCAGGAGGAGTCCTGATGCTGTCCGAGCAGTCAGCAGCCACCGTCCGCGCCACTCTGCCCGCCGTCGCCGGCGCCATCACGGAGATCACCGAGCGCTTCTACTCCCGGCTCTTCGAGGCCCACCCCGAACTGCTGCGGGACCTGTTCAACCGCGGCAACCAGGCCTCCGGCGCTCAGAAGCAGGCCCTCGCGGGCTCCATCGCGGCCTTCGCCGTGCACCTGCTGGACCACCCGGACCAGCGGCCCGACACCATGCTCGGCCGGATCGCCCACAAGCACGCCTCCCTCGGGGTGACCCCCGAGCAGTACAAGGTCGTCCACGAGCACCTCTTCGCCGCCATCGTCGAGATCCTCGGCGAGGCCGTCACACCCGAGGTGGCCGCCGGCTGGGACGAGGTCTACTGGCTGATGGCCAACGCGCTCGTCGCGATCGAGAAGCGGCTCTACGAGGAGAGCGCCGAAACGGGCCGGCGCCCGTGGGAGGTCGTCGAGCGCGTCGAGGAGACGGCGGACGTCGTCACCTTCCGGCTGCGGCCCGCCGACGGCGGCCCGGTGCGCGACTTCCGCGCCGGCCAGTACGTCTCCGTGCAGGTCGAGCTGCCCGACGGCGCCCGGCAGATACGGCAGTACAGCCTGTCCGGCGCGCCGGGCGAGACCGTTCGCCAGTTCAGCGTCAAGCGCGTGAGCGGCGCCGGCGCCACGCCCGCCGGCGAGGTCTCCGGCCACCTCCACGCGCGCGTGCGCGTCGGCGACATCCTTCAGCTGTCCGAGCCGTACGGCGACCTCGTCCTCGACGACGCACCCGGTGCGCCCGTGCTGCTCGCCTCCGCCGGCATCGGCGTCACCCCGATGATCGCGATGCTCGCCCAGCTCGCCGGGGACGCCCACGCCGCCCCGGTCACCGTCGTGCACGGTGACCGCTCCCCCGCCGACCACGCCCTGCGCACCGAGCAGGAGGCCTACGCGGGCAAGCTCGCCGACGCCTGCGTGCACTTCTTCTACGAGCAGGACGTGCCCGCCGGTACGCGGTCCGGCCTGGTCGACCTCAGCGACGTCTCGGTGCCGGCCGGCACGCGCGCGTACCTGTGCGGTCCGCTGCCCTTCATGCGCGCCGTGCGCGAGCAGCTGCTCGCCAAGGGGGTCGCCGCCGCCGACATCCACTACGAGGTGTTCGGGCCCGATCTGTGGCTGGCCCAGGGCTGAGCCGTCGCCCCCGGCGGTTGGCGAGGGGTTCCGGTTCCCCGTCTCAGGAGGCTTTGGTGATGCCCAGCAGCAGCGGTCCCGTCGGGTCGGCGACGATGTCCGCGACCGTGACCGGGTCCAGCGCGGCGTAGAACGCCTCCTGGGCCCGGCGCAGGGCGCCGCGCAGGCGGCAGCCGGAGCTCAGGGGGCAGGGCGTTGCCCCCTCGCAGTCGACGACGTCGCCGTCGCCCTCGAAGGTGCGCACCACCGCGCCGACGGAGGCCGTCCGGCCCTTCTCGGTGAGCGCGAGCCCGCCGCCTCGGCCCCGGCGGGCGTCCACCAGGCCGAGATGCTGCAACTCGGCGACGACCTTGGCGGCATGCGTGTACGGCACGTCCATGTCCGCGGCCACCTGCCGGGTCGGCGGCGTGGCCGCACCCGCGACGGCGAGCCGCATCAGAACGCGCAGCGCGAGATCGGTGGAGCGCAGGAGCCGCATGCGGCCAGCCTAGGTAATACGCATCGCGGACTCCAAATATGGGGCTCCGAGCAGGGGGCGGGCCGGGTTCGGCGCGGTCGACCGCGAGCGACGCCGAGCAGCGCGATCGGCGCTGAGCAGCGCGATCGGCGCTGACGGGCGCGGGCCCGCAGGCGGGTGCCGACCCGGGGCCGGCCGGGGCTGGTGCCGGCTCGGGCGCCCGTGCCCGTCCGGCGGTGGGTGCCCGACCGCGGGCGGGTGCGGGGCGGGGCCAGGCCGGGCGCGGGCCCGCGGGCGGGTGCCGACCCGGGGCCGGTGCCCGTCCGGGTGCGGGTGCCAGTCCGCCGGTGGGTGCCCGACCGGGTGCGGGTGCACGACCGCGGGCGGGTGCGGGGCGGGGGCCAGCCCGGGCGCGGGCCGGCGGGCGCGTGCCGGCCAGGGGCCGGTGGCCGTCCGGGGCCGGTGCCAGTCCGGGTGCGGGTGCCGGCCCGGGGCTGGTGGCCCTCCGAGTGCGGGTGCCGGCCCGGGGCCGGTGGCCGACCGGGGCCAGTGCCAGTCCGGGTGCCGGTGCCCGACCGGGGCCGGTGCCCCTCCGAGTGCGGGTGCCGGCCCGGGGCCGGTGGCCGACCGGGGCCAGTGCCAGTCCGGGTGCCGGTGCCCGACCGGGGCCGGTGCCCGACCGCGGCCGGTGCCCGCCTGGTGGTGCCGGTCCAGCGGTGGGTGCCCGACCGGGTGCGGGTGCGGGGCGGGGGCCAGCCCGGGCGCGGGCCCGCGGGCGGGTGCCGGTGCCGGCCCGGGGCCGGTGCCAGTCCGGGTGCCGGTGCCAGTCCGGGTGCCGGTGCCCGACCGGGGCCGGTGCCCGACCGGGGCCGGTGCCCGACCGGGGCCGGTGCCCGACCGGGGCCGGTGCCCGCCTGGTGCGGGTGCCGTCCAGCGGTGGGTGCCCGACCGGGTGCGGGTGCCCGTCCGGGGGCGGTGCCTCCGGGGCGGGTGCCGGCCCGGGGCCCGTGGGCGTCCGGGGCCAGTGCCCGGCGGGGTGCCCGTCCCGCCCGGGGGCGGGTGCCCGACCGGGGGCGGGTGCCCGACCGGGGCCGGGGCCGGGTGCCGGCGCGCGTGCGGTCACCGGATCGGGGCCACTTCGCGTGCCGCGGCTGGTGTCCGCCTACTGCGCGTCCCTTCTCCCCCACTACGATCAGCGGGCCCCACCCTCCCCGTCCCTTTCCCCGAAGGACACGCCCCATGGGTTCCGCGAACACCGACCACGACACCAGCGCCGCCCGCAAGGCCCACGTCGCCGCGCTGCGCCAGGCCGAGCAGGCCCGTCAGCGGCGTCGCCGGGGTATCACCCTCGCCGCGAGCGCGGTCGTCGTGGCGGCGCTCGCCGCCGGTGCCGTGTTCGTGGTGCAGGCGCGGTCCGACGACGGCGGGGGCGGCAAGGCCGACGCGGCGGCCGGCGCCACCGCCAGTGCCGCCACCGACGGCAAGAACAGCGGCGTCGGCGCCAAGAGCGCGCCGGGCGGGCAGTTCGTCACCGGTCCGGACGGCGTACGGACCTGGCAGGGCGCCCTGAGCCGCAACCACGTGACCACGCCGGTGACCTATCCGATGCACCCGCCCGTCGGCGGCGACCACAACCCCGTGTGGGCGGACTGCAACGGCACCGTCTACACCGAGCCGGTCAAGGACGAGATGGCCGTGCACTCCCTCGAACACGGCGCCGTCTGGGTGACGTACACCGCCAAGGCGGCGCAGTCCGACGTGGCCGCGCTCGCCACGCGGGTGAAGGCGACGCCGTACACGCTGATGAGCCCCTACGCGCAGCAGTCCGCCCCCATCGTGCTGTCGGCGTGGGGACACCAGCTGAGCGTGCGCAGCGCCGACGACCCGGCCGTGGACAAGTTCCTCTCCACCTATGTGCAGGGCGCGCAGACGCCGGAGCCCGGCGCCTCCTGCTCCAGCGGGATGATGAAGTGAGGCACATCGGACTGGTCGCGGGCGCCGCGGCGGCCGCGCTCGTGGCCGCCGGCGCGATCACGTACGCCGTCGCCGAGGACGGGGGGTCCGCCCCCCGGACGCCGGGCACGGAGTCCGCGGACGCCGGGTTCGCCCGGGACATGGCCGTCCATCATCAGCAGGCCGTGGAGATGTCGTACATCGTGCGCGACCGCACGAAGGACGAGGACGTGCGGCGGCTCGCCTACGACATCGCTCAGACGCAGGCCAACCAGCGCGGCATGCTGCTCGGCTGGCTCGACCTGTGGGGGCTGCCGAAGGTCACCTCCGAGCCGCCGATGACCTGGATGGACATGGGCGGCACGGCCTCCGCGAAGCCGGCGGACGGCGCGTCGATGCCGGGCATGGCGACCGACGCGGAGCTGAGGAAGCTTCAGGGGCTCAACGGGAGGGCCGCCGAGGTCTTCTACCTCAGGTTGATGACGAACCATCACAAGGGCGGCATCCACATGGCCGAGGGATGCGTCCGCAGGTGCACGGTCGAGGTCGAGAAGCGGCTCGCCCGGGGCATGGTGGAGGGGCAGGAGTCCGAACTGAAGGCGATGGCCGACATGTTGAAGGAGCGGGGGGCCGGGCCGCGGGCCTAGCAAACTTTATTGGGTTCCTTTTGGCCTTCTTATTCCCCTGACATGAACAGTTCATCGAAAGAGTGTGCTCCGTCGAGTGATCCACTCGTCGACGAACCGCACAGGGGGTTCCATGAGATCCAACCGCGCCGCGCTGCGCGCCTCCGTGAGCCTGGCAGCCACCCTGCCCATGCTCGCGGGCGCGCTGGCGCTCGGCATACCCGCGGCCAGCGCCGCGGACAACCCGCACCGGGACGCGCTGGCCGGGACCAAGCCGGCGTGGGCCACGGCCAAGGCGGACAAGGGCGCGACGGCGGACTCCGCACAGGTGTCCGCGCGTGTCTACCTCGCCGGCCGGGACGCGGCCGGACTGGCCGACTACGCACGAGCCGTCTCCGACCCGTCCTCCCCGCAGTACGGCAAGTACCTGTCCGCGCGGCAGACCCAGGCGCGCTTCGGCGCGACGGCGGCGCAGGTGGCCGCGGTCAAGTCCTGGCTGACGTCCGCCGGGCTGAAGGTCACGTCCGTCACCGCGCACTACGTCTCCGTCAGCGGTGACGTCGCGGCCGCGGAGAAGGCGTTCGGTACGCAGCTGCACAACTTCGCCAAGGGCTCGGCCACTTACCGTGCGCCCGTCGCCACGGCCTCCGTGCCCGACAACGTGCGTGACGCCGTGCTGACCGTCACCGGTCTCGACAACGCGCCGCACAAGGCCAGCCACAAGGACCAGCTGCCGCCGCCGGACGCCGTGTTCCGCAACTCCGGGCCGTTCTCCTCGTACTACGGCTCGAACATCGCCTCCACGCTGCCGGACGCGTACGGGCAGAAGATCCCTTACGCGGTGCGCGGGTACACCGGCAAGCAGCTGCGCGCCGCGTACGGTGCGGGCACGTACACCGGCAAGGGGGTGCGCGTCGCCATCACCGACGCCTACGCCTCGCCGACCCTCGCGTACGATGTGGCCACCTACGCCGGCAAGCACGGGGACGCCCGCTGGAGCACCGGGCAGCTGCGGCAGGTGCTGCCGAAGAACTACACCAAGACCGAGGAGTGCGGGGCCGCCGGCTGGTACGGCGAGGAGACGCTGGACGTCGAGGCCGTGCACGCCGTGGCGCCCGCCGCGCAGATCACCTATGTCGGGGCCGCTTCCTGCTACGACGACGATCTGCTGGACTCGCTCAGCAAGGTCGTGGACGGGCACCTGGCCGACATCGTCTCCAACTCGTGGGGCGACATCGAGGCCAACCAGACGCCCGACCTCGCGGCCGCCTACGACCAGGTGTTCCAGTTCGGCGCCGTCGAGGGCATCGGGTTCTACTTCTCCTCCGGCGACAACGGCGACGAGGTCGCCAACACCGGGACCAAGCAGGTGGACACCCCGGCGAACTCGGCGTGGGTGACCGCGGTGGGCGGTACCTCGCTGGCCGTCGGCAAGGGCGACAAGTACCTGTTCGAGACCGGCTGGGGCACCGAGAAGGCCGCGCTGTCGGCCGACGGTCGCAGCTGGGTCGGCTTCCCCGGGGCGTTCACGTCCGGTGCGGGTGGCGGTACGAGCCGGACCGTGGCTCAGCCGTACTACCAGAAGGGGGTCGTGCCGGACGCCCTCGCCAAGGCCAACGGCGCCGCCGGGAACCGGGTCGTGCCGGACATCGCGGCGATCGCCGACCCGAACACCGGGTTCCTGGTCGGGCAGACGCAGACGTTCCCGGACGGGACGCAGCGCTACGACGAGTACCGGATCGGCGGTACGTCGCTGGCGGCGCCGGTGATCGCCGGTGTGCAGGCGCTGGCGCAGGAGGCTGGGGGCGGTAAGGCGCTCGGGTTCGCGAACCCGGGGATCTACGCCCGGTACGGGTCGAAGGCGTACCACGACGTGACGGACAACCCGACGGGTCAGGGGCTGGCCGTGGCCCGCGTCGACTTCGTCAACGGGGTGGACGCGAGCGGGGGGCTGAGCACGTCGGTGCGGAGCCTGGGCAAGGACAGCTCGCTCTCGGCCGTCAAGGGCTACGACGACGTCACCGGGGTCGGGTCGCCGGCCTTCGGGTACGTGCAGTCGTACCGGCGTCACTGACGTTTGTTCTGCGGCGCCCGGCCCCTGCGGGGGGCTGGGCGCCGTTTCGTCTGCGGGTGCGGTGCGGTGCGTCCGCGGGTGCCGTTGTGTCGCGGGTGCGGTGCCGTTCGTCTGCGGGTTTCGCTGTGGCGGGTCGCGATTGCCTGCGGCG
>NZ_JBVJPV010000009.1:257937-327107 GCF_055609245.1 Streptomyces sp. NPDC036813 | reverse complement strand
GCCCGGTCGTGTTGCGGCTGCGGGTGCGTGGGGGCTGGTCGTCTTTGCCTGCGGCGCCCGGTCGTGTTGCGGCTGCGGGTGCGTGGGGGCTGGTCGTCTTTGCCTGCGGCGCCCGGTCGTGTTGCGGCTGCGGGTGCGTGGGGGCTGGTCGCGCCGTTCCCCGCGCCCCTTTTTGCCTGCGGCGGCCCGTTTCCGTCCGGTGGACGGTTGCGGTCGTGCCTACGGCCGGTTTCCACGGCGGGGCCGGGGTGGGGGGTGTCCGTCCTCGGTCCGGCCGCCCCTTCCCTGATACGGCGCCCTGTGCCGGTGCCGGACGCTGCGGGCGGACACCCCCCACCCCGTCCCCTCACCGCCGTACGCGGGTGCACCAACGCCATGGCTGGCGGCGGGTGCCGCGACGCCGTGGCGCGGGTTGCCGTCCCGCGCAGCTGCGACGGGTGCAGCAGTCGACGCCGGGAAATGCCGGGCTCGTGGGGCCTGCTGAGGCCGTCCGGAGGACATTGCGTCTAGGTGACGATTAGACTGGGCGTGTGCCTCAACTTCGTCTCGCTTTGAATCAGATCGACTCGCGCGTCGGCGACCTCGCCGGGAACACCGAGACGATCGTCCGCTGGGCCCGGCACTCCGCCGAGCAGGGGGCGCATCTCGCGGTCTTCCCGGAAATGGCGCTGACCGGCTACCCCGTCGAGGACCTGGCGCTCAGGTCCTCGTTCGTGGAGGCGTCCCGTACCGCGCTGCGCACGCTCGCCGCCCGGCTCGCCGAGGAGGGGCTCGGCGAGCTGCCCACCCTCGTCGGCTACCTCGACCGCTGCGAGACCGCACAGCCGAAGTACGGTCAGCCGGCCGGTGCGCCGCAGAACGCCGCCGCGGTGCTCCACCGGGGAGACGTGGTGCTCACCTTCGCCAAGCACCACCTGCCGAACTACGGCGTCTTCGACGAGTTCCGCTATTTCGTGCCCGGCGACTCGATGCCCGTGCTGCGGCTGCACGGCGTCGACATCGCCCTCGCCATCTGTGAGGACCTGTGGCAGGACGGGGGGCGCGTGCCGGCGGCGCGTTCCGCCAGGGCGGGGCTGCTCGTCTCCGTCAACGCCTCGCCGTACGAGCGCAACAAGGACGACACCCGGCTCCAGCTGGTCCGCAAGCGGGCGCAGGAGGCCGGCTGCACCACCGCCTATCTCGCCATGATCGGCGGGCAGGACGAGCTGGTGTTCGACGGCGACTCGATCGTCGTGGACCGTGACGGGGAGGTCGTCGCGCGGGCGCCGCAGTTCTCCGAAGGGTGCGTGGTGCTCGATCTGGAGCTGCCCGCCGCCGATCCGCAGGCTCCCGTGGGGGTGGTCGACGACGGTTTGCGGATCGACCGGGTCGTGTTGTCGCAGGAGCCGGTTGCCGCGTATGCGCCTGAGCACGGCGGTGCTTACGCCGAGCGGCTCGACGACGAGGAGGAGGTCTACTCCGCCCTCGTCGTGGGGCTGCGGGCGTATGTGCGGAAGAACGGGTTTCGGTCCGTGCTCATCGGGTTGTCCGGGGGCATCGACTCGGCGCTCGTCGCGGCCATCGCCTGTGACGCCGTGGGGGCCGAGAACGTCTACGGCGTGGCCATGCCGTCGAAGTACTCGTCGGAGCACTCCCGGGCGGACGCCGCCGAGCTGGCGCGGCGGACCGGGCTGAACTTCCGTACCGTGTCGATCGCGCCCATGTTCGACGCCTATATGGCGGCGGCCGAGCTGACCGGGCTCGCGGAGGAGAACCTGCAGTCCCGGCTGCGCGGGACGCTGCTCATGGCGCTGTCCAACCAGGAGGGGCACATCGTCCTCGCGCCGGGCAACAAGTCCGAACTGGCGGTCGGGTATTCGACGCTGTACGGCGACTCGGTGGGGGCGTACGGGCCCATCAAGGACGTCTACAAGACGTGGATCTGGCGGCTCGCCGAGTGGCGCAACCGGGCCGCCGAGGCCCGGGGGCAGACACCGCCCATTCCGGAGAACTCCATCACCAAGCCGCCGAGCGCCGAGCTGCGGCCGGGGCAGGTGGACACGGACTCGCTGCCGGACTATCCGGTGCTGGACGCCATTCTCGAGCTGTACGTGGACCGGGATCTGGGGGCCGACGCCATCGTGGCAGCGGGGTACGACCCCGAGCTGGTGGCCCGGACGCTGCGGATGGTCGACACCGCCGAGTACAAGCGGCGGCAGTATCCGCCGGGGACGAAGATCTCGCCGAAGGGGTTCGGGAAGGACCGGCGGCTGCCCATCACGAATGGGTGGCGGGAGTCCGTCTGAGACGGTCGGGGGCGCCTCCGGGCGCCCCCCTTCGTCGTCAGTGGTGCAGGGTGGGCGCCTCGTGCGGGACGTGGGTCGCCACGACGCGGCCCTCGTGCGGGGACCTGCGGTCCACCGCGTAGGCGACCGCCGCCACGCCCACGCCGAGCACCGCCAGCAGGGCGCCGGCCAGGGCCGGGGACGTCGTGCCGAAGCCGGCGGCCAGGGCCAGGCCGCCGATCCACGCGCCGCCCGCGTTGGCCAGGTTGAACGCCGCCTGGTTGGCCGAGGAGGCCAGGGACGGGGCCGCCTGCGCCTTCTCCATCACCATCAGCTGCAGCGGGGAGCCCGTGATGAACGCGGCCGTGCCCAGGAGGGCGACGGCGAGCGCCGCGGTGATCTGCGTGTGCATGAGGAGCGGGAACAGGGCGAGGACCGCGGCCAGGGACACCAGGCCGCCGAAGAGGGTGCCGCGCATCGAGTGGTCCGCCAGGCGGCCGCCCAGCAGGTTGCCGATCGTCGCTCCCACGCCGAACAGCGCCAGCAGGACGGTCACGCTCGCGTCGGCGTAACCGGCGGCGTCGGTGAGCATCGGCGTGATGTAGCTGTAGGCCGCGAACAGCGCGCCGAAGCCGGCGACCGTCGTGCCGAGGGCCAGCCAGACCGGCACCGAGCGCAGTGCGGCCAGTTCGCCGCGCAGGCCCGTGGCGGACGCGTGCGTGTGGTCGTGCGGGATCAGCGCGGCCAGGGACGCGATCGCGGCCAGGCCGATCACGCTGACACCGAGGAACGCGGCCCGCCAGCCGAGGTGCTGGCCGACCAGCGTGGCCACCGGGACGCCCGCGATGTTGGCGACCGTCAGGCCGAGGAACATCAGCGAGACCGAGCGGGCCTTGCGTTCCGGCGTCACCATGGTGGTCGCCACCACGGCTCCCACGCCGAAGAAGGCGCCGTGCGGGAGGCCGCTGAGGAAGCGGGCCGCCAGCAGGGTGGCGTCGGTGGGGGCGAACGCGGAGAGCGCGTTGCCCACGACGAACAGGACCATCAGGGCGATCAGCACCGTACGGCGGGGCATGCGCGCGGTGAGCGCCGCGAGCAGCGGAGCGCCGATGACGACACCCAGGGCGTACGCCGAGACCAGGTGGCCGGCGGCGGGGATCGAGATGTGCAGGTCGTCCGCGACGTCGGGCAGCAGCCCCATCATCACGAACTCGGTCGTACCGATGCCGAAGGCGCCCACGGCGAGGGCGAGCAGGGCCAGGGGCATGAAGTACCTTTCGAGACTTTGGGGACGGTCGGAAACTCTCTATGTTTCCGCTCGGAACAAAGTCTCTCAGGCGGAGTGTTCCGCCAGGTGGCGCCGAGGTTACGGCTCTGCTGCGACCTGCGGTTTTACGAGTCCGGTGTGGTCACCTTCACACGGGCCGCGACCGGGAGATGGTCGCTGGCCGTGGCCGGCAGGGTCCAGGAGCGCTCCGGCTCGACGCCCTTGACCATGATCTGGTCGATCCGGGCCATCGGGAACGACGACGGCCAGCTGAAGCCGAAGCCGTCACCGGCCGCGCCCTGCGTGGAGCGCATCTGGGAGGTGACCGCGTTCAGGGCGCGGTCGTTCATGGTGCCGTTGAGGTCGCCGAGCAGGATCACCCGGGACAGCTTCTCCTCGGCGATGGCCTCGCCGAGGGCGTCGGCGCTCTTGTCGCGCTGCCGTGCCGTGAAGCCCGCGGCCGCCTTGACCCGCACCGACGGCAGGTGGGCGACGTACACCGCGACCGGGCCCTCGGGGGTGGCGACCGTGGCGCGCATCGCCCGCTTCCAGCCCAGCCGGATGTCCACGGCCTCGACGTCGGACATCGGGTACTTGCTCCACAGGCCCACCGTGCCCACGACCGCGTGGTGCGGATAGGTGGCCGCCAGCGCCTGTTCGTACGTGGGGACCGCGGACGCCTTGATCTCCTCCAGCGCGACCATGTCCGCGCCGGACGCGGCGACCTTGCGGGCGGTGCCCGAGGGATCGGGGTTGTCGGCGTTGACGTTGTGGGTGGCCACCATCAGGTCGCCGCCGCTGCCGCTCTTGTCACTGAGCAGTCCGCCGAACAGGTTCAGCCACACGATCGCGGGCAGCACCACCGCGATCAGGGCGGTCGCCGAGCGGCGGACCAGGGCGCCCAGGACGAGGAACGGGATCAGCACGCCCAGCCAGGGCAGAAACGTCTCGGTGAGGCTGCCCAGGTTGCCGAAGGTGTTGGGGATGCGGGAGTGGATCAGCATCACCAGCGCGAGGGCCACCGCGACCGCCGCGAGGAGCAGACCGCGCCGCCAGATGCGTGCGTCGCCGCGCCATGAGCGCAGCCAGCGGGCCGCCACGCGCCGGATCCGGGTTCCCGGGCGCTGGTCTCCCGCGCCACCGTCGGCCGTCTCCGTCACGTATGCCTGCTGCGCCATACCGTCGCCTCACTACCTGCCGTGCACACCGTCGTCCCCCGCGCCCTTACGACCCTAGGGGATGATCGGCTCTGTCCCTGCCGTCTCGCGACGGCCGTACGGGCACGAGGACGAATGGGGTGGCGCGCGAAGTTCCGCTTGCGCCCCCGGGCACGGGGGTTGTGACGAAACCTGCACATTACGGCCGTGAACTGACGGGGCGTAGTCCTTCCATGACCGTGTCGACGATTCTCTCCGCCAGGCCCTCGGGCAGGTCGGCCTCGGGGCGCAGCAGGGTGCGGATGAGGATGGGGCCGACGAACATGTCGTTGGCCAGTTCGAGGTCCACGTCGGCGCGGATCTCGCCGTCCTCGCGGCCACGGCGCAGCACCTCCAGGCCGAGGTTGCGCCGGGGCACGATGACGTTGGCGTGATAGGCCGCCCAGATACGGGGGCTGGACTTCATCTGGACATGTGCGTTGTGCAGCAGGGCCGAGGACCGGCTGGCCAGGGCGCGCTGCCGCAGCGACTCCAGCAGGGCGATCAGGTCGTCGCGCATCGAGGTGCCGGGCAGCACCGGGTCCGGCGGTTCGGCGGCCCGGATGACGTCGACGAACAGTTCCTCCTTGCCGCTCCAGCGACGGTAGATGGTGGTCTTGCCGACGCCCGCGGTGCGCGCGATGCGCTCGATGGACAACTCGGCCAGCGGCACGCCGTCCTCCAGGAGTTTCATCGCCCCCTCGAGAATGGCGCGCTCCACGGCCTCGCTGCGAGGCCGGCCCCGGACCGGGGCCTCGCTGCGGCTGTCGGCAAGACTCACGTCGTCTCGTCCCTTCGTCCGTTTCTGGCCTGCGGGAATTCTCCCTCGCCGGAGCGGCCTACTCCGCGGCCGCGACCAATTCCGGCTCCTCCTTGCCGCGCTGACCCTCCGTCGGGCGGCCCGGCAGGAACAGCGCCACGACGACCGCGCCGACGACGGCCACACCGGCACCCCACAGGGCGGTGACGTGCATGGCGTGCAGGAAGGCGTCGTTGGCCGGGCCGACCAGGCCCTTGCCTCGCGGGCCGAGCTTGGCGGCGACGCCGAGGGTGGCCTCGATGGACTCGCCCGCGATGTCGCGCAGGCCGGCGGGCAGCGCGCCGAGCTTGTCCTCGATGCCGTTGCGGTAGGCCGTGGAGAGCACCGAACCGAGGACGGCGATGCCGAGGGCGCCGCCGACCTGGCGGAAGGTGTTGCTGAGCGCGGACGCCGAGCCGGCCTTCTCGCGGGGCAGGGCCTGCATGATGACGACGCTGACCGGGGTCATGATGTGCGCCATGCCGGTGCCCATCAGGAAGAAGATCACTTCCAGCAGCCAGATCGGGGTGTCGGCCTCGAGCGTCGCGAACGCCGCCAGCATCGCGGCGATCACCAGCATGCCGGCGGTGGTGGTGGCCCTGTTGCCGAAGCGGTCGACGAGCAGCCGGGCGCGCGGCGCGAAGATCATCTGGGCGGCGGCCAGCGGCAGCATCAGCAGGCCGGTCTGCAGCGGGGTGTAGCCGCGCACGCTCTGGGTGTAGAAGACGGAGAAGAAGGTCACGCCCATCAGCGCGAAGAAGACCAGCGCTATGGCGCCGATGGCGGCGGAGAACACCTTGTTCTTGAAGTAGGTGACGTCGATGGACGGGTGGTCGCTGCGCTTTTCGAACACGACGAACGCGGCGAGGACCAGCACGCCGGCCGCTATGGTCGCGAGCACCGTGGTGTCGGTGAAGTCGGCGAGCTGGCCGCCCTTGATGATGCCGTAGACCAGCAGGACCAGGCCGACGACGGACAGGACGACGCCCACGGGGTCGAGGTGCCCCGGGTTCGGGTCGCGGGAGTCGGGCACCAGCCACAGCATCAGCGCCAGGGCGAGGAGCACGATGGGCACGTTGACCAGGAAGACCGAGCCCCACCAGAAGTGGGCGAGCAGGAGGCCGCCGGTGATCGGGCCGATGGCGATGGCGAGGCCGACGCCGCCCGCCCAGATGCCGATTGCCTTCGGCTGCTCCTCGCGCTCGAAGACGTTCATCAGCACGGCGAGGGTGGCGGGCATGACGAAGGCCGCGCCGAGGCCCATCACCGCGCGGAACGCGATGAGCTGCGCCGGGGAGCCGGACTCGGCGGCCAGCGCCGAGCCGATGCCGAACACCGCGAGACCGCCGAGCAGCACCTTCTTGCGGCCGAGGCGGTCGCCGAGCAGGCCGGCGGTGAACAGCAGGCCGGCGAAGACGAGGGTGTAGGCGTTGATCGCCCACTCCAGCTCGCTCTGCGTGGCGCCGAGGCCCGTCGGGGCCGGGGTGGAGATCGTCTTGATCGCGACGTTCAGGATCGAGTTGTCCAGGACGACGATCAGCAGGCTGAGCATCAGGACCCCGAGGATCGCCCAGCGGCGCCGGTGCACGGCTTCGGGTATCCGGGGGGCGGAGACGGCGGGAGTGGTCATGGGGACGAGCGTAGCCATTTTCGATACGGCACCGTGTCGTATCGAAATGTTTTTACCGGGTTCTTACGTCGGGTGCGCCTGTGGGAAGGGACTCCCCGGCGCGTGACAGGGTCCATGGCGGGGCCCCCTGGCTCTGACTGGCACGAGGTGCCACCATGGAGGTGGTCCGGGGACACCGTCAGGGTGCCTCGAGATGACGTTAGGAGCCGTGCCATGACGCAGCTTCCGGCTGCCTCGCACACGCAGAGCGGTCCCTCCGACGGCAGCAAGGCGCTGTACGGAGGCAAGATCAACCGCCGCATCACCGTCCGCGACATCGCCACCGCCAAGGAGCGGGGCGAGAAGTGGCCCATGCTGACCGCCTACGACGCGATGACCGCGTCCATCTTCGACGAGGCCGGGATCCCGGTCCTGCTCGTCGGCGACTCGGCGGGCAACTGCCATCTCGGGTACGACACGACCGTACCCGTCACGCTCGACCAGATGACCATGCTGTCCGCGGCCGTCGTCCGCGGCACCCGGCGTGCGCTGATCGTCGGGGACCTGCCGTTCGGCTCCTACCAGGAGGGCCCGGTGCAGGCGCTGCGCTCGGCGACCCGGCTGGTGAAGGAGGCCGGGGTCGGCGCCGTGAAGCTGGAGGGCGGTGAGCGCTCCCACGAGCAGATCCGTCTCCTGGTGGAGGCCGGAATCCCGGTGATGGCGCACATCGGGCTGACCCCACAGTCCGTCAACTCCATGGGCTACCGCGTCCAGGGGCGCGGTGAGGAGGCGGCGCAGCAGCTGCTGCGGGACGCCAAGGCCGTCCAGGACGCGGGCGCGTTCGCCGTCGTCCTGGAGCTGGTGCCGGCCGAGCTGGCCGCCGAGGTGACCCGGGTGCTGCACATCCCGACGGTCGGCATCGGGGCGGGTGCGGAGACGGACGCGCAGGTGCTGGTGTGGACCGACATGCTCGGGCTGACCGGCGGGCGGGTCCCGAAGTTCGTCAAGCAGTACGCCGACCTGCGGTCCGTGATGGGCGACGCGGCGAGGGCGTTCGCCGATGACGTGGTCGGCGGCACGTTCCCGCTGGAGGAGCACTCCGTCCACTGACGACTCCGTCGGTTGCGGGGGGGTGTCCAACGTCCGCTGCCGACTCCGTCGCTTGCAGGGTGCGTCAACTGAAGCCAACGCCGAGTGGCCCCGCCGGTTTCCCCCGCCGGCGGGGCCGTGCGCTGCGCAGCCGGGGCATGTCCGGTGACCGTCCCAGGGGCTCCGCCCCTGGACCCCGGGAGGTGTTTCCCACCCGCCCACCCACCCACCCGTCTCGATAGGCCAAGAGCCACCACCACCGGGCTCCGCCCCGGAACCCCGGCGGGGGCTCCGCGCCCCGCACCCCGTAGGCGTTCTCCCACCGCCCACCCGCCTCCACAGCCCACGAGCCACCCCGGCAGGGGCTCCGGCCCCCTGCACCCCGAGCCGCCCCGCCGGACTCCGGCGGAAGCACGGTGGGGCTCCGCGTCCTGCCACCTCCGGCGGTTCCGGCACGACCGCGCCGGGCCCGTCACGGCCTCCGCCACACCCCCCGGGGCACGCCCCTTCTGCTCGCCGGCCAGGTCTCGCCCGCCCTTCCCCCTTCCTCACTCCCCGATGGCGCCCAGTTGGCGGAGTTGCGCCAGGGTGTCGACGACGCCCCAGATCTCCGCGATGCGTCCGGCCGTCTGGCGCACGACGAAGATCTCGGCGTAGCGGACGGGGCGGCCGGTCGGTGGCAGGCCGCGGTAGTCGCCGCGGTGGGTGCCGGTGACCGTGTTGCGGTAGACGGTCTTGTCCCCCTGTGTGATCACGTCCTCGATCTCGACGCGCAGGTCGGGGAAGGCGGGCAGCAGCACCCGCCACACCTGCTTGAGGGCCTGCACCCCGCTCACGCCGGTCGGCACGGGCGCGTGGAAGACCAGGCCCGGGTCGCAGACCTCGTCGATGGTCTTCTCGATCAGTTCCAGGTCGCCGCTGTTCACCGCGTCGTGCATCCGGCTGAAGGGCGTGGTGTCGCTCATGGCCGTGTCCTTCCTCGTCCGTGTCGTCGTCCCTATGACGTCCCGGCGGCCCCGTGTGTGACATGTCGGTGGGATGTCGGTGCCGCCCCCGGGCTGTCGGGCGGCTGTCGGTGGTTTGTCGGTGCGGGCTGACACCGTCGTGGTCATGACGCGAATCGACAACAACCCCGGCGGCGCGGGCAGCGCCGTCACCGTGCGGGGACTGGTCAAGCACTACGGCGAGACCAAGGCGCTGGACGGCGTCGACCTGGACGTGCGCGAGGGCACCGTGATGGGTGTGCTCGGGCCGAACGGCGCCGGGAAGACCACGCTGGTCCGCATTCTGTCCACCCTGCTGACGCCGGACGCCGGGCAGGCCCTCGTGGCCGGCTACGACGTCGTCCGGCAGCCCCGCCAGCTGCGCCGGGTGATCGGGCTCACCGGGCAGTACGCCTCGGTGGACGAGAAGCTGCCGGGCTGGGAGAACCTCTACATGATCGGGCGACTGCTCGACCTGTCCCGCAAGGACGCCCGCGCCCGCGCCGACGAGCTGCTGGAACGGTTCTCCCTCACCGACGCCGCCAAGCGCCCCGCGGGGACCTACTCCGGCGGCATGCGGCGGCGCCTCGACCTCGCCGCCTCCATGATCGGCAACCCGGCCGTGCTGTACCTGGACGAGCCCACCACCGGGCTCGACCCGCGCACCCGCAACGAGGTGTGGGACGAGGTCAAGCGGATGGTCGGCGACGGCGTCACCGTGCTGCTGACCACGCAGTACATGGAGGAGGCCGAACAGCTCGCCTCCGAGCTGACCGTCGTGGACCGGGGCAAGGTCATCGCCGGCGGCGGCATCGAGGAGCTGAAGGCGAAGGTCGGCGGGCGCACACTGCGGGTCCGCCCGCTGGATCCGCGCGAGCTTCAGCCGCTGGCCCGGACGCTCGACGAACTGGGCATCACCGGGCTCGCCACCACCACCGTGGACACCGCCGCCGGTGCCCTGCTCGTGCCGGTCCTCAGCGACGAGCAGCTGACCGCCGTGGTCGGTGCGGTCACCGCCCGCGGCATCACGCTGTCCTCCATCACCACCGAACTGCCCAGCCTGGACGAGGTGTTCCTGTCCCTCACCGGTCATCGCGCCGGTGCCCCGCAGGACGCCCGGCCCGCCGACGAACGCCAGGAGGTCGCCGTATGAGCGCCCAGACCGTGATGAGCGCCCCCACCGTCACCGCGACCGACGCCCGTATCCCGCTGCGCGGGCACCTGCGGCACACCGGCGCCCTCATCCGCCGCAACCTGCTGTGGATCCGGCAGGACCCCGAGTCGATGTTCGACGCGCTGCTGATGCCCGTCGTCTTCACGCTGCTGTTCGTGTACGTCTTCGGCGGCTCCATCGGGCAGGCGCTCGGCGGCGGCCAGGACCAGTACGTGCAGTACGTCATCCCGGGCATGATCGCGATGATGAGCATGACCCTGTCCCAGGGCGTCGGCACCGGCTTCAGCCAGGACTTCAACAGCGGCGTCATGGACCGGTTCCGCACGCTGCCCATCGGGCGCGGCTCCGTGCTCTTCGCGAAGATCACCGTGGAGCTGGGGCGGATGCTCTTCGCCACGGCCGTGCTGATGATCGTCGCCGTGCTGGTCGGGTTCGACATCACCAACTGGCCGGGGCTGTTCGCGACCGTCGGGCTGTCCGCGCTGTTCGCGTCCTCGATCATGTGGGTGTTCCTCACGCTGGGCGTGATGCTGAAGAACGCGCAGTCCGTGCAGGCGATGGGCTTCCTGGTGCTGTTCCCGCTGCAGTTCGGCTCGTCGATCTTCGCGCCGACGAAGTCGATGCCGGGCTGGCTGCAGGCCTTCACCGACTACAACCCGCTGTCCACGCTCGCCGACTCCGCGCGCGGTCTGATGATCGGCGGCCCGGTCGCCCACGACCTGTGGGTGACGGTGGCCTGGTCGGTGGCGATCACCGCGGTGATGGCCCCGGTCGCCATCCACAAGTTCCGCACCAAGAACTGACGCCGCATGCGCGGACGTCGGTGCGCGTCATACGAGGGCGACGGCCTCCTCGGGAGAGAGGCCGGCGCCCTCGGCGTATGCGGCGGCGTACTGCTCGTCGTCACCGAGCGCGGCACGCACCGCCTCCTCGGCCCGGGCGCGGGCGGCGCGTTCGGCGAAGCCGGAGACATGGCCGGGCGGCAGCAGCGCCTCGGCCGCGCCCAGGCAGCGGGCACCGTCCCGGGCCCGGGCGCCGCCGTCGGCACCGGCCAGGGCGGCGCCGGCAAGGACCAGGCACAGGGCGCGCATGTGCGGCACGATCGTGCGCGACAGCGGCTCGTTCGCCTGGGCCAGCGCCCGCCGGGTCTTGGGCAGCGCCTCGTCGTGCAGGCCGTCCACCACGTCGAGCCACGCCTCCTGGGTGAGGATGAAACCGTCGAAGACGAAGAAGGAGGCCGGTCCGAAGTCCTCCCGCAGCCGCCGGATCAGCTCACGGGCCTCCGCGGTGCGGCCGGTGGTGCTCAGCCAGCCGGCGAGGAACAGCCGGGCGGCCGGCATGGCCTCGGTGACCATCCCCTCCGGCTGGTCGGCCACGTCGCGCAGCAGCGCCTCCCCGCGCTCCGGATCGCCCGCCTCCAGCAGCGCCGTCCCGAGCCGGGCGGTGAGCACGGCCTGCTGGGCGCGGGCACCGAGCCGTTCGGCGACGGCGCCGGCGGCCTCGTAGTCCGCGGCGGCTGCCGCGTACTCGCCCTTGCGTTCGTGGGCCTCACCGCGCGCCGACAGCGACTCCGCGACGCCCCAGTCGTCACCGAGGCGGCGGAAGATCTCCAGTGCCTCGTCGGCGTCGGCGGCGGCGTCTCCGGCCCAGTCGGTCCGGTTGGCCAGGAGGTTGGCGCGCATCTGGAGGCAGAGGGCGAGCTCCCACTCGTAGTCGGGGCGGGCGCGGCAGGTGTCCACGGCCGCGTCGCCGATCACGCGGATCCGGTCGATGTCGCCGCTGAGCACCACGGCGAAGAACCAGACGTAGCCCGGCGGACGGCAGGCCTGCGGGAGGCCCGGGCTGTACGTCTCGCTCACGATCCGCAGCTTCTCCTGCGCCTGCGGGGTCCGCCAGGCGTCCATCTCGGTGTCCATGCAGGCGAGATGGACCAGGTGGACTCCGCGGCGGGCCTCGGCGAGCACCTCGCCGGTCATCGGGGGCGGCGCGTCCGTGCAGCGCTCCCACAGCGGGACGGCGGGGCGCACCGGTTCGGTGAACGGGTCGGGGCCGAGGGCCATGACCTCGGCGGCCCAGTTGCGGGTCTCGATGCGCAGGTCGCGCATCTGCCAGTACCAGCACAGCGACAGCACCAGGCACAGCGCTTCCTGCTCGTCGCGGCCGGCGACGGCGTGCCGCAGGGCGGTGCGCAGGTTCTCGTACTCCCGCTCGATGCGCTCGATGGCGGCGCGCTGCCCGTGGCCGCGCAGCTGCGGGTCGGTGGTGCGGGCGAGTTCGCGGAAGTACCTCAGATGGGCGCGCTCGGCGTCGGCGCGGGCGCCACAGTCGTCGAGGCGTTCGGCGGCGTACTCGGCGACCGTCTCCAGCAGCCGGTAGCGCATGGAACCGTCCTCGCCGGTCGGGGTGGCGACGACGAGGGACTTGTCGACGAGGGAGGCGAGGGCGTCGAAGGCGGCGGGGCCGCACACGGCCTCCGCGGCCGGCAGGTCGCAGCCGCCGGCGAAGACGGACAGCCGCCGCAGGACGTCCCGTTCGTCCTCGTCGAGCAGGTCCCAGGACCAGTCGACGACCGCGCGCAGCGTCTGCTGGCGGGGCAGGACCGTGCGGCTGCCGGAGGTCAGCAGGCGGAAGCGGTCGTCGAGGCGGTCGGCGATCTGGCGCGCGGTCAGCATGCGCAGCCGGGCCGCGGCCAGTTCGATGGCGAGCGGCAGGCCGTCGAGGCGGCGGCAGATCTCTGCGCAGGCCGCGGCGGTCTCCTCGTCGGCGTCGACGCGGAAGCCGGGGCGGGCGGCGGCACCGCGGTCGGCGAGCAGCCGCAGCGCGACCGGCTCCGGCAGCGGCTCCACGGGACGCAGGACCTCACCGGGTACGCCGAGGGGTTCGCGGCTGGTGGCCAGCACCGTCAGCTCCGGGCAGCGCGCCAGCAGCTCCTCGGTGAGGCGTGCGGCGGCGTCCACGACGTGTTCGCAGTTGTCGAGGACGATCAGCATGCGGCGCCGGGCGCAGTGCTCGGCGAGGCGGACGACGGGGTCGTCGTGGCGTTCGGCCACGGCCCGCATCTCCTCGGCGCCGGCGCCGCGCAGCACCGTCTCGCGGGCGCCGACGGCGGTCAGTACGGCCTCGGGCACGGCTTCGGGGTCGTCGACGGGGGCGAGTTCGGCGAGCCAGACGCCGTCGCGGGCGGCGTCCCGGACCCTCTCGGCGGCCTCCTGCGACAGGCGTGTCTTGCCGGCCCCGCCGGGCCCGAGGAGGGTGACCAGCCGGGCGGTGGCGAGGTCCTGCCGGATCGCCTCGATGTCCGTCTCCCGGCCGACGAAGGAGGTCAGCCGGGCGCGGAGGTTGCCGGGGGGCCGCGGAGCGGAGGGCGCGGGGCGGGAGGCCGGCGGGGGCACCGGAGGCGTGCCCTGTGCGGCGGGGGCCGGTGGGAGGTCGCGTGGGCCGGGGTTTCGGGGCCGGGTGCCGGGCGTGCCGTCCGATGCTTCGCGCGGGTTCAGCAGTCGTGCGTGCAGGGCGCGCAGTTCCGGGCCGGGGTCGGAGCCGAGGCGGTCGGCGAGCAGGTGGCGTATCTCGTCGTAGGCGGCGAGGGCCTGCGCGGTGCGGCCGGTGTCGCGCAGGGCGCGCAGCCGCAGCGCCTGCAGCGGCTCGTCCAGGGGGTGGGCGTCGCACAGCGCGGTCAGCTCGGGCAGCGCCTGGTCGGCCTCGCCGAGCGCGAGCGCGGCGGTCAGCCGGGCGCGCCGCGCGTCCAGGCGGCGGGTCTCCCAGCGGGCCGCCTCGGTGGTGCGGTCGGGCAGGTCGGCGAGGGCGGGGCCCTGCCACAGGGCGAGGGCGTCGTCCAGCAGGACGGCCGCCTTGGCGGGGTCGCCGTCGGCCAGGGCGCGCAGTCCGTCGGCGGCCAGCCGCTCGAAGCGGTGCAGGTCGACGTCGTCGGGGCCGGCGGCGAGCCGGTAGCCGCCGTCGGCCGACGCCACGGCGTCCGCGCCGAGCGCCCGGCGCAGCCGCCCGACCAGCGCCTGCAGCGCCCCGGGTGCGTCGGCCGGCGGGTCGTCGCGGGCCCATACCTCCTCCACCAGCAGCGTCGCGGGCACGGTACGGCCGGCCCGCAGGGCGAGCACGGTCAGCAGGGCACGCAGCCGCGCCCCGCCGAGCGCGACGGCCGAACCGTCGGGGCGGAGCACCTGCGTGGTGCCGAGGATGCGGTAGCGCACGGGGTCCATTGTGTCGGGGGACGCCGGGGCAGCGCTCCCGGGTTTCCGGCGCGCGTCGGCCGGCAGGAACCCGGGCTCCCCGCCGGACGTTCTTCCGGCGTCACCGGTACGGTCGCGCCGGACGTTCTCCCGGCGTCACCGGTACGGTCGACCCGCGTGCCGCCGTCGAACCCAGTCAGGAGCCCCATGACGACCGCTGCCACCCGTCGTAGTGACCGCCGGATCAGTCCCGTCTTCCTCGGGATCGTGGCCGTGGCGGCGGTGGCGGGGTGGGCCGCCTGGAGCGGGTTCGCCGAGCAGCCGGGTGTGGCGGTGTTCCTGTTCGTGACGGCGGCCTGGGTCGTCTCCTTGTGTCTGCACGAGTACGCGCACGCGCGCACCGCGCTGCACAGCGGGGACGTCTCGGTGGGCGCGAAGGGCTATCTCACGCTCAACCCGATGAGATACACGCACGCCCTGCTGAGCATCGTGCTGCCCGTCGCGTTCCTGATCATGGGCGGGATCGGGCTGCCGGGCGGCGCGGTCTTCATCGAGCGGGGCCGCATCCCGGGCCGCTGGCGGCACAGCCTGGTCTCGGCGGCCGGCCCGCTGACCAACGTCGTGTTCGCCCTGGTGTGCACGGCCCCGTTCTGGCTCGGGTCGCCGGACGGCATGCCCGGCGACTTCCGGTACGCGCTGGCGTTCCTGGCGCTGCTGCAGGTGACGGCGGCGATCCTGAACTTCCTGCCGGTGCCCGGGCTGGACGGCTACGGCGTGCTCGAACCGTGGCTGTCGCCGAAGGTGAAGCGGCAGGTGGAGCCGTACGCGCCGTTCGGGCTGCTGTTCGTGTTCGCGCTGCTGTGGGTGCCGTCGGTGAACACCGTGTTCTTCGACGCGGTGCACGCGATCCTGCGCGGCCTGGGCGTGAGCGATGCCGACGCGTACTGGGGCCGGGACCTCTACCGGTTCTGGTGAGCGCCCATCGGTGGTGACGAGCCCCACCGGCTCTGGTGAACCCCTATCGGTTCTGGTGGGCCGTCCGGGCCGAGGCGCGGCCGCGCCGCAGGTAGTACCAGGCCATGTTGGACGACACGCCCGCCAGCAGCACCCAGACGACGCCCAGCCAGCTGCCCTGGACGAAGGAGACGACGGCCGCGACCACGGTGAGGACGCAGACGGCGAGGGCGTAGAGGGCGAGGCGGGGCATGGGGGTCGGCTCCTGTCGGGACGGTCGGTGGTCGGGGGGGTGCGCCGGAGCCGCTCGCGGGACCGCACCGGACCGGTGGCGGGACACCGCGGGCATCTCCGACGCCCCCAGTGTCCCCCATGGCTCACACGTCGGTGATACGCAGCCCCGCGTGCGCCTTGTACCGGCGGTTGACGGAGATCAGGTTCGCGACCAGGGACTCCACCTGGTGCGCGTTGCGGAGCCGGCCGGCGAAGATGCCGCGCATGCCGGGGATGCGGCCGGCGAGGGCCTGGACGATCTCCACGTCGGCGCGGTCCTCGCCGAGCACCATCACGTCGGTGTCGATCCGCTCGATCTGCGGGTCCTCGAGGAGGACCGCCGAGAGGTGGTGGAAGGCGGCGGCGACCCGGGAGTCGGGCAGCAGAGCAGCGGCCTGCTCGGCGGCGCTGCCCTCCTGCGGCTTCAGCGCGTAGGCGCCCTTCTTGTCGAAGCCGAGAGGGTTGACGCAGTCCACGACGAGCTTGCCGGACAGTTCCTCGCGCAGGGACTCCAGCGTCTTGGCGTGGCCCTCCCACGGCACGGCGACGATCACGATGTCGCTGCGGCGGGCGGTCTCGGCGTTGTCGGCGCCCTCGATGCCGTGCCCGATTTCCTCGGCGGCGGCCCGCGCGCGCTCGGCGGCCCGCGAGCCGATGATCACCTTCTGCCCTGCCCGGGCGAGGCGGTAGGCGAGGCCCTTGCCCTGCGGTCCGGTCCCGCCGAGCACGCCGACGACGAGCCCGGAGACGTCCGGGAGGTCCCAGGGGTCCTTGGCGGGGGCCTTCTGTGCGCTGTCGCTAGTGGTCATGGGCTGACAATACGTGGCCCTCCTCGGGGAACGCGCCCGTCCCCTCTCCGGGCGAACGAGGGCCGAAGTACGGGGCGCGGGGCGCCCGGTTGCGCAAGGATGCGGGGCCATGGACGCCGTACGGGTCGCGCTGCTGCGGGAAGTGCTCGCCGGGACCGAGTGGCTCGGGGCCACGCGGAGATTCGCGGGGGCGCTGCGGGGGTCGGTCGTGTCGCACGGGGGCGGGCTGCTGCTCGTCGGCACACCGGAGTACGAGCCGTGGCATCTCGCCGCGCATCTCGTGGACGAGGCCGCGTGGTCGGGGACGCCGGAGCTGGCGCCCACGCTCGTACGGCACGACGCGCGGCCGTCGGATCCGGCGCACCTGGCGGTCGGGCCGGGCCGGATCGAGGCGGCGCGGCGGGGCGAGACGCTGCTCGTCGTGGCACCCGGCGAGCCGGCGTCGCTGCTCCAGCGGGTGCACGACGCCCGGCGGGCCGGGGTGACCGTGCTGGCGCTCGGCGACGCGGAGGGCGAGCTGGCGGGGATGGCGCACGAGGCGCTGACGGTGCCGGAGGGGGCGGAACTGGACCTCGACACGGTGCAGCACCTGGTGAGCGCGGCGGCCGGGGAGAACACGGTGCCGGGCACCCGCAGGGCCCCCCGCCGCTTCCGCGACCGCCTGTCCCGCCTGGCGGAATCCCTGACGTCCCCACCCCCGGCCCCCTGGTGACACCGCCGCGGGCAATAAGGCCGGTGCGAAAGAACGACTCGCACAGCGAGGGGCCGCACGGAAGCACCGGCTCGCAGCGAGGGCGGCACGGAAGCCGGCCCCCACGCCCGACCCCGGCAAACCGCCCACACGGCGGCCCCCGCCGCCCACGGGAGCGACGGGAGCCGCCGACACAGGTCTGGCCACGGACGGCCTGGTGGGCGCGAGGCCGGGGCCCAGGGCCCGAGGCCGCGGACGCAAGGCCGGGTGGGGGCCCCGAGGCTGGGGCCGCGCCGAGGGCGAGGGCCCTGGCTGAGGCTGGGGCTGTCGCCGGGTTCGGAGCCGGGGCCAGGGGCCGGAGGACGGGACCCGAGGCCGCACCCGGAGCCGAAGGCCCCGAGGTCGGGGCTGTGCCCGGGGCCGTGGCCCGGGGCCGTGGCCCGGGGCCGTGGCCCGGGGCCGTGGCCCGGGGCCGTGGCCCGGGGCCGTGGCCCGGGGCCGTGGCCCGCCGCTCAGGCCCGAGGCCGGCCCCGGAGCGGAAGGCCCGGGCCGAGGTCGGGGCTGTGGCCCGAAGCCCGAGGTCGGGGCCGAAAGCCCGAGCCGACTCGGGGCCGTGGCCCGAGGTCGTGACCCGAGCCGCGAGGACGAAGCCCGAGGACGAGGCCGGGGCCCCCGCCCGAACCCGACGCCGCACCAGGGGCCGAAGGCCCAAGCCCAAGCTGACGTCGGGCCGTGCCCGGGGCCGGGGCAATGCCGGGATCGGGGCAATGCCCGGGACCGGCGCCGGGGCCCGAGGCCCGAGGCCCCAGGCCCGAGGCTGGCACCCTCACCCGGGGCCCGACGCCGTGCCCGGGGCCGAAGGCCCGAGCCGGGGCCGGGGCCGGGGCCGGGCACGGGGCCGGACACTGAGACCGGCGCCGCGCCGGGCCGCAGGCCCGAGCCGGGGCCGGGGGCCGCAGGCCCGAGTCGGGGCCGGGGGCCGCAGGCCCGAGTCGGGGCCGGGGGCCGCAGGCCCGAGTCGGGGCCGGGGGCCGCAGGCCCGAGTCGGGGGCGGGGGCCGCAGGCCGGAGTCGGGGGCGGGGGCCAAGGCCGCACGGGGCCGTGGGGCCCAAGGGCGGGGTCGGGTCGGAGGGCCGGGGGTGGGAAAAGCGTTTGCTCGTGGGTGGGGCGGCGTCGAGCATGGCACCTCGTGAACCTCCCCTCCGCCCTTCGGGCGCTGCTGCCCGACCTCGCGCCCTGGAAGGCCTCCGTCGACTTCCGGCGGCTGTGGATGTCGGGGCTGATCTCGGGCTTCGGGAGCTTCCTGACGTTCGTCGCGCTACCCGTGCAGCTCAAGGAGCTGACCGGGTCCGCCGCGGCGGTCGGCGCGATCGGGGCCGTGGAGCTGGTGCCGCTCGTGGTGTGCGGGCTGTACGGCGGCGCGCTGGCCGACGCGTTCGACAAGCGCAGGCTGATCCTGTGGACCGAGGCAGGCCAGGGCCTGCTGTCGGCGCTGCTGCTGCTCAACGCGCTGCTGCCGCGTCCCGCCGTGTGGCCGCTGTATCTCGTCGCCGCCCTGTCCTCCGCGCTGGTGTCCGTGCAGCGCCCGGCACTGGACTCGCTGTGGCCGCGGATCGTGGCGCACGACGACCTGCCCGCGGCGGCCTCCCTGAACTCCCTGCGCTGGACGGTGGGCGGGGTGGCCGGCCCCGCCGTCGCCGGTCTGGTCGTCGCCTACGCCGGCCTCGGCTGGGCGTACGCCGCGGACCTCGCCACCTTCGCGGTGTCCGTGCTGTACGTCGTCCGCATCGCCTCCTCCCCCGCCTCCCACGAGGCCGCCCGGCCCTCCCTGCGCTCGATCGCCGAGGGCGCCCGGTACGCGTGGAGCCGCAAGGAGCTGCTCGGCACCTACGCGGTCGACCTGGCGGCGATGTTCCTCGCGATGCCGCTCGCCGTGCTGCCGTTCCTCGCGGACGATCTGGACGCGCGGTGGTCGCTGGGCCTGATGTACGCGGCCGTGCCCTTCGGAGCACTGCTGGTGAGCCTGACCGGAGGCTGGGCCTCACGGGTGCGCCGGCACGGGCGGACGGTGGTGCTGGCGGCCGCCGGGTGGGGTCTGGCGATCGCGGCCGCCGGGGTCGTCGGCGACGTATGGCTGGTGCTGCTGTTCCTGACCGTGGCGGGCGGCTGCGACATGGTCAGCGGGATCTTCCGCTCCGCCATGTGGAACCAGACGATCCCGGACGAGCTGCGCGGCCGGCTCGCCGGGATCGAACTGCTGTCGTACTCGGTCGGGCCGACGGTCGGCCAGGTCAGATCCGGCGGCTTCGCCGCGTGGTGGGGCGTGCGGGCGTCCGTCTGGTCGGGCGGGCTGCTGTGCGCGGGCGCGGTGGCACTGCTGGCGCTGTGCCTGCCGCGGCTGATGGCGTACGACGCGCGGACGAACGAGCACGCGGTGCGGCTGCGCGACCAGCGCGCAGCCGCCGCGCAGGCGGCCTCGGCGTGATCAGTCGTCCTCGGCGGTGCGGCCCGCCGAGGCGTCGTGCCAGCGGGGGTCGTTCTCCCACTCGAGGTTGCGCTCGCGGGCCGTCTCCATCGCGTGCTCGGCCTCCCGCCGGGAGGCGTACGGTCCGAAGCGGTCCTTGCCCGGGCAGTCCGGGCCCTCCTCGACCTTCTTGTGCTCCAGGCAGTAGTACCACTCGCCCGGCTTGCCCGCCGTGCGCTTCTTGAACAGGGCCATGACCTCGCTCCTCTCGCCACCGACATGTTCCCCCATGCCCGCTGGTTAGACTCGCTGGCATGTCTGGCCAGTCGCTGCTCGTACCAGGGGAGCTGTCTCCCACCCGTTCCGTGCCCGGAAACATCCGCCGCCCCGAGTACGTCGGCAAGCCCGCGCCGACGCCCTACACCGGGCCGGAGGTGCAGACGCCGGAGACGATCGAGGCGATGCGGATCGCGGGCCGGATCGCGGCGCAGGCCATGGAGGAGGCCGCGAAGCTGATCGCCCCCGGCGTGACCACGGACGAACTGGACCGGGTGGCGCACGAGTACATGTGCGACCACGGCGCCTATCCCTCCACGCTCGGCTACCGCGGCTTCCCCAAGTCCCTGTGCACGTCCGTCAACGAGGTCATCTGCCACGGCATCCCGGACTCCACGGTCCTGCGCGACGGCGACATCGTGAACCTGGACGTGACCGCGTACATCGGCGGGGTGCACGGCGACAACAACGCCACCTACCTGGTCGGAGACGTCGACGAGGAGTCGCGGCTGCTCGTGGAGCGCACGCGGGAGGCGCTGAACCGGGCGATCAAGGCCGTCCGGCCGGGCCGTCAGATCAACGTCATCGGCCGGGTCATCGAGTCGTACGCCAAGCGCTTCGGGTACGGCGTGGTGCGGGACTTCACCGGGCACGGCATCAACTCCTCGTTCCACTCCGGTCTGATCGTCCCGCACTACGACAGTCCGCACGCGACGACCGTGATGCAGCCGGGGATGACGTTCACGATCGAGCCGATGCTGACGCTCGGCACGCACGAGTACGACATGTGGGACGACGGCTGGACGGTCGTGACGAAGGACCGCAAGCGGACCGCGCAGTTCGAGCACACGCTGGTGGTGACGGACACCGGCGCGGAGATCCTCACGCTGCCGTGACACCGCCCCCTCGCTGTGGCCCGCTCTCCTCGGAGGGCGGGCCTTTCGCCGTCTCGGGGTGCCGTGTTCATGCTCTGATGTTTTGCCGACGGCCTGTCGGTAAGCTTACCGACAGGCCGTCGGCAACCCGGGGAGTCGTCCATGGAGTCGTTCTCGACCGTCATCCGCACCGCGACCCACGAGCAGCACGCACGGGCGGAGACCTCGGCGTTCATGAGCGATCTGCTCGGCGGCCGGCTGGGCGTCGACGCCTACGCCCGCTACACCGAGCAGCTGTGGTTCGTCTACGAGGCGATGGAGGCCGGTGCCGAGCGGCTGGCGTCGGACCCGGTGGCCGGGCCGTTCGTCCGGCCGGAGCTGCTGCGGCTGCCGGCACTGGAGCGGGACCTGGCGCATCTGCGGGGCCCCGGCTGGCGGACGGGCCTGTCCGCGCTGCCCGCGACGCGCGCCTACGCGGACCGGGTGCGCGTGTGCGCCGAGCGCTGGCCCGGCGGTTATGTCGCCCACCACTACACGCGCTACCTCGGCGATCTCTCCGGCGGCCAGGTCGTCCGGGGCCGGGCCGAGCGGACGTGGGGGTTCGCACGCAAGGGCGACGGGGTGCGCTTCTACGTCTTCGAGAAGATCGCCAACCCGGCCGCCTTCAAGCGGGAGTACCGGGATCTGCTGGACGGCATCGGCGTGGACGAGCTGGAGAAGCAGCGGATCGTCGCCGAGTGCCGACGGGCCTTCACGCTGAACACGGCGGTGTTCCAGGCGCTGGGCGAGGAGTTCCCGCTGTCGGCGTGAGCGGGCTCCGCAACCGCCCGAGGGACGGGCCGCCGGGGCGCGCCCGTCCCTCGGAAGTCACCGCGGGCTCAGAGGTCGCCGCGGCAGTAGGAGCCACCCCAGGCGAGGTTGCCTCCCTCGGAGGTGATGGCCCAGTAGTGGGTGGCGCAGACGTCAGCGCCGTCGTCGCCGCCGCCGTGGCGCGGGTCGAAGTCGGCCGCGGCGGCGGTGGCCGCGCCGGCGGCGGTCAGGGTGACGGTCAGCAGTGCGGCGGCCAGAACCGAGCGCATGCGCATGGAACCCTCCAGTGGGGTCGGTGACAGATCACGCCAGAGGTCCCCGGCACGGACCGTCCGCACACGCACCGCCACCCGAGCGCTCGCGCTACCACCTGAACGGGCGCGCACCCCACCCTTACAGGACCGCCCCCTCCGACACCGGGCCGCCGCCCGACGCCCCGCGCCGGCCATCCGGACCCCGGGCCGGTTCAGCCGCGCCGCCGGGAGGCGTCCGCCACGCTGGGCGTCGGCGCTCCCCACCCGCGTCCACGCCCAGCACCCGTCAGCCGGCGCCGGGGCCTGTTCGGCAGGGCCAACCGGTTTCGCCGCGATGGGCGTGGCGCGCCGGCGCCCGGCCGGCCCCGGCCCCAACGCCGGGCTCCGCCCAGGGCGCCCGCCTTCCACCCGTACCCGTTCGGCCGCGCCGACCGACGGGTTCGCCGCGAAGGGCTTGGTGTCCCCGACCCCCGCTCCCCGGCACCCCGCTCCGGCCCCTGCACCCCCGTGCGCCGGTCACCCGCGCCCCGCGCCGCGGGCCCGCGGCGCCGCTCAGCGTTCCAGGAGGACTCTGCCGCCGATTTCCACCCAGCCTTCGGGCTGGGGGGCTGTGAGGATCTGGGAGCCGGTGCCCTGGGTGATGTTGAGGGCGCGGCCGAGGTGGTCGGTGAGCAGCAGCGCCGCCGCTCCGGTCGCCTCGTCCTCGGTGATGCCGTCGTCGCGGCCGGGGAAGGCGCGGGCGCGCACCCGGCCGGCGGGTTCGTCCTCCCACGCCCAGGCGTAGATCCACTCCCCCGGCGGCGGCACCGGCAGGGCGTCCACCTCGGCGGCCGTCGCGTACTGGCGCAGGGTGCGCGGCGGCGCCCACTCCGCGCGGGCCTCGATCCAGCAGAACTCCCCGTCCTGCCGGGCGCCCACCACCCCGGCGGGCGTGACGAGTTCGGGCACGTCGAGCAGCCAGGCCGTGCCCACGCAGGGATGGCCGGCGAACGGCAGCCGCAGCGTGGGCGTGTAGATGTCGATCACGCCGCGCTCGGGGTCGTCGACGAACACGGTCTCGCTGAAGCCGAGCCGGCCCGCGAACGCCTGCCGTTCGGCCGCCTCGGGCATGCGGGAGCCGTCGCGGACGACGCCCAGCTCGTTGCCGTAGCCACCGTTCGGCGCGCAGAAGACGCGCAGCACGTCGTAGTCAGTCACCGGGGCATTCAAGCACCGAGGGCCGACGGGCCGCCGTGTGCGCCGTCGGCGCATCGGTGCGCCCGATGTGCCACGACCGGCGGGCGCCCGCAGCCGCGGGCATACGGGGGTCGCTGCCGCAGGTCCTGGCCCGGAGGCGACACTTCCTTGAATTCTCCTTTACCTGTCCTTGGCGTTCCATTTGAGTCACCGTGATCAAGTCGCACCCTTACGGCGTCCATGAGAGGTGAATCACTGCATGCGGGTACGCCGCACAGGTAAGCCTCGGTTAAGTTAGGCGAGCCTCACCAACCTCGTGGGGCCCGACACTACGATTTTCAGCCACCGCCCGGGAGCCCCGCATGCGAGCCGCCAGACTGACCGTCACCGCCGCCGTCGCCACCGCGGCGGCACTGGCCGCCGTCACCGGCTGCACCCAGAAGAGCAAGGCCGAGGGCGGCGACGGTGCGATCCAGGTGACCGCGACGGACGACAAGTGCGAGGTCTCCAAGAAGGAGGTCCCCGCCGGTCACGTCGAGCTCTCCATAGAGAACAAGGGCTCCAAGGTCACCGAGGTCTACGTCCTCTTCCCGGACGACCGCGTCGTCGCCGAGCGCGAGAACATCGGCCCCGGGACCAAGCAGAAGGTCACCGCCGAGGTGAAGGCCGGCGAGTACCGGATCGCCTGCAAGCCCGGCATGAAGGGCAAGGGCATCCGCCAGACCCTGAAGGTCACCGGCGGCACCACCGCCCAGCGCGACCCACGTCTGGACCAGGCCGTCGCCGCCTACCGCACCTATGCGCAGGAGCAGGCCGACGAGACGCTGCCCAAGGTCGAGACGTTCGTGAAGGCCGTCAAGGCCGGTGACGTGGAGGCGGCGAAGA
This sequence comes from Streptomyces sp. NPDC036813, assembly GCF_055609245.1. Lineage (NCBI taxonomy): Bacteria > Bacillati > Actinomycetota > Actinomycetes > Kitasatosporales > Streptomycetaceae > Streptomyces > Streptomyces sp. NPDC036813. The sequence continues at coordinate 303,075 of NZ_JBVJPV010000009.1, read as the reverse complement.
AGGCGTACGCACCCTCGCGCCTCGGCTGGGAGCGCACCGAGCCGGTCGCCGAGTCCTTCGGCGACATCGACCCCAAGGTCGACGTCCGCGAGGACGGCCTGGAGGCCGGGCAGAAGTGGACCGGCTGGCACCGCCTGGAGAAGGCGCTGTGGCAGGGCGGGAAGATCGGCGCCGAGGAGAAGACCCTCGCCGACCAGCTCGTCACCGACCTGAAGGACTGGCAGAAGCGGGTCGGCACCGCCGAGATCAGCCCGACCTCCATGGCCAACGGCGCCAAGGAGCTCCTCGACGAGGTCGCCACCGGCAAGGTCACCGGCGAGGAGGAGCGCTACTCGCACACCGACCTGGTCGACTTCAAGGGCAACGTCGAGGGCGCGCAGAAGTCCTACGAGCTGCTCAAGCCGGTCGCGCAAGCGAACGACAAGGCGCTCACCGCCGAACTGGACAAGCAGTTCGCGGCGCTGAACACCCTGCTGGACAAGTACCGAGCCGACAAGCAGTCGTACGACTTCACCTCCTACGACAAGGTCGGCGCCGGCGACCGCAAGCAGCTGTCGGACGCCGTGAACGCCCTGGCGGAGCCGCTGTCCAAGCTCGCCGCCGCCGTCGCGAAGTAACCTCGAGGAGCAGCGATGACGGACACGGAGACCGGAGCCAAGGCGCCCAGCAGGCGCGCGCTCATCGGCTGGGGCGGGGCCGGGCTGGCGCTCGGCGCCGCGGTGGCCGGTGGTGCCGTCGCGGTGACCCGCACGGACGACATCGACCCGGCCGCCGCCGACGCGGGCGGCGCCGTCGGCTTCCACGGCGCCCACCAGGCCGGTATCGCCACGCCCGTGCAGGACCGGCTGCACTTCGCCGCGTTCGACGTCACCACGACGAGCCGCGCCGAGTTCGTGCAGATGCTGAAGGACTGGACCGAGGCGGCGCGGCGGATGACGGCCGGCAAGGCGGTCGGCGAGGGCGCCTACGGCGGACTCGCCGAGGCCCCGCCGGACGACACCGGCGAGGCGCTGGGCCTGAAGCCGTCCCGGCTCACCCTCACCATCGGCTTCGGCCCGTCCCTGTTCGACAAGTTCGGCCTGAAGGACAAGCGGCCCGAGGCCCTGGTCGACCTGCCGAAGTTCCCCGGCGACAACCTGGACAGGACCCGCAGCGGCGGCGACCTGTGCATCCAGGCCTGCGCCGACGACCCGCAGGTCGCCGTGCACGCCATCCGCAACCTCGCCCGCATCGGCTTCGGCAAGGTCGCCATCCGCTGGTCCCAGCTCGGCTTCGGCAAGACGTCGTCGACGACCCCCGGCGCGCAGACCCCGCGCAACCTCTTCGGCTTCAAGGACGGCACCCGCAACATCGCGGGCACCGAGACCGACCGGCTGAAGAAGTTCGTGTGGGTCGGCGAGGGCGACGGCACCGACTGGATGACCGGCGGGTCGTATCTGGTCGCCCGGCGCATCCGGATGAACATCGAGACCTGGGACCGCACCTCGTTGCAGGAGCAGGAGGACGTCTTCGGCCGCGACAAGCGCGAGGGCGCCGCCGTCGGCAAGGCCAAGGAGCACGACGAGCCGTTCCTGAAGGCGATGAAGCCGACCGCGCATGTGCGGCTCGCGCACCCCGACTCCAACAACGGGGCGACGATCCTGCGCCGCGGCTACTCCTTCACGGACGGCACCGACGGCCTCGGCCGGCTGGAGGCCGGGCTGTTCTTCCTGGCCTACCAGCGTGACGTGCGCAAGGGGTTCATCCCGGTCCAGCGCAACCTCTCGCGCATGGACGCGCTCAACGAGTACACCCAGCACGTGGGTTCGGCGATCTTCGCGATCCCGCCCGGAGTCAAGGACGCCGGCGACTGGTGGGGCCGCACGCTGTTCTCCAAGGAGGCGTAGTTCGATGTTCAGCAACTACCTGATCGGGCTGCGCGAGGGCCTCGAGGCCAGCCTGGTGGTCTGCATCCTCATCGCCTACCTGGTCAAGACCGGGCGGCGGGACGCGATCCGGCCCATCTGGATCGGCATCGCCATCGCGGTGGCCATCGCGCTCGGCTTCGGCTGCGTCCTCGAGTTCGGCTCGCAGGAGCTGACGTTCCAGGCGCAGGAGGCGCTCGGCGGCTCCCTGTCCGTCGTCGCGGTGATCCTGGTGACGTGGATGGTCTTCTGGATGCGGCGCACCGCGCGGCATCTGAAGTCCGAACTGCACGGCAAGCTGGACGCCGCCCTGAAGATGGGCACCGGCGCGCTGGTCGCGACCGCGTTCCTCGCCGTCGGCCGCGAGGGCCTGGAGACCGCGCTGTTCGTGTGGGCGTCCGTGCACGCCGCCTCCGACGGCACCCCGCGCCCGCTGATCGGGGTCGCGCTGGGCCTGGCCACGGCCGTGTTCCTGGGCTGGCTGTTCTACCGGGGAGCGCTGAAGATCAACCTGGCGAAGTTCTTCACCTGGACCGGCGGCATGCTGGTCGTCGTCGCGGCCGGTGTGCTGGCGTACGGCTTCCACGATCTGCAGGAGGCCGACTGGCTTCCGGGTCTGAACAAGCTGGCCTTCGACATCTCCTCCACCATCCCGCCGGACAGCTGGTACGGCACGCTGCTCAAGGGCGTGTTCAACTTCCAGCCCGACCCGACGGTCCTCCAGGTCACGGTGTGGCTGCTGTACCTGATCCCGACGCTCGCCGTCTTCTTCGCCCCGGTAGGGTTCGCCTCCGGGAAGGGGAAGGTGAAGCAGCCCAATGACTCGGGAGACAAGGGTTCCCAGCCCTCGACGGCTTCGCAGGCGTGAGCGCGCCGCGCTGACGACGGCCTCGCTGACCGCGCTGGCGCTGAGTGCGAGCGGGTGCGTGGTGGTGCACGGGGAGCGCGAGGTGCTCCCCTCCACCACGCAGGCCGAGGCCGCGAAGGCGCTGACGCAGTTCACGACCGCGTACAACAAGGCCGACAAGGCCTACGACGCCTCCCAGGACGCCGACTTCACGACGGGGGCGTTCGGCGACATCGACGCGGCGCGGCTCAAGGCGCGGCACAGCAACAGCCCGCAGGGCAACCCCGCGCACTCGCCGCTGGTGCTGTCGGACGTGACGTACACGATCCCGAAGAAGGCGGGCTGGCCGCGGTGGTTCGTGGCGGACGCGCACGGCAACCGGGCGGGGAAGTCGCGGTGGCTGCTGGTGTTCCTGCGGCACGATCTGGACGAGCCCTGGCAGGTGGCGTTCCTGACGCTGGCCGAGCCGGGGAGCGTGCCGCGGTTCAAGACGGACGCTGAAGGGTTCGCGGAGGCCGTGGACGCCGACGCGGCGGATCTGGCGGCCACGCCCGCGTCGTTGAGCCGGCGGTACACGACGTACCTGAAGAGCGGTGGTGACGGCTTCGCGGACGGGCCGCACACGAGTGTGTGGCGGGCTGCGCGCGAGAAGCAGGCGACGCGGCCGGGGCTGGCGAACCAGTACATCGACACACCGCTGACCCGGGGGGACTACGCGCCGCTCGCGCTGCGTACGGCGGACGGGGGTGCGCTGGTGTTCTTCACGACGCGGCACTACCAGAAGCAGACAGCCGCGCCGGGGGTGACGGTGCCCAACCCCGGGCGGGATGTGCTGGCGTTGACGTCCGGGGAGATCAAGCAGTCGCTGACGATGGAGTTCGTGTCGAACGAGGTCGCGCTGGACCCGCCGAAGACCTCCGGTCGGTCCGAGGTGAGTGTGCTGGGGCGGACCCAGGGGATGACGTCGGCGCAGGGCAGTTAGACAGCGCGGTCAGGGCGGTGCGCGAAACGCCTGCGGCGGCCTGTGCGGGTTTCGTCGTGGCTGGTCGCGCCCGCGCGGCGGAGCCGCATCTCGCACCGCCCCGCGCCCCAGGGGCGCCTGCGGCGCCCGTCGGCCCCCTGAATGCCGGAGGCGTCAGTGGCGCAGGGGCCAGGGGGCCGGGTCCTGGCCTGTGTAACGGGCGCAGGCGTCGGTGAGGGCTTCCAGGAGCGTCAGCGGGTCGGGGAGGGCGTGTTCGGGGCCGCGGAGCCAGTGGACCGACTCGCCGTCGTCTCCGGGGAGGCGGGCGGGGGGTACCAGGACGTAGGAGCCCCGGCAGTGCCAGCGCAGGCCGGGGTGTTCGTCCATGGTCTCGGGGTGGCAGTCCAGCTCGCACGGCCACCACTCGTCCTCGTCCTCGGGGGTGCCCCGGGTGAGGGTGAAGAACAGCATGCGACCGTCGTCGCTCTGGGCCACCGGGCCGACGTCGACGCCCTGCGACTCGAGGCGCTCCAGGGCCTCACGGCCGGCCTCGAGGGGGACGTCCAGCACGTCGTGGACCATGCCGGTCGCGGTGATGAAGTTGGCCTGCGGCTGATGGCGGGCCCAGCGTTCGATCTGGGAGCGGTCGGTCGTGGACTGCGTCTGCCAGGCGAACGAGACCGGGTGCCGGGCAGGGGTGGGACAGCCCACGCGGTCGCAGGAGCAGCGGTAGCCGGGCGCCGGGTGCGCGGCGGGCGCGAGCGGCAGTCCGGCCCGGGCCGCGGCGAGCAGCAGGGCCTCACGGCCGCCTTCGTCGGCGGCCTGTTCCGGGCCGCGTCCCCGCAGCCACTGGGTGAGTTTGCCCCTCAGGCTCATCGGGCCGCCGAACTCCGCGCTCATCTATCCCCTCGCCTCGCTGTGGTGCCGACAGCATGCCCTATGGTCCCACCATCCGGTGCATCGGGGGGCCTGTGCGGACATCCCGGGTACCGGGGACGAGACGTACCGCACACGCTCAGCGCGGGGCGAGGCCGTACAAGGCGTAGTCGACCAGGGCGTCGGTGTAGGCGTGCGAGATCGGGCCGGTGCGCTGCAGCCAGCGCTGGGCGAGCGGGGAGACGAAGAGCTCCAGGGCGATGCGCGGGTCGAGGTCGGGGCGGACGTGGCCGGCGGCCTGGGCGGCACGCAGGCGGTCGACGTAGAGCTGGAGCTGCGGTTCCAGGAGGTGGGTGATGAACTGCCGCCCGACCTGTTCGTTGACCACGCCCTCCGCGGTCAGGGCGCGGGCGGGTGCCTCGAAGCGGGGGTCGAGCAGTTCGTCGACGGTGGCGCGCAGCACGGCCTTGAGGTCGGCGGCGAGGTCGCCGGTGTCGGGAATGGCGTAGGACTCCTCCTGGCCGGCCGTCTCGGCCGTGCGGTGGGTGAGGTCCAGGAACGCCTCGAGCAGGACGTCCGCCTTCGACGACCACCAGCGGTAGATGGTCTGCTTGCCCACGCCGGCGCGGGCGGCGATCCCCTCGATGGTGGTCTTCGGGTAGCCGGCCTCGGCGACGAGCGCGAGCGCGGCGTCGTAGATCGCGCGCCGGGACTTCTCGCTGCGGCGGCTGGTGTCGGGGGTGGGCTTGCTGGTGGCCATGGGCGCAACCTACCAGGTTGACAAGACGGCGCGTCTCGCCGACGCTGGGAACCTCATTGACGAGACGGTTCGTATCGTCTCGATTAGATGCGGAAGGAGAGCGTCATGGCGCGAAGTGGTGCGGGCGGGATGCTGGGCGTGGGCGGTACCCGGAAGAACCTCGGGCGCGCGGCGCTGCGCGGCGGCGACCGGGCGGGCCGGGCCGGTGGCGGCCCGGACCCGCAGGCTCAGAAACGGGAGCTGCTGCGCAGGCTCCAGGAGAAACGGGGGTAGTCACTCCCCCGGCGGCGGCCAGGGATCGCCCCAGTCGGCGTCCCTGGCCGCCTTGTACAGCTCCCCGTGCCGCTTGGTGACCGTCGTGCGGCGCAGCTGTTCGTCGCTCTCGCACAGGTCCAGCAGGACCTGGCCCTTGCGGATCTGCGGTCGGCGTACGACGCGGGCGGGCGCCGGGGTGACCGGGAAACGGGTGGCGGCGACGTACGCGAACTTCTCGTCCTCGTACGGCAGTGAGCCGCCCTTGACCTGGCGGTGCAGGGAGGAACGGCTGACCCGCGCGGAGAAGTGGCACCAGTCGGTGCCGGGCACGATCGGGCAGCCGGCGCTGTGCGGGCAGGGCGCGGCGATCTGGAAGCCGGCCGCGATGAGCCGGTCGCGGGCCTCGATGACGCGGGCGTAGCCGTCGGGGGTGCCGGGCTCGACGATGACGACGGCTTGCGCGGCCGAGGCCGCCGCGTCGACGAGGGCGGCCCGGTCGGCGGCCGTCAGCTCGTTCAGGACGTAGGAGACGGTGACGAGGTCGGTGGCCTCCAGGGTCAGGGCGGCGCCGATCCGGGCGCGCTGCCAGCGGGCCGTGCGCAGCTCGGGGTGCGCGGCGGCCAGCTCCCTGCCGAGGGCGAGGGCGGGCTCGGCCCAGTCCAGCACGGTGACGGGGCGCTCGCCGGACCAGGTCGCGGTGACGGCCCAGGTCGCGGCGCCGGTGCCGCCGCCGACGTCGGTGTGGCTGCCCGGCGTCCAGTCCGGGGCGGCCTCGGCGAACGCCTCCAGCGCCGCGCGCACCGCCTCGAACGTGGCCGGCATGCGGTAGGCGGCGTACGCGGCCACGTCCGCGCGGTCGCGCAGGATCGGCGCGTCGGTCGGGGTGGCCCCGCGGTAGTGGGCGATCAGGCGCTCCACGGCCTGCGCGGCCTGCCTGGGCGGCAGCCCGTCGAGCAGGTGCGCGAGGGTGGCGCGCAGGGTTTCGGCCGGGGAGGAGGAGACGGGGGCGTTCACCCGGGAATTCTCTCAGGTCCCGGCGTGCCCCTTCGTCGCCCGGACGGCCCGCGCCAGGCGGGTGGCCGCGGCCGCTCTCGGGCGGCTGTCCGGCGTGCGGCGGCGGGGGTGGACCGTGGTGGCCAGCAGGACCAGGAAGGTGTCCGTGGCCGGGTCCACGACCAGGGACGTCCCGGTGAAGCCGGTGTGGCCGGCCGCGCCGTGGCCCGACAGGTCGCCCATGAACCACGGCTGGTCCACGGCGAACCCCAGCCCGGGCGGGGTCAGCAGCAGCTCCACGAAGTCGGGGCCGAGGATGCGGGCCGGGCCGTAGGAGCCGCCGGCGAGCAGGGTGCGGCAGAAGACGGCCAGGTCGTGGCCGGTGGAGAAGAGACCGGCGTGGCCGGCCACCCCGCCCAGCGCCCAGGCGTTCTCGTCGTGCACGACCCCGCGCAGCAGGCCCCGGTCCGCCTTGGCCCACGGGCGGCGCTGGTCCTCGGTGGCGGCGGCGCCGGGGCACGGGCCGAAGGCGGTCGCCGTCATGCCCAGCGGGCGGGTGATGCCGTCGCGGACGAGGACGTCCAGGGCGCGGCCGGTCAGCCTCTCCAGCAGGTGCTGCAGGAGCAGCATGTTCAGATCCGAGTACTTGTAGGCGCCGGGCCGTGCCGTCGGCGCCTCCGCGCGCAGCAGGGCCAGGCGTTCGGCGTCGTCGGCGCAGTCGTACAGCGGCAGCTCCGGGCGCAGGCCGGAGGTGTGCGTGAGCAGCTGCCGGACCGTGATGCCGTGTTCGGCGGCCGCCCGGAAGTCGGGCAGGTAGGCGCCGACCTTGGCGTCGATGCCGAGGGTGCCGCGCTCGATCTGCTGCACGGCCGCGACCGCGGTGAAGAGTTTGGTGAGGGAGGCCAGGTCGAACGGGGTGTCCACGGTCATCGGCACCCGGTCCGGCTCGGGCAGCTCGACGCCGCTGTCCGTCTCGGGGTCGTAGGCGGCGTACCGCAGGGCCCAGCCCGCCGCCTCCTCAACGGCGACGACCGGCCCGCGTCCGGCGACCACGACCGCGCCCGCCGCCCAGGGCCGCTGCCCGGCGGTGAGGGCGCGCACGTCGGTGACCAGGCGGCGCAGCTCCTCGGGGTCGAGGCAGGCCTTCTCCGGGGTGTCCCTGCGCAGTCTCGGCGCGCTCAGTTCCCTGCTCCCTCCGCACGTGTGTTCCAGGGACGGCACATTCCCACGAAGCAGGCCATCGCCACCACCGCGGCCACCAGTTGGACGACGGCCATGGGGACGGCCGTGTGCTCACCGGCGATCCCGACGAGCGGGGAGGCGACGGCGCCGACCAGGAACGAGGACGTGCCGAGCAGCGCGGAGGCGGAGCCGGCGGAGTGCCGGGTGCGCAGCAGGGCGAGGGACTGGGTGTTGGGCATCGTGACGCCCATCGCCGACATCAGCACGAACAGGGCGGCGGCGACCGGTGCGAGCCCCACCGCGCCGAACGCGCCCGTCGCCATCAGCAGCAGCGCCGCCGCGGCGAGGATGACGACGGTGAGACCGACGGCGAGGACCTTCTCCAGCGCGACCCGGCCGACCAGCACCTTGCCGTTGAGCTGGCCGACGGCGACCAGGCCGACGGAGTTCAGCCCGAAGAGCAGGCTGAAGGTCTGCGGGGAGGCGCCGTAGATCTCCTGGATGACGAAGGGCGAGGCCGAGATGTACGCGAACAGCGCGGCGAAGGCGAAACCGCCGGCCAGCATGTAGCCGGTGAAGGGCAGGTCGGCCAGCAGCGCGCGCATCGAGCGCAGCGCCTCGGTGACGCCGCCGGCGTGGCGGTCCCGCGGTGCGAGGGTCTCCGGCAGCCGGGTGAAGACCAGGGCACCGAGCAGGACGCCGACCACGGTGAGGACGACGAACACGCCCCGCCAGTCCGTCACGCGCAGGATCTGCCCGCCGATGAGCGGCGCGACGATCGGGGCGACGCCTGAGATCAGCATGAGGGTGGAGAAGAAGCGGGCCATGGCCACGCCGTCGTACAGGTCGCGCACGACCGCGCGGGCGATGACGATGCCGGCCGCGCCCGCGAGGCCCTGCGCCAGCCGGAAGGCGACCAGCGTCTGCACGTTCGGCGCGAGCGCGCACAGGGCGGTGGCGACGACGTAGACGGCGAGGCCGATGAGCAGGGGGCGGCGGCGGCCCCACTTGTCGCTCATGGGGCCGACGACGAGCTGGCCCAGCGCCATGCCGGCCAGGCAGGCGGTGAGGGTGAGCTGCACGGTCGCGGCGGGCGCCTGCAGGGACCGGGTCACCGCCGGCAGCGACGGCAGGTACATGTCCATCGCGAGCGGCGGAGTGGCGGTCAGACCGCCCAGGACGAGGGTGACGAGCCATCCGGTACGGCGGTGCGCCGCGCGGGCGGCGGCCTCGGCGGGGGTGCCGGCCCCTGCGGTGGCCTCGGTGGCAGCCCCTGCGCCGGCCTCGGTGGCGGCCGGATGCGCGGCCTCGGGTATGGGGGCCCCTCCCTCGGGCATGCGCCCTCCCTTTCGAACTCCCTCGGCGACGGATCGGCACCTATGCTCTCAGCTCGGAACGACTGCTTGAAGACGCAACAGAGGGTGGGGCGGGTATGACGGCGGACGGCGTGCGGTGGGGCATCCTCGCGACCGGTGGGATCGCGGCCGCGTTCACGGCGGACCTGGTGGATCTGCCGGACGCACAGGTCGTCGCGGTGGCCTCGCGGTCCGAGGAGTCGGCGACGGCGTTCGCGGAACGGTTCGGGATCGAGCGTGCCTACGGCGACTGGCGCGCGCTCGCCGAGGACACCGAGGTGGACGTGGTGTACGTCGCCACGCCGCACGCCGCGCACCGGGCAGCGGCCGGGCTGCTCCTGCAGTCGGGGCGGAACGTGCTGTGCGAGAAGCCGTTCACCCTGAACCTGCGCGAGGCCGGGGAACTCGTCGCCCTGGCCCGCGAGCACGGGCGTTTCCTGATGGAAGCCATGTGGATGTACTGCAACCCGCTGGTACGGCGGCTGAAGGACCTCGTCGACGACGGCGCCGTCGGGGACGTGCGCACGGTGCAGGCCGACTTCGGGCTCGCCGGGCCCTTCCCGCCGGCCCACCGGCTGCGCGACCCCCGGCAGGGCGGTGGCGCGCTGCTCGACCTCGGCGTCTACCCGGTCTCCTTCGCCCACCTGCTGCTCGGCGAGCCGTCCGACGTCACGGCCCGCGCGGTCCTCTCCCCCGAGGGCGTCGACCTGCAGACGGCGGCACTGCTGTCCTTCGACTCCGGCGCGCTCGCCTCGGTGCACTGCTCCATCGTCGGCGGTACGGCGGTCACCGCGTCGGTGACCGGATCGGCCGGCCGGATCGACGTCCCGAACGGCTTCTTCCACCCCGACCGCTTCGTGCTGCACCGCGACGGCAAGGAGCCCGAGGAGTTCGCCGCCGACCCCGCGGACGGGCCGCGCACCAGCTTCCGGCACGAGGCGAAGGAGGTCATGCGGGCGCTGCGGGCCGGCGAGACCGAGTCGCCGCTGGTGCCGCTGGACGGCACGCTGGCGGTGATGCGGACGCTCGACGCGATCCGCGGCCGGGTCGGCGTCCGCTATCCGAGCGAGACGGGGGACCTCACGGGCGAGGCCGAACTCATTTCGGTGTGACGGCCCGTGCGCCTGCCCGGGTGACGCCGTCCCCGGGCACGGTGTTCGTATGACGGAAGGCCGGTTCCGGACTGTGGACCTTTGTCTACGCTTCGGGACCATGAACGCTGAACGAAACACCGAACGGCGCGGCGTCGCGGTCGTGACCGGCGCCGGGTCCGGGATCGGGCGCGCGGTCGCCGTCGAGCTGATGCGCGCAGGGTGGGCGGTGGCCCTGGCCGGGCGGCGCGTGCCTCCGCTGGAGGAGACGGGCGCGCTGGTGCCGGGCGCCGAGCGGCTCGCCGTGGGGACGGACGTGACGGAGCCCGAGTCCGTGACCGCCTTGTTCGCCGCGACCGTGGAGCGGTTCGGGCGGGTGGACCTGCTGTTCAACAACGCCGGCACGTTCGGGCCGGGGGGCGTGCCGGTGGAGGAACTGCCGTACGACGCCTGGCGGCACGTGGTGGACACGAATCTCAACGGGGCGTTCCTGTGCGCGCAGGCGGCGTACCGGCAGATGAAGGAGCAGACGCCGCAGGGCGGACGGATCATCAACAACGGCTCCATCTCGGCGCATGCGCCGCGGCCGCACTCGGCGCCGTACACCGCGACCAAGCACGCGCTGACGGGGCTGACGAAGGCGTTGTCGCTGGACGGGCGGCCGTACCGGATCGCGGTGGGGCAGATCGACATCGGCAACGCGGCGACGGACATGACGGCGCGTATGCAGACGGGTGTGCTGCAGGCGAACGGGGCGGTGGTCGCGGAGCCGGTGATGGACGTGGCCGATGTGGCGCGCACGGTGCGGCACATGGCGGAGTTGCCGTTGGAGGCGAACGTGCAGTTCGCGACGGTGCTGGCCACGACGATGCCGTATGTGGGGCGGGGTTGAGAGGCACCGGGGCGTCAGGCCGGTGATGTGCACAAGTGGAATTTGAAGGTCCGTGGCATTGCGGCCGGTGGTGGACTTATGCTCAACTTTCCTTCATCGGAGCTTCACATATGGAGCACGATGGTTCCACCGTCGGGCCGCAAGCCATGGCGAGGGGGGAGGCGGCAGCCGTCCCACAGCACCGGGGGGGTGCGTCCTGCGGGACGCACGACGGTGCGGGTGGGGCGGCTGCCGTGTTTCCGTCTCCGGGACGCGTGGGTCCGCCGGGATGCTGTCAGTGCGGCAGCGTCCAGCGCGGTACCCAGGTGCCGGGCGCCGAGTGGGCGGGGGGTGCGGTGGTCAGGTGGGTGCGGAGGGTGGGCAGCGCCGGGTGGGGGTTGTCGCGGTGCCAGAGAAGTGAGTGGGGGTAGACGGGGGTCGGGTCGGTGACCGGGATGCGTCGCAGGCCGTGGTCGGCGGGCCAGATGAGACGGGTGTGCTCGCCCATGAAGGTGGCCAGGGCCGGAGTGTCGGCCACGGTGTCCAGGAGCGCGTCGGAGCCGAAGTTGGGGCCGGTCGCCTCGATCGTGAGGCCGAACTCGGCGACGAGTTCGTCGTAGTAGGCGGCCCACTCCGAACCGGGGACGATGCCCGGCATCCAGATCCGGTGCCCGACGAGCCGGGCGAGGGTCACCGACCGGGCGCCCGCGAGCGCGTGGTGGGGGCCGGTGAGGAGCTGGAGCGGTTCGTCGATCACCCGCACGGACTCGATGTCCTCGGGGAGCGGCCGGCCGGGCGCGGCGACGGCACGGAAGGACGCGTCGACCGTGCCGGAGCGGATGGCGTCGACGGCCGTGTCGATGTCCAGCAGCATCACCACGTCGAGGTCGATCCCGGGGTGTGCGCGGTGGAATCCGCGCATCAGGCCCGAGGCCGCGCCGCGCGAGTTGAGCACATCGACGCGCAGGGGGCGGCGACCGGCACGCACGGAGGTGACCGCCCGCTCGGCGGCGCGCAGCAGCTCGCGCGCGTGAGGCAGGAACGCCTGCCCGTCGATGGTCGGCTCGGCGCCGCGCGGCGTGCGGGTGAACAACCGCACGCCGAGGTCACGCTCCAGCGCCGCGATGCGCTTGGAGACGGCCTGCTGGGTGAGCGACAGGTCCGCGGCGGCCTTCTGGAACTGGCCCGCTTCCGCGACGGCGACGAAGGTACGGACTGCTTCGAGATCCACGCCGGGCCACCCTAGTGAACAACGGATGGTTGTGCATCAACGGCAGGGCGGTTGTTTGACCTCGGGCTGTGCTTCTCGCTTAGCTCTCGGTGGGCAACGCGGGTTTGTCCGGTCGGGAGCGTGGTGGGCAGGAGACGGTTGGGCCGGCGGTTCGGCCTGCTGTGGGCGGCGTATGCGGTCAGCGCCTACGGATCCGGACTGGGGTTCGGGGCGTTGCCGCTGATCGCCGTCATGGTGCTGCACTCCGGGCCCGCCGAGGTGTCCGCGCTGTCCGCGGTGGGGCCCGCCGTGGGGGCGCTGATCGCGGTGCCCCTCGGCCCGTGGGTGGAGTTCCGGCGCAAGCGAGCGGTCATGATCGCGATGGATCTGACCCGGTTCGCGGTCATGGCGACGATCCCGGTCGCCTACGCCTTCGGTCTGCTCGGTTTCGTCCAGCTGCTCGTGGTCTCGGCGGTGGCCGCCGCCGCCAGGATCGCGTTCGGCGCGGCGAGCGGCGCCTACCTCAAGGCGCTGATCCCGCCGGACGACCTGCTCGTGGCCAACGCGCGGCTGGAATCCACGAACTGGAGCTCCATCGCGGTCGGACCACCGCTGGGCGGGGCGGCGATCGGGCTGTTCGGGCCGGTCGTCACCGTGGTGGCCGACGCGCTCAGCTACCTGCTCTCCGCGCTCGGCATCACCGCCATCGGAGGCCGTGAGGAAGCGCCGCGCACAGCCGGCGCGAGCCGGGTCCGGGCAGGCGGGCTGCTCGACGGCTGGCGGCACATCATGGGGCATCCCGGGTTGCGGGCGCTCTACCTCAACAACATGCTCGTCGCCGGTCTGATCATGGCCACCGAACCGCTGCTGGCCGTACTCCTGCTGCGCCGGCTCGGCTTCCCGCCCTGGCAGTACGGTCTCGCCTTCGCCGCCCCCTGCCTCGGCGGACTCATCGGCTCCCGGCTGGCCCGCCGTGTCGTGGCCCGCCACGGCCGGCAGTGGGTCTTCCGCCGGGTCGGCACCCTGCGCGCCGTCTGGCTGATCGGCCTGGCCTTCGTCCGGCCCGGCGTCGTCGGCCTCGTCACCGTGATGGCCGTCGAGCTGGCGATCATCGTCAACATGAGCCTGTACACCCCGGTGCTCGCCACCTACCGGCTCGAGCACACCCCCAGGCATCTCCTCGCCCGCACCCTGTCGGCCTGGTCGATCGGCCAGCAGGCGGCCATCGCCGTGTGCACCGCGCTCGGCGGGCTGCTCGCCGACGTCACCGGCCCGCGCACCGCTGTGACGGTGGCCGGACTGCTCATCCTCGCCACCCCGCTCCTGCTCCCCCGGCACGACGAGGTGGCGCACCGGGAAGAGCCCGTGCGGGAACCAAGCCCCGGCACCTGAGCCGCGTACCCGAACGGACGCTCGCACAGGTGGGCAAGCAGGCTCCGTGGCACCGTGGGAGGGGGGCCGTTTCTCGTGGGCTCAGGGAGTGACCGTGACGACGTTCGATCGACGTGATCTGGGACTGTTGCTGCTTCGGCTGGGCACCGGCGGGGTGCTGGCCGCGCACGGGGCGCAGAAGTTGTTCGGGTGGTTCGGCGGGCACGGCCTGGAGGGAACCGGGCAGTTCATGGAGTCCGTCGGGTACCGGCCCGGCAAGGCCAGCGCGATGGCGGCCGGGCTCGCCGAGTCCGGCGGCGGGGTACTGCTGGCGCTGGGGCTGGCCACGCCGGCGGCCGGGGCGTCCGCGGCCGGGGCGATGGCGGGGGCGGCAGCCGTGCACGCGCCCAACGGCTTCTTCAATCAGGGCGGGGGGTACGAGTACGCGGCCTCCCTCGGGCTGACCGCCGCCGGGCTCGCCGTCACGGGGCCCGGCCGGCTCTCCCTGGACGCGGTGCTCGGGCACAGTGTGAACCGGGGCTGGATGGTGCCGGTGGCCTTCGCGACGGCCGCGGCGGGCACCGCCGTCGTCATCGGCGCCCGGGTGAGGCAGTTGCGCCGGCAGCGCGAGGGTGAGCAGGAGGCTCTGTTCGAAGGCGAGTAGGCCGCCCCGCGTGGCAGTCTCCCCGTATGAGTGAGCGGGACGTGGAGTTGTGGGGCACGGTCGAGGAGCTGTGGGCCTGGCTGGAGGAGCGGCGGGCCCATGGCGGCCTGGACGGGCTGCTGCTGCGGGTGCTCAAACTGTCCGAGGAGGTCGGCGAGGTCGCCCAGGCCGTGATCGGGGCCACCGGGCAGAACCCGCGCAAGGGGGCCAGTCACACCTGGGACGACGTCCAGGGCGAGCTGTGTGACGTCGTCATCACCGCGCTGGTGGCGCTGCGGACGCTGACGCCCGAGGCCCGGGACGTGTTCGCGGGACATCTGGAGCGGGTGAGACGGCGGTCCCTCGCGAGCGAACCGACGTAAGGGGCGCGGGGACGCCCTGGGGACGCAGGGGCACAGGGGCACAGGGGCACAGGGGCGTGGGGACGCACGGAGCCTGGGGACGCAGGGGCACAGGGGCGTGGGGACCCGGTCGCGTAGGGGTCGTGGCGCTGTAGTGGCGTATACCACCCGGCCGCCGGTGTGACGCAAGTGCCCGATGGGCAGTCACTGGCCGTGCGAAAACGATCTGTGATGACGGTGTGGGGGGACGCGTGAGCGTGTGCGTGATCGGTGCGGGTCTGTCCGGACTGGCGGCCGCGCACGCGCTCAAAGCCCGTGGCGTCGACTTCGTGTGCGTGGAGAAGGCACCGGACGTCGGGGGCATCTGGCGGCAGCCGGGGGCGGGTGAGCGGGGGCCGGGGTATCGCACGCTGCACCTGAACACGGCCAAGTCGCTGACCGGGTACGCCGACTTCCCCATGCCCGGTGACTACCCGCTCTACCCGCGGCACAGCCAGGTCGCGGACTACCTGCGTGCCTTCGCCGACTGGGCGGGCCTGCGGGAGCGGATCGAGCCGGCCACCGAGGTGCTGTCGGTGCGGCAGGAGCCGGGCGGCGGCTGGCGGGTGGTGACCCGGGGCGCCGGGGGCGGCACGCGGAGCCGGGTCTTCGCCCATGTGGTCGTCGCGTCGGGGCACAACACCGATCCCGCTCTGCCCGATCCGCTGCCCGAGGGCGCGCAGTCGTTCGCCGGAACGATCCTGCACTCCGTGGACTACCAGGACGCGCGTGATTACGCCGGGCAGCGGGTCGTCGTGGTGGGGCTAGGCGCCTCGGCCGTGGACATCGCCGCCGACCTGTCCCGGCACGCCGAGCGGACCGTCCTGTCGGTGCGGCGGGGCCTGCACATCGTGCCGAAGCAGTTGTTCGGGATGTCGGTCGATCTGATCGCCGAGGCGCCCTGGTTCACCGCGATGCCCTTCGCGCAGGCGCGCCGGTTCGTGGAGAACGCGCTGCTGGTGGCGCGTGGCAAACTCGGCGACTACGGGCTGCCCGAGCCCGATCACCCGATCTTCTCGTCCGCCGTGACCGTCTCCGACGAGATCCTCAGCCGGATCCGGCACGGTGACGTCGTCCCGAAGCCCGCGATCGACTCGCTGGACGGGGACCGGGTGGTCTTCACCGACGGCAGTGCCGAACGGGCCGACGCGATCGTCTACTGCACCGGGTTCCGGATGTCGTTCCCCGCCCTGCCCGACGACTGTCCGGTGAACGCCCAGGGCGCCGTGGAGTTGTACAAGCGGGTGGTCGCGCCCGGGCATCCCGGGCTGCACTTCGTCGGGCTGGTCCGGCCGCAGGGGGCGATCACACGGCTGGTGGAGGCCCAGGCCCGCTGGGTGGCGGGGATCGTCGCCGGGGACGTCGCGCTGCCGTCCGAGGACGTCATGCGCAAGGAGATCGGCACCTACCTGGCCGCCATCGCCGACCGCTACGGCGACACCGAGGGCTCCTCGATCCAGGTGGACTTCGGGCCGTATCTCGCGGAGCTGAGCGAGCTGCAGCCGGCGTGAACCGTGCGGCGAGGCTTCCGGCTGCACCGGGAGCCTCGCCGGGCCGGCTCAGTGCACGGGCTGCGCGTCGGCCCGCTCGGATGTGAGGACCGGCGGCCGGACGGCGTAGGTCTCCGAGGAGACGTACGCCGTCACCCTCGGCGGTCTGCCCCGCTGGTGGGCCAGGGCCAGGTAGGCGATCAGGCCCACGCCGTCCTCCGGGCGGCGGCCGGTGACCGCGGGCAGGGCGCGCATCAGCGGTCCCGCGTCGATGCCGTGTCCGGCGAGGACGGCGAGGGCGCGGTCGAGCGCCTCGGCGTCGTCACGGACGTAGTCCCTGACCGGGATGTGCAGGGTGAACCCGCTGGGCAGCCCGCTGTCCGTCTCCGTGAAGGAGTGGCAGGTGAGCCCGGGGCGGCGGTCGAGCCGTGACGTCGGGGCGGCCCCGGCCGCGGTGCGGAAGAACGCGTCGACCTCCGCGGCGGGCGGCCCCGGCTCCGTCCGGCACAGTCCGGCCGCCTCGGCGGCCGACAGGCCCAGGTGCTTGAGGTACACCTTCACCCGGGGCGCCTCCCAGTCGCCGAGGTCCAGGGCGAGGAAGGGGTAGCCGTCGGCCGGGGGCAGCGCCTCGAAGGCCCGCTCGTGGCCCAGGCGGCCGAGGGCCTCCTGTAACGTCACCGCGGCCCGCTGCGGCCCGGAGGCGGCCGGATTCAGATAGACCTTGACCTGGGGCACACCCCCGGGCCGCAGTTCCAGCGCGATCCACAGGGCCAGCGGGCCGTGCGGGGACGGCGGCAGGAACAGGTCCTCGAGGTCGTCGAGGCGCTCGGTGGAGAAGTCCCAGCGCCGGGCCATCTCCCGGACGGCGGCCAGGGCCGCGCGGCCGCCGCGTGCCAGGCTGCCTGCGCCACAGCCCGGTTCCAGCAGGACGCGCAGTGTGGGGTTCGCGCCGGCGGTGAACGACAGGGAGTACTCCACCGGCGTGTGGTCGTCGGACAGGAACGTCCGCGACGGCGGCGGCAGGTCCAGCGGCCGTTCGGCGGCCGGGCCGAGCGTGGTGAGGAGGACGTCCGCGTAGGTGTCCGTGTCGGTCGGGTCCAGACCCGCCACCGCGCACAGCCGCCGCAGCTGCCCGGCCGTGTGCCCGCCGAGCGTCCCGGCCCGCGCGGCGATCACCGCTGCTCCCGCCGCGAGCCGGGGCGGGCATGAAGATACCCGCCTGCGGAGACGGGTATCGGGGGGTGCCACATGGTGAGGGTGGGTCTGGGTCCGGCGCCGGTGGATATGTGGTCCACGGAACCTCCTTCGCCTCGTCAGTAACTCGGAATACCGCGTTCCTCACTACCCGTGAGGCCGAGTCGTCATGCGACGCTGCGAAGGTGCTGAGTGTCGGGTGAATCACCTGAGCCAGTTGAGGAACTGGCTCCACAGACCGGTGCGTTCGGGCTTGCGGGCGCTCGGCGCCGAGGGGGCCGTCGCCGCGGGGGCGGTGGTCTGCGGCGGCACACCGCGGGGCGGGGTGCGCACCGGAGTGAACCGGGCCGGCAGGGCGGCCAGGGCGCGGTGGAAGGGGCCGGAGCGCCAGGTGAGGCTGTCCTCGGGGATGGCGAGCTCGATGTCGGGCAGCCGGTTGAGCAGGTTCTCCACAGCCGTGACGGTGATCTGCCGGGCCGGCTCCTTGGACGGGCACGCGTGCGGGCCGGCGCTCCAGGCGAGGTGGGCCCGGTTGCTGCCGGTCTGCCGGGTCGCGGCCAGTGCCGGACCGGAGTTGGCGGCGGCGAAGCTGACCAGGACCAGCTCGCCCGCCTCCAGCCGGTGGCCGGCGAAGTCCACGTCAGCGGCCGGGTAGTGCGGCGCGTAGTTCGCCATGGGCGGGTTGTCCCACAGCGTGTCGTCGAGGGCCTCGTCGATCAGACCGCCCTCGTCGGCGTACCGGTCGTCGGTGAGCAGCCGGTGCAGGGTGTTGCCGATCAGGTTGCGCAGCGGCTCGGCGCCGGCGCCCAGCAGGAGGGCGAGATGATGCACCATCTCCTCGTCGGACAGCTCCGCCTGATGCTGCATCAGCCAGGAGGTGACGTCGTCGCCCGGCTTGCTCCGCTTGAGCGCGACGAGCTCGCCGACGGCCTGGAAGAGGACCTCGACGGCCTTCTCGGCGTTGACGCCGTCGAACATGCCGGAGATGCCGAACAGCACCCGGTCGCCGATGTCGGCGGGGCAACCGAAGAGCTCGTTGAAGACGAACAGCGGCAGCTGCTTGGCGTAGTCGCCGAGCAGGTCGACCGAGCCGCGCGCGGCGAACTGGTCGATCAGGTACGTGGAGATCCGCTCGGTGCTCCGGCTCAGCCGCCGCACGTCGACGCGGGCGAGGGAGTCGGTGACCGCCTGGCGCAGCCGCAGGTGCTCGGCGCCGTCGGCGAACATGCAGTTGGGCCGGTAGGACAGCAGCGGCGCGACCGGGCTGTCGGCGGGCACCTTGCCTTCCTGGAAGGCCCGCCAGCGGCGCGCATCCTTGCGGAAGGTGCCGGAGTCCTGGAGGAGTTGGAGCGCGGCCGTGTAGTCGGTGACGAGCGTGGCCTCGACACCGGGGGCGAGCTCGACGGGCGCGGCCGGCCCGTAGTGGCGCAGATAGGAGTAGTACGCCTGCGGGTCTGCCGCGAACTCCGGCCCGTACAGCGGCACCCGGGCACCGGAGCCGTGGGCCGGGCACCCGGGCGGGGGCACCGGGGCGGGGGTGTGAGCGTCCATGTCAGTTCCTAGGGGGTGTGCCGGCGGCGCGCGTCGAGGGCCGGGGGACGTGTTCAGTGCGCGTGCGCCAGCAGGTGGCGGACGAGGGTGGTCAGCGCCGCCGCCGACGACTTCTCGTCGCGCGCGTCGCAGGTGACGACAGGCGTGTCCTCGAGCAGGTCGAGCGCGTCGCGCAGCGCGGCCTCGTCCCGCAGCGGGGAGCCGTCGAAGTGGTTGACGGCGATGGCGTAGTCGAGGCCGTAGGTCTCGATCAGGTCGATCACCGGGAAGGAGTCCGCGAGCCGTTCGGGGTCGACGAGCACCAGCGCGCCGAGTGCGCCGCGGGCCATGTCCTCCCACATCTGCACGAAACGCTGCTGGCCGGGGGTGCCGAACAGGTACAGCACGACGCGGTCGCTGATGGTGAGGCGACCGAAGTCCATGGCGACCGTGGTGGTGGTCTTGCCCTGGACACCCTTGAGGTCGTCGATCCCCTCCCCCGCCCGGGTCATGGTCTCCTCGGTGGACAGCGGCTCGATCTCGGAGATCGAGCCGATGAAGGTGGTCTTGCCCACGGCGAAGTGACCGACGACGAGGATCTTCACGGCGGTCTGGTCGGCGCCGCCGCGGACGTACGCCTGCTCACCGAGCCGGGCGGGCTCAGCCGAACTTGGCGCGGAGACCATTCAGTACCTCCTCGAGGATCTCCCGGTCGGCGAGGGGGGCGCGGGCCACGGGCGGGCGGGTGACGAGGTAGCCGCCCTCCGCCAGCGAGGCGAGGAGGATCCGCACCACGCCGAGCGGCAGCCGGGTGTGCCCCGCGATCTCGGCGACCGAGAGGTAACCGGCGGAACAGATGTCCAGCAGCCGCTGTTCCTCGGGCGACAGCCGGGTGGGCCGCTGTCCCTCCTCGGGGGCCGCCGTGACGAGGGTGATCAAGGACAGCTGCTCGTCGTCGGGCAGTCCGCGTCCCTTGGTGATGACGTAGGGACGCACTAACGGCGCGGCCTCGGGCTCCCAGTCCTCGTACCCGCTCATGAGCGCATCCCGAGGTCTTCGCGCGGCGGCGCGGCGAGCGCCTTGCCGAGCTGGCCGACGAGCTGCTGCATGCGGAAGGTGATGTCCTGCATGTCGACGTCCGGGGAGGCGGAGACGCCCAGGTAGGCGCCCTCGCCGGCGGAGATCAGGAAGACCCAGCCGCCGTCGAACTCCACCAGGGTCTGCCGCCAGGCGTGCCGGGGGTCCTCACAGAAGAAGCCGAGCGAACGGCTGAGGGACTGCACTCCGCTCATCGCGGCGGCCACCCGGTCGGCGTCGTCCTTGTCGAAGTCCTTCGTCCGGGCCATCAACAGACCGTCGGCCGAGATCAGGACCGCGTGCAGAGCCCCGGGAATCTCCAGGGCGCTGTCGAGCATCCATGACAGATCGTCGTTCACGAGACCTCATGTCCTTCGCTGCTTGCACCACGTGTGCTGCTCGTAGGGCCCGCCTCGTCGCGCGCGGCCCGGCCGGACTGCGTGCCCCGCTGGAACGCGCCCATGATCGCCGCCGTCTCGGCGCCGGAGCGGCCAAAGGTGCGGGCGTCGGGTGCACTGCCCGGCACGATCGCCATCGGCCGCTTGCGGCGCCTGCGGGGCAGGCCGTCGGCGGTGGCGGACGCGGTCAGCGCGGGCTCGGGCCCGGTCGCGTGGGGTATCGCGTGCGTGGGCATGGAGTGGGCCGGCGCCTTCTGCTCGGGCATGGCGGTGAGCAGTTCGTGGGGCAGCAGGACGACCGCGCGCACCCCTCCGTACGGGGACGAGGAGTCCACGGACACCTCGAAGCCGAAGCGTTCACA
Organism: Streptomyces sp. NPDC036813; assembly: GCF_055609245.1. Classification (NCBI taxonomy): domain Bacteria; kingdom Bacillati; phylum Actinomycetota; class Actinomycetes; order Kitasatosporales; family Streptomycetaceae; genus Streptomyces; species Streptomyces sp. NPDC036813. The sequence goes on along the minus strand of NZ_JBVJPV010000009.1, from coordinate 282,304 downwards.
GAGCACGCCGATGACGGCGAAGCCGAACTGCGGGGGGTTGCCGAGCGAGGACACGCCCTTGACGCGGCGACTGGACAGCAGCCCCTCGGCGCGGGCCCGCTCTTCGTCGTTCATGCCGACACCGGCGTCGTCGACGACGATGCAGATGCCCTTGGGCACGGTGCGGATGTTGATCTCGACGACGGTGTCGGGGCTGGAGTAGCTGGTGGCGTTGTCGAGCAGTTCGGCCAGGGCCAGCGCGACCGGCTCGACGGCCCGGCTGGTGATGCCGAAGTCGACCTGGGAGAGGATCTCCACGCGCCGGAAGTGGCGGATGCGGCCCTGGGCGCTGCGCACCACGTCGTAGACGGACGCCACGTCGCGGTGGCGGCCGAGCCAGCCGTCGCAGAGCACGGCGATGGACTGGGCGCGCCGGCCGAACTGCGAGTTGGTGTGGTCGATCTCCAGCAGGTCCTGGAGGATGGCCGAGTCGCCGTACTTCTCCTGGAGCCGGGAGACGACGAGCTGCTGCTCGGCGGCGAGGCCCTGCAGGGTCCGCATCGCGGACTTCAGTACGGTCTTGGTCGCCTCCTCGGCCTCCTCCTGGGCGGCCTGGACGGACTGGGTGTAGTGGTTCTCCAGCTCGGAGTAGTGGCTGGTGAGTCCGTCGATCTCCTGCCGGAGCGCTCGGGCCGCCCTGCGCTGGCGGACGACGAGGGCGACGGCGGCGATGAGAAGGACGAGAAGCGCCCAGAGCACCGGGTTCGCTGTGTATTCCGTCATAAGACTCTCTTCAGGCGACTGACGGCCGGCTGATGATCCCGTCCAGGAGAGTGGACGCGCCCGCTCCGCAAGTGCGGTGATCGTATCATCGGGCGAACAGGTGACCGACCGTCAACAGGCGTCGCCTGTCGAAAGGTTGGGCCGACACGGCGTCTACGCGAGAAGAACTCCGGGTGGCCGGGACGCCGAGCCGCCGGGGCGGGGTGGACGGGGCGACGTGGGACGGGGCCGCCGTCAGGCCGGGGCGGCGACCCCCGCGCGTGCGGTGGCGGGGGCGCACCCGGCGCGTGCGGCGGCGCGGTGGCCCCCGAAAACGCGGTGGCCGCCGAAAACGCGGTGGCCCCCGGAAATGGGTGAGCCACGAGAAGCGGGTGAGCCCGCGAAAAGCCGGACAGGGCCTCCGACGCTGGTCGGAGGCCCTGTCCGGCAAAGCTGGGGCAGACGAGTCGGGCTGTACGCCGGGTTCTGTTCCCCGGTGTCCTCGCGGACGCCGGGGCGACGGCCATCCATCTAGGGCCGGCGTTGCCGCCGGTCTCGTGCGGTCTACCCGCGGACTCGGGCGGGCAGCCCTCGAACGTCCGCGCAGGAACACCCCTCCTTGCGAAGGAGCGCTCCCTTTTGACCTTGCTCCGGGTGGGGTTTACCTAGCTGCCCAGGTCACCCTGGGCACTGGTGGTCTCTTACACCACCGTTTCACCCTTACCGAGGGCCGAAGCCCCCGGCGGTCTGTTTTCTGTGGCACTGTCCCGCGGGTCACCCCGGGTGGCCGTTAGCCACCACCCTGCCCTGTGGAGCCCGGACGTTCCTCGGGAAGCCCCCGTCAAGGGGACTCCACGCGGCCGTCCGCCCGGCTCGTCTGCCGTGTGGACCATGGTACCGGGCGGGTCGTCCTGCGCGGACCCGCGGCCGTCGCGAGGACCGAGCCCGCGAGGATGAGGGCGAAGGACACCGCGATGGTGGGGGTCAGCCGCTCGCCCAGGAACACCGCGCCGGCCGCCACCGCGACCGCCGGGTTGACGTACGTGATCACCGTCGCCCGGGTCGGCCCCGCCTCCTTGATCAGCTCCAGGAAAGCGACGAACGCCACGGCCGTGCAGATCACGCCCAGCCCGGCCAGCGCCGCCAGCACCGAGGGCGCGGGCACCTGCGAGGGCCAGGTCACCGCCGCAGCGGGCGCGTACACCAGCGCCGCCAGCGCCAGGCAGGGCGCCGTCAGGTGCAGCGACGGGACGTCCTTGAGGTGGCGGGCGGCGATCAGCGGGGCCGTGGCGTACCCCACCACCGTCAGCAGCACCTCCGCGAGGGAGCGGGCGTCGCCGCCGGTCAGGTGCGGGGCGGTGAGGACGCCGACGCCGCCGAGACCGAGGGCGAGGCCGCTCAGGCGCCGTACGCCGAGGCGTTCGGTGTCGCCGAAGAACCGGGCCAGGGCCACGCCGACGACCGGGACGCCCGCGATCAGCAGGCCCGCCGTGGAGCTGGACAGGTGCCGTTCTGCGTCGGTGAGGGTGTACCAGGGGCCGATGATCTCGATGCACGCGAAGGCCAGCAGCGGGCGCCAGTGGGTGCGCACGGTACGGGCCAGGCCCGGCTGCCGCAGGGCGAAGGGGAGCAGGAGGGCCGCGCCGAGCGCGCAGCGCACGAACACCACCGTGGCAGGGGACACCGCGTCCACCGCCACCTTGATCATGAGATAGGGGATGCCCCAGACCACTCCCATGAGGGAGAAGAGGAACCAGCCGCGTGCAGTCATGCGAAGAGTTTCGGCCAGGACCTCACCGCGCGTCTTGAACGCTGTTGCGGTACGCCGCCGGGGTCACCCCGAGCACCCGGCGGAACCAACGGGTCAGGTGCGCCTGGTCGGCGAAGCCCACCAGGCCCGCCACCTCCGCCGGACGCAGACCCGCCTCCAGCAGGCCACGGGCCCGGGTCACGCGGTGCTGGGCCAGCCAGGCGTACGGCGGTATCCCCGTCGCCGTACGGAAGGCGCGCAGCAGCTGGTAGCGGGACAGGCCCAGCTCGGTGGCGAGGTCGGCGAGGGAGGGCGGGGCGAGCAGTTCGCCGGCCAGGCGGTCGCGGACGACGGCGGCGACGCGGTCGGCGCCGGGCACGGTGTCGCTCGCCGCGCGGGCCGTGGAGTGGCGCCGGGCCAGGGCCGTGAGCAGCCACGGCAGTCGGGACTCGGCCTCCAGGGGGTCGGGGCAGGCGGCGAGTTCGGTGTGGGTCAGGCGCAGCGCGGCGGCCAGTTCGGGATCGTGCAGGACCGGTTCGCGAAAGTGCGGGAGGCTCTCGCCGAGCAGGCCGTCGCCCAGCAGTGCGGGCGCCGCGTACAGGGCGCGGTAGGCGTAGCCCTCGGGCGCGGCGGGGCCGCCGGTGTGCATCTCGCCCGGTTCCAGCACGACGAGGGAGCCGGGACCGGAGTGGATCCGGCCGCCCCGGTAGGCGATGACTTCCAGGCCGCCGACGGTGACGCCGACGGTGTACTCGGCGTGCGCGTGCGGGGCGTAGACGTGCCGGTCGAAGGAGGCGGTCAGCAGATCGAGCGGCGGCCCGCAGCGCCCCAGCCGCGCCCTGGTCCACCGCGCCTCTTCACGCCCGTCACCCATGCCGTGCACCCCCTGGTCCGACCAGAGGGTGCAACGCCAAGCGGCTCGGAGAAAGTCCTTGGCGGCTTGACCCTGCCGCGACGTCAACGTCTTCACTGAGGGCATGCGGATCGGAGAACTCGCCGCGGTCGTGGGGGTCACCACCCGGGCCGTGCGGCACTACCACCACCTCGGGCTGCTGCCCGAGCCCGAGCGGCTCGGCAACGGTTACCGGGACTACACCCTGCGGCACGCCGTCGTGCTCGCCCGGATCCGGCGGCTGACCGAGCTGGGGCTCGGGCTCGCGGAGGTGCGGGACGTGCTCGCCGACGACGCCGGGAAGGACCTCGTCGAGGTGCTCACCGAGCTGGACGACGACCTGGCCCGGCAGGAGGGGGCGATCCGGGAGCGCCGGCGGCGGCTGCGGGAACTGCTGGAGGCGGAGACGCTGCCCGCCGAGGGCCCCGTGTCCCCGGGGCTCGCGGCGCTGCTCGCCCGGGTGCCCGGCTCGGCGTCGCCGATGGCGGCCAAGGACCGCGAGATCCTCGCCCTGCTGGACACGGCCGCGCCGCCCGGGGCACGGGAGCAGATCACCGCCGTACTCGCCGAGGCCCTCGCGGGCCCGGAGGCCGTACGACGGGCCGAGCACGCGTACGCCCTGCTCGATCTGCTCGCGGACGCCGCGCCGGACGATCCGCGGGTGGAGGAGGCCGCGCGGGCGCTGGCGGACGCCGTCCCCGCCGGTGTGCTGCCCGAGGGCGGCGTCCCCGAGGGCGACGCCTTTCTGCGCGCGGTGTGCGCCGACTTCTCCCCCGCGCAGGCCGAGGCGTTCCGGCGGGCGCTGCGGATGATCGCCGGGGAGGGGCGATGAGGACCGCCTGGTCGCTGGCCCGGCACGAGGCGCGGCTGATGGTGAGTCTCGTGCTGTGGATCGCCCGGCGGCGTCACGGCACCCGCGACGCCACGCACACCTTCGGGTACGCCCGCGGGCAGGGCGCCATGACCGCCGGGCTCGCGTTCGTCTGTGCCGTCGAGACGTTCACCCTGTCCGTGCTGCTGCGCGACTGGCCGACCGCGCACGCGATCGTCCTGGTGCTGGACGTCTACTCGGTCGTCTTCGTGGTCGCCCTGCACGCCGCGTCCGTGGTCCGCCCCCATGTGCTCGACGGCTCCACCCTCCGCGTGCGGCACGGCACGCACGTGGACCTGCGCATCCCGGCGCACGGCATCCGCGCGGTACGGCGTGAGCTGCGCACCTCCCCGGCGCGTGCCCCCGGCGAGCTGGATGTCGCCGTCGGCGGGCAGACCTCTCTCACCCTGGAGCTGTCCCACCCGGTCACCCACGTCACGCTGCTGGGCCGGCGGCGCGAGGTGAGTGTCGTACGGCTGCACGCGGACGACGCCGACGGCCTGGTGCGCGCGCTCACGCCGGTTCGAAGCTCACCTTCGCCGCTTGCGGATCGGCCTGCGTGAGCCGCACCGGCAGCCGCTCCCCGAGGGAGTCGGGGCCGGCGCCGCGGATCTCCCCGATGACCGCCGGCGACTCCACCTGGACGGTTCCCCGGTGGTCGTCCAGCTCCACCACGCACCCCTGGAAGACCTCCCCCACCTGGTCCTGCAGCACCACCGCCTCGACCAGGTCGATGCAGGCCCGGTCGACCTTGCTCGCGAGCCGGCCGCCCTCGGCCATCCGGTCGTGCACCGCGTCCAGCCCGGCGCGCGCCCACTCGGGCGGCTCCTGCCCTGCGCAGGCCGCGAGCGCGATCTCGGAGGCCCAGCGGTCGACGAGGCGGCGCAAGGGAGCCGTGCAGTGGGTGTACGGCGCGGCGACGGCGGCGTGTGTGGTGAGCTCCGGGAGGTGTCCGTCGTGGAAGACCGTGTACTCGGCGTGCCCCATCACCGTGGCGCACGCCTGGAGGAACGCCGCGTGGCGCGGCCGGTGCGGGTCGAGGGAACGGACGAGCTGCGCGTACGACACGTGGTGCGGCCAGTCGATGTGCAGTGCGAACGCGGTGCGGCGCAGCCGGTCGACGGCGCCGACCGGGGTCGGCGGCAGGGTGCGCAGGATGCCCGTGCCGTGCGCCAGCATCAGCTGGGCCGCGGCCATGCCGGTGAGCAGGGAGATCTGGGCGTTCCAGCCGTCGGTGGCGAGCGGGGCGCGGTAGGCGAGTTCGTAGGTGTGGTCGCGCGGGACGATCTCCTGCTCGGGCACGCGCAGCGAGACGCCGCCGCGCATCGCCTCCCGCGCCTCCAGCAGCTGCCCGACGGTCTTCAGCAGCGCGAGAGGTTCCTCCGCGGTGCCGGCGTCGATCTGCTGCTGCACACGCGCGTAGTCCAGCCGGGCCCGGCTGCGCACCAGGGCGCGTCGGACGTCGACGCTCCGGGTCCGGCCGTCGGCGTCGAGGTCGATCGTCCACAGCACGGCGGGCCGGGTCTGCCCCGGCAGCAGGCTCGCGGCGCCCTCGCTGAGCACGGGCGGGTGCAGCGGGACGCGGCCGTCGGGGAAGTACAGGGTCAGCACCCGCTGCCTCGCCTCCCGGTCCAGCGGCCCGCCCGGTACGACGAAGGCGGCCACGTCGGCGATGGCGTACCGCACGCGGTAGCCGGCGCCCTGCCGGGACAGGTGCAGGGCCTGGTCCAGGTCGAGGGAGCCGGGCGGGTCGATGGTGAACAGCGGGACGTCGGTGGCGTCGTGCACCGGCAGCGCCGGGTCCCGGGCGACCCGGTCGGCCTCGGCGAGCACCTCCGGCGGGAAGGGACCGGGGACGGCGAGCCGGGTGCGCAGGGCGTCGAGGGCGCTGCGCATCGGGGCCTTAGGGGCGCCGGTCACGTGCACGGGGCAGCGGGGCATACCGCAACCGTAGGGCGCGGGCGGCCGGGTGGCACGCCGTACGCTGTGGCGGTCCCCCTTGTTAAGGAGAAATCCCGTGCTCGTCCTTCTCCCGCCCTCCGAGGGCAAGGCGCCGTCCGGCCCCGGCGCCCCGCTGTCGCTGGAGTCGCTGTCCCTGCCGGGGCTCACGGCCGCCCGGCGGACCGTGCTGGAGGAGCTGGTCGAGCTGTGCGCCGCCGACGAGGAGAAGGCGCGCGAGGTGCTCGGGCTGAGCGAGGGCCTGCGCGGGGAGGTCGCGAAGAACGCCGCGCTGTACGAGGCCGGTGCGCGGCCCGCGGGCGAGGTGTACACGGGGGTGTTGTACGACGCCCTGGGCCTGGCCTCGCTGGACGCGGCGGCGCGGGAGCGGGCGGCGCGCTCGCTGCTGGTGTTCTCGGGGTTGTGGGGTGCCGTACGGGTGACGGACGCGATCCCCTCCTACCGCTGCTCGATGGGCGTGAAGCTGCCCGGGCTGGGGGCGCTGGGCGCGTACTGGCGCACCCCTATGGCGTCCGTGCTGCCGGAGGCGGCCGGGGACGGACTGGTACTGGACCTGCGGTCGGCGGCGTACGCGACGGCGTGGAAGCCGAAGGGTGAGGTCGCGGGCCGCACGGCGACGGTGCGGGTGCTGCACGCGCCGACCCGGAAGGTGGTCAGCCACTTCAACAAGGCGACGAAGGGGCGGATCGTGCGCAGCCTGCTGGCGGCCGGAACGGCGCCCGAGGACCCGGCGCGGCTGGTGGAGGCGCTGCGGGACCTCGGGTACGTCGTGGAGGCGGAGGCGCCCGCGAAGGCGGGCCGGGCGTGGGCGCTGGACGTGCTGGTGGACGAGGTCCACTGACGCCGTGACCACCGGGCGTTGCATTGTCTGCAACGGCCTTTGCGCAGGGTGCACCGGGGCGGGCAGGATGAGGCCATGCCCGAGCCTCAGCCTGCCTCCGCGCCTGTACCTGCCTCCATGTCCGTGCCTGCCTCCGTGCTGGACCTCGCCCCCGTCCTGCCGGTCGTCGTCCTGGAGGACGCCGCGGACGCCGTGCCGCTCGCACGGGCGCTGGTCGCCGGGGGGCTGCCCGCGATCGAGGTGACCCTGCGCACGCCCGCCGCCCTGGAGGGGCTGCGGGCGATCGCGGCGGAGGTACCCGGCGCAGTGGCCGGCGCGGGCACGGTGATCACCCCGGAGCAGGTGAGCCGGTGCGTGGCGGCCGGGGCGCGGTTCCTGGTCAGCCCGGGGTGGACGGAGGTCCTCCTGACGGCCATGACCCGGGCCGGGGTGCCGTTCCTGCCCGGGGTGTCGACCGCCTCGGAGGTGGTGGCGCTGCTGGAGCGGGGGGTGCGGGAGATGAAGTTCTTCCCGGCGCACGCAGCGGGCGGCACGGGGTATCTGACGTCGCTCGCCGGACCGCTGCCGCAGGCCCGCTTCTGCCCCACCGGCGGCATCACGCCGAAGACCGCCCCCGACTACCTGTCCCTGCCCAACGTGGGCTGCGTCGGCGGCAGTTGGATGGTACCGGCGGATGCGGTCGCCACCGGCGACTGGGCACGGATCGAGCGGCTGGCGCGGGAGGCGGCCGCGCTCGGCGCACGCCCCTGAGCCCGGGCCACCGGGAGCGGTGGCCGGTCGCCGCCGCCGATCCCACTCCGAGGCACACGCGGCAGCACGGCGCCGGGGGCGGTCAGCGCAGGTGGCCCGTGTCGTTGAAGAGACGCACGCTCGCGTTGCCGTCGGCGTAGTAGGCCACCGCCGACAGGGACGCCGCGGACAGTTCCATGCGGAACAGGGACTGCGGGGGTGCGCCGAGGGCGAGCCGGAGCAGGGTCTTGATCGGGGTGACATGCGTGACGAGCAGGACCGTGCGGCCCGCGTACGCCGCGATCAGCTTGTCGCGGGCGGCGGCGACCCGGACCGCGGTGTCGGCGAAGCTCTCGCCACCGCCGGTCGGCGCGACGTCCGGCGAGGCGAGCCAGGCGTTCAGGTCGTCCGGGTAGCGCTCCCGCACCTCGGCGAAGGTCAGCCCCTCCCAGGCGCCGAAGTCCGTCTCGCGCAGACCCTCCTCGACGGTCACCTCCAGGCCGAGGCGGTCGGCGACGATGCCGGCGGTCTCGCGGGTCCGGGCCAGCGGGGAGGCGACGATGTGCTGGATGGTGCCACGCCGGGCAAGCGCGGCGGCGACCCGTTCGGCCTGCTCCCGGCCGACCTCGGAGAGGGCCGGATCGGTACCGCCGCTGCCCGAGAAACGCTTCTGCGGCGTCAACGGCGTCTCACCGTGCCGCAGCAGCACGAAGGTGGCGGGCGCCCCGAGATCGGGGGCGGACCCCCAGCCCGGAGCAGAACTCTCTGCCGCTGCACCACCAGCACGGCCTGCGGGCGCCGCCGTGGCCCCGGCGGTCGGGGCGGGGCTCGTCCCCGGGGCGGCACCACCCGCCGGGGCGGAGGTGGGCGCCGGTGCGGAGCCGGGCGCCGGGGCCGCAACGACCGCCGGGGCGGAGCCAGCCGCCGGGGCGGAGCCGGGCGCCGGGACGGCAACGTCCGCAGCGGAGGCAGCGCCCTCCCGGGCGCTGTGACCGGCCGTGCCGGCACCACTGATGTTCACCGACGCGGCACCGCCGACACCACCACTGGTGTCCGCCGACGCGGCACCGTCGACGACACCGCTGGTGTCCGCCCCCGCGGTCTCTCCCGTCGGCGCCGCGCCAGCCGGCGTCGCCGCGTCACTCGCGGGCGGCGCAGGCGTCCCCGGCGTCGTCGTCGCGGCGACCGTGCGGGCCGCGCGGACGTCGGCCAGTGCCGCACGGGCGCGGGCCGCGCCCGCTGCCGCGTCGCCGGGCGGGCCCGACGGCTCGAGGGTCGCGGCCGCGTCCAGTTCCGCGCGGGACGCCGACGGTGTCCACCGCTCGCCGCGGCCGCCCGCGTCCATCGCCTCGTTGGCCAGGCGGTCGGCGTGCTTGTTCCGCTCGCGCGGGATCCACTCGTAGGTGACCCGGCCGGGCGGGAACACGGCCGCCGCCTCCGCCGCGAGCGGCTTCATCGAGGGGTGCTTGATCTTCCAGCGGCCCGACATCTGCTCGATGACGAGCTTGGAGTCCATCCGGACGTGCACCGAGGCTGACGGGTCCAGCTCGTGCGCCGCGCGCAGGCCGGCCAGCAGTCCCCGGTACTCGGCCACGTTGTTGGTGGCGACGCCGATGTACTCGGCCCGCTCGGCCAGCGTCTGCCCGCTCGTCGCGTCCTTGACCACGGAGCCGTACCCGGCCGGGCCGGGGTTGCCCCGCGACCCGCCGTCGGCCTCGACGATGAACTCCCGCACCCCGAAGGCTCCCTACAGCCCGGACTCGGACGTGCGCACCAGGATGCGGCGGCAGTTCTCGCAGCGCACCACGGTGTCCGGCGCGGCCTTGCGGATCTCGCTCAGCTCGGTGATGGCGAGCTCCTGGCGGCAGCCCTGGCAGGTGCGCTGGTACAGCTTGGCCGCACCGACGCCGCCCTGCTGGGCGCGCAGCTTGTCGTACAGCCCCAGCAGGGCGGCGGGGACGGAAGCCGCGATCACCTCGCGCTCCTTGGTCACCGAGGCGACCTCGCCGTCGATCTCCTCGAACGCGGCGTCCCGGCGGCCGGTCGCGTCGTCGATCTTCGCCTGGACGGAGGAGACCCGCTCGGTCAGTTCGCTCACCCGCTCCTGGGCGGCCTCGCGGCGCTCCATGACCTCCAGCACGACGTCCTCAAGGTCGCCCTGCCGCTTGGCGAGGGAGGCGATCTCGTGCTGCAGGTTGGACAGGTCCTTCGGCGAGGTCACGGCGCCGGAGTCCAGGCGCTGCTGGTCGCGGACGGCGCGCTGGCGGACCTGGTCGACGTCCTGCTCGGCCTTGGTCTGCTCGCGGGCGGTGTCGCTCTCCTCGGTCTGCGCGGCCACGAGCAGGTCGCGCAGCTGGGTGAGGTCCTTGGTGAGCGACTCGATCTCGGCGTGCTCGGGCAGCGACTTCCGCTTGTGCGCGAGCTGCTGGAGGCGCACATCCAGGGCCTGGACGTCGAGGAGTCGGATCTGGTCGGCGGGCGCGGCGTTCAGTTGGGGGCTCCAGGTGACGGGGAGTGGCTGGTCCAGGGGTCGGTGACCGTCTTCGAGACGTGGACGCGCAGGTCCCATCCGTGCCGGTCGGAGATCTCGTCGAGCTGGCTCGCGGCCAGCTCGCACCAGGGCCACTCGGTGGCCCAGTGCGCCGCGTCGAGCAGCGCGAGAGGACTGTGGGCGACCGCCTCGCTCGCCGGGTGGTGGCGCAGGTCGGCGGTCAGGAAGGCGTCGACGCCGGCCGCGCGGACCTGGTCGAAGAGGCTGTCGCCGGAGCCGCCGCTGACGGCGACCCTGCGGATCGTCGTCTCCGGGTCGCCGGCCACGCGGATGCCCTGGGCGGTCGCGGGCAGGCGTTCGGCGGCACGCGCGGCGAACTCGCGCAGGGGCAGCGGGTGGTCCAGCTCGCAGATCCGGCCGAGACCCCTGCGGCCTTCCGGATCACGCGGGTCCGCCACGAGCGGTCGTACGACACGAAGGTCCAGCGCGCCGGCGAGCGCGTCGCTCACGCCCGGGTCGGCGGTGTCCGCGTTCGTGTGGGCCACGTGCAGCGCGATGTCGTTCTTGATCAGCGTGTGCACGACGCGGCCCTTGAAGTGGGAGGCCGCGACCGTGGTCGTACCGCGCAGGTAGAGCGGGTGGTGGGTGACCAGCAGGTCGGCGCCGAGCTTGACGGCCTCGTCGACGATCTCCTGCACGGGGTCGACGGCGAACAGGACCCGGGTGACCTCCTGGCCGGGGTCGCCCACGACGGTGCCGACCGCGTCCCAGGCCTCGGCCCGCTCGGCGGGCCACAGCTTCTCCAGCGCGGCGATGACTTCAGACAGACGGGGCACGGGTGCAAGGCTACCTGGCTGATCTGCCCCTCTGTACAGCTGTCGCCGCCCCTGTGACCGGGTGTGCGCCGCTCAGCACATTCGCCCCGTTTTCCTCAGGCGAATCGCTTCTGCACCACCCTTATGTGTGAAGGGCCGGCCGCCGCCTGCCACGCCCGCGCGGGCGAAAACTAGCTTCGTCGCCGGAGGTGACCGAACGATGACGGCCTGTGCGATCGAACCCCCGGCGGCGGACGAGGACGGCCTCTCCCCGCAGGCAGGGTGCGTGATCACGGCGGACGGCGGCTACGCCGCGCGCCTCGCCCACGACGGTGAGTCCCCCTTCCCCGAGCGCTGGACCCTCGGCGGACCCGAGCCCTACGCCGTGCCACTGCCCGGGAACCAGCCGGAAGAGGCCGGCACCGAGGTGCAGCCGATGGCGGACGGCCGGGTGCTGATCATGCGCCGGGTCGGCGAGCGCTACGACTTCTGCCTCCTCTACCCCACCGGACCCGGCACCGGCGAGGCGCCGCTCGGCGCGGTGACGCCCCCGCAGGACGGCGCGCTGCGGCTGCTGCCGCCGGCTCCGGGCGGCGAGCGGGCGTACGCGCTCGCGGTGGGCCCCCGCTCCAGCACGGTGTGGCTGGTCGCGGGCGGGGCGTTCGGCCCTGAGCGGCTGGCCGAGGTACCGGGGCGCTGCTCGGGCGGGGTGTGGCTGGATCACGCCGGGCGGATGCTGGCCCTGGACCGGGAGACCGGCGGGCGGACCAAGACGGTGGTGGTGGACCTCGGACGCGACGGCGAGGTGTCGCCGCTGCTGCAGATCGCCGAGACCAGCGACGACCGGCTGCTGCTCGCCGACCCCGACAGCGGTCTGCTGCTGATCTCCTCGGACGCGCCCGCGCCCGGCGAGCCCCGGCTCGGCTGGGGTGTCATGGGCAGCACCCTGCCGGTGCGCTTCCCGGAGAGCCTCAGGCTGCCGGAGTGCCGGGTGACGCCGTTCGCGATCCAGCCCGGACAGGTGCTGACGCCGGAGAGCTGCGCGGTGGCGCTGCGCATCGACGGGCCGCTGGGCACCTGGGCGGGGGTGTGGCGGCCGGCCGAGCGGCAGGTGCACCATCTCGCCGCGCCCGCGGGCTGGTTGACGGGCGCCGGACTCGTCACGCCCGAGGGCGAGCTGCTGCTGCCGTACACCACCGCTGAGGTGCCCTGCGGGCTGGCCCGGCTGAGCGTGCCCCAGGTGGTCCCACCTGCGCGGGAGGCCCCGGCCGAGGAGGTCCCGGAGCCGGTCGCGCCGCGCCCGGTGCCGTTGCAGCAGGCGCCGTTGGGACGACTTGTAACGAAGTAGTGCCGGTTGGCGTGTGCGGCTGGATTACGCCCGAGGTGCGCCGGTTACACTCGCCCGGCTGTAAGGAAAGATCATGTTGACGGGGTGAATTCATCCGATGAGCGACGCCAGCACGACGCAGCCGCAGGGCCGTGAGGCCGAGATGGCAGCCGCCGGGCACGGCAGGCACCGGGGTCCGGTGTCGGTGCAGGACGGCGAGACGGCCCCGCAGGGCCGTCACCGCAGGACGTCCGACCAGGCCGAATCGGCGGCCTGACGGCACGTGCGCGAACGGCCCCGCCCGGGCAGTCGGGCGGGGTCGTTCCGCGTCTTGGGGGGTGCGTCGCCGGGCCCCGCGCCTCAGGAGTGGTGCACGACGGTGTCGGTGAGGACGGGCGCCTCGTCCCGCTCGACGGCGCTCACGGTGGCCCGCACACCGCCCTCGGCGCGCCACATTCTGATGCGCAGGGTCTCTCCCGGATATACGACCCCGGCGAACCGTGTGCCGTACGACCGCACCCGCGTCACGTCCCCGCCGAGCAGCGTGTCGACGACGGCCTTGAGGGTCATGCCGTAGGTGCACAGCCCGTGCAGGATCGGCCGCTCGAAGCCGGCGGCCCGGGCGAACACGGGGTCGGCGTGCAGGGGGTTGCGGTCGCCGGAGAGGCGGTACAGCAGCGCCTGGTCCTCGCGGATCGCGTGCTCGACGACCCGCTCGGGCTCACCGGTGGGTGCCTCGCGAGGCGACGCGGGCCCGCGGTCGCCGCCGAAGCCGCCCTCACCGCGCACGTGGACACGGGCCTCGTCGGTCCACAACGGGCCGCCGGCGTCGGCGACATCGGTGCGCAGCACGAGGACGGCCGCCGTGCCCTTGTCGTACACGGCGGTGATGCGCGAGGTGGTCCGCGCGGTGCCCTCCACCGGAATCGGGCGGTGCACGGTCAGCGTCTGCCCGGCGTGCAGGACGCGGGCGAGGTCGACGTCGACGCCCGGCACGGACAGCGCGCGGATCACGCCGGGCGCACCGGAGCCGGCGACGGTGGCGAAGCTCGGCAGGACGTGCAGCCGGGACTCCAGGGTGTAGCGCAGCTCACCGGGCTCGGTGGCGGGGACGCCCGCGCCGATGCCGAGGTGGTAGAGCTGGACGTCCTTGGCGCTCCAGGAGATGTCGCCGGTGAGGGGCGCGGCCGCGAGGGCCTTGCTTGCGTCGATGGGCATGGGGCTCCTGCACGTCGCCGACTGCCCCCTGTTATAGCCCGGTGCGCCGGGAGACGGAACCGCACGACGTGCCGTCAGTGACGGCCGCAGGGACGACATTTGTCCTGCCCGAGTCCGTACGCGCGTAGATGACATTTGTCCTGCCCGAGTCCGTACACGCGTATCTGCCGGACGACGCCGCGTCTGCGTACCGTCGAAGACGCGGCGGGACACGTGCCGGGGGCGGCTGCCATGCTCGTCCTCGCCGGCCGGCGGACGGTCTTCGGCGGGTCCGCGTGGTGGTCGTACCGGCGCAGTGGTGAGACCGGCTGAACACGCGGGAACGGATCGATCGGGGGAGCACGGATGGGGTTCGGGGACGATGTCGGAGGCCGGCTGCGGACGTGGCGGCGGACGGCGGTCCGGAGCAGGGCGGAGGCGGCGCGCCTGCGGGCGGAGGGGCGCGAGGCCCACTGCGCGGGGGAAGCGGAGAACCCGGGGCCGCCGCCCAGCGGTTTCACCCTGCTGCCCTGGTTGGTGATGGGCCTGGGGGCGTTCTCCAACGTCTTCGAGGGCGGGACGGCGAACCCGTGGATCGGCGCTCTGGGCCTGCTCGCCTTCAACTCGCTGTACATCTACGTCGTCTTCCGGGCGTTCGACAAGCGGAAGCGCAAGGAGCGCTCCACGCGCGCGGCCCTGGGGCTGATGGCCGCGCTGACGTGCGGGCTGGCCGTCGGATACGGCGACAACTGGCTGCTGTTCTTCCCGCTGCTGGGGCTGGCCACGGGCTCGGTGGTGCGCGGGCCGCGGCTGAAGGCGGTCGGCACCGCCGTGGCCGTCCTCGCGGGCGCGGTGTCCTGTGCGCACGACGGCTGGGACGGGATGACCATCGCGTACGCCACGTGGATCTCCACGATGGTGACGGCCGCGATCCTCTCCCTGTCCGAGGCCGTACGCGAACTGCGCGCCGCCCGGGAGGAGCTGGCGCACCGGGCGGTGGAGCGGGAACGGCTGCGCTTCTCCCGCGACCTGCACGATCTGCTCGGGCACACGATGTCCGTGATCGTGGTGAAGTCGGAGGCGGCGCGGCGGCTGGCAGCGCGTGATCTGGACGCGGCGCTGGCGCAGATCACCGACATCGAGTCGGTCGGGCGCCAAGCGCTCACCGAGATCCGGGAGGCCGTCACCGGGTACCGGGACGGCAGCCTGTCCACGGAGCTGGACCGGGCGCGTTCCGCGCTGACCGCGGCGGGCATCGAACCGGTCGTGCGCCGCTCGGGGCCGCCGCCGGCCGCGCAGACGGAGGCGCTGCTGGGGTGGGTGGTGCGCGAGGCGGTCACCAACGTGGTGCGCCACAGCGGGGCGCGGCGGTGCGAGATCGCGGTGACGGGGGGCGGGGAGAAGGTGCGGTTGACGGTCGGCGACGACGGGCGCGGGCCCCTCGCTGCGCGCGAGGGCGCGGTGGGGGGTACGGGATTGAAGGGGCTGACGGAGCGGTTGGCGGCGGCCGGCGGCACGTTGACGGCCGGTGCCGGGGAGCGGGGCGGGTTCGTGGTGCGGGCGGAGTTGCCGGCACCGGCGGATGTCGCGCACCCGGTCACGGCGTGAGCGGGGTGCACCACGCCGGTGCGGCCTACGCTGGGCGGGTGAACGAGGAGATGCCCCGGGGGCGGCGCCCCGGCAAGTCGATCCGGGTGCTGCTCGCCGAGGACCAGGGGATGATGCGCGGCGCCCTGGCGTTACTGCTGGGGATGGAGCCGGACATCGAGGTCGTGGCGCAGGTCGGCACGGGGGACGCGATCGTGGACGCCGCGCTGACGCACCGCCCCGACGTCGCGCTCCTCGACATCGAACTGCCCGGCATCAGCGGGCTGGACGCCGCGGCCCGGCTGCGCGAGCAGGCACCCGACTGCCGGGTGCTGATCCTGACCACGTTCGGCCGGCCCGGCTATCTGCGCCGGGCGATGGAGGCGGGCGCCGCCGGATTCCTCGTCAAGGACGGCCCGGTGGAGGAGCTGGCGGAGGCGATCCGCCGGGTGCTGACCGGGGAGACGGTCGTCGACCCGGCGCTGGCCGCCGCCGCGCTCAGCGCCGGTCCCAGTCCGCTGACCGTCCGCGAGTGCGACGTGCTGAAGGCGTCCGTGGACGGCGCGACGGTCGCCGACATCGCCGCCGTCCTGCATCTGTCGGAGTCCACGGTCCGCAACTACCTGTCCTCGGCGATCGGCAAGACCGGCACCCGCAACCGCATGGAGGCGTTGCGGGAGGCCCGCCGACAGGGGTGGCTGTAGCGGGGGCGGCCGTCGGGGGTGGCTCTCGCGGGCCCGCCGTCAGGGGGCGGCCGGCACGGAGCCCGCCGTCACGGCTCGCGCCGGAACACCGCCGTCCACAGGAACGGCTCCCCGAAGTACGGGGAGGTCGGCGGCTCGTCGCGCATCGGGCGCAGTTCGAGCTCGGTCAGATCGGCGAAGATCGCCCGGAGTGACTCGGCGGTGTAGGCGAGGCCGCCGTGGAGCGCGCCGGTGCGGTACAGCTCCGCGTCGGGCAGTTCCGAGCCCATGGCGCCGGACGCGAAGCAGGTGAGGGTGAAGTGGCCGCCGGGCGCGAGCAGCCGGTCCAGCAGGGCGAGGTGGCTGATCCGGCGGTGCGGCGGCAGGTGGTGGAAACAGCCGGAGTCATGGATGAGGTCGTACGGTCCGGCCAGTTCCGTACTCGTCAGGTCGTAGGCGTTGCCGCACAGGTAGCGGACCGCAGCGGTGTCCGTCCTCTCGCGCGCCCATGCCACCGCCGCCGGGGAGAGGTCGACCGCGTCCACCTGGAAGCCGTGCGCGGCGAGGTGGCGGGTGTTGCGCCCTGAGCCGCAGCCGAGGTCGAGGGCGCGCCGCCCGGTGATGCGGCCCGCGTCGAGCCAGGCGGCGAGATGCTCGTCCGGCTTGTCCGCGAAGAACGGCACCGGCCGGGTCCGGTCGGCGTAGAAGTCGTCCCACCATCCGGCCGCCCCGGCCGTCCAGCGGTCCGCGCCGGGCGCGAACAGCCCGTCCAGCAGCGTCAGTACGTCCTCGGTGGTGCGGATGTGACGGTCCATGGGGCCTCGCTTCTCTCGCCTGCCGGGTTCCGCGATCGTAGGCGGGAAACGGACTCAAGCCCAGGTCAGGGGGCTTTCAACGGCCTTGCTCGCAGGCCGGCGTGGGGCCGTGAGCGGGTCGGCGCGAGGGGGCTGAGGGCGTCACCCCGGGGGTGGGGGAAAACGCGGCCGGCACCCGCCGCAGGGGCGGGGCGAGGGCGTTGCGCCGGATGCCCGGGACGCTTTTCCGGCGGCCTCCGCATCGACGTCGAACGGCGGCGCGCCGCGCCCCTCACCGCGCCGTACAGCACCGTGCCGCGCCCCTCACCGTGCCGTACAGCACCGCGCCGCCCCCCTCACCGCGCCGTACAGCACCGCGCCGCGCCCCTCACCGTCCCGTACCCCTGCGCGGCAGCCAGACCAGCATCAGCACCGCACCCGCCAGCAGGACCGCTGTGGACGCGCGGAAGACCAGGGCGTAGCCGTCCGTCAGGGCCTGCGGGGTGCCCTCGTCGCCCGTTCGGGCCGCGGCGATCGTCGACATCACCGCCAGCCCCAGCGAACCGCCCATCGTGCGGGAGGTGTTGATCAGGCCGGAGACCAGTCCGGCCTCCCCCGGCGCCGTGCCCGAGGTGGCGAGGGCGGCCAGCGGGGTCATGGCCATGCCGCCACCGAGCATCATCAGCACACCGGGGATCATGATCGTCGTGACATAGGGTCCGTGCGCGGTCATCGCCGACTGCCAGCCGAACCCGGTCGCCGCCACCAGCGAGCCGAGCACCGCGACCGTGCGCGGCCCGGCCGAGCGCATCAGCCGCGGGGCGGCCTTGGAGCCGAGGACGACGGCCAGCGAGCTGGGCACCAGGGCGAGCCCGGCCTCCAGCGGGCTGTAGCCCAGCACGTTCTGGGCGTACAGGGTCATGAAGAACCACATGCAGAACATCGTCGAACCGCTCACGAACATCGCGGCGTTCGCCGAGGCGACCGAGCGCAGCCGCAGCAGGCCGAGCGGCATCAGCGGGGACGCCGTGCGCGCCTCCACGGCGAGGAACAGCGCGATCAGCGCGAGCCCCGCGGCCAAGGGCGCCAGCGTCTGCGGCGCGGTCCAGCCCTGCGCCTCGGTCTGCGAGATCCCGTACGCCAGGGTGGCCAGGCCGGCCGTGACCAGGACGGCGCCCGGCAGGTCCAGGCGCCGGCCGTCGCCGGTGCGGCTCTCCGGGAGCCAGGCCAGCGCTCCGGCCAGGACGACCGCGCCGACGGGCACGTTGATGAGCAGGACCCAGCGCCAGGACAGCACGTCGACGAGCACCCCGCCGACCAGGCCGCCGGCCGCGCCGCCGCCCGCGCCGACGGCCGCCCAGGTGGCGATCGCGCGGGCCCGGGCGGCTCCCTCGGGCACGGCCGCCGTGAGGATGGTCAGCGTGGAGGGTGCGAGCACGGCCGCGCCCAGCCCCTGCACGGCGCGGGCGAGCAGCAGCTGCCAGCTCTCCTGGGCCAGCCCTCCGCCCACCGAGGCCAGCGTGAACAGGCCGAGCCCCACCAGGAACATCCGCTTGCGCCCGTACAGGTCGCCGGCCCGGCCGCCGAGCAGCATGAAGCCGGCGAAGGCGATGGCGTAGGAGTTCACCACCCACTGCAGGCCCGACGCGCTCAGGTCGAGGTCGGTGCGCATGGAGGGCAGGGCGACGTTGACGACGGACACGTCGAGGACGACGAGGAACTGCCCGGCGCAGGCGAGCGCCACGACCAGCCAGGTCGGCGGGGCGGAGCGGGTGGGGGTCCGGGTGGGCGTGGCGGCGGCTTCGAGCATGGGTGTCATGCTCTCAACCGGCTGGCGCCCCTTGCATCGGGATTTCGCCGGGCACCCGGGTCCGCCCCCGGTCCTAGGACCGCCCCACCGGCCATGGCGGTCCCAGGATCGCCCCGCCGGCCGTGCGGGGGCCTGACTTCCGCTCAGATGGTCATGACATGGTCAAGAAATCGTTAGCTGGCCAAAGCATCGGAATAGTTGCCCGTGCATACGGGTTGCTGCTGGTCATGACACGAACGACGACCGACCAGCCCGCCCGGTCAGCGAGCGGGGCCGTCGTCCCGGTGCTCGCCTTCGCGGGCATCGTGGTCGCGGTGATGCAGACGCTGCTCGTCCCGGTGATCAAGGACCTCCCGCAGCTGCTCCACACCGCGCCCAGCAACGCCACGTGGGTCCTGACCTCCACCCTCCTCTCCGGCGCCGTGGCCACCCCGATCATGGGCCGCCTCGGCGACCTGTACGGCAAGCGGCGCATGCTGATCCTGAGCCTCGCCGTGATGGTGGTGGGCGCGCTGATCAGCGCCGTCACCGACGACCTGCTCACGATGATCGTGGGCCGTACCCTCCAGGGCTTCGCGATGGGCGCGATCCCGCTCGGCATCGGCCTGATGCGCGACACCCTGCCGCGCGAGAAGCTCGGCTCGGCGATGGCCCTCATGAGCTCCTCCATCGGCGTCGGCG
This sequence comes from Streptomyces sp. NPDC036813, assembly GCF_055609245.1. Lineage (NCBI taxonomy): Bacteria > Bacillati > Actinomycetota > Actinomycetes > Kitasatosporales > Streptomycetaceae > Streptomyces > Streptomyces sp. NPDC036813. Next base: position 263,136 of record NZ_JBVJPV010000009.1, on the reverse strand, counting down.
GCGGCCTCGCGCTGCCCGCCGCGGCGCTGGTGGCCCAGCACGCCGACTGGCACGCCCTCTTCTACGGCGCCGCCGGCCTCGGTGTGCTCTCCATCGTCCTCACCCTGCTCACCGTCCCCGAGTCCCCGATGCGGGCCGAGGGCTCGTTCGACGTGCTCGGCGCGCTCGGTCTGTCCGCCGGCCTGGTGCTGCTCCTGCTGCCGATCACCAAGGGCAGCGACTGGGGCTGGGCCTCCGGCACCACGCTCGGCCTGTTCGCAGCAGCCGTCCTGGTGCTCCTCCTGTGGGGCGTGATGGAGCTGCGGCTCAAGGCGCCGCTGGTCGACCTGCGCACCACCGCCCGCCGCGAGGTGCTGCTCACCAACCTCGCCTCGATCATGGTCGGCGTCAGCTTCTACGTCGTCTCCCTCGTCCTGCCCCAGCTGCTCCAGCTGCCCACCGCCACCGGGTACGGCCTCGGCCGGTCCATGGTCGTCGCGGGCCTGTGCGTGGCCCCGCTGGGCCTGACGATGATGTTCACGGCGCCGGTCTACGCCCGCCTGTCCGCCCGCTACGGTCCCAAGGTCACCCTGATCATCGGTCTGCTCGTGATCGCCGTGGGTTACGCCGGCGGCCTCGGCCTGATGAGCGCCGCCTGGCAGACGGTCGTCACCTCCGTCATGCTCGGCGCCGGCATCGGCCTCGCCTACTCCTCGCTGCCCGCGCTGATCGTCGGCGCGGTCCCGGCCTCCGAGACCGGCGCGGCCAACGGCCTGAACACCCTGATGCGGTCCATCGGTACGTCGGTGTCGAGCGCCGTGATCGGCATGGTGCTGGCGAACACGGCGAACCATGTGGGCGGCGTGGCCGTGCCGACGATGCACGGCTTCCGGGTGTCCTTCCTCATCGCCACGGTGGCGGTCGCGGCGGGCCTGGCGATGGCCCTGCTGCTGCCGGGACGCAAGCCCTCCGCGGGGCCGCAGCTCGTCGCTTCCAGCGAGGAGGACGCGAACCTGGCGCGGGCGGAAGAGGCGCTGCGGGGCTTCCGCGGGCGGGTGCTGTCCGCGGACGGTTCCCCGGTCGCCCGGGCCAAGGTCACGCTGATCGACCGGCGGGGGCGGCAGGCGGGGGCGACGGTGTCCTCCGGCGACGGCAGCTATGCCCTGGCCGTGCCGGCCTCGGGGCCGTACGTCATCGCGGCCAAGGCCGCGGGGTACGCTCCGCTGGCTTCGGCTGCGAGCCACGCCGGGGGTGACCTTTCGGTCGAGCTGGATCTTTCGTTGCCCGGTGAGACGGTCAGCGCGTAACGCCTCATGAGGTGCCCCGGACTGCCGTCCCGCGGCCGCGGTTCGTTGTGGCCCGCCGCACAGTTCCCCGCGCCCCCTTGGGGCGCTGCCGCACCCCCCGCCGAGAAGCCGGCCGGGGGTGCGGCAGCATGAAGGCCCCTGGCTCAGCCGTACGACCGAGAGGCGCCCCCATGTCCCCCACCCCCAAGCCCGAGATCCTCGCCGCGTTCGAGGCGGCCAAGGGGTTCATGCCGGTCGACGAGGGGCTGGCCCTGTATGCGGCCGCCGTGGAGGCGGGGGCGCTGGGGTTGCCGTTGCTGGAGGTCGGGACGTACTGCGGGCGGTCGACCGTGCTGCTCGCGGACGCCGCCCGGCAGGCCGGGGTCACCGCCGTCACCGTCGACCACCACCGGGGCAGCGAGGAGCAGCAGCCGGGGTGGGAGTACCACGACCCGGAGACGGTCGACCCCGAGCTCGGGTTGATGGACACGCTGCCGACGTTCCGGCGGACGCTGCACCGGGCGGATCTCGAGGACCACGTCGTCGCGGTGGTGGGGCGCTCACCGCAGGTGGCGGCGTTCTGGCGGACCCCGCTGGGGCTCGTCTTCATCGACGGCGGGCACACCGACGAGCACGCGAACGCGGACTACGAGGGCTGGGCCCCGCATGTCGCCGAGGGCGGGCTGCTCGTCATCCACGACGTCTTCCCGGACCCGGAGGACGAGTTCACGGGCCAGGCGCCGTACCGGATCTATCTGCGGGCGCTGGCGTCGGGCGCGTTCACGGAGGCGTCCGTGACGCGGTCGCTGCGGGTGCTGCGGCGTACGGGCGGCGGAATCTGAACACCGGGCGTCCGCCCCGGTTAGGGTGGCAGGCGTGTCGTACCTAGGCCCGGAATTCGATCCGCCCAAGCCTCGCCGCTTCCCCCGCCGCCCGCTGGTCGTGGGGCTCGCGGCGCTCGTGCCTGGCGCGCTGCTCGGCTGGCTGGTGTACGAGGCGGTGGGCGCCCCGGGTGGCGCGGGCGGCCCGGACAGGGCGTCGGCCGTGGCGACGCCCCGGCACACCGGCGGCTCCCCTTCCGCACAGGACGACGGCAAGGCTCCCGCCGGGTCGTCCGCCCCGGCCGCCGCCGCGCCCCATGCGTCGCCCTCCGCGCCCGGCGCGTCCGCCCCCGCGGCCTCGGGCCCGCTCAAGGGCAAGGTCGTCGTCATCGACCCCGGCCACAACCCCGGCAACGTCCAGCACGCCACCGCCATCAACCGCAAGGTGGACATCGGCACGAACTGGAAGGAGTGCGACACCACCGGCACCTCCACCAACGACGGGTACGCCGAGGCCCGGTTCAGCCTCGACGTCGCCCACCGGCTGCGCGCGCTGCTGGAGCAGCAGGGCGCCACGGTGAAGCTGACGCAGGACGGCGACCGGCCGTACGGCCCGTGTGTGGACGAGCGGGCCCGGATCGGGAACACCGCGCACGCCGACGCCGTCGTGTCGATCCACGCGGACGGCTCCGCGCCCGGCAACCGCGGCTTCCATGTGATCCTGCCGGCGGCCGTGCACGCGGGCGCCGCCGACACCCGTCCCATCGTGGGACCTTCGCGCGACCTCGGCGAGCGCATCGCCGGCAATTTCGTGCGCGTCACCGGCAGCGCACCCTCCAACTACCTCGGCGACGGTACCGGGATCGTCACGCGGAAGGACCTCGGCGGTCTCAATCTGTCAACGGTTCCCAAGGTGTTCATCGAGTGCGGCAACATGCGCGATAGCAAGGACGCGGCGCTGCTGACCAGCGGCGCCTGGCGGCAGAAAGCGGCGCAAGGGATCTCCGAGGGAATCGTGAGTTTCCTGCGCGGGTAGGGATCAGTGCGCTCTTCCCTGCGGACAGCCTCGTCGGACGGACGATAATGTCGTCCCTACGATGAGGGGCCACCCCCGCGCTTCACACCGGGGCCTGACGGCGACATGGTGACAGCGACGCCTCTTCCGACGACGAGACGACCTATGAAGGACCTGAAGTGAATATCCGCTCCCTCACTCGAGGCGACGGCGTGGTGATCGGAGCAGCGGTGTTGCTGTTCATCGCGTCGTTCCTCGCTCAGTCCGGCTGCAACGCCCCGGACCCGTACTGCAACGCCGTCGAGCGCATGAACGCGTGGGACAGCCTGGGAATGGGACTCGGCGTCTACATGGCCGGGGTGATCGGCGCCGTCCTGGTCGTGCTCGCCCGTCTCCAGCCGGGTGGCTCGCGGAAGATCGCGGGGCAGGACCTGGGAGCGTTCGGCACCGCTGTCACCGTGGTGGTCGCGTGGGTCCTGCTGTGGTCCCTGATCGACTCCGGCAACGCCGGCGCCGGTCTCATCCTGGGCTTCCTCGCCGCCGTGGTGCTGACGGGCGGCGCCATCGCCACGCCGCTGGTCGGGGCGCTCCAGGCCCCGCTGATGCCCGCCCCGAAGCCTGCCGCTCCGCAGCCCTACGGCGCCCAGCCGCAGGGTGGTTACGGCTACCCCGGCGCGCAGCAGCCGTCGTACGGCGGTCAGCCGCAGCCGGGCGGTGCCCAGCCCTTCGGTGGGCAGCCGCAGGCCGCGCAGCCGCAGCAGGCCGCCCAGCCGCAGGCACAGGCGCAGGCCCCGGCCGGGGAGTTCTCCCCGTTCTGGTTCGCGGTGCCGGTGCCGCGGCCGCTGTACGCGGAGGACGGCTCGCCGACGCCGATCGCCGAACTGGCGCCGGGCACCTGGTACCTGGCGGTGGAGCAGCGCGGAGCACAGCTGGTCGCGCAGACGCAGGACGGCCGCCGGGGCGTGCTGCAGGACACCTCGGGCATCCAGCGCGGCTGACCGCCCGCCCTGGTCGCCTCACGGCCCCTCGCCCTTGCCGGGCGGGGGGCCGTTGCCGTGCCGCCGCGGTGAACTCCTAGGAGGCAGCGGCCAGTTCGCCGGCGCTGGGCACCTTGTCCTTCACCTCGGCGCCCGCACTGCGGCCGGCGTCCTTGACCTTGCCGATGACGTCGTCGAAGGCGCCGGCGGCGGAGGTGTCGCCCTTGCGGAGCTTGGACGGCAGGTCCTTCAGGGCTTCGATGCCGGCGGTGAGCGGCGCGACGGCCCTGGCCAGCGTCGGGTCGCCCTCGGCATTGCGGGCGGCCGCCTTGAGCCGGTTGTAGGCGAAGCCGCCCGCCAGGCCGGCCTTGATCAGGGCCGCCGTACGCCCGTCGGCGCCCTTGGCGAACTTGCCCGCCTTCCAGGGCTTCACGATCCACTGGTAGGTGGCGCCGGCGGCCAGGCCGGCGTTCGCCACGAAGCGGGTCTTGGCGAACTTCTGCTTCTCGGCGGAGGTCGTCGCGGTGGGCGTGGCGCCGGTCGTGGCGGCGGCGTCGGCCTTGCCGTCGTCACCGCAGGCGGTGGTGGCGGCGAGCAGGGCGCAGCACAGGACGACAGCCACGGCGAGGCGGCGAAGGGGTGCGGGCACGGGGTCCTCCGAAGGCACGCGTGTCACTTCTCCCGCAGCCTCACCCGGGGTGCCGGAACCCGCCAGCGGGGCGGGGCCGTTCGGGTTTCAGGCCCCGGCCGGCGGCAACACGACGGGTATGTCCCCTCGATATCGCAACAGCGCGAATCAGGCAGGGACGGTCGTCGCCGTCGTCGCCGACGTCATGGCCGTCATCCTCGGCCTGTGGATCCTGATGTACCTGCTGGACGCCAACCGGGCCAACGACCTGGTCCAGTTCGTCCACAACACGGCGAACTGGCTGGCGAGCTGGTCCCGCGACCTGTTCACCTTCGACGAGGCCTGGGCCCGCGTGGTCGCCGGCTACGGCCTGGCCGCCGTGGTCTACCTCTTCATCGGCCACGCGATCGCCAACCGAATCCACCGCCACTGACGGCTCCGCCCCGCACCCGTCCCGCGACCCCGGGGGTGCGGGGGGTGCCCCCGCAGAACA
>NZ_JBVJPV010000009.1:0-257840 GCF_055609245.1 Streptomyces sp. NPDC036813 | reverse complement strand
ACACAGCACCTTCGACGAGGCCCGGGCCCGCGCGGTCGCCGGCTACGGCCCGGCCGCCGTCGTCCACCTCTTCATCGGCCACGCGATCGCCAACCGAATCCACCGCCACTGACGGCTCCGCCCCGCACCCGTCCCGCGACCCCGGGGGCGCGGGGGTGCCCCCGCAGAACACAGCACCTTCGACGAGGCCCGGGCCCGCGCGGTCGCCGGCTACGGCCCGGCCGCCGTCGTCCACCTCTTCATCGGCCACGCGATCGCCAACCGCAGCCCGACATCGCATACTTGATCGAAAAATGGGCCAAGTTACCGCTGAGTTGACGTAGGGTCACTCTTGCTCGCTGACCACGAGCGAGCCCACGAAGGGGGAAAGACCCATGCGTCACAAGATCGCGGCCCTGGCCGCGACGACCGTCATGCTCGGCTGCGCGTCGATCGCCACCGCCACGTCGGCGTCGGCGACCGTCGACCCGCCCGGCAGCTGGGACCACACGTACACCACGTCGGACGCCAAGCACGGCGGCACGGTCTACGTCGCCGAGTACGGCGACGTCATCTCGCTGTGCGACACGGCTGCCGACGGCTACGCGCCCCGGGTCGAGGTCTTCAGCGAGGAGAGCATCGCCGGGCTGTACGACCTCCAGTACACGCTGACCGCCTCGGGCGGCGAGGGCTCCTGCGTGTCGAGCCGGGCTTCGCAGGGCGGTGTGCACGACCTCCCCGAGGGCAGGCACATCAGCCTCACCGTGTACCTGGGCCCGGACCGCAAGTACCAGACCACGCACAACTACCTCAACGACAACTGACCGTAACGCGGTGGCGGAAGAGCCCGCCCGCGGCCCGTCCCGCCCCACGTCACCGTGGCGGTGGGACGGGCCGCGTCGTTTCCGGCCGCCGCGTCACCTCACCCGCAGCAGTCCGTCTCCAGACCCGTCGGCAGCAGCTCACCGCCGAAGACCGCGCACGTCGCCTCGTGGCCCCCGAGCGCCGCGACGGCGAGGAGCAGCGACCCGGCCGTCCATGTCGTCAGCTCGCGCGGCCAGATCGCGTCGTCGTCGAAGACGTACCCCGTCCAGTACAGACCGGTGGCGCCGTCGCGCAGGTGCTGGATGGACTGGAGGATCTCCAGGGCCCGGTCGGACTCGCCCATCGCCCACAGTGCCAGGGCGAGTTCGGCTGACTCGCCGCCGGTCACCCACGGGTTGGGGACCACGCAGCGCACCCCGAGGCCGGGCACGACGAATTCGTCCCAGCGGTCCTCGATACGGGACTTGGCCTCCGCGCCGGTCAGCGCGCCGCCCAGCACCGGGTAGTACCAGTCCATGGAGTAGCGGTCCTTGTCCAGGAACCGCTCCGGGTGCCGGCGTATCGCGTGCCGCAACGTGCCCGCCGCCAACTCCCAGTCCGGCTGCGCCTCTTCGCGCTGCTCGGCGATCGCGAGCGCGCAGCGCAGCGCGTGGTGGATGGAGCAGGACCCGGTGAGCAGCGCGTCCGCGGTCGCCGTGCCGTCGTCCTCGCGGCGCCAGCCGATCTGCCCGCCGCTCTGTTGCAGGCGCAGCACGAACTCGACGGCCGCGTACACGGTCGGCCACATGCGGTCCAGGAACGTGTCGTCGCCCGTGGACAGGTAGTGGTGCCACACCCCGACGGCCACATAGGCGACGAAGTTGGTCTCGCGGCCGGTGTCGGTGACGTCGTCGTGGGCGCCGTCGGCGTAGGCGGCGTACCACGAGCCGTCGTCGTTCTGGTGGCGGGCGAGCCAGTCGTAGGCCCGTTCGGCGGCCTCGTGCTCACCGGCGGCGTCGAGCGCCATGGCGGCCTCGGTGTGGTCCCACGGGTCGAGGTGGTGGCCCCGGAACCAGGGGATCGCCCCGTCCTCCCGCTGCACGGCGAGGATGCCGCGCACGGTGGCGGCGGCCTGCCCGGCGGTGAGGACCCCGGGCAGGACGAGGTGTTCTGTCCGGGGAGTGGTCACGTGGCGTCCGCCTCTGCGGACACGGCCGGCAGGTGCGGCTTGGTCGCGTAGACGACGAAGCTCTTGCCGATCAGCGGGTTCAGCGCCTGCTCGGCGACCCGCGTGGCCAGCGGCTTCTTCATGATGTCCCAGACCAGCAGCTTGTGGTAGGCGCGCACCGGCAGCGCCTTGTCGTTGTCCACGCCGAACGCGCACTTCAGCCACCAGTACGGCGAGTGCAGCGCGTGCGCGTGGTGGGTGCCGTAGGGCTTCAGGCCGGCCTCGCGGACCTTCGCGAGCAGCTCGTCGGCCTTGTAGATGCGGATGTGGCCGCCCTCGACCTCGTGGTAGGCGTCGGACAGCGTCCAGCAGACCTTCTCGGGGCCGTAGCGCGGCACGGTGATGGCGATGCGCCCGCCGGGCCTGAGCACCCGGACCATCTCGGCGAGTACGCCCTTGTCGTCGGGGATGTGCTCCATCACCTCGGAGATGATGACGACGTCGAAGGAGTCGTCCGGGAACGGCAGGGCGAGAGCGTCGCCCTCCATGGCGGTGGCGGTCGCGCCCTCGGGTGCCTCGCCGGCCTCCTTCATCGCCGCGAACCACTTGGCGACCTCGCGGATCTCCTCGCCGTTCTGGTCGAGGGCCACGACCTGGGCGCCGCGCCGGTAGCACTCGAAGGCGTGCCGGCCGGCTCCGCAGCCGAGGTCCAGGACACGGTCGCCCGGGGCGAGCGGGAACCGGGAGAAGTCGACGGTCAGCACGTGGCCCTGCTTTCGGAGTGGCTTTCGGAGGAGACAGCTGCTGGTGCGGTCGCGGTACGGCCCGGCCGGTGGCCCGCGGCGGCGTCGATCGCCTCGCGGTAGCGGGCCACGGTCCCCTCGGCGGCCCGCGCCCAGGTGAAGTGGCGCAGGACCCGCTCGCGGCCGGCCCGTCCCAGGCGGGTGCGCAGCTCCGGGTCGCCCAGCAGCCGGCCCAGCGCGGCGGCCAGCGCCCCGGCGTCGCCGGGCGGCACCGCCAGGCAGGTCTCGCCGTCCCGGCCGGCGACCTCGGGGATCGCGCCGCCGGTGGTGGCGACCAGCGGGGTGCCGGTGGCCATGGCCTCGGCGGCCGGCAGCGAGAAGCCCTCGTACAGCGACGGCACGCACGCGACCTCGGCCGAGCGGACCAGGTCGACGAGTTCGGCGTCGGAGATGCCCTTGACGAAGTCGACGGCGCCTTCGAGGCCGTAGCGCTCGATCGCCTGCGCGACCGGTCCCTCGGTGGGCCGCTTGCCGACGACGACGAGGTGGGCGTCGCCGTGCTCGGTGCGGACCTTGGCCAGCGCCTCGACGAGGAAGACCAGACCCTTGAGCGGGACGTCGGCGCTGGATGTGGTGACGATCCGGCCGGGCACCTTGGCCACGGACGGATCCGGCGAGAACAGCTCGGTGTCGGCGCCGATGTGGACGACGTGGATGCGGTCCTGCCGTACGCCGAGGTGGTCGACGATCTCCTGGCGGGAGGTGCCGGAGACGGTGAGCACGGACGGCAGGCGGCGGGCGACGCGCTTCTGCATGCGGGTGAACGCGTACCAGCGGCGCACCGAGCAGCGGCGCTGCCAGGTCTCGGCGGCGTCCAGCTCCAACTGCCGGTCGACGGTGATGGGGTGGTGGATCGTCGTCACCAGCGGTGCGCCCAGGTCGCCCAACAGGCCGTAGCCGAGGGTCTGGTTGTCGTGGACGACGTCGAACTCGCCGCGCCGGGCCCGCAGATGGCGGCGGGCGCGCAGGGAGAACGTCAGCGGCTCGGGGAAGCCGCCGGTCCACATGGTGCCGACCTCGAGGGCGTCGATCCAGTCCCGGTACTCGTCCCGCTTCGGGGTGCGGAAGGGGTCGGGCTGGCGGTACAGGTCGAGGCTGGGCAGCTCGGTGAGGCGCAGTCCGCCGAAGCCCTCGTCCAGTACGGGATAGGGCTGCGCGCCGATGACCTCGACGCGGTGACCGAGGCGGGCCAGCTCCCGCGACAGATGCCGGACGTAGACGCCCTGGCCGCCGCAGAACGGGTTCCCTTTGTAGGTCAGGAGCGCGATGTCGAGCGGTCGCCCGCCGTCCGCGGCGAGGTCTTCACGGGACCCCGTCCGACTGGCCTCAGCGGTCACTCCGGGCCCCTCTCTGCCTGCTCCGTCCCGCGAGATTACGCCGGGACGCTAATCTAGAACAAGTTTCAGACTTGATCGTCCAGGAGGCTCTGAATCTACCGGCAGGTAGCGGCGCTGTGAGCAGTGGATCAGGTGATTCACGCCACGGGTGCACGGCTGCCATGCTGACCGAACGCACGCCCTCACCGACTGTCACGGACGGGACCCATGCCTGCGCACGTCAGTTCCCCGAGCCCCTCCCCGCTCACCGAGCGGCAGGAGGAGCGGCGCCGCCGCATCCTGCGTGCGAGCGCGCAGTTGGCCGGCCGGGGCGGCTTCGACGCGGTGCAGATGCGGGAGGTCGCGGAGGCCTCTCAGGTGGCGCTGGGCACGCTGTACCGCTACTTCCCCTCCAAGATCCATCTGCTGGTCGCGACCATGCAGGACCAGCTGGACCGCATGCACGGCACGCTCCGCAAGAAGCCCCCGGCCGGCGAGACGGCGGCGGAACGCGTGGCGGAGACCCTGATGCGCGCCTTCCGCGGACTGCAGCGCGATCCGCACCTGGCGGACGCGATGGTGCGCGCCCTGACCTTCGCCGACCGCAGCGTCTCCGCCGAGGTCGACCAGGTCTCCCGCCGGACGACGGCGATCATTCTGGACGCGATGGGCACCGCCGACCCGACCCCCGCCCAGCTCTCCGCGGTCCGCGTCGTCGAACACACCTGGCACGCGGCCCTGATCACCTGGCTCTCGGGCCGCGCCTCCATCGCCCAGGTCACCCTCGACATCGAGACGGTGTGCCGGCTCATCGACCTGACGGAGGACGAGCACAACAGGTGACGGTCACCGCCCTGGCCGGCGGACCGAGGCCACCCCGGGAGGCTTTCCTACGGCCCGGTAAAGTGGCCGCGTCGTCATCACACCCGTACCGGGGGAAGCCGGTGCACATCCGGCGCCGGCCCTTCCCCGAGCTCTCGGCTGCGCTCGAGCAGGGAGACCCCAGTCCGTGAGCTGCCCAGAGGGTGGCGAGCCGGATCGCCCGGTGCGGACGTGAACGGCTCACGCACCGTCGAGGTCCACGGAGCCGAGCCGCCCGGGTCCTCCCGTGCTGCCCGGTTCCCGGTACAGGGAGAGGCACCCGCCGATCATGAACATTCGTCACAGCGCAGCGGCCGTGGCCGCCGTCGCCGTGCTCGGCGGCGCCGCGCCCGCCATGGCCGCGTCGCCCGCCCCGTCCCCGTCGCAGGCGCTGCCCTCCGGGCTGTTCGGCACGGCCGACCCGACGTACGACGGTGTGTGGCGGCAGTCGCTCGCCCTGCTGGCGCAGCACACCGTCGGGGTGAAGCCCGCCGCCAAGGCCGTGGACTGGCTGACCGGACAGCAGTGCGCGAGCGGCGCGTTCGCCCCGTTCCGCGCCGAGCCGGCCAAGCCGTGCGATGCGAAGACCATGGTCGACACCAACCAGACCGCCGCCGCCGTGCAGGCCCTCACCGCGCTCGGCGGTCACGACGCCGCCGTCACCAAGGCGCTCGCGTGGCTGAAGTCCGTGCAGAACAAGGACGGCGGCTGGGGCTACGTCGCGGGCGGGGCCAGCGACACCAACTCCACCTCCGTCGTCGTCGGCGCGCTCGCCGCGGCCGGGGAGAAGCCGGAGGACGTCACCAAGGACGGCAAGTCCCCCGCCGACGCCCTGCTGAAGCTCGCCCTGCCCTGCGCCGAGGGCGGCGCCTTCGCCTTCCAGCCCGACAAGTCCGGCAAGCTCGCCGCCAACGCGGACGCGACCGCCGCCGGTGTCGTCGGGCTGCTGGGCAAGGGCCTGGTGACGGGCGCGGGTGCGAAGGCCGACGCGGTGTGCAAGGACGAGCGCACCCCGGCGCAGGCCGCCGCCAACGGGGCGGCCTACCTGGCGAAGACGACGGCGAAGGACGGCCATCTGACCTCCGCCATGCCGGGCGCCACCCCCCAGCCCGACTACGGCAACACGGCCGACGCCGTCGTCGCGCTCGCCGCGCAGGGCGGTGCCGCGCAGGCCGCGAAGCCGCTGGCGTGGCTGGAGAAGAACAGCGCGGGCTGGGCGAAGCAGAGCGGCCCCGCCGCCTACGCCCAGCTGATCTTCGCCGCGCACGCCGCGGGCGGCGACCCGCGCCACTTCGGCGGCCAGGACCTCGTCGCCGGGCTGAACGCGACGGGCCCCGCCCCGCAGACCGCCGAGAAGAAGGACGAGAAGAAGGACGACGACTCGCCCTTCGGCGTGTGGTGGTTCGTCGGCGTCTGCCTGGTCGCCGGCATAGGCGCCGGCTTCCTCATCAGCGGCCGCAAGGGCCGCACCAAGTGATCCGCCGCGTCGCCCTGCTGTGCCTGGCCCTGCTGCTGCCGCTGGTGGCGGCGGGCCAGGCGCGGGCCGTCGGCTACCGGTACTGGTCGTTCTGGGACCGCGACGGCTCCACCTGGACGTACGCCACGCAGGGACCGTCGACGGCCCGGCCGGCCGACGGGGCCGTGCAGGGCTTCCGGTTCGCGGTGAGCGAGGACTCCGGCGACGCCGAGAAGCCGCGCGGGGCCGCCGGCTTCGCCGCGATCTGCGCGCACACCCCGAGGCAGGACGGCACAAAGCGGGTGGCGCTGGTCATCGACTTCGGTACGGCCGCAGACGCCCCGGCCGGCGAGCAGCCGCCGGCCGCCCGTACGGCCTGCGCCCGGGTGCCCGAGGACGCGACGACCGCCGAGGCCCTGGCCGCGGTCGCGAAGCCGCTGCGCTACGACACCAACGCCCTGCTGTGCGCGATCGCCGGCTATCCGCAGCGCGGCTGCGGGGAGCAGGTCTCCGGCAAGGCCACCGGCACCCCGTCGGCGGCCCCGACGGCGAAGAGCGATGACGGCGGCCCGTCGGTGGGCCTGATCGCGGGCGGCGCGGCCGTCGCCGTCCTGGGCGCGGCGGCGGTGTGGCAGGCGCGGCGGCGGCGTGCGTAGTCACCGTGGCCCCGCCACCGTGCACCCCGGCGCCTGGTGGCTGTGGGCCCTCGGCCTCGGCACCGCCGCCACCCGCACCACCAACCCCCTGCTGCTCGCCCTGCTCGTCGCGGTCTCCGCGTACGTCGTGACCACCTGCCGCCCGCACGCGCCCTGGGCCCGCTCCTACGCCGCGTTCCTGAAGCTGGCCCTGGCCGTCCTCGTCGTACGCCTCTTCTTCGCGGTCGTCCTCGGCTCCCCGATCCCCGGGACGCACGTCGTCGTCACCCTGCCCGAAGTGCCGCTGCCCCACTGGGCGCAGGGCATCCGGCTCGGTGGCCGGGTCACCGCCGAGGGCCTGCTGTTCGCCCTGTACGACGGGCTGCGGCTGGCCGCACTGCTGGTCTGCGTCGGCGCCGCCAACGCGCTCGCCAATCCGCACCGGCTGCTGAAGTCGCTGCCGGGCGCGCTGTACGAGACGGGTGTCGCCGTCGTCGTCGCGCTGACCTTCGCCCCGCATCTGATCGCCGACGCGCAGCGCCTGCGGGCCGCCCGGCGGCTGCGGGGCCGCCCGGACCGAGGGCTGCGCGGGCTGCTCCAAGTGGCCCTGCCGGTGCTGGAGGGCGCGCTGGAGCGGTCGGTGGCGCTGGCCGCCGCGATGGACGCCCGCGGCTACGGCCGCAGCGCCGACGTCCCCGCGCCGGTGCGCCGTACGACGGCCGCGCTCACCCTCGGCGGGCTGCTCGGCGTGTGCGCCGGCACGTACGGGCTGCTCACCGCCGACGGTGACCGCTACGGGCTGCCGGTGCTGCTCGGCGGGCTCGCCGCCGCGCTGGCCGGCCTGTGGCTCGGTGGCCGGCGCACCCCGCGCACCCGCTACCGCCCCGACCCGTGGGACGCCCGCGCCCTGACGGTCGCCGCGAGCGGCGTCGCCGTGGCCGCGGCGCTGGTCCTCGCCGGCTCCCCCGCCCTGAACCCCGGCGTGGTCCCGCTCACCGCGCCCGCGCTGCCGCTGTGGCCGGCCGCGGCCGTACTGCTGGGCCTGCTCCCGGCGTTCGCCGCACCCGCCCCGAGGGAACCCTCCCCTGCGCTGAAGAAGGAGCCCGAGGAATCGTCGTGATCCGCTTCGAGAACGTCTCCGTGACCTACGACGGTGCGGACGGACCCACCGTCCAGGGCGTCGACCTCGAGGTGCCCGAAGGGGAACTCGTGCTGCTCGTCGGCCCCTCCGGCGTCGGCAAGTCGACGATCCTGGGGGCGGTCAGCGGGCTCGTCCCGCACTTCACGGGCGGCACCCTGCGCGGCCGCGTCACGGTCGCCGGCCGCGACACCCGCACCCACAAGCCGCGCGAACTGGCCGATGTCGTCGGCACGGTGGGCCAGGACCCGCTCGCGCACTTCGTCACCGACACCGTCGAGGACGAACTCGCCTACGGCATGGAGTCCCTGGGCCTGACGCCGCAGGTCATGCGGCGCCGCGTGGAGGAGACGCTGGACCTGCTCGGCCTCGCCGACCTGCGCGACCGCCCGATCGCCACGCTCTCCGGGGGCCAGCGGCAGCGCGTCGCGATCGGGTCGGTCCTCACCCCGCACCCCCGGGTCCTCGTCCTCGACGAGCCGACCTCCGCACTCGACCCGGCCGCCGCCGAGGAGGTCCTCGCCGTCGTCCAGCGCCTGGTCCACGACCTCGGGACGACGGTCCTCATGGCGGAACACCGCCTCGAACGCGTCGTCCAGTACGCCGACCGCGTCGCCCTGCTGCCGGGCCCGGGCGAGGCGCCCGTCGTCGGCACCCCGGCCGACGTCATGGCCATATCGCCGGTGTTCCCGCCGGTCGTCGACCTGGGCCGGCTCGCGGGCTGGTCCCCGCTGCCGCTGACGGTCCGCGACGCCCGGCGCCGGGCGGGCGACCTGCGGGACCGGCTGACCGAACGGGACACCGCCCCGGCGACGGAAGCCCACCCGGACCCGGCCGTGCCGGCCTTCCCGCCGCCGGCGTCACGGCGGGCAGCCCCGTCCCGTCTCGCCCGGCTGCTGGGCCGGCGGCCCTCCGACACCCCCGCGTCGCTGGCGTACGCCGCCGAGGTGCGGGCGCTCGCCGTGCGCCGGGGCCAGGTGCAGGCACTGCGCCGCGTCGACCTGACCGTCTCCCCCGGCGAGACGATCGCCCTGATGGGACGCAACGGCGCCGGGAAGTCGACGCTGCTCGACACCCTCGTCGGGCTGGTCCGGCCGGCCTCCGGCACCGTGCTGACCGGCGGCGCCGCCCCGTACGGCGCGCCGCCGCGCGAGCTGGTGCGCCGGGTCGGCCTGGTCCCGCAGGAGCCGCGCGACCTGCTGTACGCGGACACGGTCGCCGCCGAGTGCGCGGCCGCCGACGAGGACGCGGGCGCGGAGCCGGGCACCTGCCGGGCCCTGGTCCACGAGCTGCTGCCGGGCGTGACGGGCGGCACGCATCCCCGGGACCTGTCCGAGGGCCAGCGTCTCGCGCTCGCCCTGGCCGTCGTGCTCACCGCACGGCCGCCGCTGATCCTGCTGGACGAGCCGACCCGCGGCCTGGACTACGCGGCGAAGTCCCGCCTGGTCACCGTCCTGCGCGAGCTGACGGCCGCCGGGCACGCGGTGGTGCTGGCCACGCACGACGTGGAGCTGGCCGCCGAGCTGGCCCACCGGGTGGTCCTGCTCGCCGAGGGCGAGGTGATCGCCGACGGGCCCACGGGGGACGTCGTGGTGTCCTCACCCTCCTTCGCCCCGCAGGTGACGAAGATCCTCGCGCCGCAGCAGTGGCTGACGGTGACGCAGGTGCGGAAGGCCCTCGCATGAGCCGCTCCCCCGGCGCCGGCCGCCGCGCGCAGACCCGACCCGCCCCGACCCGCCCGGCCCGGATGCACGCCGTCCGCCTCGGCCCCCGCTCCGTCGCCGCGCTCGTCCTGGTCGGCGCGGTCGGGGTGGCCGCGCTGCTGTGGCCGTTCCTCGCCCCGCCCGGTTCCCGGGTGCTCGCG
Source organism: Streptomyces sp. NPDC036813 (assembly GCF_055609245.1). Classification (NCBI taxonomy): domain Bacteria; kingdom Bacillati; phylum Actinomycetota; class Actinomycetes; order Kitasatosporales; family Streptomycetaceae; genus Streptomyces; species Streptomyces sp. NPDC036813. The sequence goes on along the minus strand of NZ_JBVJPV010000009.1, from coordinate 247,816 downwards.
CACGCCCAGGACGCCCCGTGGCTGTTCGCGGCGCTGCTGGTGCTGCTGGTCGCGGTGGCCGCGGCGACGATCTCCGAGTCCGGGCTCGGCCCGAAGGCGGTCGCGATGCTCGGGGTGCTGGCGGCGACCGGCGCGGCGCTGCGGCCCGTCGGCGCGGGCACGGCCGGCATCGAGCCGATGTTCTTCCTGATGGTGCTCAGCGGCCGGGTCCTCGGACCCGGCTTCGGTTTCGTGCTGGGCGCGGTGACGATGTTCGCCTCCGCACTGCTGACGGGCGGGGTCGGTCCGTGGCTGCCGTTCCAGATGCTGTCGATGGGCTGGTTCACGCTGGGCGCGGGCCTGCTGCCCGGGCCGGACCGGCTGCGCGGCCGCGCCGAGCTCGGTGTGCTCGCCGGGTACGGCTTCCTGGCGGCCTTCGCCTACGGCACGGTGATGAACCTCGCGGGCTGGCCCTTCATGGGCGGCAACGCCTCGAACATCGCCTTCGACCCGCACGCCGGTCCCGGCGCCAACCTGGCCCGCTTCGTCGCGTACTGCCTCGCCACCTCGCTCGGCTGGGATCTGGGCCGGGCGCTCGTCACGCTCGTCCTCACGCTGACCCTCGGCCCGGCGATCCTCAGGACGCTGCGCCGGGCCACACGGCGGGCGGCGTTCGAGACGCCGGTCACGTTCGGTCCGGCCGGGGAGTGAGAGCCCGTACGCCGACCGTGAGCGGGCGGGGGGCGCCGCGGTGAAGCACCCCACATGACCCAGGTCACCTACGAGGCAGGGTCGTAGATCCATCCGCCTGTCATGCTCGCGTCGCCACGGGCTCTGACCTGGGCTTTGAGAGCCAGGTCACACACTCGGGCGTTCTTCTCGATGCGACCACAACTAGTAAAAGGGGTCATTGCGGACGCCTGTCGGGCCTGCTTCTCTGGATGACGTCGCACGGCGCCGACGTGCCCTCAGGGCCGCGGCGCCTCCGCATGCCACAGCCGCACCCAGGCGGCTCCACGCATCACGTGCTCACGGTGTGCCGGCGACGCCAGTGTCCCCGACGAAAGGCTTCCCGTGACCGCCGTTCCCCTCTTCCGTCGTGTCTCCGCCCCCAAGAAGGCCCTCGCCGGCGCCGCCCTGGCGGCTGCCGCCTGCGGTTCCCTGATCGCCGCCGCGCCCGCCCAGGCCGCGACGACGCAGGCCTCCTCGGCCCAGGCGGTCGCGAAGAAGATGATCGGCAGCTCGGCGCAGTACCAGTGCTTCTCGAACATCGTCGAGCGCGAGAGCGGCTGGAACCCGAACGCCACCAACTCCTCCAGCGGCGCCTACGGCCTGGTCCAGGCCCTGCCCGGCTCCAAGATGGCCACGGCCGGCTCCGACTGGAAGACCAACCCCGCGACCCAGATCAAGTGGGGCATGAACTACATGAACGAGCGCTACGGCAGCCCGTGTGGTGCCTGGAACTTCTGGCAGGCCCACAACTGGTACTGATGGCGCCGGTACGGACCCGCTTTCCGTACCCCGGCAGACGCGAAGGCGGCGGCCCCCGATCCCCTGGGCCGCCGCCTTCGCCGCGTCCGCGCGCGGTGACCCACAGGAGTGAAGACACCTCGGCCCTGTGAACCCCGCCCCGTCCAGGCGCATCGTGGGAGGTGTGGTCCACGCCGACATCACCCACCCCGAGCGCGCGGCAGACCCACCCCCGGTGGCGGGCCGCCTGCCGCGCCCCTTCAGCGGCCCTCACCGCGTGCCGCTGCTCGCCACCCTGCCGCTGCTGCCGCTGTACGCGGTGTGGTGGGCGTTCCTCGCGACGGGCGGCGGCGATCTGGCCGCGCAGGACGCCTGGGCCGAGTTCGCGGCACGGTACGGCGGGTCGGCGTACGACCTGGCCTGGTACGGCGGGATGCACACCGCCGGGTACAGCCTGATCTCGCCGTATCTGATGGCCGCGCTCGGGGTGCGCACGGTCACCGTGCTGTCCGGGCTCGCGGCCTCCTGGCTGGCGGGCGTGCTGATCGCCCGGACCGGCACCCGGCATCCGCTCGGGCCCGCCCTCCTGGCGTCCCTCGCCCTGTGGTGCGACGTCGCCTCGGGACGTTCCACGTTCGCGCTCGGGGTGGCCTTCGGGCTCGCGGCCTGCGTCCTGCTGACCGGGCAGCGGCGGTGGGTCCCGGCCGCAGGGTACGCACTGCTCGCGACGACGGCCTCACCGGTGGCGGGGCTGCTCCTGACGGTGGTCGGCGCCGGGTACGTCTGCGTACGGGACTGGCGGAGGGCGGCGGCGCTGGTGGTGCCGCCCGCCGTGGTGGTCGGCGCGACCGCCCTGCTGTTCCCGTTCACGGGGCAGCAGCCGATGCCCCTCGCGCGGATCTGGGCGCCGGTCGCGCTGGGCCTGGTCGTGACCGTGTTCGCGCCACGGCCCTGGCGGGTGGCCCGGATCAGCGGCGCGGTGTACGCGGCCGGGACCGTGCTGGTGTATCTGATCCCCTCGCCGATCGGCACGAACATCGAGCGGTTCGCGGAGCTGTTCGCGCCCGCCGCTCTCCTCGCCGCGCTGCTCGCTGTGCCGCCCGCGCGCCGGCTCGGCCGCGGTGCCCTGATCGTGGCGCTGGTGTTCTCGGTCGGCTGGGTGGGCAAGAAGACCGCCGACGATCTGGGGGTGTCCACGACCGTGCCCGCGTGGGCGGCCGACACCCGGCCCGTGGTGCGCGTGCTGCGCGACCTCGGCGCCGAGCGCGCCCGCGTCGAGGCGGTCCCGGCCCGCGACCACCGCGAGGCCGTCGAGCTGGCCCGGCACCTCAGCCTGGCCCGCGGCTGGAACCGGCAGCTGGACATGGAGCGGGCCCGCCTCTTCTACGACGGCACCTTCTCCGCGTCCACCTACCGGGCCTGGCTGGACCGCTGGGCGGTCGGCTACGTCGTGCTGCCGCCGGCCCCGCCCGACGGGTACGCCCGGCAGGAGGCGGACCTCGTGCGCGAGCGTCGGCCGGCCTGGCTGGAGCCGGTGTGGCGGGACGCGCACTGGCGGGTCTACCGGGTGCGTGACGCCGTCCCGCTGGTCTCCGCGCCCGGCAGCGTGGTGCGGACCACCGGCGCCGACCTGGTGCTGCGGGTGTCCCGGCCGGGTGCGGTGACCGTGCGGGTGGTCTGGTCGCCGTGGTTGCGGTCGGACGGCGGCTGCCTGAGCCGGGACGGCGAGTTCACCCGGCTGACGGTGTCCACGCCGGGCCGGTACCGGATCAGCTCGGAGTACGGTCCCGCTCCGGCTCCTTCGGCAGACTGCCGACCCGCACGGCCGCGGTCGTGACCCCGGTGGCGCGCGGGCCCTGGATCACGCGGATCAGGCCGAAGCCGGCGCCGACCACGGCCACGCCGCCGACCGCGTCCAGCACCCAGTGGTTGCCGGTCGCGACGATCGCGCAGAGGGTGAGCAGCGGGTGCAGCAGGCCGAGCGCCTTCATCCACCGGCGCGGCGCCAGGACCAGGACCACCAGACCGCACCACAGCGCCCAGCCGAAGTGCAGCGAGGGCATCGCGGCGTACTGGTTGGTCAGCTCGGTGAGCGTGCCGTAGTCCGGCCTGGCGAAGTCCTGCGGGCCGTTGACGGTGTCGACGATGCCGAGACCCGGCATCAGGCGCGGCGGCGCGAGCGGATAGAGCCAGAAGCCGGCGAGCGCGAGCAGGGTGGCGAAGCCGAGCGCGGACCGGGCCCAGCGGTAGTCCAGCGGGCGGCGCAGGTACAGGACGCCGAGGATCGCCAGCGGGATGCCGAAGTGGAACGACTCGTAGTAGAAGCTGAAGAATCCCGCAGGCCGGCCGGCCGAGACGACCGTGCGGTTGACCCAGTGCTCGACGTCGATGTGCAGGGCCGCCTCGAGGCCGTGGATCTGATGGCCGTGCCGCTCGGCCAGGGCCCGGCCGCCGCTGGTGGTGCCGCCGGTCGCGGCGAGCCGGACCTGCGAGTACACCCAGTAGGTGAGGCGGATCAGCAACAGCTCGAACAGCAGGTTCGGGCGGCTGAGGACACGGCGCAGGGCGGGCAGCCGGGGGATGCGCCGCAAGGGGGCGGGAGCGGGCGCGGCGTACCGGGTGGGCAGGGGGCTGTCGAAGTACACCGAGGAGCGGACGAGGAAGGGCACGGCGGTGGCCGCGGCGAGCGCGGCGAGCAGGACGAGGTTGTCCAGCAGCGGCTGGAACAGCGGTTTGTCCGGCAGCATCGTCCGGGCCGGCAGGGTCATCACCAGCACGACCGCGACCGGCCACACATACCGGTCGGCGGCCCGCCGGCCGACCCGTCCGACGACGGTGAGCAGCACCCACAGCAGCTGGTGCTGCCAGGCGGTGGGCGATACGGCGATGGCGGCGCAGCCGGTGACGGCGACCGCGAGGAGGAGCTGGCCGTCGCGGGCGTAGCGCACCGCGCGGCGTACGCCGAGGACGGCGACGACCGTGCCCAGGGCGAGGAAGAGGGCGATCTCCGGCGGGCCGGTGAGGCCGAAGCGGAGCAGCGCGCCGTGCAGGGACTGGTTGCCGAGGGCGTCGGCGCGCCCGCCGAGGCCCGCGCCGGCCATGTGGTGCACCCAGTAGGTGGCGGAGTCGTGCGCCATCGCGGCCCAGGCCAGCCCGGTGCACACGGCGAAGGTGACGCCCGCGGACCTGGCGGCCCGGCGGCGGTCGGTGCACCACAGCAGCGGCGCGAACAGCAGCAGCGTCGGCTGCAGCGCGGCGGCCACGCCGATCAGGACGCCGCTCGTCCACTGGCCGCGGGCGACGAAGCAGCCGAGCAGGACGAGCAGCACCGGCAGGATGCTGGTCTGGCCGAGCCACAGGGTGTTGCGCACCGGCAGCGACAGCATGAGCAGGCTGATCGCGACGGGCGCGGCCGGCAGGGAGGCACGGCCGCCGACCGGGTGGGGCAGGGCGCGGGCGGCGACGACGCCTAGAGCGGCGACCAGCAGCAGGGTGGAGAGGGTCCAGCCCCAGCCGAGGGCCTGCTCGGCGGCCCGGGTGAGCGGCTTGAGGACGAGTCCCCCGAACGGGGTACCGGTGAAGCGCGTGGAGTCGTACAGGGAGCCGTTGACGTGCAGCACGCCGTGCGGGCCGACCCAGGTCTCCAGGTCGGTCAGCCGCTCCCCGCGCGGGCTGGTCAGGACCGCGGCGACCTGGCGGGCGGCGAGGACGGCCGCGAGCAGCCACAGGCCCGGTCTGATCAGCCACAGGCCCACTCTGAGGGCGCGCAGGCGCGCCCGGGCCGCGCGGCCGGCCGTCGCACCGACGGCTGCCGCGGGTTGCCCGCTGTGCTCGGCATTCGCCACGCCTGGTCGGCCCTCCCGCGTTGACGTCCGGGTCCGCAGACCTTTTGTCCCGAAGACGATAGACCGCCCGGATTGTCGGTGCTTGTCTGCGGCGCGAGAAGGATCACACCGTGACAGCGGGTGAGCGTGGCGGGATGGGGCAGACACTCCTGCACAACCGACGTTTAGCTGCATCATGCAATGAGGTGCGTACACCCCGTAACGGGACCAACGGCGCCTATGGTCGGTTTTCGGTCCGCCGTCACCGCCGCCGCGTGGGCCCTGTCCCTGTCCCCGTCGAAAGGCAGGCGAGCGAAGTTTTGTCTTCGGCCGCGACCGTCGCCCATCCCGTCACGCCCCTCACCCTCAAGAAGACCCCGGACGTCACCGTCACCGACCCCGCGCTCGTCAAGCGCGCGGTCAAGGCGGCGGCGCTGGGCAACGCCATGGAGTGGTTCGACTTCGGCGTCTACAGCTACATCGCCGTCACCCTCGGCAAGGTCTTCTTCCCCTCGGGCAACCCCACCGCCCAGCTGCTGTCCACGTTCGGCGCCTTCGCCGCGGCCTTCCTGGTCCGGCCGCTCGGCGGCATGGTCTTCGGGCCGCTCGGCGACCGCGTCGGCCGCCAGAAGGTGCTCGCGGTCACCATGATCATGATGGCGGCCGGCACGTTCGCGATCGGCCTGATCCCGTCGTACGCCTCGATCGGCGTCGGCGCGCCACTGCTGCTGCTCGCCGCGCGGCTGGTGCAGGGCTTCTCCACCGGCGGGGAGTACGCGGGTGCGTCCACCTTCATCGCCGAGTACGCCCCCGACAAGCGGCGCGGGTTCCTCGGCAGCTGGCTGGAGTTCGGCACGCTGGCCGGCTACATCGGCGGTGCGGGGCTGGTCACGCTGATGACGGCGCTGCTGTCCGCCGACGACCTGACCTCGTGGGGCTGGCGGATCCCGTTCCTGATCGCGGGCCCGATGGGGATCATCGGGCTGTATCTGCGGATGAAGCTGGAGGAGACCCCGGCGTTCGCGGCGGAGGTCGAGAAGGCGGAGTCGGCGCGGCCGAAGGTGCCGCTGCGGGAGATGATCACCGGGCAGTGGAAGGCGCTGCTGCTGTGCATGGGCCTGGTGCTCGTCTTCAACGTCACGGACTACATGCTGCTGTCGTACATGCCGTCGTATCTGACCAGTGAGCTCAAGTACGACGAGACGCACGGGCTGCTCGTGGTGCTCGGCGTGATGGCCGTGATGATGATCGTCCAGCCGTTCGCGGGCGCGCTGACCGACCGGGTCGGCCGGCGTCCGGTGATCGCGGCGGGGTGCGTGGGCTTTCTGCTGCTGTCCGTGCCCGCGCTGCTGCTGATCCGGCAGGGCAGCCTGGTCGCTGTCGCGCTGGGCATGGGGGCGCTCGGGCTGCTGCTGGTGTGCTTCACCGCCGCGATGCCGTCGGCGCTGCCGGCGCTGTTCCCGACGCGGGTGCGGTACGGGTCGCTGTCCGTGGGCTTCAACGTCTCCGTGTCGCTGTTCGGGGGGACCACGCCGCTGGTGGTCACGGCGCTGATCGGGGCTACGGGGAACATGATGATGCCCGCGTACTACATGATGGCGGCGGCTGTCGTGGGTGGCGTGGCCGTCTGGTACATGACGGAGTCGGCGGGGCGCCCGCTGCCGGGGTCGGCACCGGCGGTGGAACGGGCGGCGTGACTCCGTCGGGCGGGCGGTTGTCAGGAGGGCTTGCGCGGGGTGTGTTGTCTGCGGGTCGCGTTGTCTCCCGGTCGCGTTGTGTGCCGGGCGCGTTGTCTGCGGGCGCGTTGTCTGCGGGCGCGTTGTGGCTGGTCGCGCCGTTCCCCGCGCCCCTTTTGTGCCTGCGGCGGCCCGTTGCTGTCTCGTCGTGGCGTGCGCCGCCTACGGCCGGTTTCTGAGTCGGGGCCGGGGCGGGGGGTGTCCGTCCTCGGTCCGGCCGCCCGTTCCCGACGACCGCACCCATTGCCGGTGCCGGCCCTGCGGGCGGACACCCCCGCCCCGTCCCCTCCCCGCCGTACGCGAGTGCCGCAACGTCGTGGCGGGCGCCATGTCGCCGTAGCTGCGGCGGCGGCCCGTCCGGCTGAGTCGCTGGTCGCGGCGGGCGGCCCGTCCGGTCGAGCCGCGGGCCACCGTCCCGCATGACTGCGGCGCCCGCAGCGCCGGACGGCTGTGCGTGGGCGGTCCGGGATGCCGGGCGCAGCCCGGGTGGCGGAACCGCGGGCTCCGGACTGTCGTCCATACGGGGCGTGCGCACAACACCCCGTATCCTCACCCTCGTTCTCACTCTCCTCGGCATACAGCTCGCCTGGCTCGCCGCGCCGGCGTACGCGTGTGGTTGCGGGGCGATGATTCCCGGTGGGCAGCAGCAGGTCAGAGTGGACCGCGAGGTCTCCGTCGTGCGGTGGGACGGCCGGCAGGAGCAGATCGTGATGAGTCTGACCGTCGCCGGCACCGCCGATCGCGCCGCCTGGATCATGCCCGTCCCGCACCGCGCCACCGTCCGCCTCGGGGACCGCCGCCTCTTCGAGCAGTTGCAGGAGCAGACCGCTCCCGAGCACCGCACCCGGTACTACTTCTGGCCCCGCTCCGGCGACTGGCCGTTCGCCTCGGGGGACGGTGCCTCCGCCGCGGCCCCGCCGTCGGCCGGTGCCGGCGTCGGCGTCGTCAGCCGGCAGCAGCTCGGCCCGTTCGACGTGGCCCGCCTCACCGCCGACGACCCGGCCGCCCTGAGCGCCTGGCTGCACCGCAACGGCTTCGCCCTGCCTCCCCGCCTCGCGCAGGCCCTCCAGCCGTACGTCGACCGCCACTGGGAGTACGTGGCGATCCGGCTCGCCCCGCAGAGCGCCCGCACCGCCCTGTACGGCGCCCTCGACCCGCTGCACCTCACCTTCGCCGCCGACGCCCCCGTCTACCCGATGCGCCTGTCCCGCCTCGCCGCCAACCCGCAGTCGCTCGGTCTGTACCTGCTCGCCGCGCACCGGATGGAGCCGCGCACGGCCATCGGCGGCGACCGTCCGAAGGTCATCTTCGCCGGACGCGTCGAGGACGCCCGGGGCCCGCTGGCCGACCTCAGCCGCGGCACGGACTACCTCACGGCGCTCGACCAGGAGTTTCCGGTGCCGTCCCGCATCGACGGGGACCATGAGCTGCGGCGCGCCGCGACCGACCGCGCGTACCGCGAGGTCGTCTACGACTACCGTCTGCGCGAGATCGCCGGCCTGCCGGCCTGGCTGGCGGCCACCGGCGGGGGCCTGGTGGCGCTCGCCGTCGTCGTCGCCGTGTGCACCGTACGCGCCACACGCCGCCGCACCTCCCGGGCACCCGTGCCCAACCTCTGAAATGCTGTGCCCTGGGACGCGGGATTCGCATGGAAGGTGCAGACGCATGAGCGGGTCGCAGCTCTGGGACGACGTCGACGACTACTTCTCCACCCACCTCGCGCTGGACGACGAGGCGCTGCTGGCCGCGCTGCGCGACAGCGAGGCCGCGCAGCTGCCGCGGATCAACGTCACCCCGACCCAGGGCAAGTTCCTCCAGCTGCTCGCCCGGATCCACGGCGCGCGCAACGTCCTGGAGATCGGCACCCTGGCCGGCTACAGCACGATCTGGCTGGCCCGGGCGCTGCCCGCCGACGGCCGGCTGATCTCGCTGGAGTACAGCCCGAAGCACGCCGAGATCGCCGCCCGCAACATCGCCCGGGCGGGCCTGGACAAAATCGTCGAGGTGCGCGTCGGCCCGGCCCTGGAGTCGCTGCCGCAGCTCGCCGACGAGAACCCGCCGCCCTTCGACCTGGTCTTCATCGACGCGGACAAGGCCAACAACGCCCACTACGTGGAGTGGGCGCTGCGGCTCACCAGCGCGGGCAGCCTGATCGTCGTCGACAACGTGGTCCGCGGCGGCCGGGTCGCCGACGCCGGCAGCGAGGACCCCGACGTCCGCGGCACCCGCGCCGCCATCGAACTGATCGGCTCCCACCCCCGGCTCAGCGGCACCGCGATCCAGACGGTCGGCAGCAAGGGCTACGACGGTTTCGCCCTCGCCCGGGTGCTGTGACCGGCGGCGAGCACCGTTCAGCCCGCCCGCGGCTCAGACGTCGTGGTAGAAGCCGACGTTGACGCTGCGCGGGCCGGTGCGGTCCTGGATGACGATCTCGCCGGAGCCGCCCCGGGGCAGCGCGACCGTGCCGCCGTACACGAGGGGCTGGGCGTACTCGCCGACGATCATCCGCACCTCGGAGGACGGGTCCGGCTGGGAACCGCGCAGCCAGGTCAGCTGCCAGCCGCCGTCGGCGCCGCAGAGGAACTCCAGGTGGACGCGGGAGACGAACAGCCAGTCCTCGGGCGTGACGAGCCGGCAGGTGGCGGCGTCGCGTCCGACCCTCAGCACGGCGCCCGGATCGCTGGGCGCGTCGGCCATGGTCATCCCGGCCGTGACGCCCTCGTCTCCCCCGGAGACGGAGGCCATGGTGAGTTCGAGCACGTGCGCTCCCTTTGCGACGTCGCGATGCGGTGGCCTGGTTGGTCCACCGCCGCCGCATGATAGATCGGCCGGCCGGGCCGCGTCCGGCACAATGGGTACATGACCGAGCGAAAGCCACCCGGGGTGCCGTTCGAGTCCTGGGTCGACAAACAGATCCGCGACGCGCAGGCCCGCGGTGACTTCGACCGGCTGACCGGCGCGGGTGAGCCGCTGCCGCCCGAGATCGAGTCGACGTACGACGAACTGTGGTGGGTCAAGCGCAAGTTGCACCGCGAGGGGCTGTCCGTACTGCCGCCCGCGCTGGCGCTGCGCAAGGAGGCCGACGACGCGCTCGCGGCGGCGTACGCGGCGCCGTCGGAGCACGTGGTGCGGCGGATCATCACGGAAGTCAACGTCAAGATCCGCGACATGATGTTCAAACCGCCGCCCGGCCCGCCGCTGGGCCGCAAGCCGTACGACGTCGAGGAGGTCGTACGGCAGTGGCGTGAGCGGCGGACGGCCGCGGGCGGCGGTCCGGTGAACTGATGAGCTGACGTCAGAGGTGCAGCAGGCGCCGGGACAGCTCGCGGTAGTCGCGCAGGGCCAGCCGGAGTTGCTCGGTGTCCGTGCCGGTGGCGGCCTTGTCCTCGCCGGCCTCGCCGCCCTGCCAGGTCATCCGCAGGGTACGGCGGCGCCGGGAGACGGCGTCGGTGACGTGTGCGGTGATCTCCTGCAACAGGCGGTCGGCCTCCTCCACCGCGTCCCTCGGCCCGTCGACGAACCCGGCCAGGGTGTGCGAGAGCCGCTGGTGGAACTCGTCGACCTCGTCGTGCGGCATGAGGGGGCCGCTGGGGCTGTCGGTCGCTGCCGTTCCGGCCGTGGCGCCACCGGTTGCGGCCGGAGTGCCGCCCGCGTCGGTCGTAGTGCCGCCGCCCGTGGCGGTCGGGGTGGTTCCGGCCGTCGCGGTGGCGCCGGCCGGGGTCGACGTGGTGCCGGCCGTCGCGGTCGGGCCGACGCCCTGGGTGGTGCCGGTGGCGGTTTCGCCGCGTGCGTCCGGGTCGCGGGGCAGGGGCGACCGGTCGGAAGCGGGGCCGGGGCCGGTCATCGACCTGTCGCCCAGGCCGGGCACGGTGTGTCCCTGCCCCGGGGGCGCCACGGTGTGGCCTTCGGCGCGCCCGGCGGGTGCCACCGGCGCACGCTCCTCCGTGACCGGGGCGTGGCGCATGCCTTGACGGCTGTCGTCGGTCATGGCGGTCAACTCCCCTTGGCGTGGCCGCGGGTCAGTCCCCACGGCTGGTGGGTGCGGTGGGTGGGCCGGGGCGCGGCGACCTGTTCGCGCCCGTCCTTCGCGGCGCGGTCCGCGCGGTGCCGCCCGCTGTCCTGGGGTGCGGGGGCGATGAGTTCCGTGAACAGCTCGCGCGCCTGGACGAGTGCCTCGCGCAGTTCCTCCGTGCCGAACCCGTCGTTGTCCGCGGCCAGCGGCGCGTGGGCGACGCGGTGCATGTGGCGGTAGCCCTGCACGCGGTGGGCGTGGTGCACGGAGAGCGCTTCGAGCTGCTCCTCGTACTGGCCGCCGTCGGGGTAGCCGCGGGCGCCGGCCACCTCGGCCAGCAGCCGGTCCGCCTCGGCTACCGCCTCGTGCGGCGCGTCGACGAAGTGTTCCTGCAGTGCCGTCCAGCGGGCCTCGTACTCCTCGCGCCGGGCCGGCTCCAACGGCTGCTCGCGCAGCCTTCCGTGCTTCTCGACGCGCCGGGCGAGGTCCCGCTCGGCGGCCTTGACGTCCCCGTCGTGCCGGGCGACGGCACGGTCGTACTCGGGTCCGAAGCGCCGCTTCAGACTCCGGCCGCCGCCCGCACCGCGGGCACGCAGGGTCAGGGCCGCCGCGACAAGGACGACGGCCGCCACGATGACGATCACAGCGATGAGCACGCCTGTGGACATGAATGCCTTCCGGGTGCCTTCCGATTCTGACCGGCCCGTCCGACCGGTTTCGCTCATCGGGTTGCCCGCGGCCCGCCCGGCAAACGGTCCGTGCACGGCCGCGTGCGGGGCGGGTTCGCTTATTGGGTTGCGGCCGGCCCGGGTGGGCTTCCCACAATGACGGCCATGACCTGGACCATCGCCCCCGAGCCGTACGACTCCCCCGACGCCCGCGCCCTGTGGCGGGCGTACTACACGGAGGTCAGCGACCGCTGGTACCTGCTGCACGAGGGGCGCCGCACCGACCCGGACGAGCTGGAACGGGAGATCGCCGCGGTCGACGGCTCCGACCTGGCGCCGCCGCGCGGGCAGCTGCTGATCGCACGGTACGGCGGTGAGCCGGCCGGAAGCGCGGGCGTACGGCTGCTGGACGCGGCGACGGCCGAGCTGAAACGGGTGTTCCTGCTGCCCGGGACGCGTGGCCGGGGCGGGGCCGCGCCGCTGGTGACCGCCGCCGAAGACGCCGCCCGGGCGCTGGGCGCCACCGAGTTGATCCTGGACACCCGCAGCGACCTGGTGGAGGCCCGCACCCTCTACACCCGCCTCGGCTACACGGAAACCGACCGCCACAACGACGACCCGTACGCCGAACACTGGTTCAGGAAGAGCCTCGCCTGAGGGGGCGGGGCCTGCCCGCGGGGGGCGGTCCACTGCTCGGGGGGGCGAGGCCCTGCCCGGGGGCGAGGGCCTGCCCGGGGGCGAGGGCCTGCCCGGGGGGCGGGGCCTGTCCTGAGGGCGGGGCCTGTCCGGAGGGCGAGGCCCTGCGTGGGGGCCGAGGGCCTGCCCGCGGGGCGGGGCCCTGCCGGGGGCCGAGGGCCTGCCCGCCGGACGAGGGCCTGCCGGGGACAGCGGGCAGCGCAGGGTCGCTCAGCCCGGGATCGCCGGCCCCCCGGCCCAGGCGAGGGCCTGCCCGGGGGGGGCCTGTCCGGAGGGCGAGGGCCGTGCGGGGGGCCGAGGGCCTGCCCGCGGGGCGGGGCCCTGCCGGGGGCCGAGGGCCTGCCCGCCGGACGAGGGCCTGCCCGGGGGGCAGCGGGCAGCGCAGGGTCGCTCTGCCCGGGATTGCCGGCCCCCCGGCCCAGGCGAGGACCTGCCCGGGGGGCAGCGGGCAGCGCAGGGTCGCTCTGCCCGGGATTGCCGGCCCCCCGGCCCAGGTACGGGTCCGCGTCAGGGGGCGGTCCGTCCTCCCGGCCGGTGTGAGCAGCCCTGCCCCGGGGCGTCCTCTGGACGGGTGACGCTCCGGCCAGGGGGACGGTCGGTCTTCCGCGGGACGCCCGCGCGTCGGGACCGTGGGCGTCAGCCGGAGGCCGTCGTCCGGCCCGGGGCGCGGGGCTGTTCGCGGGTGGAGCCGCAGAGTTCCTCGTTGAGCAGCTTGACCAGGTGGGTCAGGTCCGTGGGGCGGTCCGGCCCCCACCAGTCGCCGAGCAGGTGGGCCAACGACTCCTCACGCGCCTGCGCGAGCCGTGCGGCGACCTCGCTCCCCCGCTCCGTGAGCACCAGGTCGATGCCCTCCCGGCGGGCGAGCTGCCGCTCCTCGACCTGCCGGGCGGCCTCCAGGATCACCTGCAGCGGCACGGTGCTGCGCTCGGCCAGCACAGCCGGCTCCACCCGCCCGTACCGCTTGATCCGCAGCAGCATCCAGCTCGCCGCCGGCAGCAGGTCGTAGCCGGCCCGCTCGGTGATCTTCCGGTACACCTCGCGCCGCCCCTCCCGCGTGCCCAGCGCGGACAGCGCCCGGCACACCTCGTCGTACGAGGAACGCTCGACGGGGTTGCTGGCGAGGGTCTCGGTGACGTCCGGCGCCGTGACGGAGCCCCGCAGCCGGTCCTCCTTCAGCAGCCACGCCAGCAGGAAACCCAGGAAGGCGACCGGCGCGGCGTACAGGAAGACGTCCGTGATGGAGGAGGCGTACGCGTGCAGCGCCGCAGGCCGCAGCGCGGGCGGCAGGGCGCCGATGCCGCGCGGGTCGGCCTTCAGCGCGTCCGGGGAGGCCCCGCCCGGCAGCCGTACGCCCCGGAAGGCGTCGGCGAGTTTGTCGCCGAGGCGGCTCGCGAAGACCGTGCCGAAGATGGCGACGCCGAAGGAGGCCCCGATGGAGCGGAAGAAGGTGGCGCCGGAGGTGGCGACGCCCAGGTCCTCGTAGGACACGGCGTTCTGCACGATGAGGACGAGGACCTGCATGACCAGGCCGAGCCCCAGGCCGAAGACGAAGAAGTCCACGCTCATCTCGGCCGTCGAGCTGTGCTCGTCGAGCCGGTGGAGCAGCAGCAGCCCGAGCGTGGTGACGCCGGTGCCGGCGATCGGGAACACCTTCCAGCGGCCGGTACGGCTGACGATCTGCCCGGAGACGGTCGACGACAGCAGCATGCCGAACACCATCGGCAGCATGTGCACCCCGGACAGGGTCGGGGTCACACCCTGCACGACCTGGAGGAACGTCGGCAGATAGGTCATCGCCCCGAACATCGCGAACCCGACGATGAAGCTGATCACCGCGGACAGGGTGAAGGTGCGGATGCGGAACAGCTTCAGCGGCAGGACGGGTTCGGCGGCCCGGCGTTCGACCGCGACGAAGACGCCGGCCAGCGCCACGCCGAGCACGGCCAGACCGATGATCTGCGGCGACCCCCAGCCCCACGTCGTACCGCCGAGGGAGGCGACCAGGATCAGGCAGGTGGCGACGGACGCGATGAGGGCGGTGCCGAGGTAGTCGATGACATGCCGGGTCGAGCGGCGCGGGATGTGCAGCGCGGTCGCGATCACGGCGAGGGCGACGACACCGACGGGGAGGTTGACGTAGAACACCCAGCGCCAGCTGAGATGTTCGGTGAACAGGCCGCCCAACAGCGGCCCGAGCACGCTCGTCGCGCCGAAGACCGCCCCGAACAGGCCCTGGTAGCGGCCGCGTTCGCGGGGCGAGACGACGTCGCCGACGATGGCCATCGACAGCACCATCAGACCGCCGCCGCCGAGGCCCTGCACGGCGCGGTAGGCGATCAGCTGCGGCATGTTCTGCGCCATGCCGCACAGCGCCGAGCCGATGAGGAAGATGACGATCGCGGCCTGGAACAGCTTCTTGCGTCCGTACTGGTCGCCGAGCTTGCCCCACAGCGGGGTCGCGGCGGTGGACGCCAGCAGGTAGGCGGTGACCACCCACGACAGGTGTTCCAGACCGCCGAGGTCGCTGACGATGGTCGGCAGCGCGGTCGACACGATGGTCTGGTCGAGAGCCGCGAGCAGCATGCCGAGCAGCAGGGCGCCGATCGACACGAGCACGTTGCCGGACACGTGCTCCTGCTGCGCGCTTTCCGCCCTGGCGCGCGCGTCCACGGTCATGGAGACCTCCCCAGCTGTCGTGACACATCCATCCTGTTCGGTGTGACCGGTTATGGCCTGTTGAGTCCTGGTGGAGCCCAGTATTCCGGGGGGAGCCGCCTTCGCCCGTGTGGAGGAACCGCATAATCTCTGGAGTTCCTATGGGGAGGGGCGAACACATGGACGAACACGGGGGTGGGGCGGGGGCCGGGACGCCGGCGCATCGGTGTCCGCAGTGCGGGGCGCCTCGGGCGGCCGACCACACTCCGTCGTGCGGCTGCACCCGGCAGGCGTCGGACGCCCTGCGCGCCACGCGCAGCGCCGCGGCGGCCGCGGCGGAGGACTTCGATCCGTTGCGGATCAGGCCGTATGTGGAGCTGGAGGGGGCCCGCGCGGAGGCGCGGGGCGCGGCGGTGCGGGGCGCGGGGGCGGAGAGGGATCCTGCCGCGGAGGGCGTCGCTGCCGCCGAGGGGAGCGCTGCCTCCGAGGGGGGTTCCGCCGCGAGGGGTTCTGCCGCGGAGGGGGGCGCTGCCTCCGAAGGGGGTTCCGCCGCGGAGGAGACCATGTCGTTGCGGGCCGTTGCCGGGGATGACCCCACGACTGTTCTGCCGACGCCTCTCGCACCGTCGGACTCGGCCCCCAGCGCGACGGATCTGCGCCTGTTCGACGCGGCGGAATCCTGGCAGGTCGGTGACCACGACCCCCGTCGGGATGGGCGCCGGGCTGCGTCACCGCGTGGGCGCCGGCGCCGGCGTACCGCCGTGCTGCTGGCCGCGGCCGGGGCCGTGGTGGGAGTGGTCGCGGTGGCCGGGGCGGCCAGTGGACTGCTGTCGTACGACACGCCGACCCGGGACGATGCGGCACCCGAGGGCGTCCGCGCGGCGGTGCCGGACACGGTCACGACCACGACCGAGCCGTCGTCGTCGCCTACGTCGTCGCCCTCTCCGTCGCGGTCCTCGCCGGCCCCGAGCCCGTCCCGGACGAGCGCGAGCCCGTCCCCTACGCCGTCGGCCTCGGCGTCCACCGGCAGACCGAGCCCGACGCCGACGCGGGTGCCCACTCCTACGGCGACGGGGGCCTCGGGGTCCTCGGGGGATGACACGTTCGCCCCGGGCGACGGCGACCAGGACGCCGACGCCGAGGTCCTGCGGCGTGGTGAGCGGGGGCCGGCGGTCACGGAACTGCAGCTGCGCCTTCGTCAGCTGAATCTGTACAACGGCGAGGCCAACGGCGATTTCAACGCCCAGGTCGAGGACGCGTTGCGCGACTACCAGTGGGCGAGAGGCGTCACGGACGACGGGCTGGGGGTGTACGGGGCGCAGACGCGGGCGATGCTGGAGTCGGAGACGGAGACGCCGTGAGGCGGGGCCTGTGCGGGTTTCGTTGTGGCTGGGCGCGGGTGCCTGCGGCGCCTGGTTGTGTTGCGGCTGCGGGTGCGTGGGGGCTGGGTGCGTGTGCCTGCGGCGCTGGGTGCGTTGTCTTCTGCGGGTGCGTTGTGGCTGGTCGCGCCGTTCCCCGCGCCCCTTTTTGCCTGCGGCGGCCCGTTGCGGTCCGGTGGGTGGCGGGTGTCGCGCCTGCGGTGCGTCGCGGGTCGGGGCCGGGGCGGGGGGTGTCCGTCCTCGGTCCGGCCGCCCGTCTCCGACGAGGGCGCCCTGTGCCGGTGCCGGCCGCTGCGGGCGGACACCCCCCACCCCGGCCCCTTCCCGCCGTACGCGGGTGCCGGCCGGCATCTGGCTTGGCTCCGGGCAGTCACGCCTCCCCCAGGCTCCACGCCGGGCGCGCACCCCACCGTCGCTACGCCTGGCGCAGCCCCGTCGCTAGCGCTCGGCGTTGAGGCGGAACAATCCCTCGCCGGCGTTCTCGAGCCGCAGGTGCGTGAGGTCGCGTACCCATGCGTCCGGGTCGTGCGCGGCGGCGCGGGGGCCGACGCCCACCACCCGCATCCCCGCGGAGCGCCCCGCCGCGATGCCCGCTCCGGAGTCCTCGAAGACCACGCACTCCGCGGCCGGTACCCCCAGCTCGGCCGCGCCCTTCAGGAAGCCTTCGGGATCCGGCTTGCTCGCGCCCACGCTCTCCGCCGTGATCCGGACCGACGGCAGCGCGAGCCCCGCCGCCGCCATCCGCGCGCCGGACAGCGCGACGTCCGCCGACGTCACCAACGCGTGCGGGACACCGAGCCGGATCAGCGAGTCGAGGAACTCCGGCGCCCCCGGCACCGGTACCACGCCCTCCATGTCCGCCGTCTCCTCGGCGAGCATCCGCGCGTTGTCCGCGAGGTTCTGCTCCATGGGCCGGCCGGGCAGCAGGACCGCCATCGACGCGTGTCCCTGCCGTCCGTGGACGACCTTCATGACCTCGTCGCCGTCGAGCCCGTGCCGCGCCGCCCAGCGCCGCCAGACGCGTTCCACGACGGCGTCTGAGTTGACGAGCGTGCCGTCCATGTCGAGCAGCAGGGCACGGGCGGTGAGGACGGTGGCCGGCATCGGCGACTCCCAGGAAGTGAGTGATCAAGCCCCCGGAGGGACAAGGTGGTCCCGCCCGCCGGTCAGGGAAAACGGGCGGGAGCCACTTTGTTCCTCCACGGTACAAAACAAGTCGGGCATCCCGCCACCACCCCGGCGACAGTTCACCGACCGTTCAGCCACGCGAGCCGGAACCGAAGGGCGCAGCGCTCGACAGGCCCGGGTGTCGGACCGCCGGCCACGGCCCCCGCCGCAGCCGACCGGACCGACGCCGCGCTCACCCCGCCACCGCCTCCCACAGGCTCCACACCCCGAGCGCCAGCATGAGCAGAGCCGCGATCTTGGTGATGAGCGCCAGCGGCACCCGCTTCATCAGGGCCTTTCCGCCGACGATGCCGAGGCCGGCGACCGCCCACAGGCCCAGCACCGCGCCGAGACCGACGGAGAGCGGGTCGTCGTAGCGCGCGGCGAGGTTCGCGGTCATGATCTGCGTCAGATCGCCGAACTCGGCGACGAGGATGAGCATGAAGCCCGCACCGGCGACCTTCCAGAAGGTCTGGTTCTCGGGCCGGCGGACCTCCTCCTCGTCCTCGCCCTTCTTCATCAGCAGCACCGCCGCGCCGCCCAGGAAGAGCACACCGGTGAGCGCGTGCACGATCTGCTGCGGCAGCAGGGTCAGCACGCTGCCGGCCGCGACCGCGAGTGCGACATGGAGCGCGAAGGCGGCGGCGACACCGGCGAAGACGTACGAGGCGCGGTAGCGCGTGCCGAGGACGAGGCCGGCGAGCGCGGTCTTGTCCGGCAGCTCGGCCAGGAAGATGACGCCGAAGACGAGCGCCGTCACGGTGATGCTGATCAAGGTTCCTCTATCGGTCGGGGCTGCCCCACCGAGAGTGCGGTACGTCACGCGCAAGACACCTCGGCACGGCAGCACACTCGAGCACCCGTGCCGTACGACACGGGCGTGCACTGCGTTGCCGAAGGTCTCGCTGGCGGAACCGCGGGATCCGCCTCCGGGCGCCGGCTCGGGCTGACCGAGCAGTATGTCGACGACACCGGCGAAGAGCTACTCCCCTTCTGCGCCACCCATCGTACGGGAAGAGCGTGCGACCTCGTGCGGCGCGGAAAGTTCGACCGTGAACCTTGTCGTGTCATGCACGCGTCACTAACCTCTCACCGCGCGCACATCTCCCCGCAACACGGCAGCGCGAACATTCTCGCGCCCGCAGCCCAACACCCCCACCCCACAAGGGAGTTCGCATGGCCATATTCTCCGGGTTCTACGCGCGTCGACGGGTGAGCACACTCGCGACGCTCACCGCACTGACAGCCTCCGCCGCCCTGTTCAACTCCCCCACCGCCTCCGCCGCACTGCCCACCCCGGTCAGCGCCGCCACCGCCCGCAGCTACCTCTCCCAGCTCACGGTCGCCACCGAGAACCGCACCGGCTACAGCCGCGATCTCTTCCCCCACTGGATCACCATCAGCGGCACCTGCAACACCCGCGAGACCGTCCTGAAGCGCGACGGCACGAACGTCGTCACCGACTCCTCCTGCGCCGCCACCAGCGGCAGCTGGTACTCGCCGTACGACGGCGCCACCTGGACCGCCGCCTCCGACCTCGACATCGACCACCTCGTGCCCCTCGCCGAGGCCTGGGACTCCGGCGCGAGCAAGTGGACCACCGCGCAGCGCCAGGCGTTCGCCAACGACCTCACGCGTCCGCAGCTCATCGCCGTGACCGACAACGTCAACCAGGCCAAGGGCGACCAGGACCCGGCCACCTGGATGCCTTCGCGCACCGACTACCGCTGCACCTACGTCCGGGCCTGGGTGCAGGTGAAGTACTACTACGACCTCTCCGTCGACACCGCCGAGAAGAGCGCGCTCACGAACTACCTCGCGAGCTGCTGAGCGGGTCGGCCGCCGCCCCCGCGACAGCCGTGGGGGCGGCGGCCCGGCAGCCACCCGTGGCTGAATGTTGAACTTGCAAGCACTCGTTAGGTCTGCCTAACCTGTGGGCTCACTCGGTGCCGCCGTCCCCCACGACCGGTCCGCCGAGGTCGTTCCGCTCGACCACCGAAGGAGCCCCCACATGACCGCACGCCTCAACGGCGCGCAGCCGTACGTGCTCGGACTGTTCCGCATCGTCGTCGGCCTGCTCTTCGCCTGCCACGGCGCCGCCTCGCTCTTCGGCGTCCTGGGCGGCGCGGCCGGCGGCAACGGCGGCACGATCGCGGCCGGCACCTGGCCCGGCTGGTACGCGGCCGTGATCCAGCTGGTCTGCGGCGGCCTCGTCCTGCTGGGCCTGGGCACGCGCGCGGCAGCCCTGGTGGCCTCCGGCTCGATGGCCTACGCCTACTTCGACGTGCACCAGGGCATGGCACTGTGGCCCCTCCAGAACGGCGGCGAGGCGTCGGCGATGTTCTGCTGGGCGTTCTTCCTGCTGGTCTTCACCGGCTCCGGCGCGTTCGGCGTGGACCGGCTGCTGTCCCGGCGCGGCGAGAGCGCGGACCGGCCGGCACCGGAGCGGACGCCGGTGGCCGCCTGACGTTCGCCGCAGGGCGGCCCGGCGGGTCCGACGCGGTGAGGCCGACCGGACAGGTCCGACCGGGCAGGTCCGACCGGTGGGTCCGGCCCGGTGGGTCCCGCCCGGTGGGTCCGGCCCGGTGGGTCCAGGCCGGTGGCCGGGTCCGCCGGTGGGCCGGTCCGCCGGTGGCCGGCACGCCGGTGGGCCAGTGCGCCGGTGGGCCAGTACGCCGCCCAGGAGTTGCGGGTTGCTGGGCGCGGGGGCGCGCCCCTGAGAAGGGGGCGCCCCTCGCCCGGTGGCGCAACTTCCGACACACGAGCCCCCGCCGAATCTCCTGTCCCAGCCCGGGCGTACGCTGTATGGCTGTCATCGGCCGGTCACAGCCGCTCCCCGCGCTCGCGCGGCACGGTACGGCCCACGGGGGATCACGGGGAGTAGCAGTGCTGGAGAGTGTCGGGTTGCTGACCGGCAGCCCATGGATCTACGCGATCGTCGCGGCGTCGGTCCTGCTGGACGTGTTCCTGCCGATCCTGCCCAGTGGCGTCCTCGTCATCACCGCGGCGACGGCGGCGGCCGCGGGCACCGGAGCGGCGGGCGCGGCGGCCCCCGCCAAGGTTCCCGACCTGCTCTTCCTGATCCTCTCCGCGGCGACGGCCTCCGTCCTCGGCGACCTCGTCGCCTACCGCCTCGCCTGGCGCGGAGTGGCCCGCCTGGACAGCGCGATCGCCCGCTCCCGCCGGCTGAGCCGCGCGCAGGAACGTCTCGGCGCCGCTCTCGCCCGGGGCGGCGGCCCCCTGGTCGTCCTCGCCCGCTTCGCCCCGGCCGGCCGCTCGGTCGTCTCCCTCGGCGCCGGCGCCGCCCACCACCGGGCCCGCGACTTCCTCCCCTGGTCCGCCCTGGCCGGCCTGTCCTGGGCCGGCTACAGCGCCGCCCTCGGCTACTACGGCGCCCACTGGCTCGGCGCGACCTGGCTCGCCACGGGCGTGTCGGTGGCGGCCCTCTTCGCCGCGGGCGCGGCAGCGGTGTACGTGATGCGCCGACGACCTGTGCCGGCGGCGGCGACCGCCCGCCAGTAGCCCCACAGCGGTGACGTGCACCGGGCCGCCAGTAACCACCCAGCGGTGACGTGCACCGAGCCGCCAGTGCACCGGCCCGGCCCGCCAGTAACCACCCAGCGGTGACGTGCACCGGCCCCGCGGCGAGCCGCCGAGCGGTGGCACCACCTCGCTGGGCAGCCGACCGGGGCTGAGCCCGCCTGGGCGGCAGCAGCAGGTCGCCTTGGGGGCCCATCCAGCCGTGACACCGCTCCTCGCCGGGCAGCCACCCCGCCGTCGGCATCGGCCGCGCCGTGCAGGGCCGGCGGCCGTCGACATCGGCCGCACCCTGGGGGACCAGGCGGGCCAGGCGGCCCTACCGGTCACCCGGCGCGCCGCAGCCGCCGCCCGGCCGCTATCCCGCCTGCCGCGCCGGGGCGCCCCGGACCTCCAGGTCGTCGAGGAGGTGGGCCGTGGCGGCGGCGATCTCCTCCACCGCGCGGTCGAACACCTCCCGGTTGTGCGCGGCGGGCGCCCGGAAGCCGGACACCTTCCGTACGTACTGCAGGGCGGCGGCCCGGATGTCGTCCTCGGTGGCCTCACCGGGCAGGACGGGCGGGCGCAGGGTCTTGATACTCCGGCACATGCCTCAAGTCTGGCCCCTCGTCCGGCCGATCCGCAGCGCGCTGCGATGATCTCCTCCAGGCGGCCACCGTCCATGGGGCCGACCGAGGAGAGGACACACCGATGACCCTCACGACCCACGACCGGCTCACCGTGGCCGTCCTCGGCCCCGGCGGCGTCGGCGGGCTGCTCGCCGCGTTGCTCGCCCGGGCCGGCCACCGCGTGATCTGCCTCGCCGGAGGGGATACGGCCGACGCGCTGCGCGGCACCGGCATCAGCGTCCGCAGCGGCCTGTTCGGCGACTTCACCGTCCCGGTGGAGGCGGACACCGAGCTGCGCGAGCCGGTCGACGCCTGCCTGGTCGCCGTGAAGCACACGGCGCTGGACGCGGCCCTCACCCGCGTTCCGCGCACCGCCCTCGGCGACGGCCTGCTGGTCCCGCTCCTCAACGGCGTCGAGCACCCGGCGCACCTGCGCGAGCGCTACCGGCCCGACCGCGTCGCCCCGGCCGTCATCCGCGTCGAGTCGACCCGGACCGCGCCCGGTGTGATCGAGCACGGCACCGCCTTCGCCGAGGTCGACGTCACCGGCGACCCGGTCCCGCAGCACCGGCTGACCGCACTCGCCGAGGCGCTGTCCGACGCCGGTGTCACCACCCGCGTGCTGCCCGACGAGGCCGCGACGCTGTGGGCGAAGATGGCCTTCCTCGCCCCCATGGCCCTGCTCACCACCCGCCACGGCCTGCCCATGGGCGAGCTGCGCACCCGCCACCGCGACGAACTGACCGCCCTGGCGCAGGAGACGGCGGCGGTCAGTCACGCCTGCGGTGGCCCCGGCGACCCGGTCGCTTCCCTCGCCCGTTACGACAGCTTCCCGGCCGCCACGAAGTCCTCCATGCAGCGCGACGCGGAAGCGGGCCGCCCGCTCGAACTCGACGCGATCGGCGGTGCGTTGCTGCGTGCGGCGCAGCGGCACGGGGTGCCCGTCCCGGTGGCGGCGCGGGTGGTGCGGGAGCTGCGGGAAGCGGGTCACTGAGCACAGCGGCGGGAGGGGAACGCACGTACCAGCACCTCGTGCACTCATTCGAGTGAAGCCCCAGAAGCAGCTCGCTGCCTCAATTCGAACAGGCGTAGCATTGCGCTGTGGCTACGACCTATGAATTCCCCAGTGACCTCCTCGCCGGCCAGGAGGAGCTGCATCAGGTCCGGGCCGAACTGTCGGCCCTGCTCAAGCGGCTCCCCTGGTCGGTGGAGCCACTGGACGGCTTCAGCGACGACAACGGCTGGCGCAAGCTGGAGCGCCCCGCCTCCCCCGGCTGGACCGCCGACGAGCAGGCCGAGGTGGAGAAGCTGCGGCGCCGCGAGCACGAGCTGGCGGTGTTCGTGACCACGCACCGCTTCTGGTCCGAAATAGCGCCCGAGAGCCGGATGGAGGCCCGTTCGCGGCTCAAGCACGCGCACGAGACTCCACCCGGCGAGGGTGAGGCCGGGACCGAGGCCTGAGGGCCCGCGGGACTGTCGGGGCCCCCGACCCAGGGCCGGGGCCCCGACAGCGGACTAGCCGAGCAGCCCGTTCATCTCCGCGATCTCGGCGCTCTGGCCGGTGACGATGTCACCGGCCGTCTTCTTCGCGGGCCCGTAGGCGCCCTTGGCCCGCTCGGCCTTCGCCATCTCCAGAGCACCCTTGTGGTGCTCCACCATCATGGTCAGGAACAGCCGGTCGAAGTCCTTGCCCGAGGCCTTCCGCAGCTCGGACATGTCCTGCTCGCCCATCATCCCGGGCATCCCGGCCATGCCGGACGCACCGGAGTGCGCCGAGTGGTGCTCCATGCCGGGCATGTCCGAACCGCCGTCCTGGGGCACGTCCTCGCCCCAGGCCGTCAGCCAGCCGCTCATGGTCCGGATCTCCGGGTCCTGGGCCTTCTCGATCCGTGCCGCGAGGTCCTTGACCTGCGCGGACGACCCCCGCTCGGCAGCGAGCCGCGCCATCTCCAGCGCCTGCCGGTGGTGCGGGATCATGCCCTGCGCGAAGGCAACGTCCTGCGCGTTGTGCGCCCCCGCGCTCACGCCCCCGGACACGGAGGCGGAGGGGGAGGCGGAGGCCGCGGCGTGCCCCTTGTGTCCGCCGTCCCCGCTGCCGCCCCCACAGGCGGCCAGAAGGAAGACGGCGCTCACCCCCACCGCGACCAGACCGGAACGACGCGCGAGGGTACGGGTGGTGCAGCTCATGAAGGAACTCCTGCTGGAAGAAGGGAAATCTCCGGACACGCGAACGCACCGCGCCGTGGAAACCGACGGCACGGCACGGGCGGTGTCTAGATCCGCAGGAGTTGGAGTTCGGCCAGAGAGGGCGGGGCGCGGGCCCCGTCGGGCGCGGCACCGACATACGCACACCGGGCACCAGGCGGTACGACGACGGGGCCCGGGTCGGCAAGCGGCGCGGGCAGCTCGGGCCCGCCACTCACCGCGGGGGAGGCACAGGTGACGTCGGCATGCCGCGCGTGCCCGCCACCGCAGTGCCCGTCGCTCCCCGCGCACCCGTCCCCGGCGACCACGACGCCGACGACAGCCGGGGCACTCATCCGCCCGTGCCGCTCCGGCACGACCCCACCGGGCGCCAGCGCGTGCATCCCCAGCAATCCGGCCAGCAGTCCGAGCACGGCAACCAGCCGCCGCCACCGCACCCGCGGCACCACGGAAAGCCCCACCTCGAACCGACGCACGTGTCACATCGTAGGCAACGGGCCCCCTGACGCGACGAAGGCCCCTGGGCGCGTCACCCGCACGCCACCGCTGCCCCCCGATCAGGTGAGTTTCCGCGGCGTGCGGCAACCGCGCGGCTCCCCCACGGGTCGCACAGTCACAAGCACCACACAACCCCCGGGGGGCACACATGAGCCACCAGCAGCAGCCGGACAACGCACCGACCGCGCAGCCGCCGAAGAAGCGCAAGGTGGGCAGGGTCGCCGGGCTCGGCTGCCTGGGTGTCGTCGCCATCGTCGTCATCGCCGCCGTCTCCGGCGGCGGTGGCGGGGATTCCAACGACACCTCCAAGAAGGACAAGGCCGTCACGGCTGCGGACACGCCCAAGAAGGACAGCACCGACAAGGCCCCGGCGAAGAAGGAGAAGACCCAGGCCCAGGAGTTCCAGGAGTGCGTCGCCGCGAACGGCACGGCCACAGAGAAGGCCGCTGCCCAGCACGTCACCAAGGTGACCGGCGCGGACAAGCGCAACGACATCCTCGACTCGGCCGAGGTGTTCACCGACTTCTCCGGCGGGATGACGGGCCCGCACCAGGGCGAGGGGAAGCTGATCGCGTCCGCGTTCACGTCCTGCTACGAGTCCAAGAACGGCCTCGTGACGGTGTACGACAAGAACGGCGAGATCCTGGCCAACGCGAACTACTGACGCGGCACGTAGTGACAGTGTGAGGCGGCGACCGGACACGACGACGGCCCCCCGGAGAATCTCCGAGGGGCCGCCACGATGTCCGGACCTGGACCTGATGGTCAGTGGGCGCGGACGGTTTCGAACCGCCGACATCCTGCTTGTAAGGCAGGCGCTCTACCACTGAGCTACGCACCCGGGACAAGCCGACAGCCTACCTTGCCTTGGGCAGTGCACAGCAAACCCGTGGCGGCGCACCGAAGGGGCCGGAGCAGCGGTGTCTCCCGGTGCGGGGGAACGCCGCCGGCCCGCCCGCGGCGGTGGTGGGAAAAACAGCGGGGGGACGGCGAACTGACCGGCTCGTGTGTTCGTCTTCCAGCGGTGGGAGAATGACACCGGGCAGGGTCGGACGCAGCACGGGAGAGGGATGTGACGGCGACACCAGCGCAGCCGTATTCGTCGCCGTCGATGTCGTACGCGCGCGCCCTACGGGACACGCTCACCTTGGTGGGGCTGCCGCTCGTCGCGGTGCTGGCGCTGCCCGCGGCCTTCGCCGGTGGCGGTACGCGGCGGTGGTTCGGCGGGCGGGCGGAGAGCCAGCGGGCCGAGGCGCAGGCCGCGAAGGACGCCGCCGCCGCTGCCTTCTACGAACTGGACACCGCCCAGCGGGACCTGCGGATCTCCGTGGAGACGATCACGGCCGTGGACGACTCCCCGGCCGCCCGGCGCGCTGTCGCCGACTTCGCGGCGCTCGGGCGGCGCATCGACGAGGTCTCACAGCGGTACATCGCGGCCGTGGACGCCCACGATCTGGACCGCGACGACCTGGAGGCGTCGGCCGCCGCGCGGGCGCGCACGGAGCTGACCGGGGCCAAGGACGAGCTGGAGCAGGTCAGGCGGGAGCTGGAACGGTTCGGCGAGGGGCTCGGGCCGCTGCTCGGCAAGGCCGAGACGCAGCTGGCGCGGGTCGCGCCGGCCGTGGAGCGGGCCCGGCAGGCGCTGCTGGCGGCGACGGTCGCGCTGGACGCCGTACGGCAGTCGGGGCTGAAGGCCGACGATCTCGCGGCGCGGCTCGCCGCCCTGTCGCCGGAGCTGACGAAGCTCAATCAGGGGGCCGGTCGGCACGGGGTGGGGCCGACGCTGGAGCGGGCCGAGCGGGTGGCGCGGGAGGCCGAGGCGGTCCGGGCGGAGGCCGAGCGGCTGCCGGAGCGGGCGGCCGAGATCGACCACCGGCTGGTGTCGCTGCGGACCCGGGCGCAGGCGCTGACCACCCGGGCCGGGCAGGTCGAGCCGGTGCTGAGCGAGCTGCGGCGGCGGTTCACGGTGGCCTGCTGGCAGGACTTGCAGCCGGTGCCGGAGCAGGCCGCGCAGAACGTGCGGCAGGCCGAGCTGAAGCTGCGGGAGGCGCAGGGTGCGCGGGACGGGCAGCGGTGGGCCGACGCGACGGCGCTGCTGTCGACGGTGCGGGCGCTGCTGAACGCCACCGACGAGGCCGTGTCGGCCGCCGGTGACCGGCTGCGGCGGCTGAACGCCGTGCAGAAGGATCCGCGGCAGGAGGTCGAGCGCACGCGGTTCGCGATCCGGGACGCGCAGCGGCTCGCCATGACGGGCCGTACGACGCCGGATCCGCGGCACGCGCGGCCGTTGGACGACGCTGTGGCGCGGCTGGACCGCGCGGTCGCCTCTCTGGAGGGCGGGCGCCATCCCGACTACTGGCACTTCCTTACCGAGGCGGAGGCGGTGCGGCAGTCGGTGGCCCGGGTGGTGGCGCAGATCCGCGAGGAGCGGGGCCACCACGCCGGTTAGTCTTCTGGCATGCCTCGCTATGACTATCGGTGCCGTACCTGTGGTGACACCTTCGAGCTGAGCCGGCCCATGGCGGAGTCGTCCGCGCCGGCACGTTGCCCTGCCGGGCACGAGGACACGGTGAAGTTGCTGTCGACGGTGGCGGTGGGCGGCACGGCGTCCGCGCCGGCGCCCGCTCCTCGCGCGGGCGGCGGGGGCGGGTGCTGTGGCGGAGGGTGCTGCGGGTAGGCACCGGCCGGGGTGCCGCGCCACGCGTTGAGCGGGTGCGGCACCATCGCGGCCGGTCGCGCCGTTCCCCGCGCCCCTATCGGGGCGCTGTCGTCCGCGTCGCTTTGACGAACTCGCGGACGATCCTCTCCCCCGCCAGTACCCCCCGTTCCGGCAGTGCCGTGATGTGGGGTGCCGTCCAGCCCTCGTCGGCCAGTTCGCCGTGGCCGGGGCGCCAGCCTCGGTCCGCGGCGAGCAGGAGGTCGGCGTCGAGGAGGGAGTCTCCGGCGGCCAGGGTGAGGCCCGCGCCGGTGCGGCGGGCGACCTCGCGTACCGCCGCGCTCTTGGTCAGCGGCCCCGGTACGGCGTAGATCTTGCGGCCCTGCAGGGACACTGTCCAGCCGCGGGGTTCCGCCCAGGCGGCGAGTTCCTTCACCCACTCCTCGGGGAGCAGTTCGCGCTCCACGACGAGGTAGGCGAAGAGGTCCTCGGCGGTGCGGTGCTTGCGGACCCAGACGGGGTCGGCGGTGCGCATCAGGTGGTCCTGGATCTGCGCGAGCGGCGCGCACTCGTCGGCGAGCCGTGCCTGTACGCCCGCGTGCCAGTCCGCGTCGGTCACCCCGTCGACCAGCAGATGGCCGCCGTTGGCGCAGATCGCGTACGCCGGGGGCGGCCCGGGAAGGTTGATGCGCTGGTACTGCTTGCGGGTGCGGGTGGTGGTGGGGACGAAGACGGCCGTGTCGCCGAGGTCGGTCAGCAGCTGGGCCGCCGTCTCGGTCAGGTAGGACAGGGGCTTGCTCTCGTGGACCTCCACGCACAGCAGGCGGGGCGCACGCGGGTCGGGCATGGTCAGGGCGAGGGCCGCCGAGGAGTAGATCAGCGTGCGGTCGAGGTCGCTTGCCACCAGCACCGGCATCAGACGGTCACCGCCTTGCCGTCGGCGCCGGTCGCGCCGCGCGTGTACTGGGGGTGTATCAAGCCGACGCAGGTGTAGGGCAGTTCGGCGACCTCCTCGACGGGGACGCCGCGCTGCTCGGCGAGCAGGCGGACGTGGTCGAGGTCGGCGCCGGCGCCTTCGCGGGCCAGGATCTTCCACGGCACCCGGCGCAGCAGCACCCGGGTGGTCTCGCCGACGCCGGGCTTGACGAGGTTGACGTCGTGGATGCCGTACTCCTCGCTGATCCGCTCGACGGCGGCCCAGCCCGCCCAGGTCGGGGTGCGGTCGCTCGCGAGCAGTTCCTTGACGGCCGCGTCGACGGTGTCGGCGACCTCGGGGAAGCGGGCGGCGACGGCGTCGAGGAAGGCGTTCGAGAGGTCGGCTCCGGCGAGTTCGCGGTAGAACTTCGCGCCGTGGAAGTCGTGGGGGCCGACCAGGTCGGCGCGCAGCACGGTACGGGAGATCAGGCCGGAGACGGTGGAGTTGAGGCAGGCGGAGGGGATGAGGAAGTCCTCGCGGGTGCCGTAGGTGCTCACGCAGGAGCCGGGGTCGGCGAGGACGGCGATCTCCGGGTCGAAGCCGGTGATCCCCTCCTGCTTCTCGAACTCCTCGACGGCCTGGGCGAGTTCGCGGGTGATGGCGCCCTTGCCGGTCCAGCCGTCGACGAAGACGACGTCTGCGGGGTCGTGGTGGGCGGCCAGCCAGCGCAGCGCGTTGGCGTCGATGCCGCGGCCGCGCACGATGGACACGGCGTAGTGCGGCAGGTCGCGGCCGTGCCGGTACTGCGCCCAGCGGCGCATGAGGATGCCGACGGGGGTGCCGGCGCGGGCGAGGGAGACCAGGACGGGGCGGGGCGACCGTTCGGCGATGACCGTCTCGGTGACCACGCCGACGGCGTGCGCGATGCGTGCCGCGGAGACGTCCAGGGCCTGGTGGAAGAGGTTCTGGTACTGCTCGCTGGGCTGGTACTCCACGGGCAGTGACTCGGCGTAGTGGGCGCCGCCGCTCTGGATGGCTTCCTCGCGCTCCTCGGTGGGCGCCTCCAGCGTGACGTCCGAGAGGTCCTGCAGCAGCCAGCCGACCTCCTCGGGTGCGTAGGAGGAGAAGGCGGGGCCACGGAGTGGCTCGGGCAGCATGGCGGGCCTTTCGAGGGCGGGCGCTGGGACGTACGACGGTACGACCGTGAGGACCACGTGCGGGGTGTGCGCGCCGAGCCGGTCGAGCAGTCCGCCGGGGGCGTGCAGCGCGTCCGTGTCGCCGGCGGAGTCGACGACGGCGACGACGGCGTCGAAGCCGGCGCCGGCCACGTTGTAGGCGTAGCGCTCGCCGGGGCCGTCGGCGGGGTCGTCGTGGGCGGGGAAGACCAGGCGGGTGCGGATGGCGTAGCCGGGGTCGTCGACGGCGAGGACGGGTGAGCGGGTGGTGGTGGAGAATCGCACCTCGGCGTCGGTGATCTGCTCCAGTTCGCGGGCGAGGCGGAGGGGGGCGTACATCAGCTCCTCGTTGCCGAGGACGAGGACGCGGTGTGCTGTCCGGGGCAGTGTGTCTGCGAGGCGGGCTGCCATCGTCGGCAGGGCGGCGTCGAGCCGCCGGCGGTGTGCGGGGGTGAAGCCGTGGCGGCCGCCGTCGGGGACGCCGTGGGGCCAGCGCAGGTCGACCCGGGTGAGACGGCCGTCCGGCGTCCGCGGGCCGGTGGGGGCCGATCGCGCCCACGCGGCGGAGCGGCCCATGTCACCGCCCCGCGCCTGCGGGTCGGCCGGCTCGTACTTCGCCACCAGGTCCCGTCCCTTTTCCAGCACGCCCTCCGGCAGCCTGACGGTGCCCGAGGCCGCCGCCACCAGGTCCACCCGGGCGTCGATCTCCCGGGCGAAGGCGTCCAGGCGGTCGGTGTCCTCCGCCGAGCGCATGTCGACCAGGGCGACGACCACGTACCGTCGCCGGGGGTGGCGCTCGTGGAGGTCGCGGATCGTGTTCAGGACGGTGTTGCCCGTGGAGAACTCGTCGTCGACCAGGATCAGCGGGCCGTCGCCGGCCAGCAGGGCCGGGTTCTCGGGGAGCAGCAGGTGGGTGGTGGCGTGGGAGTGGGACTCCTCGAAGCCTCCGGCCCGGGGCACGCCGGGTACCGGGCGGCGGGTGGAGTGCAGGTAGGGCGCGGTGCCGAGGCCGTCGGCGACGGAGTGGCCGAGTCCGGTCGCGGTCTCGGCGTAGCCGAGGACGACGGCGCGGGCCGCCTCCTCGGCTCCGAGCAGGTCCCGCACCCGGCGGCCGAGTGCCAGGCCGGAGCCGTAGACGACCGATGGTGCCTGCGGGACGTGCTTGCCGAGGACGTGGGACACGAGCAGGTGCGCGCGCTTGGGGTTGCGGCGCAGTGCGAGTCCCAGCAGCTCGGTGAGCCCGTCGTCGCCGACGAGTTCGACGCCGAGCCGCTCGGCGACCCAGGTGCCGGTCCAGACCCCGTTGTTCACTGCGTTTTTCATCCGTCCCTGTGTCATCGGCCGGTTATGCCGGCGGCGAGCAGTTCCACGAAGCTGACGCCCTCGTCCGCGACGCCGAAGACCTCGGCGCGCAGCAGGGTCCGCTCGGCCCAGGCGCGGTGCGGCTTCACTTCGTTCATCTTGTTCGTGTAGGCCGACCTGAGAACACCCCCGCCGCCGCGTTCTGGCTTGAGGATGTCCTGGGCGTCGCTGTACTCCTCGTGGCTGACGACGGACAGCGCGTGCACGGGCAGCACGTGGGAGGGGTGGATGCAGGTCTTGCCGAGCAGGCCGTTGGCCTGGTCGAGGGAGATCTCCCGCAGCAGTCCGTCCATGGCGTGCTCGATCAGTCTCTCGCGCAGTTCGACGGCCTGCCCCTCCAGGAAGGGGCTGGTGCGCAGCATCGGCTTGAACATGCGTTCGGAGACGCGGAAGTACTCCCAGACGGGGCCGGTGACGGTGAAGCCGGTGCCGTCGGCGCGGGCCAGCATGTTCACGACGTCGCCGATGACGGAGGCGACGATCTGGACGTCGTAGGCGGTCATGTCGGGGGCGCGGCGCAGGCCGTAGCTGGAGCAGAAGTCGGTGACGCCGAGGCGCAGGGCGAGGACGCGGTCGCGGTACTTGTCGACGGCGCGGAAGATGCCCTCGAGGGTCTCCACGCGGGATTCGCGGTAGAGCAGCTCGGGGGATTCGAGGACCGGCATGGCGAACAGGCGGCGGCCGCTGTCGGCCTCGGCGAGGGCGAGGGCCTCGAGGAAGGGGATGCCGCGTTCCTCGGTGAACTTGGGCAGTACGAATCCGGACAGCAGGCGTACGGTCGGGCCGAGGCGGCGTACCAGGTCGGGGATCTGGCGGGGGGTGCGGACCCGGATGAACAGCAGGGGACGGTCGCCGTCCGGGAGGGCGGCGAGGTCGGCGAACTGGCGGACGAGGTTGTCCTCGCCGTGCGCGACGTCGTCGTCGCCGATGGAGTCCTCCAGGCACAGCACCATGGAGACGACTCCGCGGGCGGCCTGCTTGACGATGTCGTCGGCCAGGCGGGGGCGGGTCGCCGGGCTGTACAGGGTGGCACCGAGGGCCGCGGAGAGCAGCCGGGCCGGGGAGTCGGTGGTGAACTCGCAGGGCTGGCGGTGGAACAGGCGCTCTCGCAGCTCAGGGGCGATGTGCCCGAAATGACGCATGTATCTCCCCCGGGGCGCAGGATTCTGGCCTGTGGTTGCGGTAAAAGGTGGCCGGTAATAGTACGTACGGATCCATGTCCGGAGTTCCCGCGGGGCATGAATTTCCGGTAACGCGCCCGAGGCAGCGCTGGGTCGGCGCGGGGCCACCCCGCGTTGTCGTGGACAGGACTCAGAAGGCAGGATGACGGCATGACGCACGCGATGCTGAAGGGGTCGAACGTCCCCGTCGAGGCCACGACGGTCCGTGCCGTGCTGCGCTGGTCGCCGGGGCAGGACGTGCCGGACGTGGACGCCTCGGCGCTGCTGCTGGGCTCCGGCGGCCGTGTGCGCTCGGACGAGGACTTCGTGTTCTACAACCAGCCCCGGCATCCGTCGGGGGCGGTGTGGCGGCTGGGCAAGAAGCGGCTGGCCGAGGGGCTGACCGACACGATCCAGACGGACCTCACGGGGGTGGAGGCGGGGGTCTCGCGCATTCTGCTGGTCGCGTCGGCGGACGGGGTCGCCTTCGACCGGGTGCGGGACTTGAGCATCCTGGTGTACGACGCGGCGGCGGACGGTGAGGCGCTGGCGTCCTTCACGATCCGGCCGGAGACCGGCGAGGAGACGGCGCTGATCTGCGGGGAGCTGTACCGGCGGGGCGAGGGCTGGAAGTTCCGCGCGCTCGGCGAGGGCTATTCCAACGGCCTGAAGGGCCTGGCGACGGACTTCGGCATCTCGGTGGACGAGTCGGAGGAGCCGGCAGGGGACGAGCCGGCGGCCACCGCACCGCCGTCCCAGCCCCTGCCTCCGGAGACGCCGTCGGCGGTGCCGACCCAGCCGGGCTACGGCTACCCGCAGCAGCCCCCGCCCACGGCCCCGCTGCAGCCGGCGTACGGCTATCCGCAGCCGGACAGCCGGCCGGCGTACGGCTATCCCCCGGCGGCGGACGGCTACGGCTATCCGCAGCCGGTGACCGCCCCGGACCCGGACTTCCGCCTGCCGCCGATGGGCCCGCAGTTCGTCGGACGCTGACGCGGCCGGACTTACCGCTCGGCCTTGGCCTTGTAGCCCCTGCCCCACTGCAGCCCCCAGCCGTACAGCCGGTCGATCTCGCCCTGGAAGCCGTACACGAACTTCACCTCGCGCCGGACGAGAAGTTCCCCCTTCACGTTCTCGATCATCACGACGGCGCAGGAGCGGGCCTGCGGGTGCCGTTCGTCGAGTCCGATCTCGATCCGCGGCCCGTTGCTGGGGTACAGGGTGACGATGGCGTGCGTACGGTCGAAGGCGGGCGTCTGGTCGTAGATGTAGACGAAGACCAGCAGCCGTTTGATGTCCTCCCGGTGGTCGAGGTTGACGTACATCGTCTCCCCCGACCCGGACCCGAACCGGTCGTCGCCGCTGAGTTTGACGTACGGCGGTGCGTTGACGTCGCCGAGATAGCCGCCCAGCGGCTGGACGACCCCCTTCGTGCCGTCGGTCAGCTCGTACAGGCAGCCCAGGTCGAGGTCGACGTTGACCATGGACTGGCTGTGTTCGAGCACCTCCGGCGGCTTGAGCGCCTGGAAGGGGTGGCGCAGCAGGCTTTCGCGCTGGGAGCCGCCGATGTCGGAGGTGCGCATGCGCCAGGCCAGGTTGATCCGCAGGTTGCCGGTGGCAGCGCCCTGTTTGGTGAGCGAGACCTGGCGGTGCCGTTTGGTCAGCTCGATGGCGTTGGTCGCGGCGTTGCCCGAGTCGAAGTCGGCGGCGCGTCCGCCGAGCAGCCCGTCGAAGAGTCCCATTCCCGCCCCCAGGTGTCACAGCACAGACCGGCGGGACGGCCGTCGGGAGGAGTCGTCCTCCGCAGCCGCCCCGCCGTGAAGCGTTCCCTCGCCGGGGAGGTCGTCACACCCCGGAGGGGACCTCCGTCTTGTCGTCGGAGCCGGCGTCTCCCCCGGCCGCCGCGAGCGCCTTGTTGCGGCGCACGGAGGACCAGAAGGACCAGGCGATCAGGACGACGCCGACCAGGCCGGTGATGACCTCGTTGATCTCGTACTGGATGGTGACCATGAGGATCACCGCGAGGGCGCCGATGGCGTAGTGGGCGCCGTGCTCCAGGTAGACGTAGTCGTCGAGGGTGCCCTGGCGGACCAGGTAGACGGTGAGCGAGCGGACGTACATCGCGCCGATGCCGAGGCCGAGGGCCATCAGGACGATGTCGTTGGTGATGGCGAAGGCGCCGATCACGCCGTCGAAGGAGAAGGACGCGTCCAGGACCTCGAGGTAGAGGAACATGAAGAACGCGGCCTGGCCGGCCAGGACGATCGCCGGCTTCTGTTTGCCGCTGCGGGCGGCTTCTTCCTCCTCCTCGTGCTCGCGTTCCTCCTCTTCCTCCAGCTTGTCCTCGAAGTAGCCGGACAGGCCGCCCACGACCATGTAGGTGATCAGACCGGCGATGCCGGCGATCAGGACCGTCTGCGCCTTGTCGACGTGCGCGCCGCCGTGCTGGTGGGCGTGGGTGGCGAAGGTGAAGGAGGTGATCAGCAGGACGATCAGGGAGATGCAGACCGACAGCATGTCGACCTTGCCGAGCTTGGCAAGCGGCCGCTCGATCCAGCGCAGCCACTGGATGTCCCGGTCCTCGAAGATGAAGTCGAGGAAGATCATCAGCAGGAACATGCCACCGAACGCGGCGATCGCCGGGTGGGCGTCGGTGACCAGCTGCTGGTAGCGGTCCTTGTTGTTGAGCGCGAGGTCCACGGCCTCCAGGGGGCCCATCTTGGCGCTGATCGCGACGATGACGACCGGGAAGACCAGGCGCATGCCGAAGACCGCGATGAGGACGCCGACGGTGAGGAAGATCTTCTGCCAGAAGGCGCTCATCTTCTTCAGGATTCCGGCGTTGACCACCGCGTTGTCGAAGGACAGCGAGATCTCCAGGACGGAGAGGATCGCCACGATGCCGAAGGCCTCCCACCCCCCGTAGAAGACCGCCGCGACCAGGCCGAGCGCGGTGACCGCGAACGACCAGCCGAAGGTTTTCAGAAGCACTGGCTACCCAATCCTGTGTCCGGGGGTCCCCCCGAGCGAGGCGAAGGGGGGAGCGTTCGCTCCCCGCGCCGCACTCGGCTTTACGAAACGTTGACCCCGAAGTCTAGAGCGATGCCCCGGAGCCCCGACGCGTACCCCTGTCCCACGGCCCGGAACTTCCATTCGCCCTGGTATCGGTAGACCTCGCCGAAGATCATGGCCGTCTCGGTGGAGGCGTCCTCGCTCAGGTCGTAGCGGGCGAGTTCCTGGCCGTCGGCCTGGTTGACGACGCGGATGAAGGCGTTGGAGACCTGGCCGAAGGTCTGGCCGCGCTCGTCGGCCATGTGGATGGAGACCGGGAAGACGATCTTCTCGCAGCGGGCCGGGACCTTCGCGAGGTCGACCAGGACCGATTCGTCGTCGCCCTCGCCCTCACCGGTGAGGTTGTCGCCGGTGTGCTCCACCGAGCCGTCCGGGCTCTTGAGCTGGTTGTAGAAGACGAACCACTCGTCGCCCAGGACCCGGTTGCCGGCGTCGCACAGCAGGGCGCTGGCGTCGAGGTCGAACGGCGCGCCGGTGGTGGAGCGCGCGTCCCAGCCGAGTCCGACCATGATGTGGGTGAGGTTCGGTGCGGCCTTGGACAGGGAGACGTTGCCCCCCTTGGCGAGCGTGACGCCCATGATGCTGGTCCTCCCCTGGTGGTGCCTGTGTGGTTGTCCTGCGCGTCCGGCGCCGCGCGCAAACCGCGCGGCGCCGGACGGTGACGTTCAGGCGGTGGTTCGTTCTGCTCAGACGTTCACGCCGAAGTCCTGCGCGATGCCGCGCAGACCCGAGGCGTAGCCCTGGCCGATGGCGCGGAACTTCCACTCCGCGCCGTGCCGGTAGAGCTCGCCGAAGACCATCGCCGTCTCGGTGGAGGCGTCCTCGCTCAGGTCGTAGCGGGCGATCTCCTGCTCGTTGGCCTGGTTGACGACGCGGATGAAGGCGTTGCGCACCTGCCCGAAGGACTGCTGGCGGTTCTCGGCGTCGTAGATGGAGACCGGGAAGACGATCTTCTCGACGTCCGCCGGGACGCCGACGAGGTTGATCTTGATCTGCTCGTCGTCGCCCTCGCCCTCACCGGTGATGTTGTCGCCCGTGTGCTCCACGGAGCCGTCCGGGCTCTTGAGGTTGTTGAAGAAGACGAAGTGCTGGTCGCTGGCGACCTTGCCGGAGTTGTTGAGCAGCAGCGCGCTGGCGTCGAGGTCGAAGTCGGTGCCGGTGGTGGTGCGCACGTCCCAGCCCAGACCGACGATGACCGCGGTCAGGCCCGGGGCCTCCTTCGTCAGCGATACGTTGCCGCCCTTGCTGAGGCTGACTCCCACGAGTCCTCCATTGGTGTTCGGGGGCGGGGAGCCCCGTCGTGCTGTGACATCGGATCAACGAACCGATCCTAGTGACGGGTTCCCGCACCACGCAGGCCCTGGCACCGAACAATCGCCGGGTGTCGGCCCGGATCAGAGGGTGCCGGGGGCCTCGCGGCGTACCGAGGGCCTCGCAGGGCGCCAGGGACCTCAGGCCGAGGGCCTCAGAGGGTGTCGAGGGCCTCAGGCCGAGGGCCTCAGAGGGTGTCGAGGGCCTTGACGTACTCGTTCAGGTCCCGGGCGTCGGGCAGGGCGTTGACGACGCTCCAGCGCACGACGCCCTCCCGGTCGATGACGAAGGTGCCGCGCACCGCGCAGCCCTTGTCCTCGGCGAAGACGCCGTAGGCGCGCGAGACCTCGCCGTGCGGCCAGAAGTCGCTGAGCAGCGGGTACTCCAGGCCTTCCTGCTCGGCGAAGACGCGCAGGGTGTGGATGGAGTCGTTGGAGACGGCGAGCACCTGGGTGTCGCGGTCGGAGAACTGCGGCAGGTTGTCGCGGACCTCGCACAGCTCGCCCGTGCACACGCCGGTGAAGGCGAACGGGTAGAAGATCAGGACGACGTTCTTGCTGCCGCGGAAGTCGGACAGCTTCACGGTCCGGCCGTGGTTGTCCTTCAGCTCGAAGTCGGGGGCCTTGTCGCCGACCTGGATCGCCATCGTCGTTACGTCCCTTTCGGTGCGCTGTTCGGGTGAGAACGCTCGGTACCACCCTACGAGGCGATCACCCGGGGACGACGGCAGGCCTGCGGGCGGGCCGGCGTCGGCCGGCCCGCCCGGGCTCTTCAGTCACCGCTTCGACTTGGCCGCCTTCGGCGTGGCCAGACGGCTGCCGCTCCAGTCCTTGCCCACGCTGACGCTCTTGGACGCCGTCAGCCCTGCCGTGGTGGCGGCTTCCGAGATGTCGCTGGGCTCGACGTATCCCGAACGGCCGGTCTTCGGCGTGAGGAGCAGGATCGCCCCGCCCTCCTCGATGTACGTGGTGGCATCCACCAGCGCATCCGTCAGGTCGCCGTCGTCGTCACGGAACCACAGCACAACGGCGTCGGCCACGTCGTCGTAGTCCTCGTCCATCAGGTCGCCCTCGATGGCTTCCTCGATGGCCTCGCGGAGCTCCTGGTCGACGTCGTCGTCGTAGCCGATCTCCTGGACCACCTGCCCGGGCTGGAACCCCAGCCTGCCGGCAGGGTTCGTCCGCTCCTCCGCGTGGTCCGCGGTCGCGCTCACGGGTTGCCTCCTGATCATGTTTTGGTGAATTTCTCAGCCACGCGCGTGCGCGAAGCATTGGCCGTAGTCCACACGGGCGGGACGGATCGCGCAAGTACCCGGCGGTTCGGACCGCCGAAACGGTGACGTTCCTGGCCGTGTCGCCGCAACTTACGGCACAGGATCTCAGACCCGGGTGATGCGCACCACACCTTTCTGCCCCCTTTGGGCGTTTGGGAACCACGTGTGGGTACGAGACTCGAATGAGTTTCCCACCCCGGCCGACCCGTGGATTACCTCGCGGTAGTGACGGCGTCGGAGATGACGTGCGCCCCGCCCGGGGTGGACGATGGGGTCGGCGGCAACACGGCCCTTTGGACAGGTCCCTTTCGACAGGTCCCTCGACAGGTAAGGATCAGCGTGGCTTCCGGATCCGATCGCACCCCGATCATCATTGGCGGCCTTCCGAGTCAGGTCCCCGACTTCGACCCCGAAGAGACCCAGGAGTGGCTCGACTCGCTCGACGCCGCCATCGACGAGCGCGGCCGGGAGCGGGCGCGCTATCTGATGCTGCGGCTGATCGAGCGGGCCCGCGAGAAGCGCGTGGCCGTGCCCGAGATGCGCAGCACGGACTACGTCAACACGATCGCCACCAAGGACGAGCCGTTCTTCCCCGGCAACGAGGAGATCGAGCGCAAGGTCCTCAACGCCACCCGCTGGAACGCGGCCGTGATGGTCTCGCGCGCCCAGCGCCCGGGCATCGGCGTCGGCGGGCACATCGCCACGTTCGCCTCCTCCGCCTCGCTCTACGACGTGGGCTTCAACCACTTCTTCCGCGGCAAGGACGAGGGCGACGGCGGCGACCAGGTCTTCTTCCAGGGCCACGCCTCGCCGGGCATCTACGCACGCGCGTACCTGCTCGACCGGCTCAGCGCGGAGCAGCTGGACGGCTTCCGCCAGGAGAAGTCGAAGGCTCCGAACGCCCTGTCCAGCTACCCGCACCCGCGCTCGATGCCGGACTTCTGGGAGTTCCCGACGGTCTCCATGGGCCTCGGCCCGATCGGGGCGATCTACCAGGCGCGCATGAACCGCTACATGGAGGCGCGGGGCATCGCCGACACGTCCAGGTCGCATGTGTGGGCGTTCCTCGGCGACGGCGAGATGGACGAGCCGGAGTCGCTGGGACAGCTGTCCATCGCCGCGCGCGAGGGCCTGGACAACCTGACCTTCGTGGTGAACTGCAACCTGCAGCGCCTGGACGGGCCCGTGCGCGGCAACGGCAAGATCATCCAGGAGCTGGAGTCGGTCTTCCGGGGCGCCGGCTGGAACGTGATCAAGCTGATCTGGGACCGCAGCTGGGACCCGCTGCTCGCCCAGGACCGCGACGGCGTGCTGGTCAACCGGATGAACACGACCCCGGACGGCCAGTTCCAGACGTACGCCACCGAGTCCGGTTCGTACATCCGCGAGCACTTCTTCGGTGACGACCACCGGCTGCGCGCGATGGTCGAGAACATGACCGACGACCAGATCCTGCATCTGGGCCGCGGCGGCCACGACCACCGCAAGATCTACGCGGCGTTCAAGGCTGCCAAGGAGCACAAGGGCCAGCCGACGGTCATCCTGGCCAAGACGATCAAGGGCTGGACGCTGGGGCCGAACTTCGAGGGCCGCAACGCCACGCACCAGATGAAGAAGCTGACGGTCGACGACCTCAAGGGCTTCCGTGACCGGCTGCACCTGCCGATCTCCGACAAGGAGCTGGAGAGCGGTGCCCCGCCCTACTACCACCCGGGGCGGGACAGCGAGGAGATCCAGTACATGCACGACCGGCGCAAGTCGCTCGGCGGGTACGTGCCGACCCGGGTCGTGCGCTCCCAGCCCCTCGCGCTGCCGGACGACAAGACGTACGCGACGGTGAAGAAGGGGTCGGGTCAGCAGTCGATCGCCACGACCATGGCGTTCGTACGGCTGCTCAAGGACCTCATGCGGGACAAGGAACTCGGCAAGCGGTTCGTCCTGATCGCGCCGGACGAGTACCGCACGTTCGGCATGGACTCCTTCTTCCCGAGTGCGAAGATCTACAACCCGCTCGGCCAGCAGTACGAGTCGGTGGACCGCGAGCTGCTGCTCGCCTACAAGGAGTCGCCGACCGGCCAGATGCTGCACGACGGCATCTCGGAGGCAGGCTGCACGGCGTCGCTGATCGCGGCCGGCTCGGCGTACGCCACGCACGGCGAGCCGCTGATCCCGGTGTACGTCTTCTACTCGATGTTCGGTTTCCAGCGCACCGGCGACCAGTTCTGGCAGATGGCCGACCAGCTGTCGCGCGGTTTCGTGCTGGGCGCGACCGCCGGCCGTACGACCCTGACCGGTGAGGGCCTGCAGCACGCGGACGGCCATTCGCAGCTGCTGGCCTCGACGAACCCGGCGTGCGTGGCGTACGACCCGGCCTTCGGGTTCGAGATCGCGCACATCGTCAAGGACGGCCTGCGCCGGATGTACGGCAGCTCCGAGGAGCACCCGCACGGCGAGGACGTCTTCTACTACCTCACCGTCTACAACGAGCCCATCCGGCATCCGGCCGAGCCGGAGAACGTCGACGCCGAGGGCATCGTCAAGGGCATCTACCGGTTCGCCGAAGGCACGGACGGCTCGATCCCGGCGCAGATCATGGCCTCCGGTGTGGCGCTGCCGTGGGCGATCGAGGCGCAGAAGATCCTCGCCGAGGAGTGGAACGTCAAGGCCGACGTGTGGTCGGCGACGTCCTGGAACGAGCTGCGCCGCGAGGCGGTGGCCTGCGAGGAGCACAACCTGCTGCACCCGGAGGAGGAGCAGCTGGTGCCCTATGTGACCCGCAAGCTGTCCGGGGCGCAGGGGCCGTTCGTGGCCGTCTCCGACTGGATGCGGTCGGTGCCGGACCAGATCGCGCGGTGGGTGCCGGGCACGTACCAGTCGCTCGGCGCGGACGGGTTCGGCTTCGCCGACACCCGGGGCGCGGCCCGGCGGTTCTTCCACATCGACGCGCAGTCGGTCGTGGTGGCGGTGCTGACCGAGCTGG
Organism: Streptomyces sp. NPDC036813; assembly: GCF_055609245.1. Taxonomy (NCBI): domain Bacteria; kingdom Bacillati; phylum Actinomycetota; class Actinomycetes; order Kitasatosporales; family Streptomycetaceae; genus Streptomyces; species Streptomyces sp. NPDC036813. The sequence continues at coordinate 207,477 of NZ_JBVJPV010000009.1, read as the reverse complement.
CGCGCGAGGGCAGGATCGACCGGTCGGTGCTCAAGCAGGCCGTCGACCGGTACCAGCTGCTGGACGTCACGGCGGCGGACCCGGGGGCGGCGGGCGGCGACGCGTAACCCCCTCCCGGCCTTCAGCGCGGTCTTCGGGGCGGCCCTCAGGGCGGTGGAGCTCGAGTCTCCACCGCCCTTATCCGTTCTTTACGATGCGTTGCATGGACGCACAATCGGCGCAGGTCCGCCAGGCTCGCCAGGCCCACTGGGAGCAGCGCACCCAGCGGCCGTTGCTGGCGCTCGCCGTGCTGTTCGCCGTCGCCTACGCCGTGCCGATCGTGGACAGCTCGGCCGAACGGACGGTGATCGTCGCCTGCACGGTCGCCGAGTGGGTGGTGTGGGGGGCGTTCGCCACCGACTACCTCGTCCGGCTGGCGCTCGCCCCGGACCGGATGCGGTTCGTGCGCAGGCACTGGCTGGACCTGTGCGCGGTGGTGGTGCCGGTGCTGCAACCGCTGCGGCTGCTGCGGATCGTCGCGACGCTGCTGCTGGTGGGGCGGCGGGCGCGGATGGCGAACCAGATCCGGCTCACGACCTATGTCGTCGGGGCGGTCGTCGGACTGCTGATGTTCGGGTCGCTGGCGGTGCTCTCGGTGGAGCGGTCGGCTCCGCACGGGAACATCCGGACGCTGGGTGACGCGCTGTGGTGGTCGTTCACGACGATGACGACCGTGGGGTACGGGGATCACGCGCCGACGACCGGACTGGGGCGGTTGATCGCGGTCGGGCTGATGCTGTCCGGGATCGCGCTGCTCGGTGTGGTGACGGCGAACATCGCGGCGTGGTTCATCGCGCGGTTCGAGAAGGACGACGTGGAGGAGCGGCGCCAGACGGAGGCGATCGAGTCGCTGACCGAGGAGGTCCGGGCGCTGCGGGCCGAGGTGGCCGAGCTGCGGGCGCTGTCGGGGCGGAGGTGACGGTGCGACCGGCGCGGTCCGTCCGTGCATGGGTGGGCCCCCGGCCGGTGCCAGGGGTCCTTCCCTTTTCTCCCCGGTTACAGCATGCCGTTGCCCGGGGTGGCCGCTCCGACCAGCCACAGGATGGCCAGGAGCGTGTCGATGGCGCCCAGGACGAAGGCGACCAGGGCCGGGGTCTGGCGCGAGGCGCCTGACCAGGTGCGGCCCAGAGCGAGCCATCCGCAGGCCATCGCCGCGGGACCGAGGACGATCCCCAGGGTGAAGAAGCCGGCGAGAGCGCAGATGGCGCCGATGATTCCGAGCGTCGCGCGGTCCGGCCCGGTCCGTGACCACATCCGGCCACGTGACCGGGGGTACCCGCGCGTTCCGTTGCCGAAGCTCGCCATCATCAACTCCCAGAACCCCGGGGTCAGTTGGAGTGCTTCGGGGTTCTGTCGCTTCGGGTAACCCCGCTTGGCGCGGTCATGCCGCCGGGAGTTCGGATTTCAAGAAAAAACCCGGGCGCCGGCGCGCTGTCCCCCTCCGGCAGCGCGGCGACGTCCGGGCCCGCCTTCCGGCAGGCGCGCACATGCCGGGCGAAGATGCCCGGCGAACGTGCCGTACCGGAAGGCTTGACCCACTGTGACGTAGGCCCGGCGCCGGAGGGGCGGGATCCTGCGCGCTGTCACCCTGATGAGCGAATGTCCCTGACGTTGTGTCAGATGTGTGCCGCTCCCGCGCCCGCCTCGGCGTTCTCGCCGCGCTTGGTGAGAAAGGCGACGAAGACCGCCACCACGGCCACGCCGGCGGCGACCAGCGACGCCAGGCTCATGCCGGAGATGAAAGTGTCGTGCGCGACGCCGGCGATCTTCTCGCCGATCTGCGCCGGGGTGCCCGGCGGGACCGGGGCCACGCCCACCTGGACGGCCTCGGAGGCCTGACCGAGCTGCTGCGGCGTGAGCGGCGGCAGACCGGCGTCCTTCCAGTTGACGGGCAGGTCGCTGTCGACCTTGGAGGCCATCACGGCGCCCAGCACCGCCGTACCGAGGCTGCCGCCGATCTGCATCGCGGCCTGCTGGAGACCGCCGGCGACGCCGGACAGCTCCATGGGCGCGTTGCCGACGATGACCTCGGTGGCGCCGACCATCACCGGGGCGAGGCCGAGACCGAGCAGGGCGAACCAGAGCGACATCAGACCGCTGCCGGTGTCCACCTTCAGCGTCGACATGCCGTACATCGCGACCGCGGTGACGGCCATGCCGCCCGCCAGCGGGACACGCGGGCCCAGCTTGGTGATCAGCGCACCGGCCAGCGGCGAGCCGACGATCATCATTCCGGTGAGCGGCAGCAGGTGCAGGCCGGCGTCGATGGGGCTCATGCCGTGCACGTTCTGCAGGTAGAAGGTGACGAAGAACAGACCGCCCATGAAGGCGATGGCCATGAGGACCATCAGCACCACACCCGCGGACAGCGGCACGGAGCGGAAGAGCTTCAGCGGGATGAGCGGTTCGGCGACCTTGGTCTCCCACAGGGCGAAGAGGACGAAGCCGAGGGCCGACGCGCCGATGAACAGCCACGTCTTGCCGTCGCCCCAGCCCCACTCGGGGGCCTTGATCAGCGCCCACACCAGGCAGAACATCGCGCCGGACAGCAGCGCGATGCCGAGCAGGTCGAAGGAGCGCGGTGCGTTCTGCGCGCGGTGGTCGAGCAGGATCAGCAGGCCGAGGATCAGCGCGAGGGCACCGACCGGCACGTTGATGAAGAACACCGACTGCCAGCTGACGTGCTCGACGAGCACACCGCCGAGGATGGGGCCGCCGGCGGTGGAGGCGCCGATGACCATGCCCCAGATGCCGATCGCCATGTTCAGCTTCTCGGCCGGGAAGGTCGCCCGCAGCAGGCCCAGCGCGGCCGGCATCAGCAGCGCGCCGAACAGGCCCTGGAAGACGCGGAACGTCACGACGAGCGCGATGGAGTCGGACAGCCCGATCGCGCCCGAGGCGGCGGCGAAGCCGACGACACCGATCAGGAAGGTCTGGCGGTGGCCGAAGCGGTCACCGAGCTTGCCGGCCGTGATGAGCGAGACGGCGAGGGCCAGGAAGTAGCCGTTGGTGATCCACTGCACCTGCTGGAAGGTGGCGCCGAGATCCTTCTGGATCGCCGGGTTGGCGATGGCGACGATCGTGCCGTCGAGGGCCACCATCATGACGCCGACCGCGACGGTTATGAGGGTGAGCCACTGATGGCCGCGCAGGCCGCTGGCGCCCGGCGCCCGCCCCGACGCGTCCGACGGGCCGCCGCCCCCCGGTCCCGTCTTGTCGAGGGTGATCTGACTAGTCATGCGTTCGAGGCTAGTGACAGTCACTGACAATTGACAAACGGATTCACAAGTCGGTAACTGACACGACACTGACGGATAGCCTGAACTGGGGCAACCGTTGTCGAAGGAGGAATGTGGGCACGCTCGGGACCCCGCGCACGGCACCGCGGCCGGGGCTGCGCGAGATCAAGAAGCAGCGCACCCGGGACGCGCTGGTGCGGGCCGCCCTGGAGCTGTTCACCACCCAGGGCTACGACCGGACGACGGTCGACGAGATCGCCGAGGCCGTCGACGTCTCGCAGCGCACCTTCTTCCGCTACTTCGCGAGCAAGGAGGACGCCGCCCTCGCCCTGCAGGCCATGACGGAGGCGTACTTCCTGGAGGCCGTGCGCGCCCGCCCGCCGCACGAGACGCCGATGCAGGCGCTCCGGCAGGCCGTCGTGGAGGGCTGGGACCGGATCGGCGAGGCGCTCGAGGCGGTCGTCCCGGTCGAGCTGTATCTGCGCATGTACCGGATGATCGAGTCGACCCCCGTGCTGCTCGCCGCGCACCTGCGCCGCTCCGCCGAGACGGAGGACAAGATCGCGCGGGTACTGGCCGACCGCGAGGGCATCGACGTGGACGCCGACCCGCGGCCGCGGCTCGTGGTGGCCGTCTTCGGCGGGGTGATAAGGGTCACCGAACGCCAGTGGAGCGTGGGCGAGGACGGCAGCGTCGAGGCGATGCGCGAGCTCACGGCCCGGTACCTCGATCAGGTCGGGCCGGCCATCAGCGGCAACTGGCGCACCACCTGAACCCCGCGCCGCGTTTACGAAACGTGATCCCCGTCACTCGGTTCACGCGAGACCCTCTCGTTCTCCTAGTGTGTCCTCCCAGTGACTTCCTTCGACACCTCCCCACACCTGAACGTCTGGCGCATGCTGCTCGCGCTGGCCGTCGTCTTCGTGATGCTGGCGACCACCGGCTGGACGGCCCTGCGCCACGGGCCGGAGAGCACCGCGCTGCAGGCGTCGCTCTCGGACTGGGAGCGCGGCCGCATCGCAGGCCACCGGCTGCCCGACCCGGCCGCCGGTCCCGCCCGCCTCACCCGGTTCTTCACCTCGCTGACCGCGCAGGAGCGGGCGTCGCTCGCCCGCCGCTATCCGCTCGCCGTCGGCAACATGAACGGCGCCCCGCCCCAGCTGCGCTACCACGCCAACCGCGTCGCGCTCGCGCAGGCCGCGCACACCGAGCGCGACCGCATGCACGACACCCGGCTCAGCCGGGCCGGACAGCAGGCCGCGGGCAAGCGGATGCACCGGTACGAGTCGATGCTGCGCGACGGGCGGCAGATCCTCGCGTTCGACCCGGACGGCTCCGGCCGCGTCGCCGAGGTCTTCGGCGACCTCGACAAGGCCGAGCGCATCTCGGTGATCGTCCCGGGCGTCGACACCGACCTGCTCACCTTCCAGCGCACCTACCGCAAGTACTCGGCGCCGGTCGGCATGGCCGACTCCCTGTACGCCGCCGAGCGGGCGGCTAGCCCGTCGACCCGTACGGCCGTCATCGCCTGGGCCGACTACACCGCGCCCGCCGGTCTCGGCATCGACTCGGCGACCGCGATGCGCGCCCAGGACGGCGCCGTACGGCTGAACGCACTGGTCCGCGCGCTGCCCGGGCGCTCACCGGTCTCACTGTTCTGCCACAGCTACGGCTCCGTGGTGTGCGGGGTGGCCGCGCACGCACTGCCGGGCCGGGTGTCCGACATCGCGGTGGCTGGCAGCCCCGGCATGCGGGTGGCGAAGGCGGCGCATCTGGGCACCTCCGCCCGGGTGTGGGCGATGCGGGACGCCACCGACTGGATCCAGGACGTGCCGTACCTGGAGTTCGGCGGTCTCGGCCACGGCGCGGACCCGGTGTCGTCGGCGTTCGGCGCGCGCGTGCTGTCGGCGCGGGACGCCGAGGGACACGCCGGCTACTTCGAACCCGGCACGGACAGCGTGCGCAACTTCGCCGACATCGGGGTCGGCGCATATGACTCGGTGAGTTGCGGCGACGAGGACGGCGCCTGCCGGGTGGGTTTGTCCGGTGCCTCGATGGCCGGACGCGCGTAGAGACAGCAGGAAGTGCGGTCTGCGGGGGGATGGGCCGAAGAAGCGGAGCCGCTTACGATGAGCCGCATGGGTGACGTACTGGCCGGATTTCATGCCGCCTGGGAGTTCGAGTCCGACTCCGTGCTCATCCGTTACGAACGGGGGATCCGAACGCCGAAGCTGTTCCAGGCGCTCGGGGAGCGGCGTGTCCCGCTCTCGGCGCTGGAGTCGGTGACGCTGACGCCCGGCAAACGGGGCACGGTCGTCCTGCGCGCCGCACCGCGGCCCGGGGCCGATCCGCTGCTGGAGGCCGCCGACGGTCAGCTGAAGGAGGCCGGCGACCCCTACCGGCTGGTGCTGCCGGCCGAGAAGGAGACGCTCGCCGAGTACTACGCCGACGAGCTGCGCGGCCTGCTGACCGAATCCGGTCCGGCCGGGCGGTTCCTGGTCGAGGCGCCGGGGCCGCCGCGGGCGTTCAAGGCGTACGACGCGAAGGCGTCCTTCGACGGGACGACGGTACGTTTCCGCTGGTCGTGGACGGGAGCGTCGTCGGCGAAGTGGAAGGCCGGCGACCAGAGCTTCCCGGTCGAGGGCCTCAGCGGGGTGGAGTGGCGCTCCCCCGAGGTCTTCGAGGGGCACCTGCGGCTGATACCGCGGGAGGGCGACACCGCCCCGCCGCTCCAGCCGGACCAGGATCCGGCCGCGGTGGTGTTCGGGCTCGGCTACGGGCCGGTGCACGAATCGCTGCCGTTCGCGGCGGCGGTCCTGGCCGCGATACGGGAGTGCCGGCCGGCCGTGTCGGTGCCGGCCGCGCGGCGGGATCCCGCGGACATCGCCGAGCGGATCCGGCACCTGGGGGAGCTCCATCAGGCGGGGCTGGTGACGGACGAGGAGTTCTCCGTCAAGAAGGCGGAGCTGCTCTCCGAGCTGTAGCGCCGCCGTAGAAGCTGATCTTGCGGTCCAGTACCGCGAGGGTGTCGTGCAGTTCGGCGATCCTCGCCAGGACGTCCCGGCGGGTCGTCTCGAGCAGCTCCTGGCGCTCGGCGTACGTGCTCTCGCCCTCGCGCACCAGCTGCGCGTAGCGGACCATGTCGGCGACCGGCATGCCGGTCAGCCGCAGCTTGCCGACGAGGTCGAGCCAGTCCAGGTCGCGGTTGCTGTAGCGGCGCTGGCCGGTGTGCGAGCGGTCGATGTGGTCCATCAGCCCGATCCGCTCGTACCAGCGCAGGGTGTGGGCGGTCAGGCCGGTGAAGGCGACGACCTCGCTGATCGTGTAGCGGTCCTGTCCGTCGGGGCGGGGGTGGCGTGGCGGCGGGGCGGAACAGACGTCCCTTCGGGTGGCTGTGTCCTCGGTCCCCGTCAGGCGGGCCGCGGCTGTGCTCTGCATCACCGTCATGGCTCCCACGCTATGACGTTGGAGTGCACTCCAAGCAAGCGGATTCAGTAAGAAACCGGCGGGACAGAACCGCGTGATGTAAGTACCGTAGGCCCCATGAGCCTAGTACGCCGTGCCGTGCCGGAGGATGCCGGGGAACTGCTCCGGCTGCGCCAGGTGATGATCGACGCCGTACGGTCCGAGGCGGCAGCCGACTGGCACGCCGAGTCGCTGCCCGGGCTGCGGACGCGGCTGGCGGACCCGGACGGGGACTTCGCCGCCTTCGTCGTGGACCACCCCGAGCGGCCCGGCGCCCTGGCCGCGCTGGTCGTCGGCACGCTGGAGTACCGGATCGGGCGGGCGGGGCATCCGCGCGGCGTTGCCGGGTTCGTCTTCAGCGTGGCGACCGACCCGGACGCCCGGCGGCGCGGCTACGCGCGCGCCTGCATGGAGGAGCTGCTGGCGTGGTTCCGGGAACGGGGCGCGGGCTACGTGCACCTGACGGCGTCGGCCGAGGCGGAGCCGCTGTACGCGTCGATGGGCTTCGTCCGCAAGCCCGACCCCTTGATGGAGCTGACGCTGTGAGCGCTTAGGCTCGTCGGCATGTCGCTGAACAGCCTCGCGTTGATCGAGAACTGGCCGGTTCCCACCGCCGCGGCGGGCGTCGTACGGGCCGACGGGACCGTGCTCGGCACGCACGGGCCGGCCGACCGGCGCTTCCCGCTCGCCTCGGTGACCAAGCCGCTCGCGGCGTACGCCGTGCTCGTCGCCTACGAGGAGGGTGCGATCGAGCTGGACGAGCCGGCCGGGCCCGCCGGGTCGACGGTGCGGCATCTGCTGGCGCACACCTCGGGCCTCGCCTTCGACGAGCACCGGGTGACGGCCGCGCCAGGAGAGCGGCGGCTGTACTCCAACGCCGGGTTCGAGCAGCTGGGCGACCACGTGGCCAAGGCGACGGACATCCCGTTCGCGGAGTATCTGCGGCAGGCGGTGCTGGAGCCGCTCGGCATGACGGCGACCTCGCTGGAGGGTTCCCCGGCCAAGGACGGCGTGTCGACGGTCGCGGACCTGCTGCGCTTCGCCGCCGAGGTGCAGGCGCCGCGGCTGCTGGATCCGCGCACGGTCGCCGAGGCGATGACCGTCCAGTACCCGGGCACCAAGGGGGTGCTGCCGGGCTACGGGCACCAGAACCCGAACGACTGGGGTCTCGGCTTCGAGATCCGTGACGGCAAGTCGCCGCACTGGACGGGCGCTTCGTCGTCGCCGCGCACCTTCGGGCACTTCGGGCAGTCGGGGACGTTCGTGTGGATCGACCCGGACGCGGGCGCCGCGTGCGTGGCGCTGACGGACCGGGCCTTCGGACCGTGGGCGATCGAGGCGTGGCCGCCGTTCACGGACGCGGTGCGGGCGGAGCTGCGGTAGGCACTCCGGCCGGTCACCTGCGGCTGGTCACCTGCCGGCGCCGGTCATCTCCCACAGCAGGACCTCCGCGGCCGACTCCGCCGGCAGCTCCAGGTCCTTCGCGTCCGTGACGCGGGCCGCGTCGCCCGGTCCCAGCCGCTCCTGCCCGAGCCGGACGTGTCCGCGTACGACGTGGACGTACAGGTGCGCCGCGTCCGGCACCGCGGTCCGCTCCCCCGCCGCGAGACGCCGCACGTGCAGCAGCGCGCCGGCCTCCGGTACGGCGTACGGGGTGGAGTCGGCGATGCCGCGGACGATCTCGTACGACGGCTCGCCGCCCGGCCGCAGCGGGGCCAGCCACATCTGCACGAAGGTCAGGGGCGCGGTGCCGTCGTTGCGTTCCACGTGCCGTACGCCCGCCGCCGAGCTGAGGCGCTGCACGTCACCGGGGTACACGCGCGTCTCGTGGCCGGCGGAGTCGCGGTGGGTCAGCTCGCCCTCGACGACCCAGGTGACGATCTCGGTGTGGCTGTGCGGATGCTCGTCGAAGCCGGCGCCGGGCGCGAGACGCTCCTCGTTGCAGGCGATCAGCGCGCCGAAGCGGAGGTTGTCCGGGTCGTAGTGCGGCCCGAAGGAGAAGGAGTGCCACGACTCGATCCCGGCATCCGGATCCCCACCGGGGTAGCGCGCGCCCGCCCGCTGTACGTCCACCATCACGAACCCCACGGTAGCCCTGCGAGCCGCCACCGCTCGGCACCGGCGGCGCGTCCGGCGGCCGGGGGCGCGGCTCGGCCGTGATGTGGCCGCCGGGGGTGCGGCGCGGCCGTGCCCCGGACGCGTGGTCGCGAGTGTGGCCGGGCGCCACGGCTCCCGGGAGTGGGTACGGCCGTGATCCGGGCGCCGGGGTGCGGCCGCGTCCCGCGCGCCAAGGCGCGGGCGCAGCCGTGCACCAGGCGCCGGGGCGCGGGTACGGCCGTGACCCGGGCGCCGGGGCGCGACCGTGACCCGGCCGCCGGGACGCGAGTGCGGTCGGGCGCCAGGCTCCGGGGCGCGGGTACGGCCGTTACCCGGGCGCCGGGGCGCGAGTGCGGGCGCCTGTCAGGCACCGGGGCGCCGGGCGGCCGGGCGCCGGGCAGGCTCCGGGGCGACGGCTCGGCCGTGACCCGGGCGCCGGGGCGCGCGGGTACGGCCGTGGCCCGGCCGCCGGGGCGCGCGGGTACGGCCGTGGCCCGGCCGCCGGGGCGCCGCCGCGTCCCGCGCGCCAAGGCGCGGGCGCAGCCGTGCACCAGGCGCCGGGGCGGCCGCGCGCCAGGGCGCGGGTGCGACAGCGCGCCAGACACCGGGGTGCGGACACGACAGCGCGCCAGGCGCCGGGGTGCGGACACGACAGCGCGCCAGGCGCCGGGGCGCGGACGCGGCCCTGTCGCGAGCGCCGCGGCGCGGGTGCGGCTACGTCCCGGCCGCCGGGGCGCTGATACGGCCCCGAGGGGTGGGTGCGGGGCGTGCGTCGGGCGCCGAGGCGCGGGTGCGGCCGGGCGCCAGGGTGCGGGCGCGGCCCGTGCCAGGCTCCGCGGGTGTGGCACCTGCGCCGGGGCGGGTTCGGAGGCTGTCTGTGTCTCGTCGGTTGTTGCTGAGCTGACCCGGCGGCGCACGGTGTCGGCCCGATAAGGCAGTCTTGTCCCCGTGCCCGAACCCGAATCCCGTCATCCCGACCCCGCAGCGCACCCCGTCCATCCGCACGCCGCGACGCTGAAGCGGCTGGAGAAGTCCTCCGGTTCGCTCGCCGCGCAGGCGATCGCGCGGATGGACGAGACCCTGCCCTGGTACCGGGCGATGCCTCCGGAGAACCGTTCCTGGATCGGGCTGGTCGCCCAGGCGGGCATCGCCGCCTTCACCGAGTGGTTCCGGCACCCCGAGACCCCACAGGCGATCTCGACGGACGTCTTCGGCACCGCGCCGCGCGAGCTGACCCGGGCGATCACACTGCGGCAGACCGTGGAGATGGTGCGGACCACCATCGAGGTCATGGAGTCGGCCATCGACGAGGTGGCCGCCCCTGGTGACGAGAGCGTGCTGCGCGAGGCGCTGCTGGTGTACGCCCGCGAGATCGCCTTCGCGACCGCCCAGGTGTACGCGCAGGCCGCCGAGGCACGCGGTGCCTGGGACGCCCGCCTGGAGTCGCTCGTCGTCAACGCCGTGCTGAGCGGGGAGGCCGACGAGGGCGCCGTCAGCCGGGCCGCGGCGCTCGGCTGGAACTCCCCCGAACATGTGTGCGTGGTGCTCGGAACCGCCCCGGACGGGGACAGCGAGCTGACGGTGGAGGCGATCCGGCGCGCGGCCCGGCACGCCAAGCTCCAGGTACTCACCGGCGTGCTGGGCAGTCGGCTCGTCGTCGTGGCGGGCGGCAGCGACAACCCGCTGGCGGTGGCGAAGTCGCTGATCGGCCCGTTCGCCGCGGGTCCGGTGGTGGCCGGCCCCATCGTGCCGGACCTGCAGGCGGCGACCCGGTCCGCGCAGGCCGCGGCGGCGGGGCTGAAGGCCTGCTCGGCGTGGCAGGACGCGCCGCGGCCGGTGCTGGCGGACGATCTGCTGCCGGAGCGCGCGATGGCAGGTGATCCGATGGCACGCGAGCAGTTGGTGGAGGAGATCTACAGACCGCTGGAGGAGGCCGGCTCAGCTCTGCTGGAGACGCTCTCCGTCTACCTGGAACAGGCGAGCAGCCTGGAGGGGGCGGCCCGGATGCTGTTCGTTCACCCCAACACCGTGCGCTACCGGCTTCGACGTGTGACTGACGTCACCGGTTGGTCGCCTTCCGATGTACGCTCGGCGTTCACCTTGCGCATCGCGCTCATTCTGGGGCGTCTGGCCGACGGTGATCCCGGGACCTAATGTTTTGTCGGGGGCCCACAAATCCCCCTCGTGTTCTTCGTCCTTGTCCCCACGGGCGGCCACGGCCGTCCCCAAGAGAGAGTGTGAGAGTGCTCGTACTCGTCGCTCCCGGCCAGGGCGCTCAGACGCCCGGCTTCCTGACTCCCTGGCTCGACCTGCCCGGCGCGGCCGACCGCGTCGCCGCCTGGTCCGAGGCCATCGGACTGGACCTCGCCCACTACGGCACGAAGGCCGACGCGGAGGAGATCCGCGACACCGCGGTGGCCCAGCCGCTGCTGGTGGCGGCCGGCATCCTGTCCGCCGCGGCACTGGGTGACGTGACCCCCGGCGCGGTCGCCGGGCACAGCGTCGGTGAGATCACCGCCGCCGCCTTCGCGGGCGTCCTGGACGACACCGCCGCCCTGACCCTGGTGCGCACCCGGGGTCTCGCGATGGCCGAGGCCGCCGCGATCACCGAGACCGGCATGTCGGCGCTGCTCGGCGGCGACCCGGAGGTCTCGGTCGCGCACCTGCAGGGGCTCGGCCTGACCCCGGCGAACATCAACGGCGCCGGCCAGATCGTGGCCGCCGGCACGCTGGAGCAGCTCGCCGCGCTGAACGAGGACAAGCCCGAGGGTGTCCGCAAGGTCGTCCCGCTGAAGGTGGCCGGTGCCTTCCACACGCACCACATGGCCCCCGCGGTCGACAAGCTGGCCGAGGCCGCCAAGGCCCTCACGCCCGCCGACCCCGAGGTTGCGTACGTCTCCAACAAGGACGGGCAGGCCGTCGCCACCGGCGCGGAGGTGCTGGACCGCCTGGTCGGCCAGGTCGCCAACCCGGTCCGCTGGGACCTGTGCATGGAGACCTTCCAGCAGCTCGGCGTCACCGCCCTGCTGGAGGTGTGCCCCGGCGGCACCCTCACCGGCCTGGCCAAGCGGGCCCTGCCGGGCGTGCAGACGCTGGCGCTGAAGACCCCCGACGACCTCGACGCGGCCCGCGAACTCATCGCCGAGCACGCCTGAGACGCCCAAGGAGCCGAATCGAACATGGCGAAGATCAAGGCCAGCAAGGGCGCCCCGTACGCGCGCATCGTCGGCGTCGGCGGCTACCGCCCGACCCGGGTGGTGCCCAACGAGGTCATCCTCGAGACGATCGACTCGTCCGACGAGTGGATCCGCTCGCGCTCCGGCATCCAGACCCGGCACTGGGCGAACGACGAGGAGACCGTCGCCGCGATGTCCGTCGAGGCGTCCGGCAAGGCGATCGCGGACGCCGGGATCTCCGCCGAGCAGATCGGCGCGGTGATCGTCTCCACCGTCTCGCACTTCAAGCAGACCCCGGCCGTGGCCACGGAGATCGCCGACAAGCTCGGCACGAACAAGGCCGCCGCCTTCGACATCTCCGCGGGCTGCGCCGGCTTCGGCTACGGCCTCACCCTCGCCAAGGGCATGATCGTCGAGGGCTCGGCCGAGTACGTGCTGGTCATCGGCGTGGAGCGGCTGAGCGACCTGACCGACCTGGAGGACCGCGCGACGGCCTTCCTGTTCGGTGACGGCGCCGGCGCGGTCGTGGTCGGCCCCTCGCAGGAGCCGCACATCGGCCCGACGGTCTGGGGCTCGGAGGGCGACAAGTCCGAGACCATCAAGCAGACGGTGCCGTGGACGGACTACCGCGAGGGCACGGTCGAGAAGTTCCCGGCCATCACGCAGGAGGGCCAGGCGGTCTTCCGCTGGGCCGTGTTCGAGATGGCCAAGGTCGCCCAGCAGGCGCTGGACGCGGCCGGCGTCTCCGCGACCGAGCTGGACGTCTTCATCCCGCACCAGGCCAACGAGCGGATCATCGACTCGATGGTGAAGACGCTGAAGCTGCCGGAGACGGTCACGGTCGCCCGTGACGTGCGCACCACCGGCAACACCTCCGCCGCCTCGATCCCGCTCGCGATGGAGCGGCTCCTGGCGACCGGGGAGGCGAAGAGCGGGGACACCGCGCTCGTCATCGGATTCGGGGCGGGTCTCGTCTACGCCGCGACGGTCGTTACCCTCCCCTAGGCACTCCGTGCCGGATCATCGTCTCCGGCACGGCGCAGCACCACCCCGCCGCTCCCGCGGTGGGCGCCACACCCTGAAGAACACCAACGAAGGAGCGCCATCATGGCCGCCACTCAGGAAGAGATCGTCGCCGGTCTCGCGGAGATCGTGAACGAGATCGCCGGGATCCCGGTTGAGGACGTCCAGCTGGACAAGTCCTTCACCGACGACCTGGACGTCGACTCGCTGTCCATGGTCGAGGTCGTCGTCGCCGCCGAAGAGCGTTTCGACGTCAAGATCCCGGACGACGACGTCAAGAACCTCAAGACCGTCGGCGACGCGACCGACTACATCCTCAAGCACCAGGCCTGAGTCCCGCTCGGGCCGGGGTGCCCCCGGCCCCGCCACCCGGCGGTGGCGCCGAGACTAATCCTCGTTCGATCGTTGGAGAAAGAATTCCCGTGAGCTCGACCAATCGCACCGTGGTCGTCACCGGTATCGGCGCAACCACACCGCTGGGTGGCGACGCGGCCTCGACCTGGGAGGGTCTGGTCGCCGGACGTTCCGGCGTCAAGCCCCTGGAGCAGGACTGGGCGGCCGACCAGGCCGTCAAGATCGCGGCCTCGATCGCCGTGGAGCCCACCGAGGTCATCCCGCGGCCGCAGGCCCGCAAGCTGGACCGCTCGGCGCAGTTCGCGCTGATCGCGGCCCAGGAGGCGTGGAAGGACGCCGGCTTCGAGGCGAAGGCCGGCGAGGACCCGGCCATCGACCCCGACCGGCTCGGCGCGGTCATCGCCTCCGGCATCGGCGGCGTGACGACCCTGCTGGACCAGTACGACGTGCTGAAGGAGAAGGGCGTCCGCCGCGTCTCCCCGCACACCGTCCCCATGCTGATGCCGAACAGCCCCTCGGCCAACGTGGGCCTGGCCGTGGGCGCCCGCGCGGGCGTGCACACGCCGGTCTCCGCGTGCGCCTCCGGCGCCGAGGCCATCGGTTACGCCATCGAGATGATCCGCACCGGCCGTGCCGACGTCGTCGTCGCCGGTGGTACGGAGGCGGCGATCCACCCGCTGCCCATCGCCGCGTTCGGCAACATGATGGCGATGTCCAAGAACAACGACGACCCGCAGGGCGCCTCGCGTCCCTACGACGTCGCCCGGGACGGTTTCGTCCTCGGCGAGGGCGCCGGGGTGCTCGTCCTGGAGTCCGCCGAGCACGCCGCCAAGCGCGGTGCCCGGGTGTACGCGGAGGCGATCGGCCAGGGCATCTCCGCCGACAGCCACGACATCGTGCAGCCGGAGCCGGAGGGCCGCGGCATCGCGCACGCCCTGCAGAACCTGCTGGACCGCACCGACCTGAACCCCGCCGAGATCGTGCACGTCAACGCGCACGCGACCTCGACGCCGGCCGGTGACATCGCGGAACTGAAGGCGCTGCGCAAGGTCTTCGGCGACGACGCCGACCACATGGCGGTCTCCGCGACCAAGTCGATGACCGGTCACCTGCTCGGTGGCGCCGGCGGTGTCGAGTCGGTCGCGTGCGTGCTCGCCCTGTACCACCGGGTGGCTCCGCCGACCATCAACGTCGACCACATCGACCCCGAGGCCGAGGCCAACGCGGACGTGGTCCGCGGGGAGGCGCGCAAGCTGCCCGTGGAGGGCCGTATCGCCGCGCTGAACGACTCGTTCGGCTTCGGTGGGCACAACGTCGTGCTGGCGTTCCGGACGGTCTGACAGCCGCGTACACGTGCGTGAAGGGCCCCCACCTCCGGGTGGGGGCCCTTCGGGTTCGGGGGGACTCAGACCACCTGGTGCAGCCAGCGGACCGGGGCGCCCTCTCCCGCGTAGCGGAACGGCTCCAGTTCGTCGTCCCAGGGCTTGCCGAGGAGTCTGGCGATCTCGGCCTCGAGGTCGGTCTCGTCGCGCTGGGAGCGCAGCAGGGCGGCGCGCAGGCGGTCCTCGGGGATGAGGATGTCGCCGTGGATGCCGGTGACGGCATGGAAGATGCCGAGGTCGGGGGTGCAGGAGTAGCGCTCGCCCTCGGCGCTCGCGCAGGGTTCGGCGGTCACCTCGAAGCGCAGCAGGTGCCAGCCGCGCAGCGCGGAGGCGAGTTTGGAGGCGGTGCCCGCCTCGCCCTGCCAGGAGAACTCCGAGCGCCAGGTGCCGGGTGCGGCGGGCTGCCGGATCCAGTCGAGGTTGACGCGCGTGCCGAGCACCCCGGCGACGGCCCACTCGACGTGCGGGCACAGCGCGCGCGGCGCGGAGTGCACGTACAGAACTCCACGTGTCGTCACCGGGACCTCCGGGCAGGCGGGTCGTCTTGCGGGCGGGGCGGCGGCCGTCAGGCCACGTTGATGGCGAGGCTACCGTGCGGCGGCGCAAGGAGTGTGACGTACCGTCGGTCCCGGCGCCCCGAAACGCCCGCCATTCACCCGTGGGGACGCTTGGGACGGGCCCGGTGGATCGGGTGCGGGGGCGGCGCGCACGGGCGTGCCGTGGCCCGGACGATGCGCCGGGCGGGCCCGAATGGCGGGTGTGAGCCGTTGCACGGCACGGTGGGGAACTCCCGCGCGTTGTCATGCTGGGAGGAGTCTGCCGGACGAGGTGAGGGGATCTGCTGCGGATGCGGAAGCGAAGCCACCGGGCGCGGGCCGTCGCGGCGGCCGTGGCGGCCGTCGTGCTGGGCGCCGCGGGCTGTGACGCGGTCGGCGGGGACTCTCCCGGCGGTCAGGCGCGCTCGGCGCGTCCGTCGCCGACCCCGTCGTGGAACACCAGACCGGACTCGGTCGCTGCGGTGGGCGACTCCATCACGCGCGGTTTCGACGCCTGCTCGGTGCTGTCGGACTGCCCGGAGGTGTCCTGGGCGACCGGCACCAGCCCGGGCGTCGACTCGCTGGCGGTGCGGCTGCTCGGCAGGGAGCGGGCGGCCACCCACAGCTGGAACTTCGCGGTGACGGGGGCGCGGATGGCCGACCTGCCGGCCCAGATGGCGCAGGCGGCGTCACACCGGCCCCAGTTGGTGACGGTGATGGCGGGCGCGAACGACGCCTGCCGGGACAGTACGGCGGCGATGACGTCCGTGGCGGACTTCCGCGCCCGGTTCGAACAGGCCCTGCACACGCTGCGGGCGAGCCTGCCCAAGGCGCAGGTGTATGTGGCGAGCGTGCCCGATCTGAAGCGGCTGTGGTCGCAGGGGCGGACCAACGCGCTCGGCAAGCAGATCTGGAAGCTGGGCATCTGCCCGTCGATGCTGGGTGACGCGGACTCCTTCAGCGCGGCGGCGACCCTGCGCCGGGACACCGTGCAGGACCGGGTGGAGGCGTACAACGCGGTGCTGAAGGACGTGTGTGCCAAGGACCGGTACTGCCGCTTCGACGGCAACGCGGTGCACGACTTCCGGTTCGGCACGGAGCAGTTGAGTCACTGGGACTGGTTCCACCCGAGCACCGACGGCCAGGCCCGTCTGGCGGAGATCGCCTACCGCACGGTGACGGCGAAGAGCCGATGACGTGAGATCCGTACGACAGGGCCTAGGGTTTCCCACATGGGCGAACTTTTCGGCACACTTTCCGACGGCACACCGGTGCACCGCTGGACCCTGGAGCGCGCGGGGGTGCGGGTGCGGGTCCTGTCGTACGGCGGGGTCGTGCAGTCGGTCGAGGTCCCGGACCGTCAGGGGCGGGCCGGGAACGTGGTGCTGGGGTTCGACGGCCTCGAGGGGTATCTCGCCCATCCCGAGCCGCATCTCGGTGCGCTGATCGGGCGGTACGCCAACCGGATCGCAGGCGCCCGCTTCACCCTGGACGGGACGACGTACCCGCTCGTGGCGAACGAGGGCCGCAATACGCTGCACGGCGGTGAGCGCGGCTTCGACAAGCGGGTGTGGGACGTCGAGCCGGTGGAGCACGGGCTGCGGCTGACCCGGGTCAGCCCGCGCGACGAGGAGGGCTTCCCGGGCCGTCTGGAGGTCACGGCGACGTACACCCTGGACGCCTCCGGTGCCCTGCACCTGGCCTACGAGGCGGTCACCGACGCGCCGACCGTGGTGAACCTGACCAACCACAGTTACTTCAACCTGGCCGGTTCGGGGCACGCGGGCGGGCACGAACTGCGCCTCGCGGCCTCCCGCTACACCCCGGTCGACGCCGAGTCGATCCCGACCGGCGAACTCGCGGACGTCACCGGCACCCGCTTCGACTTCCGTACGCCCCGCAAGACCGGCTCCGGCTACGACCACAACTTCGTGCTGGACAAGGGGGTCACGCAGGCCCCCGTGGAGGTGGCCGAGCTGTACGACCCGGTGTCGGGGCGGGTGCTGACGGTGGCGACGACCGAGCCTGGTGTGCAGCTGTACACCGCCGACCATCTGGGTGAGCCGTTCCTCCCCGGGGGCGGCGTCGCCCTGGAGACGCAGCACTTCCCGGACTCCCCGAACCGGCCGGAGTTCCCGAGCACGGTGCTCAGGCCGGGCGAGGTGTACCGCTCGCAGACGGTGTACGGCTTCTCCGCACGCTGAACGGCGTGAGCCCCGGCCCAGGGGTCAGGTCCCGGACCGGGGCTGCTGGTGGGGGGCCGTCCCCCGTCGGGTGGGGCGGCGTCCCGGATCAGACGTTAATCGTGGCGGCGATGCGGCGGTCGGCGATCGAGCGCCCGGCCTGGATCTCGTACGAACCCTTCACAAATGACCATGAGTTGGTCGTCTCGTCCCAGATCTCGAAGGCGCGGCGCGGCAGCTCGACGACCACCTCGGCGACCTCGCCCGGGCCGGCCTCGACGCCCGCGAAGCCGGCCAGCCACCGCGCCGGGCGGCTCGCGTCGGGCTCGACGGGCGCGAGGTAGACCTGCACGACCTCGCGCCCGGCCCGGCCGCCGCGGTTGCGCACCCGCACGGTCACCGTCGTCCCGTCCGTCTCGAGAGCCTCGTAGGTCCAGTCGGTGTAGCCGAGGCCGTGGCCGAAGGGGTAGGCCGGAGTGCGGGCCTCCTTCTCCCAGGCCCGGTAGCCGATGAACACGTCCTCGTCGTAGTCGAGCCGGCCGTCGGCGGGCACGACCCGTGTGACGGGCGCGTCCTCGAGCGAGCCCCAGGTGGTGGGCAGCCGGCCGCCCGGCTCGTACGCACCGGTGAGCACGTCGGCCAGGGCGGCGCCGCCCTCCTGGCCGGGGAACCAGCTCAGCAGCACGGCGGCGACCTGGTCGCGCCAGGGCAGTTCCACCGGGGAGCCGGAGTTGACGACCACGACGGTACGGGGGTTGGCGGCGGCGACCGCGCGCACCAGGTCGTCCTGGTGGCCGGGGAGTTCCAGGCTCGTGCGGTCGAAGCCCTCGGACTCCACGCGCTCGGTGGTGGCGACCACGACGACGGCGGTGTCGGCGGCGCGGGCGGCCTCGACGGCCTCGGCGATCAGCTCCTCGGGGCCGCGCTGCGGGGCCTGGTGGGCGAGCGCGAAGAGGACGGCTTTCAGGGGCACGCCGCCCTGCTGCTCGATGACGTGGGTCAGGGAGACCTCGACGGACTCACCGGCGGCGAGGTCGGCCTGGGCGCGCGGCACCGGGGAGCCGAAGAAGGCCTCGAAGGGGTCGCTGTCGTCGGCCGGGGGCTGGACGCCGTCGAAGTACGTGGTGGCGTCGACGCGGAGCGTGAAGGTGCCGGTGCCGCGGATGCCGAAGGTGTGCGGGCCGCCCTCGCGCGGGGTGAAGGTGCCGGTCAGTTCGACGGAGTGCAGCCTGTCGTGGGTGACGCCCTCGGGCAGGTCGGCGCCGAGCCACTGCAGTTGCCCGTTCGGGGCGGAGGCGGTGCCGATGACCTCGCCGTTCTCGTCGCGGCAGACGGCGCGCAGGACGAAGCCCCGGTCGGCGACGGCTAGTTCGGTGGCGGGGTCGGCGCCGAGGGCGTAGCGGACGGCGCCGTCGGGCAGGGCGGCGGTGAGGCCGTCGAGCGGCGAGACGACGTGGGCCGGGAAGACGGTGGCGGAGCCGCCGCCGAGGACGCGGGCGTCGCGGGCGGCGGCGCCGATGAGAGCGACGGTGCGGCCGGGCTTCAGCGGCAGCGCGGCGCCCTCGTTGCGGACCAGGACGAAGGAGCGGCGGGCGATCTCGCGGGCGAGCGCGTCGCCGTCGACGGTGCCGGGGAGTTCGGCGACGGCCGGCTCGGCACCGGCGAGGGCGCCGACGCGCGCGGCGAGCCGCAGGACGCGGCGTACGGCGTCGTCGACGGCGCTCTCGGTGACCTTGCCGTCGCGTACGGCCCGGGCGAGGGCCTCGCCGTAGACGGTCTGCGGACCGGGCATCGCCACGTCGAGGCCTCCGGCTAGGGCACCGGTGGTGTCGCGGGCGGCGAACCAGTCGGAGACGTTGAAGCCGTCGAAGCCCCACTGGCCGCGCAGCACCTCGTTCACCAGGTGGTGGTGCTCGGTCATGGTGGTGCCGTTGACCGCGTTGTAGGCGGTCATGACGCCCCAGGGGCGGGCGTTGTCCACGATCGCCTCGAAGGGCGCCAGGTACAGCTCGCGCAGGGCTCGCCCGGAGACGCGGTTGTCGACGGTGAAGCGGTCGGTCTCGGCGTCGTTGGCGACGAAGTGCTTGACGGTGGTGCCGACGCCGCCGGACTGCACCCCTTGGACATAGCCGGTGCCGATGCGGCCGGTGAGGTAGGGGTCCTCGCTGTAGGCCTCGAAGTGGCGGCCGCCGAGCGGGGAGCGGTGCAGGTTGACGGTGGGCGCCAGCAGCACGTGGACGCCCTTGCGGCGGGCCTCCTGGGCGAGCAGCACGCCGGCCCGGCGGGCGAGTTCCGGGTCCCAGGTGGCGGCCAGCGCGGTCGGGGACGGCAGGGCGACGGAGGGGTCGTCGGCGCTCCAGCGCACGCCGCGCACGCCGATCGGCCCGTCGGACATCACGAGGGACGTCAGGCCGATCTCGGGCAGTGCGGGCAGGGACCACATGTCCTGGCCGGCCAGCAGCCGGGTCTTGGCGTCCAGGTCGAGCGTGCCGAGTGCGGACTCGACGGCCGCCTCGCGGGCCTCGTCGGCCGGGGTGCGCTGGGTTCCCGCCATCGCGGTGCCTCCTCGTTGCCTCTGTGCAGGTGGCCCCATGGTGCACCCGTTACCTGTAGAGCGGTAGGTTTCGTTATTTTGCCGTTATAATACGTGGGCGGCATGCCGTACGGTGACGCCATGAACGCAAGGGTCAGGAGCGAGGAGCGGCGCGCGGAGATCGTGCGGGCGGCCCTGGAGGTGATCGCCGAGCGCGGGTACCGGGGGGCGAGCCTGGCCGCGGTGGCGGAGCGGGTGGGGCTCACCCAGCAGGGGCTGCTGCACTACTTCCCGACGAAGGACGCACTGCTGGTCACGGTGCTCGAGGAGCGGGACCAGTGGGACGCGGTGCCGGACAGCCGGTGGCGCCTGGACCTGCTCGCCTCCCTGGTCGAGTACAACGCGATGCGCCCCGGCATCATCCAGACCTTCTCGGCGCTGCTCGGGGAGAGCGTCACGGAGGAGCACCCGGCCCGCGCCTACTTCACCGACCGCTACCGCCGGGTGCGGGAGAACATGGCGGCCGTCCTGCGCGCCGAGTACGGCGACCGCCTGCCCAACGGTCTCACCCCCGAACGTACGGCCCCGCTGCTGGTCGCGGTGATGGACGGCCTGCAGTACCAGTGGCTGCTGGACCCGGAGACGGTGGACATGGCGGGCGCGTTCCGGGACTTCCTGCGCCTGCTGGGCGAGCCGGCGGACTGAACGTCACTGCCCCCACGCGTGGGCGAGCGCCTTGGTGAGGACGCACACGACGGCGAAGGCGAGCGCCCATCCCGGTGCTCCGGCGAGCAGCAGCGCCACCACGCCCGCGCCGAACCACAGCGCCTCGAAGACCACCCGGGCCGCCCCGCGCACCTTGTACCGGGCCCGGGGCGAACCGAAGAGCGACCACAGCACGACCAGTACGGCCGGCGCGGCGAGCCCGGCCAGCCACTGCTGCGGGGCCGGCCGGCCCAAGGTGAATCCCCAGTAGGCGGCGGCCACCAGGGCGCCCAGTTCGACGAGGAAGAGAACGCCCAGGTTGACTGCCTTCATGGGCGCGAGTATCGCCTCACCGCCGCGACCGCCGCCAGCACCTGGCGGACATCACCTCGTCGGGCTGCCGCTCTGACCGACAACCCCATGGTGTACGCCACTTCCGTCACGCGATACTGCGCTCGCCCCCGCGAGTACGCACCCCACGGCGACAGAAGGACGACAACCACCTTGATTTCCCTACGCGTTGGCGCGGCCGCCCTCGGACTGGCCCTCACCGCGGCCCTGGCCGCGCCCACCACCGTCTCGGCGGCGCCCTCGACGGCCCTCGCCCCGACCGTCGAGGAACAGCGCCTCGACCGGGCGGCACCGCAGGAGATCCTGCGGCGGTCCGGATTCGACACCGTGGCAGCGGAGTTCAGCCGGGCGCTGAGCCGCGCGCACTCCTGCGCGCAGGCGCGCCGGGTCGTCGTACGGGAAGGGGCCGCGCTGTGGCGGCGGGCCGTGGAGCGGGCGCAGGGGCGGGGACCGGCCGGCGGGGACATCGGCCGCGACGACGACCGGCCGCTGTACTGGGCGCGACTGGGGATGACACGGGAACTGCGGGGATGGCAGCCCGGCTTCGCGCTCGGCGAGGCGCAACGGGCCGCGCTCCTGGACGACTTGGAGCGTACGTCGCGCGGGCAGACCGACGTCCGGTATCCGGGTGCCGCGCGGGGGACGAAGCGGGTCCTCGTCACCGGGTTCGACCCGTTCACGCTCGACCGGGACATCCGCATCTCCAACCCGTCCGGCGCGTCCGCGCTGGCCCTGGACGGCACGGTGATCGAGACGGCCGGCGGTCCTGCGCGGGTGGAGGCCGTGGTGTTCCCGGTGCGCTGGCGGGACTTCGCGCAGGGGACGGTGGAGCGGGCGCTGCGTCCGTATCTGCCGCGGGTGGATCTGTTCACGACGGTGAGCCAGGGCCGCGTCGGGCGCTTCGACGTCGAGCGCACCAACGGGGCCTGGCGGGGCGGCTCCCCGGACAACGACAACACGGGTACGGCCGGCCCCGTCCCGGTCGGCGACCCGGCGACGCAGCCGCAGTGGACGACGACGACCCTGCCGTACGCCCGGATCGCGGCGGCGGACACGGGCCGGTTCCCGGTGTACGACAACACGTCCGTGACCGAGATCCCGGCGGGCGGCGGTGAGCCGGTGGTGCGGCCGGACGGGCCGACGCCGGGGTCGCTGGCGCGGGCCGGGGGCGGCGGGAACTACCTGTCCAACGAGATCGCCTACCGGGCGACGCTGCTGCGCGACCGGCTCGGTCTGCACGACACGCTGCCCGGCGGGCACGTGCACACGCCGGTGCTTCAGTTCGGGGCGGGCAACACGGATCCGGCGACGGGCGCGGTCACGGACCCGGAGTTCGTCCGCAACCGGCTGGACATCATCGCCCAGGTGCGGGCGATCCTGTCGGTGGCTGCGGGAACGGTGTAGCGGTCTCGTCGCCGTCGGGCTCGCCCTCCTCGATCTCCTCGCCCCGCAGGTCGCGCGCGAGGAGTGTGGCGCCCGCGACGGCGCCCGGCATCAGGAACACGGCGACGAAGGGAACCAGGAAGGCCAGGCCCAGGGGGGTGCCGAAGCCCCAGACGAGGAGCTTGCGCGAGCGCAGCAGGGCGAGGCGCTCGCGGAGGGCTACGCCGCGCCGCTCCAGGGCGACGGCGGCGAGTTCCTCGGTGAGGAAGAAGCCGGTGACGAAGAAGCCGATCACCGGGATCACGGTCTGGCCTACGACGGGCACGAACCCGAGGGCGAAGAGCAGCACGCCCCACACGGCGGCCCGGACCAGGATGCGCAGGCTGTCGCGGGCGGAGATCCACAGCTCCCGCCACAGCGGCAGGCCCGACTCGGGCGCGGTGCCGTCGGCGGACACGTCGCGGTCGACCGTCTCGGAGAGGTTCTCGTAGAAGGGCTGGCCGATCAGCAGCGTGACGGCGGTGAAGGACAGGACGGCGAGGAGCAGGCCGAGCGCGAAGAGCACGGCGGTGAGGAAGCCGCGGAACAGGCCCTGCCAGGGGCCGGTCCAGTCGTCGGCGAACGGCGTCGTCCACGCGACGAAGTCCTCGCCCCACAGTGCCAGTGCGACGAGCGCCGCGGCGTACAGGACGAGGGTCACCAGACCGGGCAGCAGCCCGAACCCATAACTCCTGCCGTGCCGGGCCACCCACCGCTGGCCTTTGAGCAAGTAGCCGAAGCCCACCCCGAGATCACGCATACCAGCACTCTAGCGATCCCACCCCGCGAGCCTTCCGCCCACGGCCCCCGAAGACCCGCCCCCGAGCGCCGTCACGGCGAGCGCCGTCGCAGCGGGCGCCGACGCGGCGAGCGCCGTCGCAGCGAGCGCCGGCCAGGACGCCCGGCGGGACCGCCGGCGAGCGCCGGCCGGGATGCCCGGTGGGGCGGCCCCACCGGGCACCGGGCCGGGCCCTCCGACGGCCCGGCCCCGGGCACCCGCTCCGGGACGCCAACGCGATGGCTGCCGCAGCGAGCCGGCACCGGCACCGGTAGCGCGGCTTCGCCGCAGGCACCGGCCCGGGGATCCGCGGCCCGCCGCACACGCCGGGCCGTGGCCCTGCCGCCTGGCGGCCCGGCCCGCCCGGTCCGCCCGCGGCTCGCGGGGCGCGCGGCGCGGGGCCGGACCGCCCGCGGTTCACGGGGTGCGGGCCCGCTGTCCGCCCGCGGTTCCCGGGGATGCGGGCCCCGTGTCCGGACGCGGTTCGCCGGGGGCGGGATCGGCCGGTCGTGGCGGCCGGTCAGTCCGTGAGCATTCTGCGGAGCAGGTCTCGTAGGGACTCGCGTTCCGTGTCGGAGAGAGCGGCCAGGGGCTCGCGGGCGAAGCGCAGGCCGTTGCGGAGGTCGTGGGCGACCCGGCGGCCCTCGTCGGTGGCGGCCGCCAGCTTCACCCGCCGGTCCGCGGGGTCGGGGCGGCGTTCGACCAGGCCGCGCGCCTCCAGCCGGTCGACGATCCCGGTGACGTTGGACGGTTCGCACTTCAGCTTCTGCGCCAGCTTGCGCATCGGCAGCGGCTCCAGGGACAGCAGGCTGAGCAGGCGCGCCTGGGCGCCGGTCAGCGTGTGCCGGCCCGCCGCCTCCTCGTAGTCCGCGTAGAAGCGGGCCACGACGTCCCCGATGAGCTCGACGACCTCGAGGGTGAGCGGGTCGGGGCGGCGGGAGGTGTGTGGGGTGGCCATGGCCTCCAGGATACCCGGTTACTTGACAACCTGAAATATTCAGGAGCATCGTTGTTTCAGGTACTGAAGTAAATCGCCTGAACCCCACTGAAAGGCCCTGTCATGATCAACCGCGAATGGCACCTGCTCAGCCGCCCCGTCGGCTGGCCGAAGCCCGAGGACTTCGCCCTGGTCGAGGCGGAGGTACCGCAGCCGGGTGAGGGTCAGGTCCTGGTACGGAACAAGTACCTCTCCGTGGACCCCTACATGCGCGGCCGGATGAGTGCCGCGAAGTCCTACGCCGCCCCGTTCGAGCTCGGCAAGGCCATGCAGGGCGGCGCGGTCGGCGAGGTGATCGCCTCGAACGCCGAGGGCATCGCGGCCGGCGACCACGTCCTGCACTTCTTCGGCTGGCGCGAGTACGCCGTCCTGGACGCGAAGCACGCGGTCAAGGTCGGCCCGACCGCCGTACCGTCCGTCAAGGTCGACCCCGAGGGCGTACCCCTGTCGGCCTACCTCGGCGTGCTCGGCATGACCGGCCTGACCGCCTACGCCGGCCTGCTGCGCACCGCGTCCTTCAAGGAGGGCGACGCCGTCTTCGTCTCCGGCGCGGCCGGCGCCGTCGGCAGCCAGGTCGGGCAGATCGCCAAGCTCAAGGGCGCCTCCCGGGTCATCGGCTCGGCCGGCTCCGACGAGAAGGTCAAGCTCCTGGTCGAGGAGTACGGCTTCGACGCCGCGTTCAACTACAAGAACGGCCCCGTGAGCGAGCAGCTGCGCGCCGCCGCCCCCGACGGCATCGACGTGTACTTCGACAACGTCGGCGGGGACCACCTGGAGGCGGCCATCGGCTCCCTGAACGAGGGCGGCCGGATCGCGGTCTGCGGAATGATCTCGGTCTACAACAACACCGAGCCCGCCCCCGGCCCGCGCAACCTCGCCCGCCTCATCCAGACCCGCGGCCGCATCGAGGGCTTCCTGGTCGGCGACCACTACGACCTGCAGCCGCAGTTCGTCCAGGAGGTCGGCCCGTGGGTCGCCTCGGGCGAGCTGAAGTACCGGGAGACCGTGGTCGAGGGCGTCGAGAACACCCTGGAGGCGTTCCTCGGAGTCCTGCGCGGCGACAACATCGGAAAGATGGTCGTCAAGCTCTAGCCTTCCGGCGCTTTCCGGTATGCGGTAACTTCTTTCCGAAATCCGTCGCCGATCGTGGGCGCGAGTCGCGGCGGACCGAGGAGGAGGAAGACAACCGCATGTCCATCCAGCAGTCCGACGTCCTGTACACCGCCGTCGCCACCGCCGAGAACGGCCGCGACGGCCGTGTCTCCACCGACGACGGCAAGCTCGACGTCGTCGTCAACCCGCCGGTCGAGATGGGCGGCAGCGGCGCCGGCACCAACCCGGAGCAGCTGTTCGCCGCCGGCTACAGCGCCTGCTTCCAGGGCGCGCTCGGCGTCGTAGCCCGCCAGGAGGGCGCCGACGTCTCCGGCTCGACCGTCACCGCGAAGGTCGGCATCGGCAAGAACGAGGACGGCTTCGGCATCATCGTCGAGATCTCCGCGACCATCCCGAACGTGGACGCGGAGACGGCCGCGAGCCTGGTGAAGAAGGCGCACGAGGTGTGCCCGTACTCCAAGGCCACCCGCGGCAACATCACGGTGACGCTCGTCTGAGAAGCGGATCCTGCGTCTGCCGGGTGCGGCGGTCGTCCCGGTGCGGGTCGTGGGGTGCTGCTCGCGCAGTTCCCCGCGCCCCTTCCACCGACGGCCGAAGCGCCCGGCATTCCCCTGCCCGCGTCAGTTCGCGTTCAGCGCCGCCAGGTGTACGGCCCTGACCAGGCGCTCGTTCTCCGGCGCCGCCCCTCCCGGGTACGCCATGCGGCGGCGGGTGTAGCCGTAGGCGAGGCCGCTGCGGGGGTCGGCGAACGCCTGGGAGCCCCCCGCGCCGCTGTGGCCGAAGGAACCGGCGCCCAGGAACGGGTGCCACAATTCCGAGGTCGCCTGGAAGCCGAGGCCGAAGGCCTTGTGGGTGCGGGCCACCACGTCGTAGCCCACGGAGTGGATCTGGCCGACCTCGGCGACGGTGTCCGGCTTCAGCAGCGGCGGACGGTCGTCCACCTCGCTGATCGCCGCCGCGTACATCTTCGCCAGACCGCGCGCGGAGGCCACCCCGCCCGCCGACGCCGGCCCCTTGGCGCGCACCAGCGGGGAGTTGGCGTAGCCCTCCATCGTTCCCGGCTCGGGCACCTGGGTGTTGAAGGCGATCGAGGCCAGCGTGTGCGGCCCGGCCGGCCGGGCGTCCAGCTCGGCCCGCTGCTCCGGAGTCGGGGCCATCGGCTGCACCGCCCGCACGCGCGGCTCCTCGGACTGCGGCAGGCCCAGGAAGAAGTCCAGCGCGTACGGCGCGCGCACCCGCTCCTCGTAGACCTCCTGGAGCGTGTGGCCCGTCGCCCGGCGGACCACCTCGCCGGTGAGGGCACCGATGGTGAAGGCGTGGTAGCCGAAGGCGGTACCGGGCCGCCAGTACGGCTTCTGGTCCGCGAGCCGTTCGGCGACGGCCCGGTCGTCGGCCAGTTCCTGCGCCGAGAACCCGGCGTCGATCCCGATGAGGCCGGCCCGGTGGGCGAGCAGGTCCCGCAGGGTCACCGCGCCCTTGCCCTCGGCGCCGAACTCGGGCCAGTAGTACGTCACCTTGCGGTCCAGCTCCAGGGTGCCGTCCTGGACCAGGAGCGCGACCACGAGATGGGCGGCACCCTTCGTGGACGAGAACACGCCGTACAGGGAGTCGGCCGCGTTGCCCGTCCACAGGTCCACGACCCGGCGCCCGCGCACATACGCGCACAACTGGCCCTCGTAGTCGGGCCGTTCGGTGGCCGCGAAAGCCGCGAACTCCTCACGCACGGCCTCGAAGCCGTCCGCCACGGCGCCGTGAATCTCCTGACCCATCCGCTCTCCTCCCCTGGTCTCCGCCTCCCATGGTGCCCGACGGAGATCATGTCGGTGGTGCTCCACGCCGGTTGTGCGCAGACGGGTACGGCGGCGGGCGCCCGTTCGACTCAACGGCGGATCGCGCTCAGGTGCACCACCACAGGAATCGGTTGCAGGTCTGCGACGGTTCGGGGGCCGGGGCGGGGGGCTGGGTCGTCGGCGCGGGCGGCCGGGTGGGCTCCGGGGCCGGACCTTCCGTCCGGGTCGCCGAGGGGGCGGAGCGGGGGGTCTCGGGCGCGGCCGGGGTGCCGCTGCTCGCACTGGCACCGGCACTCGGGGTCGGCGCGCTGCCCGACGGGGACGGCGAGGCGGACGTGGAGGGGCCCGGCGACGCGGACGCGGTGTGCGTGTCCGAGGCCGGGACCTGGTGCGGGCGGGACGACTCGTCCGTGCCGGGCTGCGCGTCGCCGCCGGCCGCGCCGTCCGGCGACTGGTCGCCCGCCGCCGCCGGGTCGGGGGCGGAGAAGCCGGGGGCGTCCGTGCCCAGTTCGGCGAGGCTCAGCCCACCGGCGGCCAGCACGAACCCGGCGGCGATGAGCAGGGTGCGGCGGCGCCGCCTGCGGTGCGCGGCGGCCTTGCGGTCCCGGCGGCTCCCACCCTCCCCGCCGCGCCCTCCGGCGGCGGCGCGGCCGGCGGCGCGCCCACCGGTGGCCGCACGGTCCGCGGCGCGCACTCCGGCGGCGTTGCGGAGGCGTCGGCCGGCGGGGGCGTCCCGCGTGGCCTCCGGCGCGTCCCGATCCCCCGGGTCCCCCGGATCCTCCGCGCCCTCCGCGCCCCGCTCCCCGTAGTCGTACGTCGTCCCGTAGGCGTACCCCTCCCCCGGGTGCTCCTCGGTGCGGGTGGGCAGTTGGTCCACCGGCACGCCGCAGCCCGGGCAGGCGAGGGCGCCGTTGAGGTGGCGGTGACAGGAGTGGCAGAAGTCCATGAC
The DNA here is from genome assembly GCF_055609245.1 of Streptomyces sp. NPDC036813. Classification (NCBI taxonomy): domain Bacteria; kingdom Bacillati; phylum Actinomycetota; class Actinomycetes; order Kitasatosporales; family Streptomycetaceae; genus Streptomyces; species Streptomyces sp. NPDC036813. The sequence goes on along the minus strand of NZ_JBVJPV010000009.1, from coordinate 179,345 downwards.
GCGGGAAGACTAGGTGCGCCCTGGGTAACGTTCCTAGGCACCGCTGTGAATGTTGTGTGGGAAGGCAAGCGTCCGCTCACCGAAAGTCTCGAAACCGTTACCCGTCCGACCCCTTGACGCTGCCGCCGCCGCGTCCTTACTGTCACGCCAGCATTTCGAACGTGTGACGAAATCTCGAACAGCGGAGGGCAACTGCCGTGCGCATCACCGGAATCAGCACACACGTGGTCGGGACGCCGTGGCGCAACCTGACCTACGTCCAGGTGCACACCGACGAGGGGCTGACCGGAGTCGGAGAGACCCGGATGCTGGGCCACACCGACGCCCTCCTCGGCTACCTCAAGGAGGCCGAGGCCAACCACATCCTGGGCTCCGACCCGTTCGCCGTCGAGGACCTCGTCAAGCGGATGAAGTACGGCGACTACGGGCGGGCCGGCGAGATCGTGATGTCCGGCATCGCCGTGGTCGAGATGGCCTGCTGGGACATCAAGGGCAAGGCCCTCGGTGTGCCGGTGTGGCAGCTGCTGGGCGGCAAGGTCACCGACCGGGTCAAGGCGTACGCCAACGGCTGGTACACCACCGAGCGCACCCCGGAGGCGTACCACAAGGCCGCGCAGGGGGTCGTCGAGCGCGGATACCGGGCGCTGAAGATCGATCCCTTCGGCACCGGGCACTTCGAGCTGGACCACCAGCAGACCCTGTACGCGGTCTCGCTGATCGAGGCGGTGCGGGACGCCATCGGTCCGGAGACCGAGCTGATGCTGGAGATGCACGGCCGCTTCTCCCCCGCCACCGCGGTGCGGCTCGCCAAGGAGATGGCGCCCTTCCAGCCGGCCTGGCTGGAGGAGCCGGTGCCGCCGGAGAACCTGAAGGCGCTGGAGAAGGTGGCGGCGAAGGTGGACATCCCGGTGGCCACGGGTGAGCGCATCCACGACCGCATCGAGTTCCGGGAGCTGTTCGACAGCCAGGCCGTCGACATCATCCAGCCGGACCTCGGCCACATCGGCGGCATCTGGGAGACGCGCAAGCTCGCGGCGACCGCCGAGACCCACTACATGCTCATCGCCCCGCACAACGTGGGTGGTTCGGTGCTCACCGCGGCCTCCCTCCAGGTCGGATTCACCTCGCCGAACTTCAAGATCCTCGAACACTTCAACGACTTCGCCGACGCGGAGATCAAGAAGGTCGTCAAGGGCGCGCCCGAGGTCGTCGACGGCTACTTCCACCTCTCCGACGCGCCGGGCCTCGGCGTCGAGCTGGACGTGGACGCGGCCGCCGAGTTCCCGCAGCAGCAGGCCCGGTTCGACCTGTGGGCCGAGGGCTGGGAGAAGCGGCAGCCGAAGGGCGCGCAGTGACCGTCCACGTCGTCATCGAGGCGCCCGGCGACCACCGCCTCGCCGCGCACACCCCGCGCGCGCCCGAGGCCGGCGAGGCGCTGGTGCGGGTGCACTCGGTCGGGATCTGCGGCAGCGACCGCGAGGTCTACCAGGGCAACCGGCCCGAGGGGTACGTCCGTTACCCGCTGACGCCGGGACACGAGTGGTCCGGGACCGTCGAGGCCGTCGGCCCGGGTGTCCCGGCGGGCCTGGCCGGCCGCAAGGTGGTCGGCGAGGGTTTCCGCAACTGCCAGGTGTGCGACCGCTGCCACGCCGGCGAGACCACGCTGTGCACCGACGGATACGAGGAGACGGGGTTCACCCAGCCCGGCGCGATGGCGCCGACGCTGACCCTGCCGGCCCGGCTGCTGCACGTGCTGCCCGACGACGCCGACCTGACGGCTGCCGCCCTGCTGGAGCCGGCCGCCTGTGTCGCGGCGGCCGCGCTCAAGGCGAACGCCCGGCCAGGGGAGCGGGTCGCGGTCGTCGGCACCGGAACGCTCGGCATGTTCGCCGTGCAGTTCCTGCGCGCCGGATCGCCGGCCGAACTGCTGGTCGTGGGCACCAGGAGGGACCGGGAGGCGCTGGCGCGGCAGTTCGGCGCCACCGACTTTTGCACCAAGGAGCAGGAGCTTCCCGGCGACTTCGACGTCGTCATCGAGACCGCCGGGTCCGCCGACGCGGCCCGAACGGCCTCGGCACTGCTGCGGCGGGGCGGGCGGCTGGTGCTGACCGGGATCCCGGCACCGGGCGCCGACGGTCTCGACCCGACCGATCTCGTCGTACGGCAGCTGGAGGTGCACACCGTCTTCGGGGCGACGCCCGACGCCTGGTCGCACACGGTGCGGGTGTTCGCCGCCGGGCTGCTGGATCCGGTGCCGCTGGTGACGCACGAACTGTCGCTCAGTGAGTTCCCGCGGGCCATGGAGCTGGTGGGGTCGGGCGATCCGAAGGTGGGCAAGGTTCTTCTGCATCCGTAGCGCCCGCCGTGCAGACGTACGCCGGTACGAGGGTGACCTGACGGCCTTCGTACCGGCGTACCACCAGCCCCGTACGCCATGAGCCGCGCAGCACGTACGCCATGAGCCGCGCAGTCCGTGCGCCATGAGCCGCGAACCTCGTCCGATATATCGAACGTCCAGGGCTTCTGGACACCAGGACACTAAGGACAACCTGTGACCGACGCTTCCGCCACGGCAGCCCGTCGCCCCGGTGAGCCCGCCCTCACCGCGCTCGGCCTGGGCGCGCCCGCCCCCGACCCCGCCGACGCCTCGCCGTACACCTTCCCCGGCGGCGGCCGCTGGCGCACCGAGGTCCCCTCGTGCGAGGGCCCCGAGGCACTCGCGGTGGTACTGAAGGAGGCCTCGCGGCTGGACGTGCCGATCCACCGCATCAGCCAGGGCAGCGGCGTGTGGATGCTGAGTGACGCCGAGATCACCGAGATGGTGGAGGCCACCGCCGAACGCGACATCGAGCTGTGTCTGTTCACCGGGCCGCGCGGCACCTGGGACATCGGCGGCTCGACCCGCACCGACTCGCGCGGGGCCGGGCTGCGTGCCCGCGGCCACGACGCCGTGGCGGGTTGTGTCGAGGACGCGGTCCGCGCCACCGAGCTGGGCGTGAAGTGTCTGCTGGTGGCCGACGAGGGCGTGCTGTGGACCCTGCACCGGGCACGCGTGGAAGGGATCATCCCGGCCGACACGACCCTGAAGGTGTCGGCGCTCATCGGCCCCGTCAACCCGGCCTCGTACGCGGTCTACGAGCGGCTCGGCGCCGACTCCGTCAATGTGCCGAGCGATCTGACGCCGGCGCATCTCACCGAGATCCGGCGTGCGTCGGGCGCGCCGATGGACATGTACATCGAGGCGCCGGACGATCTGGGCGGTTACGTCCGGATGTACGAGGTGGCCGAGCTGATCCGGCGCGGCGCCCCGCTGTATCTGAAGTTCGGCCTGTCCAAGGCCCCCGGGATCTATCCCTACGGCCACCACCTGCGGGACGTCACGCTGGCCACGGCCAAGGAGCGGGTGCGGCGGGGCCGGCTGGCCCTCGACCTGCTCGCCCGGCACGGGGCCGGCGACGACATGGCTCCGCTGGGGTCCCGGCTGCCCGGACAGCTGCAGCGGTTCGAAACACGTTCATAAATTTTCGCAACTCCCTCTTCACAGAACACGACGTAGCCGAACACAATCCCACACGTCTGTTCGTCGGTTTCTCCGCACCACCGTTCACCGGTTCCCCCCGCACCACCTCCTGACAGCGTTGCCGCACAGCCGCCGTCGGCCGTGCTCGACATCAAGGAAGACGCCATGCGCAACCGCAGAGCCGCACTGACCGCGATAGCCGGAGCCGCCTCGCTCGCCCTCACCCTGACCGCCTGCGGCCAGAGCGGCGAGGGCGGCAGCAAGGAGGACTCGGGGTCCGCCAAGGGAGGCACGATCGGCATCGCGATGCCGACGAAGTCCTCCGAGCGGTGGATCGCCGACGGCAACAACGTCAAGAAGGACCTGGAGTCCAAGGGCTACCAGACCAAGCTGGTCTTCGGGGAGGACGACCCCGACCAGCAGGTCTCCCAGATCGAGAACCTGATCACGCAGGGCGTGAAGGCCCTCATCGTCGCCGCCATCGACAACAAGTCGCTCGGCAACGTGCTGCAGCAGGCCAAGGACGCGAACATCCCGGTCATCGCCTACGACCGGCTCATCCTGGGCACGCCGAACGTCGACTACTACGCCTCCTTCGACAACGAGAAGGTCGGCCGGCTCCAGGCGGACTACATCGCCGACAAGCTGGGCCTGAAGAGCGGCAAGGGCCCGTTCAACATCGAGCTGTTCGCCGGCTCCAACGACGACAACAACACCAAGTACTTCTTCAACGGCGCGATGAGCGTCCTGAAGCCGTACATCGACAGCAAGAAGCTCGTCGTGCGCTCCGGCCAGACCTCGCTCAACCAGGTCACCACGCTGCGCTGGGACGGCGCGACCGCCCAGCGGCGCATGGACGACATCCTGACCAAGTCCTACAAGAGCGCCCGCGTCGACGCCGTCCTGTCGCCGTACGACGGCATCTCCATCGGCATCCTGTCGGCGCTGAAGTCCGACGGCTACGGCTCCGCGGGCAAGCCGCTGCCGGTGCTGACCGGGCAGGACGCCGAGCTGGCGTCGGTGAAGTCCATCATCGCCGGGCAGCAGACGCAGACCGTCTACAAGGACACCCGCCAGCTGGCCAAGGTCGCCTCCGGCATGGTCGACGCGGTGCTGAACGGCAAGAAGCCCGAGGTCAACGACAGCAAGACCTACGACAACGGCTCCAAGGTCGTGCCCGCCTACCTGCTCCAGCCGGTGAGCGTCGACAAGACCAACTACGACAAGGTCCTGGTCGCGGGCGGCTACTACACCGCCGACCAGCTCAAGTAACCGGGCCCCGAGAAGGATTGGAAGGCACGACCATGGCGGGACCCGTCCTGGAAATGCGCTCGATCGTCAAGACCTTTCCCGGTGTCAAGGCGCTGTCCGACGTCACGCTGACCGTCCGCCAGGGCGAGGTCCACGCCATCTGCGGGGAGAACGGCGCCGGGAAGTCCACCCTGATGAAGGTGCTCTCCGGCGTCCACCCCTACGGCAGTTACGAGGGGGACATCCTCTTCGAGGGGGAGGTCTGCCGGTTCAGGGACATCCGGGCGAGTGAGCAGCACGGCATCGTCATCATCCACCAGGAGCTGGCGCTGGTGCCGTATCTGTCCATCGCCGAGAACATCTTCCTCGGCAACGAGCACGCCGGCCGCGGTTTCATCAACTGGAACGACACCCTCAAGCACGCCACCGAGCTGCTGCGCCGTGTCGGACTCGACGAGCACCCCGAGACGCGCGTCGCCGACATCGGGGTCGGCAAGCAGCAGCTGGTGGAGATCGCCAAGGCGCTGTCGAAGAAGGTGAAGCTGCTCATCCTCGACGAGCCCACGGCGGCGCTCAACGACGAGGACAGCGGCAAACTCCTCGATCTGATCCTGCAGTTGAAGGACCAGGGCATCACGTCGATCATCATCTCGCACAAGCTGAACGAGATCCGCAAGGTCGCCGACTCGGTCACGATCATCCGCGACGGACGCTCCATCGAGACGCTGGACGTCAAGGCGCCGGAGACGACCGAGGACCGGATCATCAGCGGCATGGTCGGCCGCGACCTCGACAACCGCTTCCCCGAGCGCACCCCGCACGAGCCGGAGGCCGGCGCGGCACCGGCGCTGGAGATCCGCAACTGGAGCGTGCACCACCCCATCGACCAGCAGCGCAAGGTCGTCGACGACGTGTCGCTGACCGTGCGCCGCGGGGAGATCGTCGGCATCGCCGGCCTGATGGGCGCGGGCCGCACCGAACTCGCGATGAGCGTCTTCGGGCGCTCCTACGGCCGCTACGCCGGCGGCACGGTTCTGAAGGACGGCAAGGAGATCCGGACGAAGACCGTCGCGGAGGCGGTGGAGCACGGCATCGCGTACGTCACCGAGGACCGCAAGCACTACGGCCTCAACCTGATCGACACGATCAACCGCAACATCTCGCTGACCGCGCTGAAGAAGGTCGCCAAGCGGGGCGTGGTCGACGAGCACGAGGAGCGGCAGGTCGCCGAGGGCTTCAGGAAGTCCATGAACATCAAGGCGCCGACCGTGTTCGAACCGGTGGGCAAGCTGTCCGGCGGCAACCAGCAGAAGGTCGTCCTCAGCAAGTGGATCTTCGCGGGTCCGGACGTGCTGATCCTGGACGAGCCCACGCGCGGCATCGACGTCGGCGCCAAGTACGAGATCTACACGGTCATCGACCAGCTGGCCGCGCAGGGCAAGGCGGTCGTCTTCATCTCCTCCGAGCTGCCCGAGCTGCTCGGGATGTGCGACCGGATCTACACCATGGCCGCCGGGCGGCTCACCGGCGAGGTCCCGCGGGCCGAGGCCACGCAGGAAGTGCTGATGCGCCGGATGACGAAGGACACCCAGAACGAAGAGGTGACGCGATGAGCACCGAAGTGACCAAGAGCCCGGTGGCCGCCCCGCCGGGCGGCGGCCCGGGCCAGGGCACGACGGGCGAGAACCTGCTGCAGCTGGTGGTGGGCGGCCTGCGCCGCAACATGCGCCAGTACGGCATGCTGCTCGCGCTCGGCCTGATCGTCGCCGTCTTCGCGGTGTGGACCGACGGCGACCTGCTGCTGCCGCGCAACGTCTCCAACCTGGTCCTGCAGAACAGCTATGTGCTGGTCCTCGCGATCGGCATGATGCTGGTGATCATCGCCGGTCACATCGACCTGTCGGTGGGCTCGGTCACCGCGTTCGTGGGCGCCTTCGCCGCCGTGCTGACGGTGGAACACCACGTGGCGTGGCCCGTCGCGGTGGTGCTGTGCCTGCTGGCGGGCGCGGTGGCCGGCGCGGTGCAGGGCTACTTCATCGCCTACCTCGGCATACCGTCGTTCATCGTCACCCTCGCGGGCATGCTGATCTTCCGCGGCTTCACGGAGATCCTGCTCCAGGGGCAGACCCTCGGGCCGTTCCCGAACGGCCTGCAGAAGATCGGCAACGGCTTCCTGCCGGAGGCCGGTCCGCACACCAACTACCACAACATCACACTGCTGCTGGGCATCGCGCTGATCGTCTTCTCGGTCGTGCAGGAAGTCCGCGACCGCAGGCGGCAGCGGGAGTTCTCGCTCGACGTCGTGCCGCGCAACCTCTTCCTGCTGAAGCTGGTCGCCATCGTCGCCGCGATCCTCGTCGTCACCATGCTGCTCGCCAGCTACAAGGGCGCGCCGATCGTGCTGCTGATCCTGGGCGTCCTGGTCGTGGGCTACGGCTATGTGATGCGCAACTCGGTGTTCGGCCGGCACATCTACGCCATCGGCGGCAACCTGCCCGCGGCGAAGCTGTCGGGTGTGAAGGACAAGAAGGTCACCTTCTTCGTCTTCCTGAACATGGGCGCGCTCGCGGCCCTGGCGGGGCTGGCGATCGCAGCCCGGCTGAACGCGGCGTCCCCGAAGGCGGGCCTGAACTACGAACTCGAGGCGATCGCCTCGGCGTTCATCGGCGGCGCGTCCATGAGCGGCGGTGTGGGAACCGTCCTCGGCGCGATCATCGGTGGTCTCGTCCTCGGCGTGCTGAACAACGGCATGAACCTGCTCAGCGTCGGCACCGACTGGCAGCAGGTCATCAAGGGCTTCGCCCTGCTGGCGGCTGTCGGGTTCGACGTGTGGAACAAGCGCAAGTCCGGTTCGTGAGTCACCGGGGCCCCGCCACACGGCGGGGCCCCTCCCTTTGACGTCGTGTGAGGAGCCGTACCCATGGAACTGAACAGACGCACGGTCATCGCCTCGGCAGCCGCGGCGGGCATCGCCGCGACGACCCTCGGCACCACGGCCGAGGCCGCTCCCGCCACCGGCCGGCACGGCCGCAGGCCGGTGAAGGAACACTTCGGCACGCTCGCCGACGGCACGAAGGTGTACCGCTGGACGCTGGAGAACGGCGGCACCCGCCTGAGCGTCCTGTCCTACGGCGGTGTCGTCCAGTCGCTGGAGATCCCCGACCGGCACGGCCGCCGCACCAACGTCTCCCTCGGCTTCGACAACCTGGACGACTACGTGGCGTCCAGCCCGTACTTCGGCGCCCTGATCGGCCGCTACGGCAACCGCATCGCCAAGGGCCGCTTCACCCTGGACGGCAAGAGCTACCAGCTGTCCGTGAACGACGGCGAGAACAGCCTGCACGGCGGCGCCAAGGGCTTCGACAAGCGGGTGTGGGACGTGGAGCCGCTCGCCGCGGGCTCCGACGTCGGACTGCGCCTGCACTACACCGCTGCCGACGGCGAGATGGGCTACCCGGGCACGCTGCGGGTGACCGTGACGTACACCCTCACCCGGGGCGGCGACTGGATCATCGACTACGCGGCCACCACCGACAAGGCCACCGTCGTCAACCTCACCAGCCACATGTACTGGAACCTGGCCGGCGAGGGCAGCGGCAGCATCGAGGACCACGAGCTGCAGATCGCCGCCTCCCGCTTCACGCCCACCGACGCGGGCCTGATCCCCACCGGCGAGCTGGCGAAGGTCGCGGGCACCCCCTTCGACTTCCGCCGCGCCAAGCCGGTCGGCCGGGACATCCGGGCCGGTCATCCGCAGCAGGTCCTCGCCAAGGGCTACGACCACAACTGGGTCCTCGACAAGGGGATCACCGACGAGCCGGAGCACGTCGCCACGCTGCGCGACCCCGCCTCCGGTCGCACCCTGAAGATCGCCACCGACCAGCCGGGCCTGCAGTTCTACTCCGGCAACTTCCTCGACGGCACCCTCACCGGCACCAGCGGGCGCACCTACCGGCAGGGCGACGCGCTGTGCCTGGAGACGCAGCACTTCCCGGACTCGCCGAACCACCCGGCGTTCCCGTCGACGGTGCTGCGCCCGGGCGAGACGTACCGCACCCGGACCGTCCACCGCTTCTCCGCGTGAACCCGGGGAGACGGCAAGGGTGTTGAACGACGCCCCGCCGGTCTGCGTACACAAGGGCGGTCCGTGCTCCCCCGGCACGGGCCGCCCTTGGACACGGAGGCCCCCTTGGCAGACAACGTCACTTCGCTGTTCCGTGAGCACGCCGCGCACAGTCCCTCGATGGCGGCGCTGACGCGGGAGAGCGACGGGGCGGGACCGCTGGACTTCTGCATCCCCTGCAATCCGTACTTCCCCACCCCGGCGATGTTCGAGGAGCTGGCGGCCCGGCTGCGGGAGATCCTCACGTACTACCCGAGCAGCGCGGAGACCGTCACCGCCGAGCTGTGCGATCTGCTGCGGCTGCCGCCGAGTTGTGTGGCGATGGGCAACGGCTCCACGGAGCTCATCACCTGGATCGACCATCTGCTGGTGCGCGAGTCCCTCGCGGTGCCCGTGCCCACCTTCGGGCGCTGGACCGACCAGCCGATGGAGACCGGCAAGCGGGTCGACATGTTCCCGCTGCAGGAGGCGAACGGCTTCGCCCTCGACCTTTCCCGCTACGCCGACTTCATCCGCGCCCGCGGCACCCGGGTGGCGGTGGTCTGCAACCCGAACAACCCGGACGGCGGCTACCAGCACAAGCAGGCGCTGGTGGGGTTCCTGGACGCGATGGCGGACCTGGACCTGGTGGTCGTGGACGAGTCGTTCCTGGAGTTCGCGGACGCGGAGGCGGACCCCTCCGTGGTCCAGGAGGCCGTGCTCCGTCCGAACGTGATCGTCCTGCGCAGCCTGGGCAAGAACTTCGGGCTGCACGGCGTCCGCTTCGGCTACCTGGTGGCCAATCCGGCGCTGGCCGGCCGGGTCAGGTCGATGCTGCCGAAGTGGAACCTCAACTCCCTCGCCGAGCATGTGGTGTTCATGCTGCGGGAACACGGCCGGGAGTACGCGCGCAGCCTCCAGCAGGTCCGCCGGGACCGCCAGGAGATGACGGCCGCGCTGTCGGCCCTGCCGGGCCTGACCGTCTATCCCTCCCAGGCCAATTTCCTCTTCGTGCGGCTTCCCGTGGGCGCCGAGGGCACGGTGGTGCGCGACCGGCTGCTCACCGGGCACCGGATCCTGGTCCGCGAGTGCGGCAACAAGATCGGTTCCTCCAGCCGCTTCCTGCGGCTCGTGGTGCGGCCCCAGGTGGACGTGCGTCGCCTGGTGTCCGGCCTGCAGCAGGCCCTCTTCGGGACGTCCACGAGGGATGCCGCCGAACCGTTCCCCGGGGGCGGCTACAGCTCGGGCACGGCTGCGGTGGACCGGCTGGTCGGACAGACCAACGGCACGGGCGTACGGATGACCGGACAGACGAACGGCACGGGCGTACCGATGATCGGACAGACCAACGGCACGGGCGTACGGATGACCGGACAGACGAACGGCACGGGCGTACCGATGATCGGACAGACGAACGGTACGGGCGTGCCGCTCCCCCCGGCCCAGCCGTGGCCCCAGCCGCTGCCGCCGGCGGCTGTCCCGGCGGGAATTCCGGCGGGACAGCCGCCGGCGGCGGCCCCGCTGGGCGTTCCGGCGGCGGCACCGGTGGGACTTCCGGCGGTGGCCACCGTGGGAGTCCCCGCGCAGGGCGGCCTCACGGCGGCCCAGGTGCGCGGTACGACGGGCATGCCGGACGGCCTGACGGCGGCGCCGGCGGCGGGCTGGCCGAACGCGGCGGGGATGGGGCGGGCGGGCTGAGGCAGGGGGCGACGGCTCAGGCGTCACCGCTCGGCAGCCCGCGCGGCCCCGTAAGCCGGCCCCGCGGCCACCGTGTGTGACGGCGACCGCGGGGCCTGCCCCTGCGTCGGGCTCAGCGGCCCGGGCACTCCTTCCACGCCAGGTGGTACACCGTGCTGATGTCGCCGTCCGTCGAGTCCATCGTCATGAAGCTGACCTTGCCGGGCGCCGAGGTGCCGGCGGTCACACGGAGTTCTGTGTTGATGTTGAAGTTGCGCTGGACCCCGCAGGGCGCCCAGACCAGTTGCGCCCAGTCCGTGGTGTCGGTGGCCTGCCAGTTGTCGTTGTAGGGGCCGGTCAGCGGATGGTTGCGGTACGCCGTCTGCGAGGAGCCCTGGAAGTAGTACGACGCTCTCTGCGTGCCGTTCGCGCCCTGCTGGAGTGCGGCGAAGCCGCGGTAGTCGGCGCTCGCGACGGCGTAGGTGAAGCCCTGGGGGACGTGCACGACGAGGTTCAGCTGGCAGTTCTTGCGGAACGCCGTGGGGTCGGAGTTGCCGCCCGCCTGGGCCAGGTAGTCGCTGTAGGTCACGGTGAAGGCCGTGTTGTCCTCGGAGACGGCGACCGCGGTGGTGCCCTGGGGGCAGCCGGAGCCGTTCACCGTGGCGACCTTGATGACGATCTTGTCCGGGGGCGGGTCGGTGAACCCGGAGGACGGGTGCTGCGCCGGTAATGCCGTGCCGAGCAGAGCGGCGAGGACGCCGCTCATCAGGAGTCCACCAGTCATGGTCTCTCCGTCCGTTCGGTGGGGGGTGGCTGTGTCGCACCGACTGTCGGGGATGTGTGAGGGACCCGTGAAGGCGGCCTCCGGCCATTCGTGGCGCCCTCCTGTGACACGGCTGTGACCGGAGTTATGGCTTCCACCACAGCCCGGCGCCGGGGCGGCCTCCAAGATCAACGGATGCGCAGATCCCGCTTGCCCGCCTCCTCCGTGACAGGTGCCCTCGTCGCCGCGCTCGCCGCCCTGGGCGTGGTCGGCGGGGTGCTCGTCGGGTGGGGCGGGCTCGACACCGTCAACGGGTGCGGGTATCCGGACAACCCCTATCCGTCCGAGACCGCGCGGGACTGGGTGACGTACGCCGATGTCGTGGTCGTCGGGCAGGTGGTCGGCGAGCGGGAGAGCGGGCGGCGGGAGCTGGCCCTGGGCCCCTACCGGTACGCCGTCGAGCGCACCGTGCGGATACGCGCCGAGTCCGTGCCGTACACGTCCCGGGAGCGGTCCCACCCGGCCGTCGGCGCGACCTTCGCCTATGTCGCGCCCGGCTGGAAGATCACCCGCGGCAGCCGGGACCGGGTCGACGTGCTGACCGGGGACGCGCCCCGCGTCGTGCCCGGCCACACCTACATCCTCGCCCTGCGCCACCGCGAGGGGCGGTGGGTGGCGCTCGGCGAGGGCGGTGTCGTGCCGTACGACGGGCATGTGGTGGGGCGCGGGGAGTGGTGCGGGCAGGTCGTGGACACGGACGGGTTCGCCCACGGGGAGCGGCTCGACCGGCACGACGACCACAGCCTGGAGAAGGCCCTGCTGGGGCAGGGCGATCAGGCGCTCACAAGCGTCCTGCGGGACGCCCGGCGGCGCTAGCGCCTGCCGCTCGGCCACACCGGGCCGATCCGGAGGACGGGCCCCGGCTCACGGGTTCTCCCACGCCGCCGGTTCCGCCGCCAGCTGCCGTACCGGCTCCGGGAGGGCGTCGGCCGCGATGTCCGCGAGCGTGACGCCCTCGAGGATCCTGCGGACGTTGGCGCGCAGGGCGATCCACAGCGGCAGCAGCGGCTGGGCGCTGCCGGTGTAGGTCAGGCCCGTGGGGCGTTCGCCGCGGACCGAGACGATCGGGCCGTCCACGGCCCGGATGACGTCCGCCACCGTGACCGCGGACGCCTCCCGGGCCAGCCGGTAGCCGCCGCCCCCGCCGCGCCGGCTGTCCACGATGCCGGCGCGACGCAGGTCGCCGAGGATCCCCTCGAGGAACTTGTGCGGGATGCCCTGGGCCGCGGCGATCGCCTCCGCCTTCAGCGGGTCGTCGCCCTCCTGCCGCACGGCCAGCTCCAGCACCGCCCGCACCGCGTAGTCCGCCCGCGCCGAGATCCTCATGCGTTCATTGTGCGGCTCGGGCCACCGGTGCCCCCGCCCGGCCCGTGTGACCCTTTCTCTACGCCAGTCTGATCACGTTCCAGGACAGCGGCTCCAGTACGGCCGTCAGGCGGCCGTCGGCGAGGGACGTGCCGGCGACCTGGTGCGGGACGACCCGCTCGGGCTCGGTGAGCGTGTTGCGGGCGTCCGGGTCGGCGTCGGCGAGAGCGCTGTGCTCGACGACCCGGGTCAGGTCCAGGCCGCTGAGCGCCACCTCCAGCGGAAGCGGCTCGGTGCGGCTGCGGTTGACCGCGAAGACGGTGACGGTGCCGTCCTCGGCGCGAACGGCGGTGGCGTGCAGCAGGTCGGCCTCGCCGTACCTCTTCGTCTCGTACGTCGGTGAGTCGACGCGGACGTCCAGCACCTGCCCGCGGCCGTGCTTCGACGCCTGCGCGAAGGGGAAGTACGTCGTCTGCCGCCACGCCGGGCCGCCCGGCTCGGTCATGATCGGGGCGATGACGTTGACCAGCTGGGCGAGGCAGGCGACGGTCACCCGGTCGGCGTGCCGGAGCAGGGCGATGAGCAGGGAACCGAAGACGACGGCGTCGGTGACGCTGTAGTTGTCCTCCAGCAGACGCGGCGCCTCGGGCCAGTCGTCCGGCGCGAAGGTCTTGGCCCGCTCCTCCCAGCGGGTCAGGTACCAGACGTTCCATTCGTCGAAGGACAGGTTGATCTTCTTCTTGGACTTGAGCCTGGCGCCGACGTGATCGGCCGTGGCGACGACGTTCTCGATGAAGGACTCCATGTCGACCGCGGAGGCCAGGAAGGAGTCGACGTCGCCGTCGATCGGCTCGTAGTAGGCGTGCAGCGAGATGTGGTCGACCAGGTCGTACGTCTCCTGCAGCACCGTCGCCTCCCAGGCGGCGAAGGTGGGCATGGCCTGGCTGGAGGAACCGCAGGCGACGAGTTCGACGGACGGGTCGATCTGGCGCATGGCGCGTGCGGTCTCGGCGGCGAGGCGGCCGTACTCGGCGGCCGTCTTGTGGCCGGTCTGCCAGGGACCGTCCATCTCGTTGCCGAGGCACCACAGCTTGATGCCGTAGGGCTCCTTGTCGCCGTGGGTGACGCGCAGGTCGGACAGGGCCGTCCCGGAGGGGTGGTTGGCGTACTCCTGGAGCTGGAGCGCCTCGGCGACGCCCCGGGTGCCGAGGTTGACCGCCATCATCGGCTCGGCCTGGGGGCCGATCTTCTTCAGGAAGTCGATGTACTCCGACAGTCCGAAGCGGTTCGACTCCGTCGAGTGCCAGGCGAGGTCGAGACGGCGGGGGCGGTCCTCGACGGGGCCGACGGAGTCCTCCCAGCGGTAGCCGGAGACGAAGTTGCCGCCGGGGTAGCGGATGGCGGTGACGCCGAGTTCTCGCACGAGTTCCAGTACGTCGGTGCGGAGGCCTTCGGCGTCCGCGGTGGGGTGGTCCGGCTCGTAGATGCCGGTGTAGACGCAGCGGCCCAGGTGTTCGACGAAGGAGCCGAAGACACGGGGGTTCACTTCGCCGATGGTGAAGGCGGGGTCCAAGGTGAATCGGGCGGGATGCAATGTTCGCCTTTCCGAGTGGGTGGTGCTGTCGCGTGGGCGACTACCGGTTCGTTGTGGCTGGTCGCGCAGTTCCCCGCGCCCCTACCGGAGTTCGGGCCAGCCCGAGTTCCAGGTCACCTTGTTCAGGCCCAGCTTCGGCGTGCCGTTGTCCGTCGCGTCGTAGTAGTGGTACGCCAGCCAGTCCTGGCCGCCGTCGCGGAAGACCGACTCTCCGCCCGGGCCCACGTATCTGCCGTGGCCGGCCAGCAGCAGGTCGCCGCCGCCCTCCAGCAGGGGCTTGCCGGTGCTGTCCACGTAGGGGCCCGTGACGGACATGGCGCGGCCGACGCGGATCTTGTACGTGGAGTTCACGCCGGCGCAGCAGGCGTCGTAGGAGGCGAAGAGGTAGTAGTAGCGGCCGTGTTTGACGATGTACGGGCCTTCGACGGCGTAGGGGGCGTCGGGGCGGGTGGCCAGGTGGTGGACCTCGGCTCCGGGGAGCGCCTTGCCGGTGACGGGGTCGAGTTCGATCATGCGGATGCCGGTCCAGTAGGAGCCGAAGGTCATCCACAGGCGGCCGTCGGCGCGGATCACGGCCGGGTCGATGGCGTTCCAGCTGTCGGTCTTCTCGGAGCCGAAGACCTTGCCGTGGTCGGTCCAGGTGCCGGGCAGGCCGGTCGGGGACGTGGCGACGCCGATCGCGGAGTGGTTGGTGCCCCAGGAGGAGACGGCGTAGTAGAGCCAGTAGCGGCCGTCCCGGTAGGAGATGTCGGGGGCCCACGGGTCGCCGGTGGCGTTGTACTCGTACCACCAGCTCGGCGGGGTCGCGAAGGCGTTGCCCGCGTCGTCCCAGCGGTGCATGTCCTTCGAGGTGCGGGCGCCGATCACCCCGCCCGTCGAATAGGCCACGTAACCGCCGGACTTCAGGCGGATGACGGTGGGGTCGTGGATGATCTGCTGTCCGGTGATCGGCTCTGGGTCGGGGTGGTCGGCGGCCTGGGCCGTCGACGGCAGGACGGCCAGGACGGCGGCGGCGAGTGCCGTCGCGAGTCGGAGGGGTTTCAAGACAGCGGCTCCTGTTCCGGGGGTCACTGGCCGGCGAGGCCGGTGTGCGCGACACCCGCCACGATCTGGCGCTGGAAGAAGACGAAGACGACGATGAGCGGCAGGCCGGCCATCAGGCCGCCGGCCATGAGCTGGGCCCACTGGATGCCGTAGGAGTTCATGACGGTGGCGATGCCGTTCGGCATGGTCATCAGGTCGGGGTTGTTGGTCACCATGTAGGGCCACAGGAAGTTGTTCCACGAGGCGATGAAGGTGAAGATGCCGACCGCGGCGAGCGAGGAGCGCGACAGCGGCAGCACGACGGTGAAGAACACCCGCCAGCGCCCGGCGCCGTCGATGAAGGCGGCCTCCTCCAGTTCGCGCGGAATGCCCTGGAAGAACTTGTAGAGGATGTAGACCATCGCGGCGGGCGCGCACTGCGGCAGGATCATGCCCCAGTAGGTGTCGACCATCCCCATCTGCTGCACGGTCGTGAACAGGGGCACGCCGAGGACGGCCGGCGAGATCATCAGGCCCGCCATGACCACGCCCATCACGACGGCCTTGCCGCGGAACTCCGTGCGGGCGAAGCCGTATCCGGCGAGCGCGCTCACCATGAGCACGATGGCGGTGACGCAGACGGAGACGACGAGGGAGTTCACCAGCCAGTTCGTGATGTTGCCGGTGTCGAACAAAGCCTTCCAGGCCTGGCCGGAGACGTGCTCGGGCAGCCAGTGCGGCGGGATCTCGGCGGCCTCGGCCTCGGACTTGAGCGAGGTGAGCAGGGCCGCGACGATCGGCGCCACGAAGAGCGCGGAGACGGCGGCGCCGAGCAGCGTGAGGACGATCTGGCTGGGGGTCCAGCGCTTGCTGGACCTGGTGCGTACGGTCGTCGTGGCGGTGGTCATCGGCCGCCCTCCTCACGGTTGCGCAGCAGCCACATCCGCGCCAGGGCGACGACTGCGATGATCACGAAGAAGATGATGGAGATGGCGGAGGCGTAGCCCACGCGGTAGCTGGTGAAGCCCTGTTCGAGGGTGTACTGCACGAAGGAGCGGGTGCTGAGCTCCGGTCCGGGCCCGAAGTCCATCATCACGACGGCCTGGTCGAAGAGTTGCAGCGAGGCGAGGATCTGGAGCGCCACGACCAGACCGGTGATGTGGCGCAGCATCGGCAGGGTGATGTGGACCATGCGGTGCCAGGCGTTGGCGCCGTCGAGCTTGGCGGCCTCGTACAGGTGGGCGGGGATGCCCTGGAGGGCGGCGAGGTAGAGCAGGAAGGAGAAGCCGACGGTCCACCACAGGGTCTCGATGACGATGGCGAGCATCGCGTACGACTTGTCGGTGAGCCAGGGCGTGTCGATGCCGAGGGTCTGGTTGAACAGGCCGATGCCCTGGGTGAACAGCCACTGCCACATGTTTCCGGCGACCGTCGAGGGCAGCAGGAACGGGGCGAAGAAGCACAGCCGCCACAGCCACTTCCCGCGCTCGATGTGGTGGGCGAGCATCGCCAGCAGGAAGGCGAGGACGGTGATGCAGGGGACGACGAGGAGGGTGAAGTACGCGCTGTGGCCGAGCGCGTCCCACATGGCCGCGTCGTTCAGGGCCTCGCGGTAGTTGCCGAGGCCGATGAAGTTCGCGCTCTCGCCGGAGATGTTGGCGTCGGTGAGGCTGAGGTAGATGCCGCGCAGGAGCGGCCAGATCACGAAGAGCACGAAGAGCGCGAGGAACGGGGCGACGAACCAGCCCCCGTGCTGGAAGCCCTGCTTGCGGCGCAGGGCCGCGCCGGCGGTCGCGGTCGTCGCCCGCACCGGTGGGACGACGGCTTCTGCGCTGGTCGTCGTCATGCGACGGCACCTCCCTGCGCGGCGGTGTGGCCGTCCATCGGGTTCTTCGAGGCGAGGAGCTTCACGAGTTCGGTCCTCATCCGCCGGGCGACCGTGTCCGGCTTGGCGGAGCCCATCGTGGAGGAGACGACCATCGGGCCGAGGTCCTGGGCGAGGATGCCGGTGGAGCCCGCGAACCACACCTTCGGCTCGGTGGCCTGATGGTCCATGGCGCTGACGTACTCGTGCTGCGGTGTGAGCTTCTGGTACGCGGCGGTGGACAGCGTCGGTGTGTACGCCGGGATGTGGCCGCCGGCCGCCCACTGCAGGGCGTGCTTGACGACGTAGGCGGCGAGCCGGTGGGCGCCCTCATTGGTGGCGCCGCCGCGGCCGGACTGGTGGGGCAGTACGAAGGAGTGGGACTCGGCGTGGGTGGCCCGCTTGCCGAAGACGGGCGGCAGCGGGGTCGCCCCGTAGTCCAGCTCCGCGCCGGAGAAGACCGGCACCGACCAGTTGCCCTCCCAGGTGAAGGGGGCGCCGTTGATGAACTGTTCGCCGGTGGGGGCGCCGGGGATGACGTAGCCGTCGGTGACGTGGCGGCGGAGGAACTCCAGGACCTCGGTGGCCTTGTCGGCGTCGAAGGTGACCTCGGTGTTCGCGGCGTCGAACCAGGTGCCGCCGAGCTGGGTGTAGAAGGCGACGAAGAACCACCACTGGAAGTTCTGGTCGTTGGTCCACAGGCCGATGGTCTGCAGGCCGCTCCTGGTGACCTTCTTCGCCTTCTTCAGGACGTCGAACCACTCGGCGGGGGACGTGACGGGGACGAGCCGGCCGTCGTCTCCGATCAGGTCGGCCTTCCTCAGCACGTCCCTGCGGTAGAAGCAGAGCTGGACGTGGATGTCGAGCGGGAGCGCGTAGAGCTTGCCGTCGATGACGGCGCGTTTCCACAGGGCGGGGTTGAAGTCCTGTTCGCGCACGCCGTACTCGGTGAGCAGCTCGACGTCCCAAGGGTCGAGCAGGCGGCCGGGTGAGAAGCCGGTGACGCGGCCGAGGTGCATGACGCCGAGTTCCGGTGCGCGGTTGCCGGCGGCCGCCATGGCGAGCTTGGTGTAGAAGGGGTTGCCCCACTGGAGGGTGGAGTCCTTGACCGCGACGTCGGGGTTCTCCTTACGGAAGGCGTCGAGCATGGCGATCATGTTGGAGCCGTCGCCGCCGCTGAAGAGGTTCCAGTAGCGCACGCGGGTGCGCGCACCCGCGGCGAGCGCGTCGGCGCCCGTGCCGAGGGCCGCGAAGCCGAAGCTCCCCGCGACGGCGAGGCCGCCCGCGGTGGCCAGAAGGTGCCTGCGATTCAGGCCAGGTCGTCCCATTGCCTGCCCTTACGTTTCGAGGGCGTCGTGCCCTTGTGCCCGCAGCGCCATTCCCATTCGTTCGATATTTCGAATGACGCTCGTAACTTCGAACGGGAACGTAAGGTCGGAGCGCCTGGACGTCAATGGTTCGGACACGACTTCGATCCGGGTTGTCGAAACGTGATCAACGCGCCCCGCACGCCTGGCCGGTGGAGGGCGTGACGCGGACACGCCCGGCCACGTAGGCTCGAACAGCCCTGAAAGCGGCGGCGGAAGGAGGCGGATGGACATCACGACGCTGCTGCGGCGCTCACGGAACCGCTCGTCCATGCGCGCCCTCGCCGCCTCCCTCACCACCGCCGCACGCCGGGCCGGCGAGCGCCCTGGCGATGTGCGGGACCTGTGCCGGGCGTTGTGCTCGGCGATGGCGCAGCGGCGCGGCGGACGGCCCGTCGAACTGCGCTTCGAGAAGTTCCCGGACGGCATCGGGGTCACCGGACTGTGGGTGGAGTTCCAGGACTTCGACCTGGTCATCGTCGAGGAACGCGCCGAGGAGGTGCAGCAACTGGTCGTCCTCGGGCACGAGTTGTGGCATCTGCACGCCGGGCACCGGCACCAGGTCGCCACCCCCGCCGCGGCCCGCGCGCTGGCCGGGCGGCCCGGCTGGCAGGACCTCGCGCTCGGCGCCGCCGCCCGCGGCGGCTCCCGCTCGCGCGACGAGGCGGACGCCGACGACTTCGGGCACCGGCTCGCCGCGCTGTGCCGGGACCTCGTCACCGGCACCGCCGACGGGCGCCCGGCCGGCCCGCTGCAGCGCTCCCTCGGCTACCACGGGCGCGGACGGACCCCACGGTGACGGAACGGCTGGCGCTCACCCCGTCGGCGTTCGTGACCGACTTCTACACCTCGTTCTGGTGGATCCCGACGCTGGTGCTCGCCTCCGCGCTGGCCGTCAAACTGCCCACGATCGTGCGGCTGTGGAAGGACCCGCTGCTGCGCGCGGTCGGCGGACTGCTCCTGCTGGCCTGCTCGGTGTTCGTGTTCGTCGCGCCGCCCACCATCGCCTGGACCAACCGGGTCACCGGCGTGCCCAACATCGCCGCGCCGCTGGTGTACTCGCTGCTCACCGCCTTCTGCGGGTCCTGCCTGCTGCTGATCATCGCCTGGCGCAACGGCCCCTCCGAGCACTCGCCGACCACCCGCCGCGCCCGGCGCCTGGTCGTCACCTCCTACGGCGCGGTGATCGTCGCCCTGTGGGCGCTGTTCGCCCTGGCCGACGTGCCCGTGGAGCGGCTGCGGGATCTCGACACCTACTACGCCACCACCCCGTTCATGCGCGAGGAGATCCTGCTCTACCTCCTCGCGCACAGCGTGGCCGTCCTGATCACCTCGCGGCTGATCTGGAACTGGGTGCGCACCGACGGCCTCGACGGCTGGCTGCGCTGGGGACTGGTCTTCCTCGGCGGCGGCTACGCCATGAACCTCGTCTTCGACGCCGCGAAGCTCACCGCCCTGGCCGCCCGGTGGACCGGGCACGACCTGGACTGGCTCTCCACCAACGCGGCGCCGCCGGTCGCCGGGCTGTCCGCCGTGCTCATCGCCGTCGGCTTCATCCTGCCGCACATCGGGCAGTACCTGCAGGACCGCTGGCGGATGCGGCTCGCCCACCGCGAACTCGCCCCGCTGTACCAGCTGCTGCGCTCCGTGCACGGCCGCGGTGTGCCCCGCGTACTGCGCGCCGCGCCCGAACTGCGGCTGATCCGGCGCGAGACGTACATCCGCGACGTCCTGCTCCCGCTGGCCCGCCACCTCGACGAGGATCTGCGGCGCCGCGCCGAGGACGCCGCCCTCGCCCTCGGGCACCCGCCGGAACGGGCGCGGGCGCTCGCCGCCGCGGTGGCCCTCGTGGACGCCGTCGAGGCACGGCGCTGCACCGGCGGGGACGAGAAGACGGCCGACGGCGTGGACACCGCCCGGCTGCTGCGGGAGATCGGCGCCGTCTCGCGTGCGCTGCGCCGCCGGGACACGGTCGAGGAAGTGCGCGCCCGCGCCGCCGTCTTCGGATCCGCGCAGGGCACGAGGTAGCTCAGGGGGCGCCGGGGTTGGCATAGTGCACGACGGGGGCTGGCAAAGTGCACGATGACCGCACGAGCACACCGGGACGGTGCCGAGAACAGTGCGTAGGTGGCGTACGAGCAAGGAGATGCGTCGGCTCGCCGACGCCCTCATCGACCCCATGCAGGTGCCCCTGCCCACGGACCCCGAGACGCTGTTCGCCGCACTCGTCGACTCCGTGAGCGCCTGGCGGGGCCGGGAGGTCACCGTCCACCGCGAGGTCTTCCCGCCGCACACGGCGAGCGGGCTGTGGCTGGAGCGCGAGGGCCAGGACATCGTGGTCGTCGACCGGCGGGCCGCGGTGTGGCACCAGATCGTGATCCTCTGCCACGAGGTCTGGCACATGAACCGGCGGGACGAGGAGCCCGTGGACCTCGGTGAGCTGCCGCGGCCGGTCGCCGCGCGCACCGACTTCAGCCTCGCCGAGGAGCAGGAGGCGGACCGTTTCGGCATGCTGATGGGCCGCCGGCTGCGGGCCTGGCTCGAGGCGTCCCCGGACTCGGTGCCCGCCGCCGGCAGCGTCGGCACCGGCGGCCCCCAGGATCTCGCCGGCCGCATCGGCGCCGCGCTGGGCTACCGCGGGACACGCGGATGAACGGCCTGACCAACTACCTCAGCTGCGGCGTGCTGTGGCTCGGACTCGCCCTGAAGGCGCCCGACCTGGTGCGGCACCGGCACGACCCCTATCTGCGGGCCATCTGCGCGGTGCTGGGCCTGGCCGGGCTGTGCTTCTTCCTCGGCGCGCCCCCCACCATCGGCGCGGTCAACCGCCTCAGCGGCGTCGCCAACCTCGCCGCGCCGCTGACGTACGCGGCGATCACCGCGTACGGCGCCGCCTCCCAGGTGCTGATCGTGCGCTGGCGGGGCGGTCCCGGCGTACGGCGTACCGCGCGCCGCTGGATCGTTGCGTACGCGGGGGTGGCCCTCGGCATCGGTACGGCGTTCGCGCTGGGTGACGCGCCCGTGGAGCGCCGTACCGATCTGGACACCTACTACGCGACGACGCCGTTCATCGCCGAGATGATCGTGCTGTATCTGGTGGCGCACCTCGTCGCCGCCACCGTCACCCTGGTCTCCGCGCTCTCCTGGGCCCGCCGGGTGACCGGCTGGCTGCGCGCGGGGCTGCTCGTGCTGGGCGTGGGCACGCTGTCCGGCGCCGGTTACAGCGCCGCCAAGCTCGTCGCGGTGGGCGCCCGCTGGACGGGGCACGACTGGTCGCCGCTGGACACCGGCGTCTCACCGGCCGCGGCGGGACTCGGCGCTCTGCTCACCTCCGTCGGCATCCTCATACCGCTGGCCGGACCCCGGCTCACGGAGTGGCACCGTGCCCGGCGTGCGTACGTGCGGCTCGCACCGCTGGAACGGGCGCTGGACGACGTCCTCACCCGCCGCGCCCTGCGCCTGCCCCGGCCGCGCTGGGCCACCCCGCCCACCCGCCTGATATGGCGCCAGACCAGCATCCACAACGCCCTCGGCCACCTCGACAGCGCCTACGACCCGCTCCTGTACGCCCGCACCCACGAGGCCGCGCTCGAGGCCACCGGCGACCCCGCCGACGCGGCCGCGACGGCCTGGGCGACGGTGATCGCGGCGGCGGCGGAACGGGACCGGGAGGACGGGGCCGGCCCGCCGTCGCCCCGGAACCCCCACCTGCGGCCGCCCGACGGCGCACCGGTCCGGCTCAGGACACCGGCCACCCCTGCGGAGGTGAATCCCGTACGGCTCACGACAGCGGCCGACCCGGCTCCCGTACAGCTCACGACAGCGGCCGACCCGGCGTCGCCCCCCGTACGCCTCGCGGCGCCGACCGACCCGGCAACCCCGGCTCCCGTACGGCTCACGACAGCGGCCGACCCGGCTCCCGTACGGCTCGCGGCAGCGGCCGAGCCCGCTCCCCCACGGCTCGTCGCGGTGGTCGGCGAGCCGGTGGCCCTTCCACCGGGGGGTCCCGTCGATCTGCCCCGGATCGCGGACGCGCTCGCCGGGGTGCGCGGGCCGGCGCGGGGCGTGGACGGAGCGCGTCCGCGATGAGCCTCGTCGTGTATCTGGCGGCCTGCGTGTTCGCTCTGTCCTCCGTGCTGCTCTTCCGCCGGCCCGGCACCGCCCTGCGCGACCCGCTGACGGTGTCCACGTGCGCGGCGATCGTCCTCGGCTCGCTCGTGTTCGTGTGCGCCGCCCCCCTCACGCTCGCCGCGGTCAACGACCTGACCGGCATCCCCAACTTCGGCGCCCCGCTGACGTACGGCATGCTCTCCGCGTACAGCTGCTCCCTGCTGATCCTGCTGATCAACTGGCGCGGCGGTTCCCGGGAGCGCGTGCGGCGGCTGGTGCTGCGCTGCGTCGCCGCCTACGGCGCGGTGATCGTCGCCATCGTCGCGCTGTTCGCCCTCGCCGACGCCCGTACCGAACGGCTCACCGACCTCGACACCTACTACGCGACCACGCCCGGCCTGCGCGAGATGATCCTGCTGTACCTGCTGGGCCACAGCGCGGCCATGCTCGCGATGTGCGCGGTGTGCCTGAAGTGGGGCCGCGAGGTCACCGGCCTGCTGCGCGCCGGGCTGCGCCTGATCCTGACCGGCGCCCTGCTGGACCTGCTGGGCTTCCAGGCCGCCAAGTACACCGCCGTGGCGGCCCGTTGGTCCGGTCACGACCTGGACTTCCTGTCCACGACCGTCGCGCCGCCCATGGCCTCCCTCGGGGCGCTGATCTGCTCCGCAGGGTTCGTGCTGCCGAGGCTGCTGCCGGCGGTCGTGGCGCAGTGGCGCGGGTACGGCGAGAACCGCACGCTGCGCCCCTTGTGGTCCGCGGTGCGCTTCGCCTCCACCGCGCCGAAGCCGGAGGCCAGTTGGTGGTGGCTGCCGCAGGAACGGCTGCGCTGGCGCGAGGTGTCCATCCATGACGCGCTGCTCGCGCTGGCCCCGTACTTCGACGAGCGGGTCCGCGTCCGCGCCCTGGACGAGGCGCTGCGGGCCGGCCGCTCCGCGCACCGGGCCCGGATCGAGGCGGAGGCCGCCATGCTGGCCGCCGCCACCCGGCGGGCCGCCGCGCAGGAGCCGCCGCTGGACGCGCCGAGCCCCTACCGGCTGCACGCCACGGAGGTCCCCGGCACCAGCGGTCTGGTGGAACTGGCCCGTGCGCTGTCCCGTCCCCCTCTCGACGCGGACGGGCGCGCGGGTACGGTAAGGGCCGCCTCCCCCCGCTGAACTCCCGTTCGCCGACCCAAGGAGCCCCATGCCGCACAGAGCTGTCGTCATCGGAGCCGGCCTCGCCGGGATGCTGGCCGCGGCGGCGCTGTCGGCCACCGTGGACGAGGTGGTCGTGGTGGAGCGGGACGACCTGCCCGACGGTCCCGACCACCGCAAGGGGCTCCCGCAGGGCCGGCACGCCCATCTGCTGATGCCGGGCGGGCTGGACGCGATGGAGGAGCTGCTGCCGCGGGTGAGTGTGCGGCAGGCGCTGCTGACGGCCGGTGCGCACGAGGTTCCGCTCGGTTCCGGCATGCTGGCGCTCACCCCCGAGGGCTGGCTGCGGCGCTGGCGCGACGGCGGCCCCCGCATGATCACGTGCAGCCGGGCGCTGCTGGACTGGGTGGTGCGGGACCTGGTGCTGGAGCACCCCGGGATCCGGATCGAGCGGGGACGGGCGCTGGAACTCACCGGCTCCCGCAGCCGGGTGCGCGGTGTGCTGGTGGAAACGGCCTCCGGTCGGGAGGAGTTCACCGCGGACCTGGTGGTCGAGGCGGCCGGGCGCGGCTCGCGGGTCGTCGACTGGCTGGAGCGGCTCGGGGTGTCGGGGATACGGGAGAAGACCGTGGACGCCGGACTCGTCAACGCCACGCGCGTGTACCGCACGCCCCAGGGCGCCGAGGACTTCCCGCTGGCCGTCCTGCAGGCCGACCCGTACGTGTCCCGGCCGGGCCGCAGCGGCATGGTGCTGCCCATCGAGGGCGGCCGCTGGATGGTCAGCCTCGCCGGCACCCGCGGCGGTGAGCCGCCGGCGGACCCGGAGGGCTTCTTGCGGTACACGCTCGACCTGCCGCACCCGATCGTCGGCCGGCTCATCTCCGGCGCCGAGCCGCTGGGCGACGTGCACGTCAGCCGCAGCACCAAGAACTCCCGCCGCTATCTGGAGCGGGTGCGGGAGTGGCCGGAGGGACTCGTGGTGCTCGGGGACGCGGTGGCGACGTTCAACCCGGCCTACGGGCAGGGCATGTCGGTGGCCGCGCTGGGCGCCGCGGGACTGCGCCGGGAGCTGGAGCGCGGCGGGCCCACCGCGACCGGCCTGGCGCGCCGGGTGCAGCGCGGGGCGGCCCGGGCGGTGGAGGCGGCCTGGGCGTCGGCGGTCGGCCAGGACATCTGGTTCCCGGACGTACGCGGCGGCCGGCCCGGCGTCGCCGACCGCCTCGTCACCCGCTACTCCCGCCGCCTGACGGGCGCGGCGACCTCTTCCCACGACGCGGCGCGGGTGCTGTGGGACGTGACGAGTCTGCGCACGGGCCCGACCCGCCTCCTGCGCCCCGACGCGATCCTGGCCGCCGTGACGGGCCCCCTCCTCCCGGCCCTGTCGGGACCACCCCTGACCCCGGCGGAGCGCAAGATCCTGGCGGAACTGGACCGCACGGGGCGGGAGGAACCGGGGCGCGGGTGAGACCCCGGCGGGAGATGCGGGGGCGGCGGGCAGGAGCCCCAGCCGGACGAGCCGGGGCGGCAGGCGGAAGCCCCGGCGGGAGAGGCCGACGTGGCAGGGGGAGGCGCCCGGCGGGAGAAGCCGGGGCGGCGTGCGGGAGCCCCGGGCCGGAGAGGCGGACACGGCAGGCGGAGGCCCCCCGCCCGGAGAAGCCGACACGGCAGGCGGAAGGTCCGGCGGGAGGAGCCGGGGCGACAGGCGGAGGCCCCCGGCGAGAGAAGCCGAGGCGGCATGCGGAAGCCCCCGGCCAGAGAAGCGGACACGGC
Organism: Streptomyces sp. NPDC036813; assembly: GCF_055609245.1. NCBI lineage: Bacteria > Bacillati > Actinomycetota > Actinomycetes > Kitasatosporales > Streptomycetaceae > Streptomyces > Streptomyces sp. NPDC036813. Next base: position 153,806 of record NZ_JBVJPV010000009.1, on the reverse strand, counting down.
AGGCGGAGGCCCCCGGCGAGAGAAGCCGGGGCAGCATGCGGAAGCCCCCGCCCGGAGAAGCCGACACGGCAGGCGGAAGGTCCGGCGGGCCGGCCCTCCCCCTGGCGGGGTCAGCCCCCCCGGTGGGGTCAGCCCGCGAACGCCGGCTGTGGCAGGCCCTTGCCCGCGTCCGGGACCACCAGCAGGGAACCGGCCGCCGGATGCGGCGCGGCCAGACCCACGCGGGCCGTCGTGACGTACAGGTCCGTCAGGTCCGGCCCGCCGAAGGCGCAGGCCGTCACCCTCGGCGTGGGCAGCGCGATTGTCCGGTCCAGGCGGCCGTCGGGCGTGTAGCGGCGCACCGCCGCGCCGTCCCACAGCGCCACCCACACACAGCCGTCGGCGTCGACCGTGAGGCCGTCGGGGAAGCCGGCGCCCTCCTCGATCTCGGCGAACGGGCGCCGGTCCGCCACGCGTCCCCCGGTGCAGGAGAAGACGTCGACGCGGCGGGTGGGTGAGTCGATGTAGTACATCAGGCGGCCGTCCGGGCTCCAGCCGGTGCCGTTGCTCACCGCCACGTCGTCGAGGACCACCTCGGCCGCGCCGTCGCCGGTGAACCGGGACAGGGTGCCGCCGCCCGGCGCCTCGTCGTAGCGCATGGTGCCCGCCCACAGCGCGCCGTCGGGGGCCACGGCGGCGTCGTTGGCGCGGCGCCCCGGCACCGGCTCGTGGTGCAGCCAGCGGAAGGCACCGTCGGGGTCGAGCAGGCCGACGCCGTCGCGCAGGTTCAGCACCAGGCCGCCGCCGGCGCGGGGCTTGGCCGCGCCGACGTGCTGCTCGGTGGTGCGCACCGTGCGGCGGCCGGTGACCGGGTCGTACGTGTGGACACGGCAGCCGAGGATGTCCAGCCAGATCAGCCGGCCGGCGGCCGCGTCCCAGGTCGGCCCCTCGCCGAGGGTCGCCTCGGCCCTCACCGCGACCTCGTACGCCGGCCCGCTCACACCGCGCTCCGGTGGCCGAGGTTCTCCGACAGCTCGGCGGCGCCCTTGACGGCGAGCTGCTCCAGCTCGGCCCGGCGCTCCTCGCTCCAGCGGATCATCGGCACGGAGATGGACAGCGCGGCCACGACCTGCCCGGTGCGGTCGCGCACGGGTGCGGCCACGCAGGACACGTCCGGGTTGGACTCGCGGGACTCCACCGCGATGCCGCGCGCGCGGATCTCGGCCAGGGCCTCACGCAGGGCGGCCGGATCGGTGATGCTGTTCGGGGTCATCGCGACCAGCTCGGCGTCGTCCGGGACGCGGGCGGCGAGCTCCTGCTCCGGGAGGGAGGCCAGCAGCATCTTGCCCACCGAGGTGCAGTGCGCGGGCAGCCGGCGGCCGGCCGCGGACACCATCCGCACCGCGTGGGTGGAGTCCACCTTGGCGATGTAGATGACGTCGGTGCCCTCCAGGATCGCCACGTGCACGGTCTCGTCGCAGGTCTCGGCGACGGCGCGGGCCACCTGCTGCCCCTCGGCGGCGAGGTCCAGCTGCTCGGCGTAGCGGCTGCCGAGCTGGTACGGGCGCACGCCGAGCCGGTAGCGTCCGGGCTGACCGGGGACGGTGACCAGGTACTGGCGGGCGGCGAGCGTGGTGACCAGCTCGTGCACGGTGGTGCGCGGCAGTTGCAGCTTGCGCACGATGTCGGGGGCGGAGAGCGTGCCGTCCCCGTCGAGGAAGAGCTCCAGAATGTCCAGAGCCCGGGTCACGGCAGGTACGAGGCGTCCCACGGCCGGCCCCCTCCCTTTGTAGGTCAAAAGCCTGCGTTCGATATTTCAACAGGCTGTCGGCATGACGAACACAGGCTAGTCATATCCCGATCGCCCGGGCAATGGTGCGGACGTGCGCGGACGAACCGGGGAACGATGGAGGACGTGCCGCCCTCCTCTCCGCGCCCCGCCGCCCCGTTCACCCGCCGTGACTTCCAGCTGGTCCTGCTGCGCCGCATGGCCGACCACAACCCGGAGCTGGTGGACGACGCCCGCCGCACCCTCGGCGTCTCCCTGGCCGAGATGCGCGAGGCGAACAGACGATGGCAGGCGATGGTCCGCTCGCCCCGCGCCCGCGCGGCTGCCTCCCGGTACCGCTCGGTCCTCGGCCCCCCGGACTCGGAGGGCAAGCGCACGATCGGCGACCTGGAGTGCGCCGCCTGGCAGTGGCCGCTCCCCCTCTGGCCCGACCTGCGCTTCGAGGTGCTCGTCGGCCCGCGCGGCGCGGTCTGGAACGAGTGGCTCGTGCGCGCCCCGGACTCCCCCGGCCCCGACCTGCGCACCCTGGAGGACCTCACCCCCTGGTCCTGCACGGTCGACGAGGCGGCCCGCGCCTTCGCACCGGCCCGCCCCCTGGAGGGCACGGCCCCCACCCGCTGGGGCCTGGCCTTCACCGCCCCGGACGCGAGCGGAGCACCCCACGAGGTGGTCGCGGAGTTCACCTGGGGCCTGCTCCAACGCACGGCGGTCACGTCGCAGCCGAGGTGACTTCGACCTCCCTGGGGTAGGAAGGACGCCGAGCCCCGAGCAGACGCCGAGCCCCCGCGAAAAGGAGCCCCCGTGCCCTCCCTCTTCCCCGCCCTCACGAACGCCCCCGACGAGCGGGAAGCCCTCCGCTTCGCCGAGCGTCGGCTGACCTACGCGCAGCTCGCCGCCGCGGCCGGCGCCGTCGGGGACCGGGTGCGGGGCCGGGGCCGGGTCGCCGTCTGGGCAACCCCCGCCCTGGAGACCGCCGTCGGCGTCATCGGCACACTCCTCGCCGGAGGCGCCGCCGTCCCGCTGAACCCGAAGTCCGGCGAGAAGGAGCTGCGGCACATCCTCACCGACAGCGCACCCGCCCTCGTGCTCGCCGCCCCCGGCGACGACCTCCCCGCGGCCCTGGCCGGATACGAGCGCGTCGACGTCGACGTACGCGCCGCGGGCCCCGTCCCCGACGACCGGGCGGCCGACGAGAGGGACCCCGCACTCGTCGTCTACACCTCCGGCACCACCGGCCCGCCCAAGGGCGCCGTCATCCCGCGCCGGGCGATCGCCGCGACCCTGGACGCGCTCGCCGACGCCTGGCAGTGGACCGGAGCGGACGTGCTGGTGCACGGACTGCCGCTGTTCCATGTGCACGGACTGGTGCTGGGCGTCCTCGGCCCGCTGCGCCGCGGCGGCTCGGTGCGCCACCTCGGCAGGTTCAGTACCGAGGGCGTGGCCAGGGAGCTGGGCTCGGGCGCCACCATGCTCTTCGGCGTGCCGACCATGTACCACCGCATCGCCGAGGCCCTGCCCGGCGACCCGGAGCTGGCGAAGGCGCTGGCCGGGGCCCGGCTGCTGGTGTCGGGGTCGGCCGCGCTGCCGGTGCACGACCACGAGCGGATCGCGGCGGCGACCGGGCGGCGGGTCCTCGAGCGGTACGGCATGACCGAGACGCTGATGAACACCAGCGTCCGCGCCGACGGGGAGCCCCGGGCCGGGACGGTCGGCGTGCCGCTGCCGGGCGTGGAGCTGCGGCTCGTGCAGGAGGACGGCTCCCCGGTGGCGGCGTACGACGGGGAGACCATCGGCGAGATCCAGGTGCGCGGCCCGAACCTGTTCACCGCGTACCTGAACCGGCCCGACGCCACCGCCGCCGCGTTCACCGACGACGGCTGGTTCCGCACCGGGGACATGGCGGTGCGCGAGGCGGACGGCTATGTGCGGATCGTCGGGCGCAAGGCCACCGACCTCATCAAGAGCGGCGGGTACAAGATCGGCGCCGGGGAGATCGAGAACGCGCTCCTGGAGCATCCGGGTGTGCGGGAGGCGGCCGTCACCGGGGAGCCGGATCCGGACCTGGGCGAGCGGGTGGTGGCGTGGATCGTCCCGGCGGACCCCGCGGCGCCGCCGTCCGCCGAGGAGCTGGCCGGCCATGTCGCAAACCGGCTCGCCCCGCACAAGCGGCCCCGCGCGGTCCGCTATGTCGACGCCCTCCCCCGCAACGACATGGGCAAGATCATGAAGCGGGCGCTGTCCCATGGCTGAGCGCGCGTCCGCCCGGGCGGCCCTCGCCCTGGTCACCGACGACTTCGCCGAACTTCCCGCCCCCGAGCGGCGATCGCGGCCCGACGGCCCGCTGGGCTGGCAGGGCTACGACGACGCCCGCGCCCGCGCCGCCGAACGCACCGGCGAGGAGGAGTCCGTCGTCTGCGGCACTGGCACCGTCGAGGGCACCCGGGCGATGCTGATCTCCTTCGAGTTCGGCTTCCTCGGCGGCTCCCTCGGCGAACGCACCGGCGACCGGCTGGAGCAGGCGTACACCCATGCCCGCGCCCACCGACTGCCGGTCGTGCCGCTGGTCGCCACCGGCGGCAGCCGGATGCAGGAGGGCATGCTCGCGCTCACCCAGCTCCAGCGGGTGGCCCGGCAGTCGGCGCTGACCAGGGAGGCGGGGCTGGCGCAGATAGCGGTCCTGCGGGACCCGGCGACGGGCGGCGGCTGGGCGACGCTCGGCGCGGGCGCCGACGTCGTGCTCGCGCTGCCCGGCGCCCAGGTCGGCTTCGCGGGCTCACGGGTACGGCCGCCGGACGCCGACCCGGCCGCGTACACGGCCGAGGCGCAGGTGGCGGCGGGGTCGGCGGACGCGGTGGTGGAGCCGGGTGAGCTGCGGGCGGTGCTGGGGCGGTGGCTGCGGCTGCTGACCCGCCCGTCCGAGGCGCCCGCACCGATGCCGGAGGCGCTCGGGGCGCGGGAGCTTCCGGTCTCGGGCTGGGACGCCGTCCGACGAGCCCGGGACCCCCGGCGCCCGCGCGCACAGCAGTATCTCGACGCCTATTTCACGCAGCGCGCCGCGATCTGCGGCGACCGCTGCGGCGGCCGGGACCCGGACGGCATGCTCTGCGGGTTCGGTGAGCACGAGGGGCGGACGGTCGCCTACGCCGCCCAGACCGGCACGGCGACCCGGCCGGCCGGCTATCGCACCGCGGCCCGGCTGATCAGGCTCGCGGACCGGCTCCACATTCCCGTGCTGACGCTGGTGGACACCCCGGGTGCGGCCAACGACGCCGAGGCCGAGCGGCAGGGCGCGGGCCCGGCCATCGCGGAGGTGTTCGCGGCGGTCGCGTCGGCACGGACGCCGGTGACGACGCTGGTGATCGGTGAGGGCGGCTCGGGCGGCGCGCTGGCGCTCGCGGCACCCGGCAACACATGGGCCACTCCGGACAGTTACTTCTCCGTCATCGCGCCGGAGCTCGCGGCGGCCATCCTCAAGCGCCCGCCGGAGGAGGTCGAGGCGACGGCGGGTCAACTCCGCATCCGCCCACAGGACTTGGCGGAGCTGGGCGTGATCCGAACAGGCGATCAGTTGTTCCCTTGAACAGGTGATCGTCACTCGTGAGGGCGACTGCGGCGGGTGAGACCAGCGATACTCACGGTGTGCAAGCGACGGGCTGCAGACCGTAGTCGACGCACAGGTCCCACATCACAGCACCACCGCAAGGAGAAGCACGATCATGAACCTGCTCACCGACGTCCTCGCCGGCCTCGTCCACTTCATCGGCTGGCTGGTCTAGGGCGAAGGCCCAGGCAGCGACAGCGGCGCCGTCTCCCCGTCCCAGGGAGGCGGCGCCGCCGTCCGTGTATCCGAAAGCGGACTACTTCACACCCACCGCCCGCAGGATCTCCTGGCGCACCGAGCCGCCGTGGTCGTCACGGGCGAACGCGCGCAACGAGACCGACGCGGCGCCGCGCGGCACGGTGAGCGTGCCGCGCCAGGACGCGCCGGAGCCGTCGAGGCGCACCGGACGCCAGGTCTTCCCGTCGTCGTAGGACACCTCGAGCCGGCCGCCGCCGAGCGTGCCGGTGCCGGGCGCGCCCTCGACGTGGGAGGCGCTGAGGCCCACGGGCACGCGGCTGCCGCCCCGGACGTCGCCGGCGAGGTCGGTGCCCACGTCGTAGGCGAGGTTGATCAGGGGCAGGAAGGTCTGCCGGTCCTCGGGGGTCGCGGCCGAACGGAACGTCCACTCGGAGCGGCCTCGCGTGGCCCTGCCCCAGCGGGCGGCGTCGAGGGCCGTCTCGGTGACGACGGTGTACCGGTGCTCGTCGGCGGGGGCGTCCCACACGTACGCGGCGGAGCTGCGGCCGGTGTCGACGAGCGTCCCGTCGAGGTAGACGGACGTGGCCTGGCTCATGCCGCTGTCCTCGCTCCACACGTCCCCGAAGCCGGTGTGATCGGGCCCGGAGTCGCCCCAGCCGGGCGTGTTGAACTGCAACTGGTTGCCGGTGCGCTGCTGTCCCCAGCCGAGTCCGGTGCCGAGCCAGGGGTGCCACACCGGCCGGAACCAGTTCAGCCCGGGCCGGGTGCCGCCCCGGTAGGCGACGAGCCCGCTGCGCTCCTCCAGCGCCCCGTCGGCGGCGGTCACGGACTCGTGCCACAGCTGGCCGGGACCGGTGGAGACGTAGTCGGTGCGCTCGGCCGGGAAGTCGGCGCGCTCCTGGAAGCCGATGCCGATGGGGAAGGTGCCGGTGATCGAGTACCGGAACTCACCGCCGGAGACCGGCTTCACCGCGTGGAACTTCACGCCGACCGAGGCGAGTTGCCGGGTGCCGGGCGCGTAGGTGAGGTCCCGGTCCGGGATCGCGCCCGGGTGCCCCTCGGACAGGTCGTACAGGTACGGCGTGTCGCGCGTGACGGTGAGGTCCACGCGTCCCGCCTGACGCAGCCGCCGGGCGTCGGCCGTGTTCAGCGTGGCGATCGGGAACGGCCGGTCGCTGCCGTCGTCCGCGCCCCACCAGGCGTTCAGGCGACCGGGCGCGTCGTCCGTGACGAACAGGGCCTGCACGCCCGCGTCCTGCGCGGCCTGCGCGAGGGCCGCCGGGTCGGTGCCGTCGGTGAGACGTACGAGGACCGCCTTGCCCGCGACGCCGGTCACAGGACCGGTGCCGACGTCGGCCAGCGGCAGCCGCAGCCGCCCGTCGGTGAGGGCCCCTCCGGGCTGCGCGACGGCCTCGCCGACCCCGCGCACCTCCATGAGCGGCTTGCCGAGCCGCCACACGGTCCGGTACTCGAAGGTGCCCTGCGTGACCTTCCGGGTCGGCGCCGCGAACACGCTGTCGTACTTCACGGGCACCTGGACCGCGCCGAACAGATCGGAGCCGCCCGCGTCGCGGTCGTACTCCATGAGCAGCTGGCGGGTCTCGGTGCGCCGCCCGGCCTCGGCCCGCACCTCCCGCAGCGTGCGCCCGTCCAGGGTGATCTCGCGGTCGCGGTCCAGGGTGACCTCGGGGGCGGCGAGGAAACCGAGGCCGAGGGAGTCGGCGCCGTGGCTGCCGCGCACGTCGAGGAAGGAGGTCAGGCTGTACGTCCCCGGCTTCAGGCGCAGCGTCAGCGTGCCGGAGTCGCCGACCTGCGCGGGGAACGCGTCCACGCCGGCCGCGAGCTGTTGCACGGCGAGGTTCGCGGCCGCGGGTGTGCCGTCGCGGTCCTTGACGTGCACCGTGAGCGTGTACCTCTCCTCCTCCTTGACCAGCCCGAACACCGTGTGCGCGACAGGCGTGCCGGCCACGTCGGTGGCGACGATCCGACCGCTGGTGGTGCCGATGGGTGCCTTGGCGCCGTCGCCGGTGACGGTGGTGGAGGCGGTGCCGTGCGCGGGGACGGTCAGGGCGGTGTCGGCGAGGGTGGCGACACCGTCCGGCGCACCCGTCACGGAGAGCTTCAACGCGACCGGGACATCACCTGAGTTGCTGTAGGTGAGCGTGCGGGTCACCGGCTGGTTCGCGTCGTACGGCCAGCTGTGGAAGCCGAGGTCGGCGCTGCCGGTCGCGGTGACGGTCGCGTCGATCGCGTCAGGCACGCTGACCCGCCCGCTGCCCAGCTCGTAGGCGGAGGCGTCCAGTTGCTCCGAGGTGGACATCAGCGCGTCCTTGAGCCGCGCACCGGTCCAGTCCGGGTGGAGCTGCGCGAGCAGCGCGGCTACACCGGCGACGTGCGGGGTCGCCATCGACGTCCCGCTCATCGAGGTGTACGGCCCGCTGCCCTCGGTGAGTCGGGAGCGGGCGGCAAGGATGTCGACGCCCGGCGCGGAGACGTCGGGCTTGAGGGCGTTGTCCCCGTGGCGGGGTCCGGCGCTGGTGAAGTACGCGGCCCGGTCGGCGGAGTCGACGGCACCGACGGTGAGCGCGGCGTCGGCGGCGCCGGGCGAGCCGATGGAGGAGGGCGCGCCGGTGTTGCCCGCGGCGATCACGAACAGGGCACCGGTCTCCCGGGTGAGGGTGTTCACGGCCTGCGCCATGGGATCGGTGCCGTCGCTCGGCTCGGTGGAGCCCAGACTCATCGAGACGATCCTGGCGTGGACGTCCTTCGCGGCCCACTCCATGCCGGCGATGATCTGCGACTCGCTGCCCGAGCCCTGGTCGCTGAGCACCTTGCCGACCGCGAGCGTGGCGTCGGGTGCGACGCCTTTCTCGCGGCCGTCGGAGGCGGCGCCGCTGCCGCCGACGGTGGAGGTGACGTGGGTGCCGTGACCGTTGCGGTCGGCGATCTCCTGGCCCTCGATGAAGCTCTTCGTCGCGGTGACCCGGCCCGCGAGGTCGGGGTGGGTGACGTCGACGCCGGTGTCGAGGACGGCGACGGTGACGCCCTTGCCGGTCAGCCCGGCCTCCCACGCCTTCGGTGTGCCGATCTGGGCGTTGCTTTCGGCCATGTCGGCCGTGACCCGCGCGTCGAGCCACACCTTCTCCACGCCGCCCTGCCGGGTGACCGCCTGCCAGAACGCGCGGCCCTTGGGCGCCCGCACGGCGTCCCCGCGCACGCTGGGCAGCGCCCGCACCCGCTCGGCCCCCCGCGGCAGGGCCGCGCGCACGCCCTTGCCGTGGGTGACGATCAGCGGCAGCGCGCCGGCCTCGTCGTCGGTGAGTCCCTGCCGGATCAGGGCGCTGACGTCGAACAGCCGCCGGTCGAGGGTGCCCGCCCGCAGATACGGCAGCGCCTCGTCCGGTACGACGCTGATCTCGCCGTTCGCGCTCTGCGTGCGCACGGCACCGCTCGCGCCCCGGGGCCGCTGGACGGTGACGGTCCGCTTGCCGCCGCCGAGGTCGGTGACGGTCACCCGGTCCCCGGTGACGAGGGTGACGGTACGGGCGGCGTCCGCGGTCCGTGCGGCGCTCGCGGTGGGTGCGGTGGTGGCCGTACCGCCGCCGGCCGCTGCGCCCGCACCCGCCGGCAGCAGGGCGATCACGAGCCCGGCCGACAGGAGACTCGCCCCGCGTCTGACTGGTCCTCTGCTCATCCACGCCTCATTTCGTCGTGTGTCCGACGAGTGTCACGGGGCTTGTGTGGCCGGGGAGTTGACGGGAGACGGCGGAAAGGCGCCCTGGCGGGTTTCCGCCAGGCGTCCGGTGACCGGCGGCAGAACCCGGTTCACCGCACCGGCACCGTCCGCAACAATGTCTACCGGCAAGGTCACCACGGTACGGGGGAGTTGGCGCGCGATGGAGCAACTGGTGGAGTTCACGACCGTGGAGGGCGCCCAGGTCGTGGTGGAGGGCGTCGACGACGAGGCCGGCGCCCGGCTCGTCTCCCGTGGCGGGGCGGCCCAGGCCACGCGTTCCTTCGAGGACTCCCTCGCGGGCGTGCGCACGGCGGCCGAGTCCGCGCTGCGGGTGCTGCGCGGCGGCGCGCTCAGACCGGACGCGGTGGAGCTGGAGTTCGGCGTGAAGATGAGCGCCGAGGCGGGAGCCGTCATCGCCAAGGGCGCGGCCGAGGCCCACCTGGTGGTCAAGCTCAGCTGGTCGCCGGGCGGGGACCGGCCGGACGCGCGGCAGGCCGGCGATCAGCAGCCCCACCCTCAGCGGACCCCGGCTCAGCAGCCCGACCCCCAGCAGCCTGATCCGCAGCAGACCTCGTCATGAGCGGCACCGCCTGGCACGCCCGCATCGTCTGCGGCAACGAGGTCGGCGCCGGTTTCCTCGTCTCCGCGCGCCACGTCCTCACCTGCGCGCACGTGGTGCGGCAGGCCGGCACGGACCCGGTCGGCGTGACCTTCCCCAACTCCCGTCACCTCGCCGGGTTACCGGCCGCCGTGGCCGTGCACGGCGGCTGGCAGGGCGGCGCGGCGGACCCCGGGGACGTCGCGGTGCTGGAGCTGTCCGAGGACGTGCCCCTCACCCCGGCCCGGTTCGCGCCGCCCGGCGCCGAGCGCGGCGGCCGGCAACTCGTCGCCTACGGCTTCCCGCGCGGCTACGACGAGGGCATGCTCGCCTCCTACCGGGCGCTGCCCGGCCCGCGGATCTCCGACGAGTGGGTGCAGCTGGAGGCACTGACCGGGCACGGGCAGCCGCTGGCGGCCGGATTCAGCGGGGCCGCGGTGACACTGGAGGACGGTTTCGTCGTCGGCATGGTCACGGCGGTCGCGGGCGGCCGGGACGTACGGGTGGGCCGGATGCTGCCCACCGAGGTCATCGCCCGCTACTGGCCGGCCCTCGGCGAGCTGGTGCCGACCGGTCACCGGCCCGAGACCCTGCGCCGGCTGTACGCGCTGGTGCGGCGGGCCGAGGCGCAGGGCCGGGCGGCCGACGCCAACCGGCTGTACGGGGACGCGGTGGGTGCCTTCGGACCGCCGCTGCCCCCGGGTGGCTTCGCCTCGCTGTCCGCGGCGGCGGCGTACGTGCAGTGGGAGGTGCCCGAGCCGGAGGCCGCGACCCGGCTGGCCGACCGGCTGGAGGAACTCCTCGACGGGGCCCTTCCGGTGCAGCCGGCCGCCGCCTGGTCGCCGGTCGTGGTGGAGATCGACCACAGCGGCGAAGGGCCCGACCAGGTCACCGTCGAGGTGTCCGCGTACCGCGACGGGCGGCGGCGGCCCGTCGGCACCCGCCGGCTGCCGAGGAACGCGGTGCGCGCCTACGTCCAGCAGCGCCTGGACGAGGCCGCCGACCAGCTGGCGCCGGACGCCGAGGAGCTGGTGACGTTCGTCCTGCCGCGCGAGTGGCTGAACGAGCCGGTCGCGCAGTGGGAGTGCAGCGCGGACGACAGTACGCCACTGGGCTGCGCCTATCCGCTGGTGGTGACCGACCGGGCGCGGCACCGCAGCGGCCGGCTGCGCCACCAGCTGCGCAAGAAGTGGCAGAAGCTGGACGCCTCGCCGGGCGTGGACGTGCACCGCGTGGAGTGCGGCACCAGGGAGCGCCCCGGCGGGCTGCGCAAACGGCTGTGGGACGGGGACGCGCATCTGGCGGGCTTCGCCGTGCCGCCCAGCGCAGCCGCCGAGCACTTCGCGGTCTCGCTCACCGTCCCGGTTCCGGTCCTGCTGTGGCGGCGCACCGGCTGCCCCGGCACCGGGCACGACGGCCCGTGCGCGGGCACCTCGTTCCTCGACGAGCTGACGGCGTCCCTCACCGGCGTACCCCCCGCCGAACTGCCCCGTCACGTACAGAAGTTGCGGCTGACCGCGGACGCCGAGGACCCGGACGGGCACTGGGCGCGCGAGCTGCAGCTGCTGTGGGACGACCCCCGCTGCTTCCCGGAGCCCGCCGCGAGCCTGCACACCCCGGTCGCCCGATAACCCCCTGGAGCAAGGAACCCATGCCTCTGTGGCCCGTCTACACCGGCACCGGCACCCCGCACGACGGCGTCGACCGGCTGCCGCCGCCCCCGCCCTGGCGGGCCTTCGACGGCGGCCCGGTGCTCGAGGTACCGGACGAGCGTGCCGACGCCGCCGCCGTCTCCCCCGACCGCGCCCACCGCGCCGCCACCTACCAGGCCACCGAGGAGACCGTCCAGCTGGTCAACGCGGCCCTGTATCTGCGCCGCCCGCTGCTGGTCACCGGCCCGCCCGGCACCGGCAAGTCGTCGCTGGCGTACGCGGTGGCGCGGGAGCTGCGGCTGGGCCCGGTACTGCGCTGGAACATCACCAGCCGCTCCACCCTGCACGACGGCCTGTACCAGTACGACCCGCTGTCGCGGCTGTACGCGGCCCGGCAGGGGCCGCAGGCGGCGGACGCCGGCATCGAGCACCATCTGCGCCTCGGCCCGCTCGGCACCGCCCTGCTGCCGTACGCCCGCCCCCGCGCCCTGCTCATCGACGAGATCGACAAGAGCGACCTGGACCTGCCCAACGACCTGCTGAACGTGCTGGAGGAGGGCCAGTACGAGATCCCCGAGCTGGTGCGCTCCGCCCGGCACGCGCCCGAGGGCCGCGCCCAGGTGATGATCGACGGCACCGACGAGCGGGTGCCGGTGGAGCGGGGCCGGGTGCGCTGCCGGGCCTTCCCGTTCGTGGTGCTGACCAGCAACGGCGAGCGCGAGTTCCCGCCCGCGTTCCTGCGCCGCTGTGTGACCCTGCGGCTGCGGCAGCCCGGCGACGGGCATCTCGCCGAGATCGTGCGGGCACACCTGGGCGAGCCGGACGAGCGGGCGCGGCGGCTGATCGACCGGTTCCTGTCCCGGGCGGGCGCCGGTGACCTGGCCACCGACCAGCTGCTGAACGCGATCTACCTGGCCCGCTCCGCCGACCTCGACGCCACCTCCCTGGACGAGCTGGCGGAGCGGCTGATGCCGTACCTGGGCCAGGGCGCGCAGGCCGATGTCTTCTGAGCCCTCCCCCGCCCCGCCGGCCCTGCCGGCGGCCCTGGGACGCCTGGCCGACGTGCTGGCCGAGGCGGCGGGCGGGCCCCGGCCGACCCCGCTGGAGCTGGCGGAAGTGCTGTGGCTGGCCCGGCAGATGGAGCAGGGAGACGAGGAGCAGCCGGTAGTGCAGGAGCCGCGGACCCCGGCCGTACCGCGGTGCCCGGAACCGGACGACCGGCCGCGCCCGGCGCCCGTGCCCCCGCCGGCGCCCGCCCCCGCCCCGCCGCGCGCCCCGCTGCACCTGCCCGCCCCGCAGCCGGCCCCGGGCACCCCGACCGCACCGCACGCCTCGCTGCTGGCGCCCGCGCCGCCGATGCTGCCGCACCCGCTGGCCCTGCAGCGCGCCCTGCGCCCGCTGGGCCGCCGCGTCGACGCCCCCACGGGCCGGGAACTGGACGAGCGGGCGACCGCCGAGCGCATCGCCCGCCTGGGCGCGGGCCCGCAGTGGTGGCTGCCGGTGCTGCGTCCGGCCCGCGAGCGCTGGCTGCGCCTGCACGTGGTGTACGACGCCGGGCCCACGATGCCGGTGTGGCGGCCGCTGGTGCGCGAACTGCACACCACGCTGGCCCGGTCGGGCCTCTTCCGCACGGTCACCGGCTACCGCGCCGACCCCGACGGCACGGTCCACGGTCCGGCCGCGCCCGCCGACGGCCGCACGGTGCTGCTGCTGGTCAGCGACTGCATGGGCCCGCAGTGGCGGGAGGGCTCCGCGGGCAGCCGCTGGTACACCACCCTGCGCCGCTGGGCCCGCCGGATGCCGGTGGCGGTCGTGCAGCCGCTGCCGGAGCACCTGTGGCGCGACACTGCCCTGCCCGCGGTCCCGGGCCGGCTGTCGGCCCCGCACCCGGCGGCCCCGGCGGCCGCCCTGACCTTCACGCCGTACGAGCCGCCCGACCCGTACGAGGCGGACGCACGAATCGTCCTGCCGGTGCTGGAGCCGGGGCCGCGCTGGCTGGCGAACTGGGCCACGCTGCTCGCCACTCCCGGCCGCACCGAGGTCCCCGCCGCCGGCGCCGCCCTGCGCGGCCCGCTGCCCACCGACGCCGGTGACCGCACGGACGTGTCCCGGCTGTCCGCGGAGGACCTGGTGCTGCGCTTTCGCGCGACGGCGTCCCCGGAGGCGTTCCGGCTGGCCGGGCATCTCGCCGTGGGCCGCCCGCACCTGCCCGTGATGCGACTCGTCCAGGCCGCGGTGGAGCCCGATCCGCAGCCGCGGCACCTGGCCGAGGTGATCCTCAGCGGCATGCTGACGACGGTGCTGGGCCCACCGGGCTCCTACGCCTTCCGGCCCGGCGTACGGGAGTTGCTGCTGCGCAGCCTGCCCCGCTCGGCGCGCGAGAGCACGACGGAGCTGCTGGAGCGGATCGGCGGCCTGATCGACACGGCGGCGGGCCGGGCGCGGGGCGAGTTCCGGGCGGCGACCCCGGCGGAGTCGGGCCGCCCGCAGGGCGTGGACGGGGAGGCGTTCGCCCACGTCCGGCAGGACAGCGTGCGCCGGCTGACACAGAGCCGGGACGCCGAGGAGCTGTTCGCCGGACGGTACCGGCTGATCCGGCGGCTCGGCGTGGCGGGCGCGAGCTGGCTGGCACAGGACACCGAGGACGCGGGCGCGAAGGTCGTGGTGCGCCGGCACAGCCCGCTGATGTGGGCCGACGGCGGCTTCGAGGACATGGCCCGGCGCCTCGCGGCGGTCCGCCACCCCCGGATCGCGACCGTCCGCGACCACGGGACGGCCGGCGGATTCACGTACCTGGTCCAGGAGTACGTCGAGGGACAGCCGCTGACGGACATGCTCGCCGGGTCCCCGCAGGCCCTCGGTGCGGCCGCCGCCGTCGCGTTGCTCCCGCCCCTGGTCGACGCCCTGGACGCCCTCCACGCGCACGGCCGCCCGCACGGCCGGTTCCGTCCCTCGCAGGTCCTGCTCACCGCGAGCGGACCGGTGCTGATCTGTCTCGACGGGTTGTCCGCGGACACCGGGGGCCGGGCGGAGGACCTGCGGACGCTGGGGCATCTCCTGCCCTCGCTCTGCCCGGTGGAGGAGCTGCCTCCGGAGCCCGCCCGTGAACTGGCCACCGCGCGCTCCGAACTCACGTCCGACCTCCCCGAGCACCAGGAGAGCGGCGCCGACCGGCTGCGCCGTCTGACCTGGCCGTCGGACCGGCTGCGCTACTGGCTGCTGGGCCCGCCCAAGGTCACCCGGGGGGACAAAGTGCTGCAGATCCCCGCGGGGTCGCCCCGGACGCTGCTCGGTGTGCTGCTGCTGCGGGGCGGCACCGCCACCCTCGAAGAGCTGGCCTCGGAGATGTCACGGCAGCCGATGGGCCACGACGCCGTCACCCGGCGCCTGCGCGATCTGAGCTCGGCCCTGACGCCCCACGCGGACATCGTCGTCGACGACGACACCGTGTCGCTGCGCCCGACCCCCTCCACCGGCGACGTCGACACACTGCTCGCCGCCCGCCTCGCCGGCCGTGCCCGGTCCGCCGACGACCCCGCGCTCCGCGGCGAACTGGCCCGCGAGGCGCTGAAGCTGTGGCGCGGCACTCCGCTGGAAGGTGTGCCCGGACCCGCCGCCAGGGCTGCCCGCGCGGAGCTGGACTTCATGCGCCGCGACCTGGAATCCCTGGCCGCCGCGGCGTCCCCGTGGCCCACCGTCTCCATCCGGACGGCAAGCCTCCGCCGCAGCCCGGAGGACCGCATCTCCCTCGAAGCGGCCGTGCACGAGGTCTTCTCCCGCTCCCTGTCCCCGCACCAGTACGAGGTGCTGGTCCGGGAGGACGGCTACCTCGTCCACACCGACCCCGGAGCCCCTCTCCTCCCCCTCCTGGTCGCCGTGGTGCGGATGTTCCCCGGCCTCCTGCCCGCCCAGCCCCGGCTGCGCGTGACGTTCCCGCGGGCCCCGCTGCCGGACCGGCTGCCCGTGGGCCGCCATGTCGTCGTACCGCCCTCGCTCTACGCCGAGTTCGCCGCCAGCTCCGCCGCCGCGCGGCCCCCACGGTTCCGGCCGCTGTGGGGTGCCTCGCCCCAGGATCCGCCCCTCGCCTGGTACTGCCCCCTGTCACCGTCGGCCGACGAGGAGGAACGGGAGCTGGTCCGCGGGCCCCTCATCGCCCGGGATCCGCGCGCCCTCGGCATACCGGCCCCCGGCCGCACGGCCCTCGTGCACCTCGACGCCGACGGCCCCCTCACCCTCCTCGACCCGGCGCGCCCGCACCACGCTGCCGACGCCCGCGTCACCACGTACTACGAGGTCGACCTGACGCCCCGGCAGGCCCGGCACGAGATGGCCCTGCCCAGCTCCGGCAAGGGGGAGTTCACGGCCGTCGCCGAGCTGTCCTGGCGGGTCGAGGACCCGGTCGCGTTCGTGCACGCGCACCCGGCGGACGTCGCCGCGCTGCTGTCGGCGCACGTGCGGGAGCAGGCGGCTCGGATCACCGGCCGGCACCCGGTGCGCCGGGCGGCCGGTGCCGAGCGCGCGGTGAACAACGGGCTGGGCCGCTGGCCGGTGCCGGGACTCGCGGTGACGTGCCGGGTGCGGCTGGCCCCGCAGGGGACGCTGCCGCCGGAGCCGCGCACCCCGGTGGCGGCGGACGTACCGCTGAGCGAGGTGCTGGCGCACGCGCGGACCGTGCTCGTCGGTTTCGAGGGGCCGATCGCCCGCCTCTTCTCCGCGGCGGCGGCCCGCGCGGCCGCGCTCGACCTGCTCGCGCTGGTCGGCGAGCACCGCGACCCAGAGGACGCGCTGACGGGCCGTCCGCTGGCCGTGGAAGCGGTGCGGGAAGCCTCGGTGCACCCGCTGGACGTGCTGCGCACCTTCGCCCGCGACCGGCTCGGACCGCTGCTGCGCTCGCGCCTGGAGGAGCTGGAGCTGCGGGCGGTGCCGGACGCTCCGACGACCCACCACTGTTCCGCGCTGATCCGTGCCCTGCACGGCTCCGGACGCCGGGTCCGCGTGGTCACCGACGTGTCCGAGGAGGCCGTACGCCGGTATCTGGAGCCGTACCGGCTGCCGCTGGACGGCGTCCACGGCCGCGGCGACGACCTCACCCGGCTGATGCCCGACCCGGACTGTCTGCTGCGCGCCCTGGACGGTGGTCCCGCGTCGGCGGCGGTGCTGATCGGGTCCTCGCCGGCGGAGCTGGCGGCGGCGCGACGGCTGGGGCTGCCCTTCGTGGGGCTGGCCCGCACCGGGCCTCTTCAGCGGCAGCTGCGGGAGGCGGGCTGCGAGATCACCGTCCGGTCACTGGATCCGCTGCTGGAGGCGGCGCCCGCCCTGCCGCCCCGCTGACGCTCCGTCTGCTCCCCTGCGGGCGGCGCGCGTCGGAGGGCCGCGAACAAAACACCCGTTCAGCGGCACCCCGCCCGGCCCCCTTCAACAAGCGGCGCCCACTCCGTCCCCTCAGGATGCGAGACAGGCCGCCACTTACGGGAGGAACCGCCAGCCATGACCGCCAGTCTGGAGCAGCTGCGCCGCTGCCACTTCGCCGTCGACCTGGGGGCGGCCCGTACCCGCGTCTACGTCAAGGGCGCGGGGCTCGTCGTCGACCAGCCGTCCGCCGCCGCCGTCAACACCCGCACCGGCGCGCTGATCGCGGTCGGCGAGTTCGCGGAGAAGATGACGGGCCGCACCCCCCACTACATCCGGGTCGTGCGCCCGGTGTCGGGCGGGACGGTCGTCGACATCGAGATGGCGCAGCGCATGCTGCGGCACCTGCTCGGCGACAAGATCCGCCGCCAGCTGCGCCGCAAGCCCCGGCTGCGGGCCGCCGCCTGCACCCCGCACGACGCCGATCCGCTCGCCCAGCGCGCCGCGATCGAGACGCTGGTCGGGCTGGGGGCGCGGCGGGTGGAGCTGGTCGACACGCTGATCGCCGCCGCGGTCGGCTGCGGGCTGCCGGTGGAGCGTCCCGAGGCCACCATGATCATGGTGTGCGGGGCGGCGGCCACCCAGGTGGCGGTGCTCTCCCTCGGCTCCATCGTCACCGCCGAACGCATCCCGGTCGGCGGCGAGGCCGTGGACCACGCGATCGTGCAGCATCTGCGCCACGAACACGAGCTGATGCTGCCGAGCCAGTCCGTACGTCCGCTGCAGCTGGCCCTGTCCGGCAACGGGCTCACCCCGCACGGCCCGGCGTCCACCGAGATCCACGGCCGGGACGTGGCCACCGGACTCGCCCGCAGCGTCCGCGTGGACACCGCCGCCGTACGCGACGCCATCCAGACACCGCTGACCGCCGTGCTCGACGGCATCGGCAAGGTGCTGCGGGACTGCCCGCCCGACCTGGTCGCCGACCTCGCCGACCGCGGGATCATGATGGTCGGCGGCTCCGCCCTGCTCCCCGGCTTCGACCAGATGCTGCGTCAGGCCACGGGGATGCCGGTGCACATCGCCGACCGCCCCGACATCTGCGCCGCGCAGGGTTTGGGCGCCATGCTGGAGGGCCGCATCGAACCACTGCACCTGGACCCACTGGCCCCCTGACCCCCGCGGGGCCACTAGACACGTCACCCGGACCCCGCCCGCTGCGCGCCGCGGCCCGGATGCCCGAGCTGGAGACACTGCGCGCCGTCGTCCGGATCCCGCCGGATCCCACGACGGCGGCCGCTGCGCACCCTGGCGCCGGCCGAGGTAGCCGTCGGCCGAGACCTGCGTCGGTCGAGGCCGGTGCTAGCCGAGGTAGGCGCGGATGGTGGTGCCGTCCTGCGCGGTGTGCAGGCGTACCAGGTCGCTGACCAGGTTCACCAGCAGCAGGCCGCGGCCGCCGCGCTGGTCGCGCGGGACGGGCCGGCGGCCGGCCAGCGGGTCGGCGAGCCGCCCGGCGTCCCGCACCTCGCACACCACGTGGCTGCCCTCGGCCCACACCCGCAGGGTGCCGCTCCCGCCGCCGTGCACCACACTGTTCGTGGTCAACTCGGCCGCGACGAGGGCGAGATCGTCCAGCCGTACACCCTCGAGTCCGAACCGCGCTCCCTCGCCGACCGCGTGGTGCCGGGCCGCCGAGAGGGAGGCCCGGTCGAAGGCGAACGCCGTGACGTCCGGGGCGGGGGGCAGCGGCTCGTTGTAGCGGGCGACGACCTCGGCGGGGGCGTACGCGTGGCTGAGGCGTTCGTCGACGGCGCCGGTCGGGATCACCGTGGGGTGGGTGGCGTAGGCGTCGGCGACCATCCGCTCCGGCAGCCGGACGACGTCGTACGGGCACAGGATCGTCGCCTCGCGGCCCTGGAACGCGGCGTTGATCAGCGCCTCGTGCTGCACGCAGGCCGGGTACTCGGTGGCGCTGCGCCCGGCCCAGATCGGCTCGCCGATGATCCGCACCCGGCGTCCGGCCGGCTGGGCGTCGGCGAAGGCGCGCAGCACCCCGGGGATGATCCGGCCCGGGTTGCGTCCGGCCTCGCGCATGTCCAGCAGCCGCACCCGGCGGGCGTCGTCGCCCAGCTCGGCGCGGATCAGCTCCAGGTTGTCGCCGGGGACGGCGACGGCGACGGGCTCGCCGGCGTCGAGCCCGGCGCGCACGAAGGGGACGGTGCCGGTGAGGTACTCCTGCGGGTCGCGGTAGAAGAGCGCAGGGTGGACGAACGGATCGGCCGGGGCTGGCGCCTCGCTCGTACTCATGACATCGACACCTCGATCGCCGCCATCCCGGGCCAGAACAGTTCCAGCACCCTGCTCACCACGGCCGGCGGACAGTGCAGCACGATACGGCGCCCGTCGGGCAGCCGCCGGGCCGCGTCCGCGAGCGCACCGACCCCGGCGACATCGGCGAACGTCACCGCGGACAGCTCCAGGTAGTACACATCATCGTCCTCGCACAGCACATCTCGCAGGGCACGCTCCCACTCCCCACGCGTCCCCAGGCTGATCTCGCCCGCGGCCCGCAGCCCGGACCGCCCGGAGAGCGGGGCCAGCATCAGTGCCGGCATCGCGTCGACGGGCGCGGTCGGCACCCCGTCCAGGTCACCCATGACCGCCACCTCCTCGACGATCTCTGTCTACCCGCCCGGCACCCGGCCATGCCGCCCGGCGCCGACCGTGCGGGAGCACGTGTGTAGGAGACAGTACGCCGGGCAGGCGCAGCGTGACAGCGAGGAGCCCGGAACCTCGCGGGCGCGCGGGAGACCGCGGCCGGCACACCGAACCGAAAGGCACAGGGGGCACACGACGCCGTGAGGACCGTCGCAGACCACCGGGGCGCAGACCGTACGCCGCTGACCGGACAGCTGGACGCGCTGGTCGTCGAGGCCCGCGTGGTCCACGGGCGGGCCGAGCTGCGGCCTCACGGGGAGCTGGTCCACGGCTGCGCCCGGACCCTGGCGGACACGCTCGCCGGGCTGCCGGACGGGGTGCGGGAGATCGAGCTGGACATGTCCGGGGTGCACTTCATGGACACGGCCGGGCTGGGCTTCCTGGACCTGCTGGACGACCATCGCCACCGGCACGGGGTACCGGTGCGGACCGCGCACTGGCAGGGCCAGCCGCGCCGCATCCTGGAGCTGGCCGGCCTGGACACCGAGGAACCGCTGCGCGGCGCCGCCCACGGCGGTGCGGGACCGGCCGCCCCGCCGCCGCGCACCACTTCGGCGGTGGCGCTGGAGCGGGCGGAGCGGCTGCGGACGCTGCAGGAGGAGATCGCCCAGCTGCGGCAGGCGATCGCCTCCCGGCCGGTGATCGACCTGGCGCGCGGCATGCTGATGGCCGCGCACGGCTGCACCTCGCAGGAGGCGTGGACGATTCTGCGGGAGACCTCCCAGCTGGCCAACACCAAGCTGCGCGCGGTGGCGACGATGCTCACCGCCGGGGCCGGCGCCGGCGGCGCTCCCCCGCCGGCACAGATCCGCTCGGCGCTGCGCACGGCACTGTCCCACCACCACTCCCGGCACGACCGGTCCTGACACCGGTGTGGTCCGGTGATCTCCCGGGGTACTCGGGCGGCGACCGACGGACCCGGGAGGAAGCCATGACCACCGAACCCACCCCGTCGCAGGCCGAGGGCGAGCGGCAGACCGCCGACGACACGTCCGACCCGACCGACGAGCCGACGAGCCCGCAGACGACACCGTCCCAGGCCGAGGGCGAACGCGACGACGACACCGAGGTGACGGCGACCGCCGACACAGCGCAGTGATCCCGGACCGGCCGCCGTCCCGGACCCACCACCGGCGGCGGCCGCCGCCCGCGCGCCGCCGACGGTTCCGCGCACCGGGCACGCCTTCACTGCGCGCCACCGGCGTGGTGGGGCCGACGAGCCCCGGACAGACCACCCACGCGCGGACGCTCCATCTCGTAGCGGCATTGCGGCAGGGCGTCATGGCGTCATCGCGTCTCTGTCCGCGAAACGCGGGCGGAGCTCTTGGACAGGCGCGCGGTGCGGCTGTTTCGCTGGGCCCGTCGATCACCGGCACGACGGACCCTGGGAGGCCCCGCGATGACCGCCACCACCACCACCAGCTCGCCCACTCCGGCGCGGCGCCCGCTGCTGAAGGCCGGCCTCACCGCGCCCGCCGCCGTTCTCGCCGCCTCCGCCACCGCCTCCGCCGCCTCCCCCGCCGGGCCGGCGTCCCCGGAGCGGCTGCGCGACGCCGAGGGCCGGCTGCGCGACCTGGAGGAGCGCTACGGCGCCCGGCTCGGCGTGTACGCCCGCAACGCGCGCACCGGGCAGTTCGTGTCCCACCGGGCCGACGAGCCGTTCGCGATGTGCTCGACGTTCAAGACGCTGGCCGCCGCCGCGGTGCTGCGCGACCACGGCCACTGCGCCCCGCTCGACCGGGTGGTCGCCTACCCGGCCGCCGACCTGCTGCCGAACTCGCCGGTGACCGAGAAGCACGTCGCCACCGGGATGCGAGTGGACGAACTGTGCGCGGCGGCGATCCGGTACAGCGACAACGCCGCCGGCAATCTGCTGCTGCGTCAGATCGGCGGCCCCGCCGGGCTGACCCGGTTCCTGCGCTCGCTCGGCGACCGGGTGACCCGGCTCGACCGCTGGGAGCCCCAGCTGAACACCGCCGTCCCCGGCGACCCGCGCGACACCACCACACCGAGGGCCCTCGCCCGCTCCTACGCGACCCTGACGCTGGGCGACGCCCTGTCCCACGCGGGCCGCGATCAGCTGGTGACCTGGCTGAAGGGCAACACCACCAGCGGCGAACGCTTCCGCGCGGGGCTGCCGGCCGGCTGGACCGTCGCCGACAAGACCGGCACCGGTGACTACGCCAGCGCGCACGACGTCGGCGTGGCGTGGACGACGAGGGGCACGCCGCTCGTTCTGACCGTGCTGACGTCGAAGGCCGCGCCCGACGCCCCGGTCGACAACCACCTGATCGAGGAGGCGGCGCGCCTTCTGGCCCGCAGCCTGGCGCCGGGTGAGTGAGGAAGGCGCCCCCGAGCGGGTGAACGGCGGTCGCCGCCTCGGCGTGGCGACCGCCGCCGCTGAGGGACCGCAGGTCAGATCGATTCTGCGCCCGTATTGCGCGGTGGGGCGGGTGGGACTCGAACCCACGGCCGACGGATTATGAGTCCGCTGCTCTAACCGGCTGAGCTACCGCCCCATAGCGGCGTGTCGCGTACATGTGTACGCGCCGTGTGCCGCAGCATAGCCGCTCATACGATCTCCTGCTTCGCAGGGGCGATCTCGCACGCCCGCCACGACCACGTCACGTCCATGAGGACCGCGACGCCGTGCGCGCGGTTCCCGCGCACATGAAAAAGGACCCCATCGGGGTCCTCGTTCAGCATGCTCCCCCGACTGGACTCGAACCAGTAACCTGCCGGTTAACAGCCGGCTGCTCTGCCAATTGAGCTACGGAGGACCGAGCTCCCCCGACTGGACTCGAACCAGTAACCTGCCGGTTAACAGCCGGCTGCTCTGCCAATTGAGCTACGGAGGAATGCCTCGTTCGCATCGAACGGACCTCCTGGGGTATTCGCCAGGGGGCGCTCGCTCGCTGCGACACATACATTAGCGCAAGCAGGGGGGTGCTCCGCCAATCGGTACCCCCGGGCGCCGACGCCGCACCGCAGGACCGACACGAGGAAGGGTGGCCGCCATGCGCTACCGGCTCACGTTCGTCGCCGGACTCGCCCTGGGTTATGTACTGGGCACGAAGGCCGGGCGCGAACGCTACGAGCAGCTGAAGAAGTCCGCTCGCCAGGTCACGCAGAACCCGGCCGTGCGCAACACCGCAGAGACGGCCGCCATGCAGGGCCGCCAGTTCGCGGGCAAGGCCTATCACGCCGTCAGCGACAAGGTCGGCGACCACGTCCACGTCCCGGACTCCGTCGCCCACCGCGTCAAGACCCTCCGGGCCCGCAGCGCCCACAACGGAGGCGGAAGCGACGACTGGGGCACCAGCAACACGTAACGGCGGAGTTCGGGCAAGGGGTGGCTGCACCCACCCAGGGGCGCGGGACTCTGCCGATGTGCGGCGCCGCCGCGTGGGCGCGAGCAACCACCTCCCACCCGCAGCCGCCGAACAAGACCGGCACCCCCACCGATAGGGCGCCCCCCGCCCGAGCCGGCGCAGCGCTACGGCACAATCGGTGGCCATGGGGATAGTCGCCGGCTTGGACAGCTCACCGGACTTCACGCGCATCGTGGTCTGCGACACGGACACCGGTGCCGTACTACGCCAGGGATATGCCCCGCATCCCCTGGAGGGACGCCCGAGCGACGTGGACCCGCAGGCCTGGCTGCTGTCCCTCGGTGAGGCGGCCGGCGGCGGCCTGCTGGAGGGCGTGCAGGCCATCGGCGTGTCGGCGCAGCAGAACGCGCTGATCCCGCTGGACGCGCAGGGCGCCACCGTGCGCCCGGCGCTGGCCGGCGGCGACAAGCGGGCGCAGGTCGCGGCGGCCGACCTCATCGACGCGCTCGGCGGACGCGAGGCGTGGGCGCAGGCCGTGGGGTGCGTGCCGCAGGCCGCGCAGCCGGTGACCAAGCTGCGCTGGCTGGCCCGCAGCGAGCCCGACAACGCGCGCCGCGCGTCGGTGCTGATGCAGGCCCACGACTGGCTGGTGTGGCAGCTGCTGGGCCGGCCGGTCCGCCGGACCACCGACCGCGGCGGCGCCTCCGGCACCGGGTACTGGTCGGCGGCCACCGGTGCCTACCGTCCGGACCTGGTCGAGCTGGCGCTCGGCCACCAGGCGATGCTGCCGGAGGTCATCGGCCCCGCCGAGGCGGCCGGTACGACACCGGAGGGGCTGCTGATCTCGGCCGGGACCGGCGAGACCATGGCCGCCGCGTTCGGGCTCGGGATCGGGCTCGGGGACGCGGTCGTCTCGCTCGGCGCCTCCGGGTCCGTGATGGCCGTCCACCCCGAGGCGCTCGTCGACAGCACCGGGATGATCACCTCGCTGGCCGACGCGACCGGGATGCACCTGCCCGTCGTCACCACCCTCAACGCCGTACGGGCCCTGCGCGGCACCGCCGAACTCCTCGGGCTGCCGGACCTGGAGAGCCTGTCGGAGCTGGCGATGAAGTCGACGCCGGGCGCGCACGGGCTGGTGCTGCTGCCGTATCTGGAGGGCGAGCGGACGCCTCATCTGCCGCACACCGCGGGCACGCTCGCCGGGCTGCGGCGGGAGTCGATGAAGCCGGAACATCTCGCGCGGGCCGCGTTCGAGGGGATGCTGTGCGGGCTCGCGGACGCACTGGACGTGCTGCGCGGCCGCGGCGTGGAGGTGCGGCGGATCTTCCTGCTGGGCGCGGCGGCCGAGCTGCCGGCCGTACAGGCGGCGGCACCGGCGCTGTTCGGCGCGCAGGTCGTCGTACCGCAGCCCGCGGACTACGCGGCGATCGGCGCGGCGCGGCAGGCCGCGTGGGCGCTCGGGGTGTCGCAGGGCACCCTCGATCGACGCGATCCCCCCGCCTGGCACGGCGCGGCGGCGCAGGTGCTGGAGCCGGGTGAGGAGCTGGCGGTGGGCCAGGCGGTGCGCCAGCAGTACGTGTCGGTGCGCGAGCAGACCCATCCGGGGGCGATGCGGCCGTAGGGGGTGTCCCCTCGTCCGGGGCACGCCGGTTCGGGTTAATCGGTTGAGGTAACGCGGGTGGAGTGTTCGACGATAGGGGCCACGGGCAACCGAACCGCCCCCGTCGCCGACTCCGAGAGAACCCAGCGTGCTCATACGACTCCTGCGGACCTATCTCAGGCCCTACAAGAAACCGATCGCCCTGCTGGTGGGGCTGCAGTTCCTGCAGACCTGCGCCACCTTGTACCTGCCCACCCTGAACGCGGACATCATCGACAACGGTGTCGTCAACGGCGACACCGGCTACATCCTCGGCCACGGCGCCCTGATGATCGGCATCTCGCTGGCACAGGTCGTGTGCAACATCGGCGCCGTGTACTTCGGCGCGCGCACCGCCTCCGCGCTCGGCCGGGACGTGCGCGGTGCCGTCTTCGACCGGGTGCAGTCCTTCTCGGCACGTGAGGTCGGTCACTTCGGCGCGCCCTCGCTCATCACCCGTACGACGAACGACGTGCAGCAGGTCCAGATGCTGGCCCTGATGACGTTCACCCTGATGGTGTCGGCGCCCATCATGTGCGTGGGCGGCATCGTCCTGGCGCTCGGTCTGGACGTGCCGCTGTCCGGGGTGCTGGTCGCGGTGGTCCCGGTGCTGGCGATCTGCGTCACGCTGATCGTGCGCCGGCTGCGGCCGCTGTTCCGCGCCATGCAGGTGCGGCTGGACACGGTGAACCGGGTGCTGCGCGAGCAGATCACCGGCAACCGTGTCATCCGCGCCTTCGTGCGCGACGACTACGAGCAGGAGCGCTTCCGCAAGGCCAACAACGATCTCACCGAGATGGCGCTGGGCACCGGCAACCTGCTCGCGCTGATGTTCCCGATCGTGATGACGGTGGTGAACCTGTCGTCGATCGCCGTGGTGTGGTTCGGCGCGCACCGCATCGACAGCGGCGGGATGCAGATCGGCGACCTGACGGCGTTCCTCGCCTATCTGATGCAGATCGTCATGTCCGTGATGATGGCCACCTTCATGTTCATGATGGTGCCGCGCGCGGAGGTGTGCGCCGAGCGCGTGCAGGAGGTCCTGGAGACCGAGTCGAGCGTCGTGCCGCCGCTCGCGCCGGTCAGCGAGCTGCGCCGGCACGGCCATCTGGAGATCCGCGCCGCCGGCTTCCGCTACCCGGGTGCCGAGGAGCCGGTTCTGAAGGCGATCGACCTGGTCGCCCGGCCCGGTGAGGTGACGGCCGTGATCGGCTCCACCGGCAGCGGCAAGTCGACGCTGCTCGGCCTGGTCCCGCGGCTGTTCGACGCCACCGACGGGGAGGTGCTCGTCGACGGGGTGGACGTGCGCGAGGTCGAGCCGCAGCTGCTGGCCCGCACGGTCGGCATGGTGCCGCAGAAGCCGTACCTGTTCGCCGGGACGGTCGCCTCCAACCTGCGCTACGGCAATCCGGACGCCACCGACGAGGAGCTGTGGCACGCGCTGGAGGTGGCACAGGCCAAGGACTTCGTCACCAAGCTGGAGGGCGGGCTCGAGGCACCGATCGCCCAGGGCGGCACCAATGTCTCCGGCGGTCAGCGCCAGCGCCTGGCGATCGCCCGGACCCTGGTGCAGCGGCCGGAGATCTACCTCTTCGACGACTCCTTCTCCGCGCTCGACTACGCCACCGACGCGGCCCTGCGCGCCGCGCTGGGCCGGGAGACCGCCGAGGCGACCGTGGTGATCGTCGCCCAGCGGGTGTCGACCATCCGCGACGCCGACCGGATCGTCGTCCTCGACGAGGGCCGGGTCGTCGGCAGCGGCACCCACCACGAACTGATGGCGGACAACGAGACCTACCGGGAGATCGTGCTCTCCCAGCTGACGGAAGCGGAGGCTGCCTGATGGCGGGGCCCATGGGGCGGATGATGGCCGGGGGCGGTCCCGACAGCCGTTCGCTGGACTTCAAGAACTCGGGCAAACGGCTGGTCTCCCAGTTCCGGCCGGAGCGGGTCACCATCTACGCGCTGCTGGCGTGCGTGGTGGTCAGCGTCGGGCTGAACGTGGTCGGCCCGAAGATCCTCGGCAAGGCCACCGACCTGGTGTTCGCCGGGATCATCGGCCGGCGCATGCCGGCCGGGGCGACCAAGGAGCAGGTCCTCGACTCGATGCGGGCGCGGGGGCAGGGCCAAGTCGCCGACATGCTCAGCGGCACCGACTTCACGCCCGGCAAGGGCATCGACTTCGGCGCGGTCGGCGACGTCCTGCTGCTCGCGCTCGGCACCTTCCTCATCGCCGGTCTGCTGATGGCGGTGGCGACGCGCCTGGTCAACCGGGCCGTGAACCGCACCATGTTCCGGCTGCGCGAGGACGTGCAGACGAAGCTGTCGCGGCTTCCGCTGTCGTACTTCGACCAGCGGCAGCGCGGCGAGGTGCTGTCCCGCGCGACCAACGACATCGACAACATCGGGCAGACGCTCCAGCAGTCGATGGGCCAGCTCATCAACTCGCTGCTGACGATCATCGGCGTCCTGGCGATGATGTTCTACGTCTCCTGGATCCTCGCGCTGGTCGCGCTGGTGACCGTGCCGCTGTCGTTCGTGGTCGCCACCCGCGTCGGCAAGCGCTCGCAGCCGCACTTCGTGCAGCAGTGGCGCACCACGGGCAAGCTGAACGCGCACATCGAGGAGATGTACACCGGGCACGCCCTGGTGAAGGTGTTCGGCCGGCAGCAGGAGTCGGCGCAGCAGTTCGCCGAGCAGAACGAGGCGCTGTACGAGGCCGGGTTCAAGGCGCAGTTCAACAGCGGGATCATGCAGCCGCTGATGATGTGCGTGTCGAACCTGAACTACGTGCTGGTCGCCGTGGTCGGTGGTCTGCGGGTCGCGTCGGGCGCGCTGTCGATCGGTGACGTGCAGGCGTTCATCCAGTACTCCCGCCAGTTCTCCATGCCGCTGACGCAGGTCGCGTCGATGGCGAACCTGGTGCAGTCGGGCGTGGCCTCGGCGGAGCGCATCTTCGAGCTGCTGGACGCGGAGGAACAGCAGAGCGACCCGGTGCCGGCCGAGACCCCCGCCGAGCTGCGCGGACGGGTGGAGCTGGAGCACGTGCAGTTCCGCTACGACCCCGACAAGCCGCTCATCGAGGACCTGTCGCTGAAGGTGGAGCCCGGCCAGACGGTCGCCATCGTCGGCCCGACCGGCGCGGGCAAGACCACGCTGGTCAACCTGCTGATGCGGTTCTACGAGGTGACCGGCGGGCGCATCACCCTCGACGGCGTCGACATCGCGCGGATGTCCCGGGACGAACTGCGCGCCGGGATCGGCATGGTGCTGCAGGACACCTGGCTGTTCGGCGGCACCATCGCGGAGAACATCGCCTACGGCGCGGCGCGCGAGGTCACCCGCGGGGAGATCGAGGAGGCGGCGCGGGCGGCGCACGCCGACCGGTTCGTGCGCACCCTGCCCGACGGCTACGACACCGTCATCGACGACGAGGGCACGGGTGTCTCCGCCGGTGAGAAGCAGCTGATCACCATCGCGCGGGCGTTCCTGTCCGACCCGGTGATCCTGGTCCTCGACGAGGCGACCAGCTCCGTCGACACCCGCACCGAGGTGCTGATCCAGAAGGCGATGGCCAAGCTCCAGCACGGCCGGACGTCCTTCGTGATCGCGCACCGGCTCTCCACGATCCGGGACGCGGACACCATCCTCGTGATGGAGAACGGCTCGATCGTCGAGCAGGGCTCGCACGGGGAGCTGCTCGCGGCCGGCGGGGCGTACGCGCGGCTGTACCAGGCGCAGTTCGCGCAGGCGGTCGCCGAGGTCGACTGACCCTCCGGCGGGTCGCCCGGTGCCGGGCGACCCGCCGCTTCAGTCCAGGTAGCCCCTCAGCTGGTCGGCGAAGGCGTGGTCGCGGAGTTTGCCGAGGGTCTTGGACTCGATCTGCCGTATCCGCTCCCGGGTCACGCCGAAGAGGCGGCCGATCTCCTCCAGGGTGCGCGGGCGGCCGTCGATGAGCCCGTAGCGCAGCTGGACGACCTTGCGCTCACGCTCCCCGAGCGTCGACAGCACCGCCTCCAGGTGCTCCCTGAGCAGCAGGAACGCGGCCGACTCCACGGGGGAGGCGGCGTCGCCGTCCTCGATCAGGTCGCCGAGCGCGACGTCCTCCTCCTCGCCCACCGGCGCGTGCAGCGACACCGGCTCCTGCGCGAGGCGCAGCACCTCGCCGACCCGCTCCGGCGGCAGGTCGAGCTGGCCGGCGACCTCCTCGGGGGTGGGCTCGTAGCCGCGTTCCTGGAGCATGCGGCGCTGTACCCGCACGACCCGGTTGATGAGTTCGACGACGTGGACGGGCACGCGGATGGTGCGGGCCTGGTCGGCGAGCGCCCGGGACATGGCCTGGCGGATCCACCAGGTGGCGTAGGTGGAGAACTTGTAGCCGCGGGCGTAGTCGAACTTCTCCACGGCCCGGATCAGACCGAGGTTGCCCTCCTGCACGAGGTCGAGCATGGTCAGCCCGCGGCCGACGTAGCGTTTGGCGACCGACACGACGAGACGCAGGTTGGCCTCGATGAGCCGCCGTTTGGCGAGACGGCCCAGGACGACGAGCCGGTCCAGGTCGTGGGCCAGCCGGCTGTCCAGGTCCGGCGTGTTCGCGAGCTTCTCCTCGGCGAACAGGCCGGCCTCCACCCGCCGGGCGAGGTCGACCTCCTCGGCGGCGGTGAGCAGCGGGATGCGGCCGATCTCCCGCAGGTACTGGCGGAACAGGTCGGCGGAGGGCCCGGTGCTCTCGGCCCGGGCGGGCACCGAGACGGCCTCGGCCCGGGCTTCGGCTTCGGCTTCGGCTTCGGCTTCGGCTTCGGCTTCGGTGAGAGCCTCGGCCGGCGGTTCGCCGGGCTCGGGCATGGCCTCGGGGTGGTGCGCGGCGGGGCTCTGCGGCGGAACGGCGGCCAGGAGACCGGCCTCGGCGTCCGCTTCCGCTTCCGCGCCGTCGGAACTGTCGTTCTGGACGAGGGTCTGGGTCTGCACGGGGGCGACCTCCAGGGGTGATCGCTGCTGAGGTGAGCGGACCGCGCGGGTGTGGGACGCGTGGGGACGGATCGGCCGCGCTCCGGGGACTCAGGCACCGCACCCCAGTGTGGAGTACGACACATCGCGGAAACGAGGGGCGTGCGATGACTTTTTGCGTCCGCTTCGTGACCGGCTGGTGATCCCGGCGGGCGCGCAGGACCGGAGCGCCGGGGCCGCACGGGGCCGCTCCGGGTCAGAGCGCCGCGGCTCCGTGCGCCTGAAGCGCCTGGTCGTACTGCTGAAGCACCCACAGCTCGTTCTGTACGGCGGCCAGGGCGGCCGGGTCGCCGGCGGCGCCGAGGCGGGTCAGCTGGGACTGGACCTCGGTGATCCGGCGTTCCACGGCCCGGCGGCGGACGGTGACCAGGACCGTGCCGGCGTAGGTCTCGTCGACCGTGCGGCGCAGGATCGCCTCGACGGCCAGCTCCGTCACCATCGCGCGGACCCGGTCGTCGGGGGCGGCCTCACGGACCCGGACCAGGTACTCCTGCGCGTCCGTCAGGCCCTGCTCGGCACCGCCCGCGTCCAGGATCGCCTGGCGTACGGCGGCGTAGGGCGGGGCGGTGAACTCGTCGACGCCGTACGCGTCGAAGGCCGGGGAGACCAGTTCGGGGCGTTGCAGGGCGAGCTTGAGCAGTTCGCGTTCGGTGGCGTAGACGGGGTTGCGCAGGGTGAGGGCCGGGCCGGAGAACGCCGGGCCGCCGGTGGCCGCCCACTGCTGCCGGTCCGGCTGCTGCCGGTCCGGCTGCGTGGCCGGCGCCGGGCCCTTGCCGCCGCGGTCGCGGGCCCAGCGGGCCAGCTGGGCGACCCGCTTGACGACGAACTGCGTGTCGAGGATGCCGAGCATCCCGGCGAGCTGCACGGCGACCTCGTGCTGGGCGCCGCTGTTCTTGATGCGGGCGACGACGGGGGCCGCCTCGTCGAGGGCCGCCGCGCGGCCGGCCGGGGTGTCCAGGTCGTAGCGGGCGACCATCTGGCGCAGCGCGAACTCGAACAGCGGGGTGCGCGGTTCGACCAGGTCGGCGACCGCCTCGTCGCCCTTCACGAGGCGCAGTTCGCACGGGTCCATGCCGTCGGGCGCGATCGCGATGTACGTCTCGGCGGCGAACTTCTGGTCGTCCTCGAAGGCGCGCAGGGCCGCCTTCTGGCCGGCCGCGTCACCGTCGAAGGTGAAGATCACCCGCGCGCTGCCGTTGTCCATCAGCAGGCGGCGCAGGATCTTGATGTGGTCGGTGCCGAAGGCGGTGCCGCAGGTGGCGATGGCCGTGGTGACCCCGGCGAGATGGCAGGCCATGACGTCGGTGTAGCCCTCGACGACGACCGCGCGGGAGGACTTCGCGATGTCCTTCTTCGCCAGGTCGATGCCGTACAGCACCTGGCTCTTGCGGTAGATCGCCGTGTCGGGCGTGTTGAGGTACTTCGGGCCGTTGTCCGCCTCGTACAGCTTGCGGGCGCCGAAGCCGACGACGTCGCCGCCGATGTCGCGGATCGGCCACATCAGACGGCCCCGGAAGCGGTCGATGGGGCCGCGGCGGCCCTCCTGGGCGAGGCCGGAGAGCAGCAGCTCCTTGTCGCTGAAGCCCTTGCCGCGCAGATAGCGCACGAGGTGATCCCAGCCCTGGGGGCTGTAGCCCACGCCGAAGTGCAGGGCGGCGTTCTGGTCGAAGCCGCGCTCGGCGAGGAAGATCCGGCCGGTGTCGGCCTCGGGGCTGGTGGCGAGCTGTTCGGCGTACCACTCGGCGGCGACCTTGTGCGCCTCGACCAGGCGGATGCGTTCGCCGCGCTGGTGGGCGGGGTTGTAGCCGCCCTCCTCGTAGCGCAGGGTGATGCCGGCCTGGCCGGCGAGGCGCTCGACGGCCTCGGAGAAGGTCAGGTGATCGACCTTCATCACGAAGGCGATGGTGTCGCCGCCCTCCTGGCAGCCGAAGCAGTGGAAGAGTCCCTTGCTCGGGCTGACCTGGAAGGACGGCGTCTTCTCGTCGTGGAAGGGGCACAGGCCCTTGAGGTTGCCACCGCCGGCGTTGCGCAGCTGGAGGTACTCGGAGACGACGGCGTCGATCGGGACAGCGTCCCGAACCGCCTTCACGTCCTCGTCTCTGATCCGTCCTGCCACGTGGAGATTCTACGGGGCCGGACCGACACTCCTGGGGCGAGACGTCCCGCGCCCGGCCGGGGGCCCGGGGGTTGCCCCCCGGGGATCACGGCACGGGGCCGGACCGGCACTCCTCGGACGAGACCTCCCGCCCCCGGCCGGGGGCCCGGGGGTTGCCCCCCGGGACCACGGCACGGGGTCGGGGCCGGCCTTCCGGAGGCTCAGGAAGCCAGGCTGTCCAGCGGGACGTGCGGGTCGGCCAGGGCGTCCAGGTCCACCGGCCTGCCCGAGCGGATCAGTTTCTGGATGTGCTCTGTGACATCCCACACGTTCACGTTCATCCCGGCCAGGACGCGGCCCTCCTTCACCCAGAAGGCGATGAACTCCCGCTTCGCGGCGTCCCCGCGGATCACCACCTCGTCGTACGTCCCCGGCGGCGCCCAGCCGCTGTACTCCATGCCGAGGTCGTACTGGTCGGTGAAGAAGTAGGGCACCCGGTCGTGGACGACGTCCTTGCCGAGCATCGCGCGGGCGGCCGCGGGGCCGCCGTTCAGCGCGTTCGCCCAGTGCTCGACCCGCAGCCGGGTGCCGAACAGGGCGAGCGGGAAGGAGGCGACGTCACCGGCCGCGTGGATGTCCGGGTCGGACGTGCGCAGCCGCTCGTCCACCACGACCCCGCCACCGTGCGCCCGGTCGGCGATCTCCAGCCCGGCCGCCTCCGCGAGGCTGGTGCGGGGCGCCGCCCCGATGGCCGCCAGCACGTCGTGCGCCGGATGCTCCTCGCCGTCGTCGGTGCGGGCGGCGAGGACCACGCCGTCCTGGCCGACGATCTCGGTGAGCCGCGCACCGAAGTGGAAGCGCACGCCGTGCTCACGGTGCAGCTGCGCGAAGACGTTGCCCAGTTCGGGTCCGAGGACACCGTGCAGCGGGGTCGCCGACGGTTCGATCACCGTGACCTCGGCGCCGTACTCCCGGGCCGCCGCGGCGACCTCCAGACCGATCCAGCCGCCGCCGGCGATCACGAGGTGGCCGTTGTCCCGGCCGAGCGCGCTCAGCACGCCCTTGAGCCGCTCGGCGTGCGCGAGGCGGCGCAGGTGGTGCACGCCGGCCAGGTCGGTGCCCGGGATGTCCAGCCGGCGCGGCTCGGCGCCGGTCGCCAGCAGGAGCTTGTCGTAGTGGACGAGCGTGCCGTCGTCACCGAAGCGGACCGTCTTGGCGGCACGGTCGATCGCGTCGACGGTCTGGCCGAGGTGCAGCTCGATGTCGTTCTGCGCGTACCAGGCGGGTTCGTGCACGAAGACGCTGTCGCGCTCCTCCTTGCCGAGGAGGTAGCCCTTGGACAGCGGGGGGCGCTCGTAGGGGTGGTCGCGCTCGTCGCAGATCAGTATCACGCGCCCGTTGAAGCCCTCCGCCCGCAGCGTCTCGGCCGCCTTGGCGCCGGCCAGGCCGCCTCCGACGATGACGAATGTCTGGTCCGCGTCGACCACTTGATGCCTCCTCGTAAGGGTGCCGCCACAGGGGAGCGTCCCGCACGGAGCGTGATGGGGGAAGAGGGTGTGGCCCGATCAGGCCACGGAGGGTCACATTGGGTTGCGTCCGGATGGGTGGTTACGGCACATGCGCCTCCCAGTGTCACGTCTGTCTCGTCAGCCTGGCGTGAAGGGAACGAGCCGAGGCGTCGGTCAGGGAGGCGATCTGATCGACGATCACCCGTTTGCGTGCGCGGTCGTCGCCGGCCTTGTCGAACAGGGCGCGGAACTGCGGGTCCAGGCCCTCGGGGGCGCGGGCGGTGAGCGCGGCGGCCAGCTCCAGGACGACGATGCGCTGGTCGGCACGCAGCCGTTCCTGCTCGTCGCGCTGCATGACGTACCGGTCGGCGACCGCCTTCAGCACCGCGCACTCCAGGCGGGTCTCCCACGGCACGACCAGCTCGGCGGCGTACCGGGTGAGCCGTCCCGCGCCGTACGCCTCCCGCGTGGCGCCCTCGGCGGACAGGCAGAACCGGCCGATGAGCTGGCTGGTGGCGTCCTTCAGCCGGGCCTGGGCGACGGCCGAGCCGTCGTAGCCGTGCGGCCACCACTCCTCGTCCTGGAGGCGGTCGAGGGCGGCGGCCAGCTCCTCGGGGTCGGTGTCCGCGGGCACGTACCGGCTGATCGCGACCTGGAAGACGTCCTGCCGCTCGGGCTCGGCGTGCAGGCAGACGGGGTCGATGTGGCCGGCGTGCAGTCCGTCCTCCACGTCGTGCACCGAGTAGGCCACGTCGTCGGACCAGTCCATGACCTGTGCCTCGAAGCAGGTGCGCGCGCCGGGGGCCTCCTTGCGCACCCAGTCGAAGACCGGGCGGTCGTCCTCGTACACCCCGAACTTCCCCGAGGCCGGGTCGGTGGGGTGGGCGCCGCGCGGCCAGGGGTACTTGGTGGCGGCGTCCAGGGCGGCGCGGGTGAGGTTGAGGCCGACGGAGCCCTCCTCGGTGAACCGCTTGGGTTCGATGCGGGTGAGCAGCCGCAGGGACTGGGCGTTGCCCTCGAAGCCACCGCAGTCCTGCGCGAACTCGTTCAGCGCCTGCTCGCCGTTGTGACCGAAGGGCGGGTGACCGAGGTCGTGCGAGAGGCAGGCGGCCTCCACGAGGTCCGGGTCGCAGCCGAGGGCCGCGCCGAGCTCCCGGCCCACCTGGGCGCACTCCAGGGAGTGGGTGAGGCGGGTGCGGGGGCTGGCGTCCCAGGCGGACGCGCCGGTCCCGCCGGGGGTGACGACCTGGGTTTTGCCGGCGAGCCTTCGCAGGGCCGCGCTGTGCAGGACTCGGGCCCGGTCGCGTTGGAATGCGGTGCGGCCGGGGCGCTTTTCCGGTTCGGGGGCCCAGCGTTCGGTGTCCTGCGCGTCGTACGGCATGTCTCGACAGTAAGCGCGGGGTGTGACAAACGTGCGCCTACGCGTCTGCCGAGTTTCCGTTTCCGGTTTCCGGGCGCGGGTTCCGGGCCGGGCCGGCCGGAGCGGTGTCACGGCCGTGCCCGTCGTGCCTATGCCTCCTCTTCTCCCGCCGAACCCGCGGAGGGCAGCCGCTCGCGGATCTCGTCCATCACGGAGGAGTCCGTGAGTGTCGTGACGTCGCCCAGCGCGCGGTTCTCGGCCACGTCCCGCAGCAGGCGGCGCATGATCTTGCCGGAGCGGGTCTTGGGGAGTTCGGCGACGACCATGATCTGCCGGGGCCGGGCGATCGGGCCGATCTCCTTGGCGACGTGGGCGCGCAGTTCGGCCGCCACCTCTTCTGCGCCGGCC
Source organism: Streptomyces sp. NPDC036813 (assembly GCF_055609245.1). Lineage (NCBI taxonomy): Bacteria > Bacillati > Actinomycetota > Actinomycetes > Kitasatosporales > Streptomycetaceae > Streptomyces > Streptomyces sp. NPDC036813. The sequence continues at coordinate 118,834 of NZ_JBVJPV010000009.1, read as the reverse complement.
GGCCCGCCGGCCCCCGGGTCTGCCGCGTCGCCGCGCAGGATGACGAAGGCCACGACGCCCTGCCCGGTCGTCGGGTCGGTCGCGCCGACCACGGCTGCTTCCGCGACCGTCGGATGGGAGACGAGGGCGGATTCGACCTCCGTGGTGGAGATGCGGTGCCCGGCGACGTTCATGACGTCGTCGACCCGGCCCAGCAGCCAGATGTCGCCGTCCTCGTCCTTCTTGGCGCCGTCCCCGGCGAAGTACATCCCGGGGAAGCGGGACCAGTACGTGTCGATGTACCGCTGCTCGTCGCCCCAGATGGTGCGCAGCATCCCGGGCCACGGGTCGGTCAGGACCAGGTAGCCGCCGGAGCCGTCGGGCACCGGCTTGCCGCTGTCGTCGACGACGTCGGCCGCGATGCCGGGCAGGGGCCGCAGGGCCGAGCCGGGCTTGCAGACGCTCACGCCCGGCAGCGGGCTGATCATCTGGGCGCCGGTCTCCGTCTGCCACCAGGTGTCCACGACCGGGCAGCGGTCGGAGCCGATGTGCTTGCGGTACCAGATCCACGCCTCCGGGTTGATCGGCTCACCGACGGAGCCCAGCAGGCGCAGCGACGACAGGTCGAACTCGGCCGGGACGTCACCGCCCCACTTCATGAAGGTGCGGATCGCGGTGGGCGCGCAGTAGAGGATCGACACACGGTACTTCTCGACCAGCTCCCACCAGCGGCCCTTGTGCGGGGTGTCCGGTGTCCCCTCGTACATCACGGAGGTGACGCCGTTGGCCAGCGGGCCGTAGACGATGTACGAGTGGCCGGTGACCCAGCCGATGTCCGCCGCCGTCCAGAACACGTCCCGTTCCGGTTTGACGTCGAACACCGCCCAGTGCGACCAGGCGACCTGGGTGAGGTAGCCGCCGGTGGTGTGCAGGATGCCCTTCGGGCGGGCCGTCGTACCGGAGGTGTACATGATGTACAGCGGGTGTTCGCTGTCGAACGCCTCGGCCTCGTGCTCGGAGGGCTGGGTGTCCACCAGGTCGTGCCACCACACGTCCCGGCCGTCGGTCCAGTCCACCTCCTGTCCGGTGCGCCGGACGACCAGGACGCTGCGTACGTCGGGACACTCGCGCAGCGCCTCGTCGACCGCGGGTTTCAGCGCCGAGGGCTTGCCCCTGCGGTAGCCGCCATCGGCCGTGATCACCACACGCGCGTCGCAGTCGAGGATCCGGCCGCGCAGCGCCTCGGCGGAGAAGCCGCCGAAGACCACGGTGTGCGGGGCGCCGATGCGGGCGCAGGCCAGCATCGCCACCACCGTCTCCGGGATCATCGGCATGTAGATCGCCACCCGGTCGCCGGTGCGCACCCCGAGCGAGCGCAGGGCGTTTGCCGCCCGGCAGACCTCCGCCGTCAGGTCGGCGTAGGTGATCGTGCGGGTGTCGCCGGGCTCGCCCTCCCAGTGGAATGCGACCCGCTCCCCGAGACCGGCCGCCACGTGCCGGTCCAGGCAGTTGTACGCCGCGTTCAGGCGCCCGCCGGTGAACCAGCGGGCGAACGGGGCACGGCTCCAGTCCAGGACCTCGTCGAAGGGCCGTGCCCAGTCCAGCCGGCGGGCCGCCTCGGCCCAGAAGGCGAGGCGGTCGGCGTCGGCGCGTTCGTAGTCCGCCGCGGTGGCGTTCGCCGCGTCGGCCAGCTCCGGGGGCGGCGGGAACCGTCGCTCCTCGTGGAGCAGGTTGGAGAGTGTTCCGCCACCGGAGTCGGTCATGCGTGGGCTCCGAAGGGTCCGCGATGGTGCGTGCGGTGCGGCCGCAGGTGTTCACCGAGGTTCGGGAAGACCGGCATGACGGCACGCTGGTACGTGGAGTTGGTGACGCCGGCGAAGGACGCGTACCAGGCGCACACGGCCGTGACCAGACCCAGCCAGCCGCCGGCCTTGGCGGTGTTCGGGGACTGCGCGAATTCGGCGACGCACAGGACGATGAACGTCGCGGACAGCGTGACGAACACGGCGAGGACCGCCCCTGTCGTGCGGGTCGCCGCGACGGTCATGTAGACCGTGAAGACCGCCCACACCAGCAGGAACAGGCCGGTGGCCTGGTGCGCGGTGGACGCCGGCAGACCGGGCGCGACGAACTTCGCGTAGGCCGCGTACGACAGCCAGAAGGCGCCGAAGGAGCCGAACGCGGTGGCGCCGAATGTGTTGCCCTTGCGGAACTCCCACATGCCGGCGAGGAGTTGCGCGAGCCCGCCGTAGAAGAGGGCGAGCGGCAGGACGACGGCGACCAGTGTCTTGTCGTGGATGAGATTCGCGTTGAAGGTGCTGAGAACGAAGGTCGTCGCGGCGAAGGCGGCGAGGCCGAGCGGACCGGGGTCGGCGATTTTTCCTTGTTCGGTGGTCGGGGTGCTCATGTGCGCCTCCTGCTGTGACATGGATCACAAGGATGCAGATCCATTGTAGGCACCACCTATGCGTGTGGACGCCTCGCGCACAGCCTGCACGGAGTGACCGGTGCCGCCTGCACGACGAACGTCCGGCGCGGTCGGGGCACCCCCCGAGTTTCCCGGAAGCGGATTTCTAGGCGGCGCTCGTCACCGGCATCCGCAGCGCCTGGTCGTACCTCTGCAGCACCAGCCGCGCCATCGCCGGGTGGGCACCCAGGGGCTGTGCCGCCATCCACGGAGCCGCCGCCGCGACTTGCGTCGCGAAGCGGCCCGGGGCCGTGAAGCAGGAGGCCACGGCGATGCGGTGGCGGCCCCTCGCGGTCAGGGCACGGAGGGCCGTCTCCACCGTCGGGGTCGCCGCCGAGGCGTACGCCGCGACGACCGGTACGCCCAGGCGGTCGGCGAGGAGGTGGGCCGTGCGGCGGGTGTCGGCCGTGGAGTCCGGGTCGCGGGAGCCGGCCGCGGCCAGGACCACGGCGCTCGCCCGGCGCTCGCTCTCCGTCGTCCGCACCGGCCAGCCGGCCTCGGTGAGGCGGGCGTACAGGGTCTCCACCAGGAGCGGGTGGGGGCCCAGCGGGGCGGCCACGCGTGCGCGTACCGGGGAGGCCGCCGCCAGCTCGGGGATGTCGTGCTTGACGTGGTAGCCGCGGGTGAGCAGCAGCGGGACCAGCACCGCCTCCGTGTCGCCCAGGGCGGTGAGGGTGTCGGAGAGCAGGGGGGCGTTGAGCTCGATGTGGCCGAGGTGCACGGGCAGCGCGGGGCGCAGTTCGCGGACCCGTTCCAGCAGGGTGCGCACGGTGCTCAGGGCGCGCGGGTCGCGGCTTCCGTGGGCCACGAGGACCAGGGCGGGAGGGGCGGGACGGCGCCGGCCGTCGGGGCGGACCAGGCGGAGCCGGCCGGCCAGCTCGGTGCCGATCGCGGTCATCAGGTGCGCCGTGGTGTCGAGGGGGGCTTCGTCACGGGGAGGGTTCGACGCCGTCATGGAAGGGATCCTGGCCGGGTGAGGTTGCGTCCCCGTTGCGGGGCCGTGACGGCTGTCTTTTCGTGGGGCTCACCGCGGGCCCGTGTGCGACGTGAGCGAACCGGATCGGATGCCGGCGCGTCCTGATGGATCGGGACCGATCAGGAGGGGCCGGAGAAACGATGCGCCGTTGGAGACTGCCCCGGACGCGTACCGGACAGCGCCGGTTGGTGCAGGCGGCGATGGCCGTGTGCGTGCTGGCGCTGCTCCCCTCGACCTGGTTGTACACCGTCGCGGGCGAGCGGCTGCGCGGTGCGGCCGACGTGCCGCACACCGAGGTCGCCGTCGTCTTCGGCGCGGGCCTGTGGGACGGGGAACCGTCGCCGTATCTGGCGCACCGGCTGGACGCGGCGGCCGCGCTGTACCGGGCGGGGCGCATCGAGGTCGTGCTGGTGACCGGGGACAACAGCCGTGTGGACTACGACGAGCCGGACGCCATGCGCACCTACCTGCGCAAGCACGGGGTGCCGACCGAGCGGATCGTCAGCGACTACGCCGGCTTCGACACCTGGGACTCCTGTGTGCGGGCCCGGAAGATCTTCGGGGTGCACCGGGCCGTGCTGATCAGCCAGGGCTTCCACATCCGGCGGGCGGTGGCGCTCTGCGAGGCGGCGGGGGTGACGTCGTACGGCGTCGGTGTGGACGAGTGGCACGACGCCACCTGGTACTACGGCGGCACCCGGGAGGTCTTCGCGGCCGGCAAGGCGGCGCTGGACGCCCTCTTCCGGCCCGACCCGCGCTTCCTCGGCCCGAAGGAGCCGGGCGTGGCGCGGGCCCTGGCGAGCGGCCGCTGACCCTCGCCCTGTCCGGCCGTCGGCGGCCGCCGCCCGACCGGGCCCGGCCTCCTCCGACCGTCGCCTCACGGTGCCCGGCCGGGCGCGGGGAGGTCGCCGTTCGGGCCGTGTAACACCACGTCGTGCGGGCCCGTAACACGGCCGACGCAGGCTGAGGGGCATGCAGAACACCGCGACGCCCACGCACTGCCCGTACTGCGCCCTGCAGTGCGGGATGAATCTGACGCCCACCCCCCAGGGGACGGTGGAGGTGACGGAGCGCGCGGACTTCCCGGTGAACCGGGGCGCGCTGTGCGGCAAGGGGCGCACCGCGCCGGCCGTGCTGTCCTCCCGGGTGCGCCTGACCTCACCGCTGGTGCGCTCCGCCGGGGGCGCGCTGGTGCCCGCCTCCTGGGAGGAGGCGCTGGACCGGATCGCCGGGGGGCTGCGCCACGCGCGCGTGGAGAGCGGTCCGGACGCGGTGGGGGTGTTCGGCGGGGGCGGCCTCACGAACGAGAAGGCCTACACGCTCGGCAAGTTCGCGCGGGTGGTGCTCGGCACGTCCCAGATCGACTACAACGGGCGTTTTTGCATGTCGTCGGCCGCTGCGGCCGGCACGAAGGCGTTCGGTCTTGACCGGGGGCTGCCGTTCCCGCTGGAGGACATCCCGAAGACCGGCTGTGTGATCCTCGTCGGCTCCAACCTCGCCGAGACGATGCCTCCGGCGCTGCGCTACTTCCAGGAGCTGCGGGAGAACGGCGGCACGCTGATCGTCGTCGACCCGCGCCGGACGCGGACCGCCGAGCAGGCCGACCTGCATCTGGCGCCCCGGCCGGGCACCGACCTGGCGCTGGCGCTGGGCCTGCTGCACCTGGTCGTCGCGGAGGGCCGGGTCGACGAGGGTTACGTCCGTGAGCGCACCGCGGGCTGGGAGGAGGCGCGCGCGGCGGCGATGGCGCACTGGCCGGAGTACGTGGAGCGGATCACGGGCGTGTCCGTGCCCGAACTGCGTGAGGCGGTGCGGATGTTCTGCGAGCCGGAGGCGGCGATGGTGCTCACCGCGCGCGGCCCGGAACAGCAGTCCAAGGGGACGGACACGGTGGGCGCGTGGATCAACCTGTGCCTGGCGACGGGGCGGGCGGGGCGGCCGCTGTCCGGGTACGGGTGTCTGACCGGGCAGGGCAACGGGCAGGGCGGGCGGGAACACGGCCAGAAGGCCGACCAGTTGCCCGGCTACCGCAAGCTGGACGATCCGGCGGCCCGGCGGCATGTGGCCGCGGTGTGGGGCGTGGACCCGGACACGCTGCCGGGGCCGGGGCGCAGCGCCTACGAGCTGCTGGACGCGCTCGGCACCGACATCCGCGCCCTGCTGCTGATGGGCTCCAACCCGGTGGTGTCGGCGCCGCGTGCCGCGCACATCGAGGAGCGGCTGCGCTCGCTGGACTTCCTCGCCGTGTGCGACGTCGTGTTGTCGGAGACGGCGGCCCTCGCGGACGTCGTGCTGCCGGTGACGCAGTGGGCGGAGGAGACCGGCACGACGACGAACCTGGAGGGCAGGGTGCTGCTGCGCCGGCGGGCGCTCACGCCGCCCGAGGGGGTCCGCAGCGACCTGGACGTCCTGCACGAACTGGCGGCCCGCTTCGGGGTGGAGAAGGGTTTCCCGGCCGACCCGGAGGAGGTCTTCGAGGAGCTGCGCCGGGCGAGCGCGGGCGGGCCGGCCGACTACTCCGGGATCACCTACCGGCGACTGGCCGAGGAGGACGGCGTGTTCTGGCCGTGTCCGGCGCCGGTCGAGGACGGACCCGGCACGGACGAGGGCGAGGACGCCGTCCTCGACGCGCCCCTGCTGGACGACGACCCGGCCCGCGAGGCGCCCGGCCCGCATCCGGGCACGCCCCGGCTGTTCCTCGACCGGTTCGCGACGCCCGACGGCCGGGCCCGGTTCGTGCCGGTGTCGCACCGGCCGGCGGCGGAGGAGCCGGACGAGGAGTACCCGGTGCTGCTGACCACGGGCCGGGTGGTCTCCCAGTACCAGTCGGGCGCGCAGACCCGGCGGGTGGAGGAGCTGAACCGGGCGGCGCCGGGTCCGTTCGTGGAGCTGCATCCGCGTCTCGCGGCCCGGCTGGGCGCGGCGGAGGGCGACCCGGTGGCCGTGGTGTCGCGGCGCGGGCGGGCGGTGGCGCCGGCCCGGATCACGACCGCGATCCGCCCGGACACGGTGTTCATGCCGTTCCACTGGCCGGGCGAGGGCCGCGCCAACACGCTGACCAACCCGGCCCTCGACCCGACGTCGCGGATGCCCGAGTTCAAGGTGTGCGCGGTACGGCTGGAGGCGGTCGCTCCCGCGTAGCTCATCTGCTGGTGAGCCAGTCCCCGCCCTCGATCGGCGTTCCCCGCGCCCGCAGTCGTGCCGCGACCGCGGGCGCGGCGACGTACACCCAGGCGCGCACCGGGGTGCCGTCGCTCTCGCGCACGGCCTGGCGTGCGACGCGTTCGTAGAGGCTGCGCGGGTCGCCGGGGACGCAGTCCTCCAACTGGTCGAGTGCGATGAGCAGTTCGCCGTAGTCCTCGGGCCGTGCCGTCACCAGCTCACCGCTCACCGCTCCCCGGGGCTCCTCGACGGCGTAGGGGTAGCCGGGCCCCTCGTAGAGCCTCAGGCCGGGCATCCGCGCCGGTTCCTCGCGCGCCGTGCGGCCGCGCAGGAACAGCTCGTGGTTGGGCTGGCCGGGGCGCAGGGTGCCGTAGACGAAGAACGGGAGGTGCGGCGGGGGCGGGAGGGTCACAGAAACGATTCTGACTCCACACACACCTCCCCGTACGCGCTATGGACATGACATGTCATGGCCTCTTAAATCTGGGTCAACATCTGCGCCGCCCCCACGCGCCCCAAGGCGCCCTTCCGAGGAGAACGATGAGTCGGATACGGCAGCACGACCCGGAGTCCCGCACCCACCGCAGCTCCCGCAGATCCCGTCTCGCCGCCGCCGGCGTGGCCGCCACCACCGCGGCCCTGCTGGCCGCCGCCCTCTCCCCCGCCGCACAGGCGGCCGACCGGCCCAGCCGGGCCACCGCCATCGCCCACGCCACGGACGTCCTGCGCTCCCACGCGACCGCCCTCGGGCTGACCGGCGCCGTGAAGACCACGATCCGCGACGTGATCGTGGACAAGGACGGCACCCAACACGTGCGTTACGACCGCACCTACCACCAACTGCCCGTGCTGGGCGGTGACTTCGTGATCCACCTCGCCCCCGACGGCAGCTACCGCAGCGCCTCCCGGGCGACGAGGTCCGCCCTCTCCCTGCCGAGCGTCACCCCCAAGGTCGCCGGACCCAGGGCCGCCGACCTGGCCGCGAACGCGCTGCGTGCGGTGAACCTCGGCGAGACCCTGCGCAAGCTGACCGCCAAGCCCGAGCTGGTCGTCGACGCGCTGCACGGAGCGCCGAAGCTGGCCTGGCGCACCAACGCCGTCGCGCAGGACGCCCAGGGCAACCCGGTGGCCCGCACGGTCCTCACCGACGCGACCAGCGGGGCCCAGATCGACGCCTGGGACACCCTGGAGCACGTCAGCGGCGACGGCAAGTCGCTCTACAGCGGCACGGTAGCGCTGGAGACCACCCAGTCCGGCTCGTCGTACCAGCTCAAGGACCCCACCCGCGGCAACACGTACACCGGTGACGCGGCGAACAAGACCGACCTGTGCTTCCTCGGCATCTGCTTCAGCCGGGCACCCTCGACGGTCTTCACGGACGCCGACAACCACTGGGGCACCGGCGCCACCGCCGACCGCGCCTCGGCAGCCGTCGACGCCCAGTACGGCACCGACGAGACCTGGGACTACTACAAGAACGTGCACGGCCGCAACGGCATCGCCGGCGACGGCAAGGGCTCGTACAACCGCGTCCACTACGGCAACGCCTACAACAACGCGTTCTGGGACGACAGTTGCTTCTGCATGACGTACGGCGACGGTGACGGGACCACCTTCGGTCCGCTGGTCGCGCTCGACGTCGCCGGGCACGAGATGACCCACGGCGTCACCTCGAAGACCGCCGCGCTGACCTACTCCGGGGAGTCCGGCGGGCTCAACGAGGCCACCTCCGACATCCTCGGCACGATGGTGGAGTGGTACGCGAACAACTCCTCCGACACCGGTGACTACCTCATCGGCGAGAAGATCGTGAAGCCCGGCTTCGGCAAGGCCGCCCTGCGCTTCATGGACAAGCCCTCCAAGGACGGCAACTCCGCGGACTACTGGAGCAGCACGGTCGGCAACCTCGACGTGCACTACTCCTCCGGCGTCGCCAACCACTTCGCGTACCTGCTCGCCGAGGGCAGCGGCGCGAAGACCATCAACGGCGTCAGCTACGACTCGCCGACGTACAACGGCTCGAGCGTCACCGGGATCGGGCGGGACAAGGTCGGCAAGATCTGGTACCGGGCGCTCACGGTCTACATGACGTCGTCGACGAACTACGCGGGCGCGCGAGCGGCGACCCTGAACGCCGCGAAGGACCTCTACGGCGCGGGCAGCGCGGAGTACAACGCGGTGGCGGCGGCGTGGAACGCCGTCAACGTGAACTGACCTGAACGGACGACGCCGTACCGGCGAGGGGACCTGTCCTCACCGGTACGGCGTTCGCGTGCCGTTTCCCGGTCAGGAGACGGTCGTCGCGTACGAGCTGAGCAGGTTGAAGTTCTGCGCGTACGCGTCGTGCGGGGCGTCGCCCTCCAGGCGCAGCAGAGCCTCGTCGTTGTCCCGCAGGGAGGAGTCGTCGAGGTTGTGCGAGCCGGTGAAGGTCCACTTGGTGTCGGGGTGGCCGGCGTAGTTTCCCTCGATGGTGAAGTACTTGGAGTGCACCAGGTAGCCGTCGGCGGTGTTCAGCTTCTTCAGCGAGAGGTTGGTGTGGCCCTTGAGGGTGGCCTCGTCGTTGCTGTTGGCGTACACGATCTGCACCGAGCAGCCCTGGGCGGCCAGGCCGACCAGCGCCTGGACGACCGCGTCGCGGTGCAGGGCGAAGGCGGCCACGCGGACGATGGACTTGTGCGTGGATGTGCCGACGACCGTGTTGCCCGTGCAGGAGACGTTGTCGAGGACGTCGACGACGACGTCCCCGGTGGACTGCGGGAAGAAGTAGTACTTCTCGGTGCCGGCCTTGGCGGTCGTGTAGTAGTTGTTCGTGCGCTTCTCCGCCGCGAGGTCGTTGAAGTAGTTCACGTACGCCGTGTAGAGGTCGGTGTTGCCGACCACCGTGTAGGCGTTGTTGAAGTACTTGTCGACGTTGACCGAGGTCTGGTTGGCGGAGGCCTGGATGACCACGTCCTCGGCCACGCCCGCGTCGCCGACGCGGGAGAACGTGAAGAACTTGTTGTGGTTGATCGGGTTGGTGCCACCCGTCGCGATGCAGGCGCCCTGGCTGCCGCACACGTGCACCCACGAGGAAGCGGACATGCTGGTGCCCAGCTCCGCCTTCAGGCTCGCCACGGCCGGCGAGTCGGCGTACGTCGGGTCCAGCACCACGCGGATGTCGACACCGCGCCGGTGGGCGCGGATGAGGGCGTCGGCGTAGTCCTGATCCTTCAGCGCGTAGAGGCTGGCGCGAATCAGGCGGCCGGACTGGGTGTCGTCGATCGCCTTGACGATGTGGTCCTTGACGGCGTTCTGTTCGGACGTCGTGCCCTTGGGGTTGTTGAACACCGCTCCCGTGACGATGGGCGCGTCGGCCGCGCTCGAGACACCGGTGGTCGGCAGGAACATGGTGGTGGCCAGTAGGGCCGTCACGAGCAGACGCTTGCGCACGCAGGGGCTCCCGGAGATCGTCATGGATGGCGGCACCCGATGAGACCACACTTCCCCACGCGTTCGCCATGCCCATGACCGTGAGGGGGAGACGCGCGTCGACGTCAGCCCGTTCACACCGGTGGACCACGCCCGTCCCGTACTCTTCGTCGGCTCCCCGCAACCGCCGGTGACCTGCTGAAACGGTGTCGGTCCCGGGCCCTGGGGCCGCCTGACGACACCCGTTCGCCACACTTTTGACGGGCCCTCAGGGAGCGGGCGCGGCGTGCGGGGCCTTACCTCGGAAGGGCAGGGGCAACCGACCGCTCGAAGGAGCACCGATGCGACGCACCGTCCGCGTGCTGACCGCTGCCGCGCTCGCCGCCACCGCTCTGGGCGCACTCGCCGCGCCCGGGTACGCGGCGGACGCCGGCGGCCTCGAGGTGTACCCGACCACCGTGGCGCCCGGCGCCGACGTCACGGTGAACACCGCGGCGTGCGGCGACGGCGGCGCGGCGGCGGGCGACGCCGGAGCGGTCGGCGCCGGCCGGTTCACGCTGGCGCCGAGCACGCACCAGGGCGACGCGATCGGGCAGTTCCGGGTGCCGCCGAGCGCGCAGCCGGGGACGTACGAGATCGTCGCCACGTGCGCGGAGGGCGACCGCGTGGTCCGTGGCGACCTGATGGTGGCGCTGACCCCCGAACGCGGGCAGCTGCAGCCGCACGGAAGTGTGAAGACGGGGGTCGGCGGAGCCCTGGGCCCCGACCCCGTACAGACCGCGGCCGGCGTGGCGGCTCTCGCCGTCGCCGCCGCGGGCGGTACCTGGCTCCTGCATCGCCGGGCGAGAGGCGACGGGATCTGACGGACACCCTCCGCTGTCCGTCCGCCGGTACCGCAGATCCCCTCCCCCTCCGGGTCCGACGCCCCTCGCGGCCCGGAGGGGGCACGGGGCGACGGCCCTTTCCCGCCGGGCCGGGGCCCCCGGTTCTTGCCGTCGAGCGTTCCCAGACCGTTTCGTCGAGAGGGCTTGCCATGCGTCGGGTCGGCAACACCGCGATAGCGGCGGTCACCGCCGCCGCCCTGTGCACCGGTGCCTGGCTGGTGCACAACGGCACCGCCGGGCACGCCCCGCCGCAGCCGTCGGCCGCCGAGGCGTCCGCCGACCCGGGCGCCGAGGGCTCCGCCGCACCCGCGCTCCCGCCGTCCCCGCCCGACCGGATCCGCATACCGTCGATCCGCGTCAACGCCCCGCTGATGGGCCTGTCCCTGACCCCGGCCGGCAGCCTGGACGTCCCGCCCGCCGGCCGCAAGAACCTCGCCGGCTGGTACGAGGCCGGCACCACCCCCGGCGAGCGCGGCACCGCGATCGTCGCCGGACACGTCGACAACGCCGACGGCCCCGCCGTCTTCTACGACCTCGGCGCGCTGAAGAAGGGCGCCGCCATCGAGCTGGACCGGCGCGACGGCAGCACCGCCGTGTTCACCGTGGACGCCGTCGAGGTCTACCGGGCCGAGAACTTCCCCGACGAGAAGGTCTACGGCGCCGCCCGCCGCCCCGAGCTGCGCGTGATCACCTGCGGCGGCGGCTACTCCCGCGCGACCGGCTACCAGGGCAACGTGGTCGTCTTCGCCCACCTGACCGGCAGCCGCCGCTGACACCGACGCGTACGGCCGCCGCCTAGGCCCACTGCTCGTAGGCCAGGTTGGCGACCAGGGCGAGGACCACCGTCAGCAGCACGATCCGTACGAAGCCGCTGCCCTTCTTCAGCGCGGTGCGCGCGCCCAGCATGCCGCCGGTCAGGTTGAACACGGCCATCACTGCGGCCAGTTGCCACAGGACGGCGCCCTGCCAGGCGAACATGGCGAGGGCGCCGGCGTTGGTGCAGCAGTTGACGATCTTGGCGGTGGCGGACGCGGTCACCAGGTCCAGGCGCAGCATCGCGGTCAGGGCGAGGACGAGGAAGGTGCCGGTGCCGGGGCCGATCAGCCCGTCGTAGAAGCCGATGCCGAGGCCGGCGAGGCCGATCGCGGCGAGGACACGGCGGCGGGTCACCGGTGTGGCGGCGGGCGCGGTGCCGAAGGCGGGGCGGGCGATGACGAACGCGGCGACCCCGAGGAGCACCACCATGATCACCGGCTTGAGGACTTCGGTGCTCATCCCGGCGGCGAGCAGCGCCCCGCCGGAGGAGCCGAGGAGGGCCGCGACCCCGATGCGCACGGCGGTGCGCACGTCCACCGGCGCCCGGCGGGCGTAGGTCACCGCCGCGCCGGTCGTGCCGACGATGGCGACCGCCTTGTTGGTGCCGAGAGCGTGCGCGGCGGGCGTGCCGGCCGGCAGGCCGAGCAGCATCACCGGCAGCAGCAACAGCCCTCCGCCGCCGACCACGGCGTCGATCCAGCCGGCCGCGAGCGCGGCGAGGCAGAGGACGGCGACCATGGTCAACGGGATGTCGGGCATGCCCGCGACCCTAGGGACGGGAAAGGTGCGCCGTCCATGTATCTGAGGGGCTTCTGAGGTTCCCCGGTGGGGGCCGGGTCAGGCGGCGTCCTCGAGATAGCGCAGCACGGCCAGCACCCGGCGGTGGCCCGCCTCCGACGGCGGCAGGTCGAGCTTGGTGAAGATGTTCGCGACATGCTTCTCCACCGCCCGCTCGGAGACGGTGAAGGCCGTGGCGATGCCGTGGTTGGTGCGGCCCTCGGCCATCAGCGCCAGCACCTCCCGCTCGCGCGGGGTGAGCGCGTCCAGCGCGCTGCGGCGGCGGCTCGCGCCGAACAGCTGCGCCACCACCTCGGGGTCGAGCGCCGTACCGCCGGCCGCGACCCGCTCCAGCGCGCCGATGAACTCACCGATGTCGACGACCCGTTCCTTCAGCAGGTAGCCGACGCCGGACGGGTTGCCCAGCAGCCGCGCCGCGTGCGCCGTCTCGACGTACTGCGAGAACAGCAGCACCCCGGTGCCGGGATGCTCCTCGCGCAGCCGTACGGCGGCCCGCACCCCCTCGTCGGTCTGGGTGGGCGGCAGCCGGATGTCGACGACGGCGACGTCCGGGGTGTGCCCGGCGACGGCCGTGAGCAGGGCGTCCGCGTCGGCGACCGCGGCGGCCACCTCGACGCCGCGCAACTGGAGCAGCTGGACCAGTCCGTCGCGCAGGATGGCCGAGTCCTCGGCGATGACGACGCGCATCCGACCTCCGTCACAGGGGCAGTTCGACGGTGACCACCGTAGGGCCGCCGGGCGGACTGTCGCAGGTGAGCGTGCCGTCGACGGTGCGGACCCGGGCCAGCAGGCCGGTGAGTCCGGAGCCGGCGCCGATCACCGCGCCGCCGCGCCCGTCGTCGGCGACCGTCAGCCGCAGCCGCCCCCCGTCGGTGCCGACGCTCACCTCGACGGTCCCGGCGCCGCTGTGTTTGGCCGCGTTGGCGAGGAGTTCGGCGGCGCAGAAGTAGGCGATGGACTCGACCGCGGGGCCGGGCCGGGTGGTGAGGCGGGTGGCGAGCCGGACCGGCAGGGGGCTGCCGGCGGTGAGCGTGGCCAGCGCCTTGCCCAGGCCCTGGTCGAGGACGGGCGGGTGGATGCCCCGCACCAGGTGGCGCAGGTCGGAGATGGCCTGGGTGGCGTGGGACTGGGCGGTGCCGACGGCGCTCAGGACGCGGTCGCGGTCGGCGCCCGCCGTGACCAGTTCACGGATCAGGGTGAGGTGCATGGCGACCCCGACCAGGCGGGCCTGCGTGCCGTCGTGCAGATCGCGTTCGATACGGCGCAGGGTGGCGGCCGCGTCCTCGACGGCGTGCGCGCGCGTCTCCTCCAGAGTGCGGATGCGGCGCGCGGCGGCGTCCGGTCCGAGCAGCGCGGCCAGCAGGGCGCGGTGGGGCGCGAGGGCGTGCCGTACCAGGTGGGGTGCGGCGACGAGGAGGAGCAGTCCGAGGGCGACCGGGAGCAGCCAGCGCGGCCAGGTGTCGACCTGGTGGCCGAAGAACTCCAGTGACACGTGCCGCGTCGAGCCGTCCGGCTCGTGCACGGTGATGTAGTTGACGCGCGCGAGCAGCGGATGGAGTGTGAGCAGGACGCCGTAGACGTATCCGATGACGACGGCGACGATCCCGAGGACGGCTGTGAACGGGGTCAACAGCGCGCACCCCACGGCCCGCCATCCCGGCCGCTCGCCCAGCAGCGCCCGCCGCCACCGCAGCGGCCCGCCCGCCGCCACCGGCTCCGGCGGCTCGATCTCCAGCCCGAGCAGGCCGCGGGCCAGCGCCCGCTGGAGTGCGCCCAGCGCCAGCGCGCCCCGGACCGTGCCGGCCATGACCCACAGCCCGAGCGTGGTCACCGCCAGCAGCCCGCCCAGCACCAGCCCGACGAGCGTGAGCAGGAACCCGGCGAGGGCGAGCGGGAGGGCCAGGAGCGCGTAGAGCAGCGCGGCGAGGGCACGGCGCCCGAAGGTGGCGGCGCCCAGGGCGCGCACGGGGATCACGGCAGCCCAATCTAGCCGAGCAGCGCGGCGGCCAGACGGCGCTGCACCGCGGTCAGCCCGCGCACGAGCCACGGCGTCAGCAGCAGGAAGCCGATCCCGCCGAGGACCGCGTGGAAGGCCCAGGCCCCGGCGAAGGTGGGCCCGCCCCAGGCGCTCGCGTAGTCGTCACCGGCGCGCAGCGGCCAGAGCAGGTTCATCGGCACGAGGGACCAGCCGTAGAACGTGACGGCGGCGGCGAGCAGGTTGAGCGGGGTGGACAGCAGGGCGTGGACGAGGCCGGCGCGGGAGCCGACGGGCAGGTCGGCGCCGAGCAGGCGGCGGTGCAGGGTCCGCTGCCAGCGTGCGGTGGGCGCGCCCAGCAGGGCGAGCGGCACACAGACCAGGCCTGCGGGCAGCGCGAGCACCGCGTAGGCGGTACGCCGCCAGGACGCGGCCGTGAAGGGTTCGCGGACGATGCGCCACACGTGCGCGGCGGCGGAGTCGGCGGAGTGGGAGCGGTGCGCGAGAGCCATGACGGATGCCTCCGGAGGGGCTGCTGGATGCGGTGCGTCCAGCCTCCCGCCCGGAGGCGTCGCGAACGAGGGTGCTGCCACGGAAGCCGGGGGTTCGGTTTACCCCACCCCGGGCCCGGAAGGCCGGTCAGCGGGCGCGGACCTCGTACGCCGTCACGCGGACCGTCTCGTCGTCCAGGCACTCCCCCGTCGCCAGGTCGAAGCGCTGCTTGAGCAGCGGGGAGGCGACGAAGGGGCGGCCCTGGTGGGTGCCGGTCAGGCCGCGGGAGAGGACCGCCGCGCCGGTGAAGGGGTCGCGGTTGTCCACGGCGTACAGCGTGCCGGAGCGGTCCTGGAAGACGGCCACCTGCCGGCCGTCGGGCAGCAGCGCGGCCACCCCGCGGCCCGGGATCAGGACGCTCAGGTCGCACACCGTGAACCAGTCGTCGGCGAGCTGGAGCTGGACCTTCAGGTCGGTGGTCTCGAGTGCCAGGGTCATCGCTGGGCGCTTCCTTCCAGGACGTCTGCCGGGTCTGCGGTGGGCCGCATGCCGAGGGTCAGCAGCGGCAGGTCGGGCTTGATCTGGTCGCGTTCGGGGACGAAGGCGACCACCGGGTCGGGGGTGTCCGGGGCGTTCACGAAGGACACGAACCGGGCGAGCTTCTCGGGGTCGTTGACGGTCTCGGCCCACTCGTCGCGGTAGTGCGCGACGTGCGCCCGCATCAGCGCCTCCAGATCGTCGCAGATGCCGAGCGAGTCGTGCACGACCACGTCCCGTACGTGGTCGAGGCCGCCCGGGATCCGCTCCAGCCAGGTGCTGGTGCGCTCCAGGCGGTCGGCGGTGCGGATGTAGAACATCAGGAACCGGTCGATCAGGCGCACCAGTTCGGCGTCGGACAGGTCCTGCGCGAGGAGGTCGGCGTGGCGCGGGGTCGCGCCGCCGTTGCCGCCGACGTACAGGTTCCAGCCGTTGGCGGTGGCGATGACCCCGAAGTCCTTCGACTGGGCCTCGGCGCACTCGCGCTGGCATCCGGAGACCGCCGACTTGAGCTTGTGCGGGGAGCGCAGGCCCCGGTAGCGCAGCTCCAGGTCGATCGCCATGCGGACGGAGTCCTGCACGCCGTAGCGGCACCAGGTGGAGCCCACGCAGGACTTCACCGTGCGCAGCGCCTTGCCGTAGGCGTGCCCCGACTCGAAACCGGCGTCCACCAAGCGAGCCCAGATCAGCGGGAGTTGCTCGACGCGGGCACCGAACATGTCGATCCGCTGACCACCGGTGATCTTCGTGTAGAGCCCGAAGTCGCGGGCGATCTCCCCGATCACGATGAGCTTCTCCGGGGTGATCTCGCCGCCGGGGATGCGGGGTACGACGGAGTAGGAGCCGTTCTTCTGGAGGTTGGCGAGGAAGTGGTCGTTGCTGTCCTGCAGCGCGGCCTGTTCGCCGTCGAGGACGTAGCCGCTCGCGCCGATCGCCGGGGCGAGGGAGGCGATGATCGAGCCGACGGCGGGCTTGCAGACCTCGCAGCCGTCACCACCCCGGGCGCCGTCACGGCCGTACCGGTCGAGGAGTTCCTGGTACGAGGGGATGCGCAGGGCGCGGACGATCTCGTACAGCTCCTCGCGGGTCTGCGAGAAGCAGCCGCACAGGCCCTTGTCGACCTCGACCCCGGACGCCTCCAGCTCGGCGGTGACCAGCTGCCCGAGCACCTTGACGCAACTGCCGCAGCCGGTGCCGGCCTTGGTGCACTTCTTCACCTCGGGCACGGTGGTGCACTTGTGGTCGGTGACCGCGCCGCGGATGGCGCCCTTGGTGACGTTGTGGCAGGAGCAGATGATGGCGTCGTCGGGCAGCGCGGAGGGCCCGAGCTGGGCGCCCGAGTCGACGCCGGCGGGCAGTACCAGTGACTCCGGCGCGATGGGCGGGACGGAACCGGTCAGGGCCCGCAGGGTGCCGTAGGCGTCCGCGTCGCCGACCAGGATGCCGCCCAGCAGGGTGCCGTCACGGCCGATGACCAGCTTCTTGTACAGGCCGGCGCGGGAGTCGGAGTAGACGACGTCCAGGCAGTCCTCGGCGGTGCCGTGCGCGTCACCGAAGGACGCCACGTCGACGCCGAGCAGCTTGAGCTTGGTGGACAGGTCGGCACCGGTGAAGGCGGCCTCGTCGCGGGCGATGGTCGCCGCCGCGGTCTCGGCCTGCTCGTACCCCGGCGCGACCAGCCCGTACACCCGCCCGTCGACCGCCTGCGCGCACTCGCCGATCGCGAAGACGTCCGGGTCGGTGACGGTACGGCACTGGGCGTCGACGGTGATCCCGCCGCGCTCCCCGACGGCCAGGCCGCAGTCGCGGGCGAGCTGGTCGCGGGGCCGGACACCGGCGGAGAAGATCACCATGTCGGTGGCGATCTCGGACCCGTCGGACAGCTTCATGCCGGTGACCGCGCCGTCGTCACCGGCGAGGATCTCCTGCGTGCCCACGCCGGTGTGCACCGACAGTCCCAT
This sequence comes from Streptomyces sp. NPDC036813, assembly GCF_055609245.1. Lineage (NCBI taxonomy): Bacteria > Bacillati > Actinomycetota > Actinomycetes > Kitasatosporales > Streptomycetaceae > Streptomyces > Streptomyces sp. NPDC036813. The sequence continues at coordinate 101,379 of NZ_JBVJPV010000009.1, read as the reverse complement.
GTCCGCGATGGTGCGCAGCAGGGCCGCGCCGCCGCCCTCGTCGACCTGCACGGGCATCAGCCGCGGCGCGAACTCCACGATGTGCGTGTCGACGCCGAGCCCCTTGAGCGCACCGGCGGCCTCCAGACCGAGCAGCCCGCCGCCGACGACGGCGCCCGTGGACGCGTTCTTGCCGGCGTACTCCTCGATGGCGAGCAGGTCCTCGATGGTGCGGTAGACGAAACAGCCGGTGGCGTCCTTGCCGGGGACGGGCGGGACGAAGGGGTAGGAGCCGGTGGCGAGGACGAGGGTGTCGTAGGCGAAGACCTGCCCCGACCTGGACGTGACCTTCTTCGCCTCGCGGTCGACGGTGACGGCGGGATCGCCGACGTACAGCTCGATGCCGTGCGTGGCGATGAACTCCATGTCGGTGACGGAGAGGTCGTCCGGCGTGCGGCCGGAGAAGTACGAGGTGAGGGCGACGCGGTCGTAGGCGGGACGCGGCTCCTCGCACAGCACGACCACGCGGTGCGTGGCGGTCAGCCCGCGCTCGGCGAGCGCTTCGAGGAAGCGCTGACCGACCATGCCGTGGCCGACGAGCACGATGGTGGGAACGTCCGTGGGGGCGACCGTGGGGGTGGCCTGGGCGGCGACCGTGGGGGTGGCCGGGGTCGTGTCCGTGGACATCAGGAGCCTCCGTCATGGGTGAGCAGGTGGAGCAGGGGGCCGCCGTTCGTCGGGAGCGGCTCTGCTCCCTCCCAGGCGCGGGCGAGCGCGCCGACGGTGCCGAGTTCGCCGACGAGGACCCCGCCGACCAGGCGGTCGTCGCGGACGACGACCTTGCGATAGGTGCCGCGGGTGGCGTCGGCGAGCTGCACGACGTCGTCGCCGGGCAGTGCGACGGTCTCGCCGAACGCGGCGAGGTCGAGACCGGCGAGGGTGAGACGGGTGAGGGAACGGGTGCCGGTGTAGCGGGCGCTGCCGTTTCCGGCGATCAACTCCGCGAGTACGTCGGCCTGTTCGAGTGCGGGCGCGGCAAGACCGTAGACGTTGCCGTCGTGCTGCGCGCAGTCCCCGAGGGCGTGGATGTGGGGATCGGACGTCCGGAGCCGGTCGTCGACGAGAATGCCCTTGTGGACGGCGAGCCCGGCGTCCTTGGCGAGCCCGACGCGCGGGTGCACGCCGCAGGCGAGGACGACGAGTTCGGCGTCGAGGGCGAACCCGTCGGCCATCTCCACGGAGCGCACCGCGCCGCCGACGCAGCGCACGTCGCGCACCCGGCACTCGGTGTGCACCTCGACGCCGAGGCCGGTCAGGTGCCGCTGGACCAGCGCGGACGCGTTCGGGTCGAGCTGGCGCTCCATGAGCCGTTCGGCCTGCTGGGCGAGGACGACCTGAGCACCCCGGACGGCGAGCGCGCGGGCGGCGGACACGCCGAGCAGCCCGCCCCCGATGACCACGGCCTTCACGCCGGGCCGTACGGCCTTCGACAGCCCGAGGCAGTCGTCAAGGGTGCGGAATGCGTGTACGCCGTGCGGCAGTTCGCGATCGGGCGTGAACAGCCCCCGAAGCGGGGGCAGCACCGAGTTGGAGCCGGTGGCCAGCACCAGCGTGTCGTAGGCGATCGCGGTGCCGTCGGCGCAGCGCACGGTGCGCTCGGCGCGGTCGATGCCGGTGACGCGGGCGCGGACGAGGCCGGCGGGCGCCGGGAGGGCGATCACATCGGCGCTGTAGCGCCCGGCCAGCACCTCGGCGAGCAGCACCCGGTTGTAGGGCCGGTGCTCCTCCTCGCCGACCAGCGTGGCGGCCACGCCCAGCTCACCGAGCCGCCGGGCGAGACGTACGCCCGCGAGCCCGGCGCCGATCACCACCACACGCGTTTTCGAGGTCATGCCATCGAGCGTGCGGGGCGGGTGTTTCCCGTCGGGTTCACCTCTGTTTCCCGGGAGGAACGCTGCCCTCAGCGGGGGTGGGGGGTGGGTGTGAGGGAGGGCGGGCGCTTTTCGGGGGCGGTGTGAGGGAGGACGAGGGCTGGTCGGGGGCGGTGTGAGGGAGGGCGAGGGCTGGTCGGGGGCGGTGTGAGGGAGCGGGGGCTGGTCGGGGGCGGTGCGCGGCGCCGGGCGCCCCCTCCCCCCTCTCCCCCGAGCCCACCCTCATCACAAAAGGGCCACAACGCCTTCACAAGCGGCAGTGCGGCGTTAGGTTCGTCAAACGATCAACCGTCACATCGGGGAGCAACCGCATGACGAACCCGTACGCCACGCCGTCCGCGACCCGCCCCCGTTGGGCGCGCAAGCGCTACGCCGTCCCTGCCCTGCTGCTGACCCTGTTCCTCGGCGTCGGCATCGGCGCGAGCGATGACAAGGGCGGTACGGCGTCGGACGCGAAGCCGGCGGCGGCGAGCCCCGTTCCCACGGCGACGGTGACCGCCACGGCCACGGTGACCGCCACAGCGACGGCGACGGCTGCCGCGAAGCCCGCGCCGACGGTGACGGTGACGACGAAGGTGACGACGACGAAGACGGTCACGGCGGAGCCGGCGGACGACACGTACGCGGACGGCGGCTCGGGGTCCGACTCGGGTGGCGGGAGCGCGTACTACGCCAACTGCAGCGAGGCCCGAGCGGCCGGCGCGGCCCCGTTGCACACGGGCGACCCCGGCTACTCCTCCCGCCTCGACCGGGACGGCGACGGGGTCGCGTGCGAGTGACCCGGGTACCCGGGTCTCAGTCCCGCCGGATCAACTCGGGGTCGATCCTGCGCCCGATGAGGGGCAAGGACCCGAGCGCGGCCACCACCAGGGCCCCGAGGGCACACCCGATCAGCAAGGGCACCCCGTCCCCGTCCCAGAAGATGTCCCCACCCCCGGTGACGAGATAGCTCGACTCGGCGGCCTTCCCGGCGACGACGGCGAACACGAGCCCGACAGCCAACGGCACGACGACCTGAGCGACCTGCACACCCCGCAGGGTCCAGGGCCTCGCCCCGAGCAAAGCCAAGGCGGTGACCTGCGAACGCCGCTCGACGGCCCGATCGGCGGACGCGACAAGGTAGGCGGCCACACCGATGACGAGCCCCAGGACCATGCCTACGGCGAGGAGCGTCTTGACGACGTCGACCTGGCGGAGGGCGTCCACGTTGATGCCGGCAGGCGTGACCTCGGTGGTCGGATCGATGCCTCCGATGCCGTCCAGGACCGAGCGAACGGTATCCGCGTCCGAGTTGCTGACGAGGGTGAGAAAGGCGTCCTCCAGCCGGAAACCGTCCGGCAGAGATGAGGGAGGCAGAAGGACGTCCCCGCTGTCGAGGGAGGAAAGACCAGTGCTGTCCGCGAAGCGGACCTGATCCTGGGGTACTTTCACCTCGAACACCCGCTGTTGTCCCCTCTCGTTTTTCAGCTGGAAGGGAAAGATGGTCCCTGGCTTGGTGTCCTGATCGGAATGCTGACCAGGATTCACGAGCCGTGCCGAACGTCCCTCAATGCAGTGCCCGAACTTCTCAGCCATGATGCGTGCATGGCGACACGTGGCGACAACCACGTGCAGGGACCGCATCGGTTCCCCGCCCGGACTGTAGGACTGGGTGTATGCGCTCACTGCGTATCCGCGAACGCCCGGCACCTTCTTGAAGGCCTTCTCGTGCTCCTGTGAGACTCCGTTGAGCGCAATGTCATACGACAGCACCGGTGCGTCGAACTTCGTCACCTGGTTCAGCTCGATGAGTACTCCCTGCACAAGCGAGGCGGCGAAGACCAAGAGGACCAAGCCAGTTGCCACCCGGAGAGCACCTCCGGGTTCCACCTCGTTGCGCCGCATGGCGAGCCCCAGGGAGACCGAGTGAGTCGAGCGGGCGATCGCTCGCGAGAGGACCTGGGACAGAAGAGGCAACGCCAGCACCAGCCCGAGACCGACCAGAGCAACGGCCATCGGCATCAGGACGGAAGAAATCTTGGTGTCACTGGGCGCATGGCCGGTCGCGCCGGCCACGCAGTACCCTGCCACGATCCCCAGCCCCGGAACGAGCGGCAGAAGGCCCCACTTCGTCGGAGGTTTGGTCACGGCACTGCGCCGCACCTCCAGTGGATTCGTTGCCGCGCGTCGGCCTCCGAAGCGGCCCACGAACCACGCCAGGGCAGGACAGCCCATGAGACACACCAGCACTGTGCCCACCGACAGCCTGCCATCGGACGGATACCACTTGAAACCTGGCAACCCGACTCTTGCCACGAACTGGTTGACAACCCAATAGGCGCCCAATCCGAGAAGCGCCCCACACAGAGCGGCTACCACGGTTTCAGCCGCGTTGACACGCTGCACGCCCTTCCTGCTAAGCCCCAAGAGTCGGAGAGCCGCCAACCGTCGAGCCCTTGCCGCCGCGGAGAGCCGGGCACAGACCCCCAGGAAGACAGCAAGCGGTAGAAGCACCACTCCTGCAAGGGTGAAGCGCACGATGTCGAGCGCGGAGGGCTCGACTGTGGGATACGGCGCGTACGACTTACCGAAATGAGAGATACGGCTCCCATCCTTGAGGACTCCCCGAGCAACACCGATGTACGCGAAAAGCTCGTCGGGATTGGACAGCCCTCGTGGTCCGACCTGCCCGTGCTCCCTGCCCGGGAGGAGTTGTGAAAGACCTGGCTCCCGCTCAAGAGCATCGTGCAGTCGGGGAGAGACGAACACCTCTCCGGGCAGGGGGAAGTGGGTCAATCCAGGAGGCGGCTCGGTCGGCAGGCTTCCGCGTGCGAGGAAGACCCGCGTCATCGGCCGCGACCCGTAGGCGTCCCGCCGCGTGAGCTCGAGTGCAGCCATGTCGCCGGAGCTGCACATTCCCGGCACCACCGACTTGCAATCCGGCTCCCGGGCCGCCTGTCGTGCGTCCTGCGTCGCGAGGATGCCCGGGATGGCAAGCACCATGGCCAGGCAGCACACACCGACCGCGCCGCCGAATACCATGAGGAAGAACCGCACACGATTACGCCCGCCGCTCCCCAGGAGCAGGCGAAGACCCAGGAGAAATTCCTTCAACACTGCTCCCGAGAATCTGCGACGAGAGCGCCGTCGCGCATGGTGTAACGGGTATCGGCGCGCGCGGCCACCTCGGCGTCGTGGGTGACCAGAACGACGGCCGTGCCCTGCGACCGCGCAAGTGCCAGGAACTCTTCCAGGACCGCCTTGGCGTTCGCGCTGTCGAGAGAGCCCGTCGGCTCGTCGGCGAAGACCACAGCAGGCTGATGCACCAACGCGCGAGCAACGGCGACGCGCTGGCTCTGCCCACCGGAAATCTGTGACGGTCTGCGCTGCCGGAGTTCATCGAGGCCCAGTCGCCCCAGCACGTCCCTGGCGGCAGCCAGTGCCTGGTGCTTCCGTTGGCCGGCCAGGCGCAACGGAAGGGCGGCGTTCTCCTCGACCGTCAACTCCGGCAGAAGTTCGCCGTACTGAAAGACGAACCCGAACCGCTCCCGCCGCAGAGCGCTGAGTTCTTCATCCTCCAGCTCAGTGAGTGCACGCCCTTCGAACCGCACTGTGCCCCGTGCAACGGGCAAGACGCCCGCCAGGCAATAGAGCAGCGACGACTTACCCGAGCCACTCTGCCCAGTGATCGCAGCGACTTCGCCACGGGAGACGGTCAGTTCAGCGTCGGTGACCGCCTGCATTTCCCCGTAGTAGAGATCGACGTCCTTCGCTGACAGGACTTCTTGTGTAGTGATGTTGTCCCCTAGAGCCTGGAGGCCCGAGTGACAGCACCCGGGCCTTGAGGTCGATCTGGTATTAGCCCAGGTTCCGCTTGCGACGGAATTCGTCGGAGCAGTTGTCGGGGTGCAGACTCCCCCGATCACGGCACGCCCTGATGCGAGCGTCACCCGTGTAGAGTTCGGCGCCGTCGAAGTCGGAGTGGTGCATATAGACAGTCCTGCGCTGCTTGCCGTAATAGCGCACCCAGTCATGGCCTGACACGCGGACCTGCATGTAGACGTTGTGTCCGTCGTTCGCCAGCTTGTCGACCAGGTAACCCGACCACTCGAACGAACCGTTGTTGTGAAGGGGCTCGTTGAGTCGGTAGTGCCCCCTCTCGAACTGCACGCCCGACGACGTCATGCTCGGTAGTCCCTGCCACGAAGCCGCTACGGCGACCCCAGCACCCGTGAGGAACATGCCGGCCGCGAGCACGCCCACAAATACCTTCTTCATCCCTCGCCTCTCTGAAGCCCGGAGGGGCATCCACTCCGGTGACTACAGAAGGTAATGGACTGGTAACGTGCTGAATCCTTCACTCATCGGACGACCACCACATCAGGTGATCCAGGCCGTAGCGTCAACGACGAAGCCGAGGCACCGAAGCGGGCGCCACCAGGGCGTATGCCCCTGCTCGGGTCGCCCGGGGACTGTCGCCATCCGAGTCCGCAACAAGCCGAGAGAAAGCAGGCCTTGCCCGCAGCACCGGTGGTCCGACGCGCCGCCGATCTCCGCCGGCAGGAGTTGGTCAGCGCCGTGGGACCGGCCCCAGTGCGTGACTGTCCACCAGAGCGGACGGCCAAGTCCCCTGCCGCGGGCCTTCGAAGGATGGCGGAGCACTGCGGTATGAGCCGGCGGCACCCGATCGCATCGCAGTGGATTTCCATGGGCCCGATCGCGCCGACGACTCGGGCCGCCGAGGACTGCGGCGAGCGCCCGTGCCGCAACCTCCCGCCTGCCTCCGGGAGTGCAGGAATGAGACGAACGTGTCCTGCACTGCAACCGGCCCCCTCGGTGAGTGCCCGCGCAGGGCCGCCAGGGTTGACGTGGTGGCCGCCCGGGACTGTGCCGCGACTCCCCGCCGGTCGGGGCGCCAGCAGCTCACCGCCCACCGTGACGGTACGGCGGCTCCCCACCCGTCGGTGGCATGCCGCCCCCCGGTGGGCTGACCAGCGGTACGCCGAAAGGGCGGCACCCCCGCACAAGGGTGCCGCCCTTTCTCCGTGGTCCGGAGCCGTCGCCGATCGGTGAGGGTCGGGTGACAAGCGACGGCTCCGGGGCTTGCCCGGCCTTCTTGGGCCGGGGCCCGGGCGTGCCCGGCCTTCGTGGGCCGGGGTCCGGGCCTCGGCCGGCCTTGCAGGCCGGGGCGCGTGGGCCCCGCATGGTCCACGCGCCCCGGAGGGGTCAGCGGTGGTCGCTGCCCTCCGACTGGGTCGCCGCGCGGCCGGCCTCCAGGCGGGCCACCGGGATACGGAACGGGGAGCAGGAGACGTAGTCCAGGCCGACCTCGTGGAAGAAGTGGACCGACTCCGGGTCACCACCGTGCTCGCCGCAGACGCCGAGCTTCAGGTCGGGGCGGGTCCGACGGCCCGCTTCGGCCGCCAGCTTCACCAGGGAGCCGACGCCGTCCTTGTCGATCGTTTCGAAGGGCGAGACTCCGAAGATGCCCTTCTCCAGGTACGCCGTGAAGAAGCTCGCCTCCACGTCGTCGCGGCTGAAGCCCCACACCGTCTGGGTCAGGTCGTTCGTGCCGAAGGAGAAGAACTCGGCGGCTTCCGCGATCTGGCCCGCCGTGAGCGCGGCGCGCGGCAGCTCGATCATCGTGCCGATCGCCAGGTTCAGGTCCGTGCCCGTCGCAGCCTGGACCTCCGCGATGACCCGGTCGGCCTCCTCGCGGACGATCTCCAGCTCCTGGACCGTGCCCACCAGCGGGATCATGATCTCGGCGCGCGGGTCGCCCTTGGCGTTCTTGCGCTCCGCCGCCGCCTCGGCGATCGCGCGGACCTGCATCGTGAACAGGCCCGGGATGACCAGGCCGAGGCGCACGCCGCGCAGGCCCAGCATCGGGTTCTGCTCGTGCAGGCGGTGCACGGCCTGGAGCAGGCGCAGGTCGTTCTCGTGCGGCTCCTGGCGGGACTCCGCCAGGGCCACGCGGACCGACAGCTCCGTGATGTCGGGCAGGAACTCGTGCAGCGGCGGGTCCAGCAGGCGGACGGTCACCGGGAGGCCGTCCATCGCCTCGAAGAGTTCGACGAAGTCCTTCTTCTGGAGAGGCAGGAGGGCCTTGAGGGACGCCTCGCGCTCTTCCTCCGTGTCCGCCAGGATCAGGCGCTCGACCAGCTCGCGGCGGTCGCCGAGGAACATGTGCTCCGTGCGGCACAGGCCGATGCCCTGGGCGCCGAAGCGGCGGGCGCGCAGCGCGTCTTCCGCGTTGTCCGCGTTCGCGCGCACCCGCAGGCGGCGCTTGCGGTCGGCGAACGCCATGATGCGGTGGACGGCCTCGACCAGCTCGTCGGCGTCGTCGGCGCCGGCGTGCATGCGGCCCTCGAAGTACTCGACCACGGGCGACGGGACGACCGGGACCTCGCCCAGGTACACCTTGCCGCTGGAGCCGTCGATGGAGATGACGTCGCCTTCCTCGACGACCTGGCCGCCCGGCACCGTCATCCGGCGGCGCTTGGTGTCGACCTCCAGCTCCTCCGCGCCGCAGACACAGGTCTTGCCCATGCCGCGCGCGACGACGGCCGCGTGGGAGGTCTTGCCGCCGCGCGAGGTCAGGATGCCCTCGGCGGCGATCATGCCGTCGAGGTCGTCGGGGTTGGTCTCGCGGCGGACCAGGATGACCTTCTCACCCGAGCGGGACCACTTCACCGCGGTGTAGGAGTCGAAGACGGCCTTGCCGACCGCCGCGCCCGGGGAGGCGGCGATGCCGCGGCCGACCTGCTGGACCTTGGCCTTCTCGTCGAAGCGCGGGAACATCAGCTGGGCGAGCTGGGCGCCGTTGACGCGCTGGAGGGCCTCCGCCTCGTCGATCAGGCCCTGGTCGACGAGCTGCGTGGCGATGCGGAAGGCCGCGGCCGCTGTGCGCTTGCCGACGCGGGTCTGCAGCATCCACAGCTTGCCGCGCTCGATGGTGAACTCGATGTCACAGAGATCCTTGTAGTGGTTCTCCAGGGTCTCCATGATCTGCATCAGCTCGTCGTACGACTTCTTGTCGAGCTTCTCCAGGTCCGCGAGCGGCACCGTGTTGCGGATGCCCGCGACGACGTCCTCGCCCTGCGCGTTCTGCAGGTAGTCGCCGTAGACACCCTGGTGGCCGGAGGCGGGGTCGCGGGTGAAGGCGACGCCGGTGCCGGAGTCGGGGCCGAGGTTGCCGAAGACCATCGAGCAGACGTTGACCGCGGTGCCCAGGTCGCCGGGGATGCGCTCCTGGCGGCGGTAGAGCTTGGCGCGGTCGCCGTTCCAGGAGTCGAAGACGGCGCGGATGGCGAGGTCCATCTGCTCGCGCGGGTCCTGCGGGAAGTCCCGGCCGGTCTCCTTCTTCACGATCTTCTTGAAGGTGGTGACCAGCTTCTTCAGATCGGCGGCCTCCAGCTCGGTGTCGACCGCGACCTTCTTGGCCTCCTTGGCCTTCTCCAGCGCGTCCTCGAAGAGCTCGCCGTCGACGCCGAGGACGGTCTTGCCGAACATCTGGATGAGGCGCCGGTAGGAGTCCCACGCGAAGCGCTCGTCGCCGGCCTGGTCGGCGAGGCCCTTCACGGACTTGTCCGAGAGGCCGATGTTGAGGACGGTGTCCATCATGCCCGGCATGGAGAACTTCGCGCCGGAGCGTACGGATACCAGGAGCGGGTTGTCGGCCTGGCCGAGCTTCTTGCCCATCCGGCTCTCCAGCGCGTCGAGGTGTGCGCTCACCTCGTCACGCAGTGCCGCCGGCTCCTCACCGCTGTCCAGGTAGACCCTGCAGGCCTCCGTGGTGATGGTGAAGCCGGGCGGGACCGGAAGGCCCAGGTTCGTCATCTCGGCGAGGTTCGCGCCCTTGCCGCCGAGGAGGTCCTTGAGGTCCTTGTTGCCCTCGGTGAAGTCGTAGACGAACTTCACGCCCTCAACGCTGTTGCCCGACGCGGGTCGCTGCTGATCTTTGTTTTCCGACACGGGTCTCGACTCCTCGAGGACGCGGTGGCTGCCCTGACGTCGAGGAACATACCCAGATCGAAGGCACCTGGGTACGTCCACTTGCACGTCATGCGCCTGTAACCAGTCGTCCGCCAGCGGATCGAAAGTCAAGGCTTGGCAAGCAACCGAGGCTTTTTGTTTTCACTTCTTGAACGCATCAACACCCGTAGACCGTGGCCGTCGCTCACATGAGCGGCTTCCAGCACGTCTGAGTTCGCCCAATGAACGATCAAGCGGTGGCACTCAGTGCCACCCTTTCAGAAGTGCAATCGCTCAAGATCCGCTCATCTGAGCGCAACCCTTATCAGGGGTGGCGAGAATCACGCTCCCACAAGGGGCGAGGTTTCACCATGCGGACGAGTATCCGGAACCGCCGAGCCGTCACACGCCGGGAGCCCGCAACCACTGCGCCGCCCAGCAACCGCTCCTCCCCGCGCCACCGGACCCCCACCCCGCGTCACCCGACCTGCGCCCGCGTCACACCCCCAGCGCCCGCAACCGCTCCTCCACCCGCTCCGGCGCGTACAGGTGCTCCACCACCAGCGCGCCCGCGCCCACCAGCGCCGCCCGCTCCCCCAGCCGCGAGGTCACCACCTCCAGATGAGCGGTGGAACGCGGCAGCGCCCGCTGGTACAGCAGCTCCCGTACGCCGGTGACGAACGCGGTGCCCGCGAGATCACCCGCGATCATCAGCACGCCCGGGTTGAGCAGCGTCACCACCGTCGCCAGCACCTCGCCGACCCGGCGTCCCGCCTCCCGCGCCAGACCCACCGCCTCCGGATGCCCGGCCGCCAGCAGCTCCCGCACATCCGAACCGGACGCCGCGGGCACCCCCGCCTCCGCCAGCCGCCGCGCCACGGCACCGCCGCTCGCGACGGCCGCGAGGCAGCCGTAGGAACCGCAGCGGCACAGCGCCCGCTCGCCGTCCGGCACCCGGATGTGCCCGATGTCGCCGGCGCCGCCGTCGATGCCCCGGTAGACGGATCCGTCCACCACCACGCCCGCGCCGATGCCGGTGGACACCTTGACCAGGGCGAACGCCGAGCAGCCGGGGTACGAGGTGCGCTGTTCGCCGTACGCCATCAGGTTCGCGTCGTTGTCGACCAGGACCGGGACCGTGGGCAGGCCGGTGTGGTCGGTGAAGGCTCGGGCGAGGCGCCCTGTTATGTCGTAACCGTCCCAGCCCGGCATGATCGGCGGCTGCACCACCCGGCCCGACTCGCTGTCCACCGGGCCCGGCACGGCCAGCCCGATGCCGCACACCTGAGCGGCCTGGCGTCCGGCCTCGGCCGGCAGCTCGGCGAACCAGCGGCCCAGCTCGCCGAGGACGGCCTCGGGTCCGTCGTCGACCGCCAGGGTTCCGGTGCGTTCGGCGAGGATCTCGCCGGTCAGGGTCAGCAGCGCCGCCCGGGCGTGCCGGGTGTCCAGGTCGGCTGCGAGGACGAGCGCGTGCTCACCGTCGAACTCGAGGGTGATGGAGGGGCGGCCGCCCAGCGGGGAGTCGACGGGTCCGCCGGCGCCCTCGCGCAGCCAGCCCGCGCGGAACAGCCGGTCCAGGCGCTGGCCGACGGTCGCGCGGGACAGCCCGGTCGCCTGTTGCAGCGCTCCGCGCGTCGTCGCGCGCCCGCTGCGCACCAGCTCGAGCAGGTCCCCGGCGCCGGTCTGCACCGTGCCGCGCCCGGCCCTGCCGGGCCGTACGGCCTCTCCGGTCCGCCCGGTCCACCCGGCTTCTGTGGCCCGTCCCGTCATGCCCGCACCCCCTTGCGTTTCCCCATCCTGCATTACACAGTGGGTTCTGCGTGTTAAATAGACGTAACCCTAGGTGGTCCCGGCCGGTCCGCTCGGCCGCACGTCTTTCGGGGGTCCCGAGTGGATCGCACGGCTCAGCTCACCACCCGCCGCACCGAGCGGGACACCGCCCACGATCCCTCACCCGCGCCCGCCGAGCTGCGCGGCAGAGCGGCAGCCGTACTGCGCGCCAACTGGACCGGCACCTCCACCGTGCCCTCCCGCACCCTGTATCCGCACCAGTGGTCGTGGGACTCCGCGTTCATCGCGATCGGGCTCAGGCACCTCTCACCGTTACAGGCGCAGACCGAGCTGGAGACGCTGCTGGCGGCGCAGTGGGGCGACGGGCGTGTGCCGCACATCGTCTTCAACCCCGCCGTTCCCTTCGACGCCTACTTCCCCAGCCCCGACTTCTGGCGCTCCACCGGCGCCGGCCGCGCCGCCGGCGCCCCGCGCACCGTACAGACGTCGGGCATCGTGCAGCCACCGGTGCACGCGCTGGCCGCCTGGCTGGTGCACCGGGCCGACCCGGAGCTGTCCCGGGCGCGCGGCTTCCTCGCCGGGCTGTATCCCAGGCTGGCCGCCTGGCACCGGTATCTGCTGCACCGACGGGACCTGGGCGGCGGCGGGCTCGTGTCCGTGGTGCACCCCTGGGAGCAGGGCATGGACAACAGCCCCTGCTGGGATGCGCCGCTCGCCCGCGTCACCCCCGCCCCGGCCCGCTCCTTCTGCCGCGCCGACCTCGACCACGGAGCGGCGGAGGACCGGCCGACCGACCTGGACTACGGGCGGTACGTGCGCCTCGCCGCCGACTACCGGGACCGCGGATACGCCGACGGGAAGGGCGACTTCGCCGTCGAGGACCCCGCCTTCAACGCCCTGCTCATCGCCTCCGAGCACGCCCTTGCACGGATCGCGCACGAGCTGGGCGCGTCCGGTGCGGCCCGCCAGGCGCGCGCCGAGCGGCTGACCGGGGCGCTCGTGGAGCGGCTGTGGGACCCGGCGCGGTCCCTGTTCTTCTGCCGGGACGTCGTCGGCGGCGAGCTGATCGGCGAGCGCGGGGTGTCCGGGCTGATCCCGCTGCTGCTGCCGGCGCTGCCACGCGAGCAGGCCGCGGCGCTGGTCGCGACGCTCACCGGCCCGCACTTCGGCCTCGGCACCACCACCCGCCTGGTGCCCAGCTACGACCTGCTCGGCGAGTCCTTCGACCCGCACCGCTACTGGCGGGGCCCGGCCTGGTTCAACACCGGCTGGCTGATCGAGCGCGGACTGAGAACCCACGGCGAGCGGGAGCGGGCCGACGCGCTCGCGCGGGCACTGGTGGCCACCGCCGCCGCGTCCGGTTTCGCCGAGTACGTCGACCCGTACACCGGTGAGCCGTGCGGGACGCGGGACTTCGGCTGGACGGCGGCGCTCACGCTCGACCTGTTGCACGGCGCGCCAGGGCGGTCCACGGGCGCGGGCGTGTCCCCGGGGGCCGGCGAGATGTTCGGAAAGAGCAGCGACAGGGACTCAAGGGGAGGGGACGGGGGATGACCGACCGGCATCATCTGCTCGTGTACGGAGGGACGTTCGCCGCCGTGGGCGACGGCGGCGACATCACCGGGGTGCGCGGCGGGCACGTGCCCGACGGGCTGTTCGTCCGGGACGGGCGGCATCTGAGCCGCTGGCAGCTGACCGTCGACGGTGCGGTGCCCGAGGCGCTGACGCCGGTCGCGGGCGGGGACACCGCGCGATGCGTGCTGGTGCCGCGCGGCGGCCGCGACGAGCCGCCCGCGTACACGCTGTTCCGGGAGCAGGCCGTCGGGGACGGCTCGTTCGTGGAGGAACTGCGGGTGGTCGGCAACCGGCCGGTGCCGGTCACGGTCCGGCTGGCGCTGACCGTCGACGCCGACTTCGCCGACCAGTTCGAGCTGCGCTCCGACCACCGCACCTACGCCAAGCTCGGCGTCGTGCGCTCCCGCCAAGTGCTCGACGACGGCCTGGAGTTCACCTACCGGCGTGGGCAGTGGCGCTCGTGCACGACGGTCACGGCGGACCCGGCGCCGGACGCCGTCGAGGAGACCGGCACGGGCGCGCGGCGGATGGTGTGGACGCTGGACCTGCCGGCGCACGGCACGGCCGGACTGACCCTGCGGGTGATGGCCCGGCCGCACGGCGACCAGCGGGCGCTGCGCGTGCCGCGCTCCCCGCGGTCGGTCACCGACCGGCTGCGGGCGGACGAGGAGAGGTTCCTCGAAGGCGTGGCCTTCCCGACCGGCTGGCCGGAGCTGGCCGCGGCCTGCGCGCGCGGCCTCGCCGACCTCGCCGCGCTCCAGGTGCCGGCGCGCGGACCGGACGGTGAGGAGCTGCGGGTGCCCGCGGCGGGCGCGCCCTGGTACCTGACGCTGCTCGGCCGGGACGCCCTGCTCACCTCGCTGTTCGCCCTCCCCTACCGGCCCCGGCCGGCCGCCGACACGCTCCTCGCGCTCGCCGCGACCCAGGCCGGCGAGGAAGGGACGGCGCCGGTCGCGCAGCCCGGCAAGATCGTGCACGAGGTACGCCACGGCGAGCTGGCCCACTTCGGGCAGGTGCCGTACGCCCGCTACTACGGCTCGGTCGACGCGACCCCGCTCTTCCTCGTCCTGCTCGGCGCGTACGTCGAGCAGACCGGCGACACCGAACTGGGCCGCCGGCTCCAGCCGCACGCCCGCGCGGCCGTGACCTGGATGCTGGACCACGGCGGCCTCACCTCCCGCGGCTACCTGGTCTACCGCGCCGACCGCGGGGGTCTCGCCAACCAGAACTGGAAGGACTCGCCCGGCGCGATCTGCTCCGCCGACGGCACCCGGCCCGGCGGCCCGGTGATGGCGGCGGGCGCCCAGGGCTACGCCTACGACGCGCTGCGCCGCACGGCGTGGCTGGCGCGCACGGTGTGGCGGGACGAGGCGTACGCGGCGCTGCTGGAACAGGCCGCCGCCGATCTGCGCGACCGTTTCCAGCGGGACTTCTGGATGCCGGAGCAGGACTTCCCGGCGCTGGCCCTGGACGGAGCGGGCCGCCGGGTCGACGCGCTGGCCTCGGACGCCGGGCATCTGCTGTGGTCGGGGCTGCTGGACAAGGAGTACGGCGAGCAGGTCGGCCGTCGTCTGCTGGAGGCGGACTTCTTCTCGGGCTGGGGCGTGCGCACGCTGGCGGCGGGGCAGCCGGCGTACCACCCGCTGTCGTACCACCGCGGTTCGGTGTGGCCGCACGACAACGCGGTCATCGCGCTCGGGCTGGCGCGATACGGGTTGCACGACGAGGCGCGGGTCGTCGCGCGGGGGCTGGTCGACGCGGCGGTGGTCAGCGGGCACCGGCTGCCGGAGGTGTGGGCCGGGTACGGGCGGCAGGCGCACGGGGAGCCGGTGCCGTATCCGCATGCGTGTGTGCGGGAGGCCCGGTCCGCGGCGGCACCGCTCGCTGTTCTCACAGCTGTGGGCGGTGTCTAGGGAGCACCGTTTGCCGGTTGTTTGCTCGGCCCTCGTGAACGAGGTCCCCGGGGCTGCCGTACGGGAGGATGTCGTCGGCCTGCCGTTGGAAGGACCCCGGGTTGTCTCAGGACACCAGTACGCGCGAGCGGGAAGAGAGCGCTGCGGCGCCCGCGGCCGCCGGGCCCCGTGGCGCCCGCCGCTTCCTGCGCGTCCCGCATCCGCGCGCCCGCCTCGCCCGGTGGCGCGCCCGGCACCCTTCCGCCGCCCGCTGGGTGTCGCTCGCGGTCACCGGGCTCGCCGCTCTTCTCGTCCAGGTCGCCCTGGAGATGCCGAACACGCAGGCGGGCTTGCGGCCCTCCGCGTTCGTGCGGCTGCCGGCCGAGGCGATCATCGGGGCGGTCGTCCTGCTGTATCTGCCGCGGAGGGCGCGGATCGTCGCGGCGGCGCTCGCCGGGGCGCTGGTGGGGTGGCTGGCAGTGCTGGACATGCTGGACATCGGCTTCACGCAATACCTGGGCCGGCCGTTCAACATGATCCTGGACTGGGGGCTGTTCGACGACGCCCGCTCCTATGTGGCGGACTCCCTCGGCTCCACGGCGGCGCTCGGCCTCACCGTCGGTGCGATCGCCCTCGTCGTACTGCTGGTCGTCCTGGTCGCGCTGTCCGCCGTCCGCCTCGGTTCCGCCCTCGCCCGGCACCGGGGCCGCGCGGCCCAGGGGGCGCTGATCGCCGGGACCGCGTGGATCACGTGCGCCGCGTTCGGGGTGCAGATCGCGGGCGCTCCCCTGGCCACCCGGCACGCTGCGACCGTCGCGGAGGCCCAGGCCCGTACGGTGCGGGACACCGTGCGCGACGAGGCGGCCTTCGGCAAGGAGGCCCGGGCCGACGCCTTCGGGAAGACTCCGCCGGCCCAGCTGGTGCCGGATCTGCGCGGCAAGGACGTCATCTTCACGTTCATCGAGAGCTACGGCCGCAGCGCGGTCGAGGACCCGGTCATGGCGCCGGGCGTGGATACCACCCTCACCGCGAGCACCCAGGCGCTCGCCAAGGCGGGCTTTCACGCGAAGAGCGGCTGGCTGACGTCGGCGACCTACGGCGGCGGCAGCTGGCTCGGCCACTCCACCTTCATGTCCGGGCTGTGGATCAGCAATCAGCAGCGCTACCGCACCGTCATGGCCAGCGACCACCTGAGCCTGACGAAGGCGTTCGCCAAGACCGGCGCGTGGGACACCGTCGGGGTGATGCCGGGCGTGCAGAAGGCTTGGCCGGAGCAGAAGTACTACGGCCTGGACAAGGTGTACAACGCCTTCCAACTGGGCTACCACGGCCCGAAGTTCAGCTGGTCGACCATGCCCGACCAGTTCGCGCTGCAGCAGTTCCAGCAGCGCGAGCACGGCCGTAAGCGCGACAAGCCGCTGATGTCGGAGATCATCCTGACCTCCAGCCACCAGCCCTGGGCACCGATCCCGCACATGGTCGGCTGGGACCGGCTCGGCGACGGAAGGGTCTACGACGCGATCGAGAAGGCGGGCAGGAAGTCCGCGGACGTCATCGCCGACTCCACGGCCTCCCGCGAGGAGTACGGGAAGTCGATCCAGTACTCGGTGACCGCGCTCACCCAGTGGCTGGAGCGCTACGGCACCGACGACACCGTGCTGGTCTTCCTCGGCGACCACCAGCCGATCGCCCGGGTCAGCGGCAACCACGCCAGCCGGGACGTCCCGGTGTCGATCGTCGCCAAGGACCCGAAGGTGCTGCGGAAGATCGCCGGGTGGGGCTGGACCGACGGGCTGCGGCCCGCGCACACCGCGCCGGTGTGGAAGATGAGCGCCTTCCGCGACCGCTTCCTGACGGCGTACGGGTCCGTGCCCCACCCCTCGGGGAGCTGACCTGCGGGAGCCGACCTCGGGGAGCCGGCCTCGGGGAGCCGGCCGATCAGCCGCCGGAGGTGTCCAGTTCGGCGTCCTCCGTGACGCCCGCGCAGTCGTAGGGGTCCTTCAGCCAGCCGTCGGGCAGCACCACGCGGTTGTTGCCGGAGGTGCGGCCGCGCGGGCCGTCAGCGCCGGCCGGCCAGGGCTGGTCGAGGTCCAGCTCGTCCAGTCCGGACCGCAGGTCCTCGAGGGTCGAGGTGATCGCGAGACGCTTGCGCATCTCGGAGCCGACGGCGAAGCCCTTGAGGTACCAGGCGACGTGCTTGCGGAAGTCGATCACGCCCCGTGACTCGTCGCCGAGCCACTCGCCGAGCAGCGTGGCGTGCCGGACCATGACGTCGGCGACCTCGCGCAGGGTCGGCCGTACGAAGTCCTCGGCACGCCCCTCGAAGGCGGCCACCAGGTCGGCGAAGAGCCACGGCCGGCCCAGGCAGCCGCGGCCGACGACCACGCCGTCGCAGCCGGTCTCGCGGACCATGCGCAGCGCGTCCTCGGCGCACCAGATGTCGCCGTTGCCGAGGACGGGGATCTCCGGGACGTCTTCCTTGAGCCGGGCGATGGCGTCCCAGTCGGCGGTGCCGCCGTAGTGCTGGGCGGTCGTGCGGCCGTGCAGCGCGATGGCGGTGACGCCCTCCTCGACGGCGATGCGGCCGGCGTCGAGGTAGGTGAGGTGGTCGTCGTCGATGCCCTTGCGCATCTTCATCGTCACCGGAAGGTCCCCGGCGCCGCTGACGGCCTCCCGCAGGATGGCCCGCAGCAGGTTCCGCTTGTACGGCAGCGCGGATCCGCCGCCCTTGCGGGTGACCTTCGGGACCGGGCAGCCGAAGTTCAGGTCGATGTGGTCGGCGAGGTTCTCCTCGACGATCATGCGGACGGCCTTGCCGACGGTGGCCGGGTCGACGCCGTACA
Organism: Streptomyces sp. NPDC036813; assembly: GCF_055609245.1. Lineage (NCBI taxonomy): Bacteria > Bacillati > Actinomycetota > Actinomycetes > Kitasatosporales > Streptomycetaceae > Streptomyces > Streptomyces sp. NPDC036813. The sequence continues at coordinate 83,415 of NZ_JBVJPV010000009.1, read as the reverse complement.
GCTGGATCGAGCGGGGGCGCTCGCTTTCGTCGAAGCGGATCAGCTGCATGGTCTTGTCGTTGCGCTCGACCAGCGCCCGCGTGGTGATCATCTCGCTGACGAACAGGCCCTTGCCGCCACTGAACTCCCTGCACAGGGTGCGGAAGGGGGCGTTCGTGATACCCGCCATGGGAGCGAGCACCACCGGCGGTGCGACGGGGTGCGGACCGATCTGCAGCGTGGAGTTCACGTCAGTGGTGGGCGTGGGCATGGCCCCATTGTCGCGTACGCCCGCCACCACGACCCAAAGTAATTAGTTAGGCACACTAGCGATGAGGAGTATTCTGACCGTATGCCCGAGCTGAGTCATCGCCGCAGGATGCTCGTGCTCGCGATCTGCTGCATGAGCCTGCTGATCGTGAGCCTCGACGTCACGGCCCTGAATGTCGCCCTGCCCGCCATGCAGCGCGATCTGCACGCGTCGACCTCGGGGCTGCAGTGGACCATCGACGCCTACACCCTGGTCCTGGCCTCCCTGCTGATGCTGGCCGGCTCCACCGCCGACCGCGTCGGCCGCAAGCGGGTCTTCATGGCCGGCCTGGTGGTCTTCACGGCCGGATCGGTGCTGTGCTCCCTCGCACCGAACCTCGACGCGCTGGTGGCGTTCCGCATGGTGCAGGCGGTCGGCGGGTCGATGCTCAACCCGGTCGCGATGTCGATCATCACCAACACCTTCACCGACCCGCGCGAGCGGGCCCGGGCCATCGGCGTGTGGGGCGCGGTCGTCGGCATCTCCATGGCCGCGGGACCGATGGTCGCCGGCGTGCTGGTCGAGGCGGTCGGCTGGCGGTCCATCTTCTGGCTCAACCTGCCGGTCGGCCTCGCCGCCCTGCTGCTGACCCTGCGCTACGTCCCCGAGTCCCGCGCCCCGAAGGCCCGCCGCCCCGACCCCGTCGGCCAGCTGCTGGTCATCGTCCTGTTCGGCGCCCTGACCTACGCCATCATCGAGGCCCCCGCCGCCGGCCTCGCCTCCGTGCTGCCCTTCGCGGCTCTCGCCGTCGTCGCCCTGCTCGGCCTGCTGTGGTACGAGCCGCGGCGCGACGAGCCCCTCATCGACCTGCGCTTCTTCGGCTCGGCACCGTTCAGCGGGGCCACCGTGATAGCGATCAGCGCGTTCGCGGCGCTGGGCGGCTTCCTGTTCCTGTCCACGCTGTACCTGCAGACGTGCGCGGTCTGAGCGCCCTGCACGCCGGACTGTGGATGCTGCCGATGGCCGTGCCGACGTTCCTGTGCGCCCCGCTGTCCGGGCGGCTGGTGGGCTCCCGCGGTCCGCGGCTGCCGCTGCTGATCGCGGGCGTCGCGATGACCACGAGCGCGGTGCTGTTCGCCGCGTTCGAGGCCGAGACGGCCGATGTGACCCTGTTCCTCGGGTACGTGCTGTTCGGCATCGGCTTCGGTTTCGTGAACGCGCCGATCACCAACACGGCGGTGTCGGGCATGCCGCGGGCCCAGGCCGGAGTGGCTGCGGCCGTCGCCTCCACGAGCCGGCAACTGGGGCAGACGCTGGGGGTCGCGGTGGTCGGGGCGCTGCTCGCTTCCGGCGTGGGTGCGTCGTCGTACCGGGGTGCGTTCGTCTCGGCGGCGCGGCCCGGATGGTGGGTTCTCGTCGGCTGCGGGCTCGCGGTGCTGGTGCTGGGGCTGTTGAGCAGCGGACGCTGGGCGCGGCGGACCGCGTCGCGTACGGCCGAGAGGCTCGAGTCGGATGAGGTGCGGCAGGTCGTGGGAGTTTCGGAGCGTACCTAGCCGCGGGTTTGTGCGGCTTGTCGCACCCACGCGGCGGAGCCGCGCAATGTCACGCCCCGTGCCCCTTCACGGCGTATTCGTGCAGTTGCTCCAGACGTGCCCGCGTTTCGTCGTCCGCCGGGACGTAGGTGACCATGCGGGCGCCTACCTCCGGGTTGAGCCAGAGGTCGGTGTGGTCGAGGGTGAGGCGGCCGACGTACTGGTTGAGGAACTCCTTGCGCTTGGTGCGGTGGGCCACGACCTCGTGGCGGTCCCAGGCCTCGCGGAAGTCGGCGGACTGCTCGCGCAGCCGCTTCAGGAGCATCTTCCAGGCGGGTTCGCCCAGGTGGCCGGCCATCGCGGCGCGGAAGCGGGCGGCCATCAGCCGCTGGGCCTCCTCGAGGTGAACGATCGAGGACTGCCAGTCCGGGTGGGTGTACGACAGGATCAGGCAGTTGCGGTCCTCGGGGGGTACCGCGTCCAGGTCGCACAGCAGCAGGCCGTAGGTGCGGTTGTAGGCGACGATGTCGTACCGGTCGTTCTGGATCGCCGCAGGGACCGGCTCCAGTTGCTCCAGCAGGGCCCGCACCGCGGGCGTGACCGAGGGGCAGCTCTGTGCCGGGCTCGGGTCGACGGCTCCGGCGAGCTGGAAGAGGTGGGCGCGTTCGGTGCCGTCGAGCCGGAGGGTGCGGGCGAGGGAGTCCAGCACCTGCACGGAGACCTGGATGTCGCGGGCCTGCTCCAGCCACGTGTACCAGGTGACGCCGACCGCGGAGAGCTGGGCGACCTCCTCGCGGCGCAGGCCGGGGGTGCGGCGCCGGCGGCCGCGGGGCAGGCCGACCTGCTCGGGGGCGAGGCGCTCACGGCGGCTGCGCAGGAAGGCGGCCAGTTCGTGGCGGCGGATCTCGGTGCCGCGGGGGGCAGCGGCGGCGGGCGACGTCTCCTGGGCCAGCATGGTCATGCTTCCAGGGTGCCGCCTCACGGGTCCTGTTTCCAGGTAGTGCTGGTACCAGGACAAGGACACTCTGGTACCAGCCTCCGGGCCGGCGCAGGCTCGGTGACGTGACCGAGACCATCACTCCACGCCCTGTCCGATCCGTCCCTGCCACGCCGCCCGCGCTGAGCGGACCCGGACTGTTCGCGGTGCTGCTCGCGGCGGCACTGCCGCTGATCGACTTCTTCATCGTCAACGTCGCTCTGCCCACCATCGGCCGGGACCTGCACGCCGGCGAGTCCGTGCTGGAGCTGGTCGTCGCCGGGTACGGCGTCGCGTACGCGGTCCTGCTCGTCCTCGGCGGCAGGCTCGGCGACCTGTTCGGCCGGCGGCGTCTCTTCCTTGCCGGGATGGCCGCCTTCGGGCTGACGTCGCTGGCGTGCGGGCTCGCCCCGGACGCCTGGACCCTGGTCGCCGCCCGGGTCGCGCAGGGCGCCGCGTCCGCGGCGATGCTGCCGCAGGTGCTCGCCACCATCCAGGCCGCCACGTCCGGGGCGCGCCGCGCCCGCGCGATGGGCCTGTACGGCGCGACGGCCGGCCTGTCCATGGTCGCGGGCCAGATCCTCGGCGGCCTGCTGGTCGCCGCCGACCTGTGGGGCACCGGCTGGCGCTCGGTGTTCCTCGTCAATGTGCCCGTCGTGGTCGTGGGTCTGCTGCTGGCCGCGCGGACCGTGCCCGAGACGCGTTCGCAGCGCCCGGAGCCGGTGGACGGCCCCGGCACGGTGCTGCTGGCCGTCGCACTGCTGACGCTGCTCGCGCCGCTCACCGAGGGGCGGGCGGCGGGCTGGCCGCTGTGGACGTGGCTGTCGCTCGCGGCGTTCCCGGTCGCGGCGGCCGCCTTCTTCGCCGTGGAACGCCGGGCGGACCGGGCCGGCCGTACCCCGCTGGTGCCGCCGAGCCTGTTCGCGCTGGCGTCGCTGCGCCGGGGGCTGGTGCTGATCCTGCCGTTCTCGATCGGGTTCAGCGGGTTCATGTTCGTCGTCGCCGTCGCCCTCCAGCAGGGGGCGGGGCTCGGTCCGGTGCCGGCCGGGCTGGCGCTGGCCCCGCTGGCCGTGACGTTCTTCTTCACCTCCCTGGCCGGTCCGCGCCTGGTGGCCCGGTTCGGCACCCGGGTCGTCACGGCGGGCGCGGTGCTGCAGGGCACCGGCCTGGCGCTGATCGCCCTGGCGGCCTGGTGGTCCTGGCCGCACCTGGGCGTCGTGGAACTGCTGCCGGGCGGGGCGGTCGCCGGCGTCGGCCAGGCCCTGCAACTGCCCGTGATCTACCGGGTGGTCCTCTCCGAGGTGCCGCCCGCGCGGGCCGGCGTCGGCAGCGGGGTGATGACGACGACCCAGCAGGCGGCCCTCGCCCTCGGCGTGGCCACCCTGGGCACCCTCTTCCTGTCGCTGACCCCCGGGACCGGCATGCGGGACGCCCTGGTCACCGTGCTGCTGGTCCAGCTGGCCGGGGTGGCGCTGACGGGGCTGCTGAGCCTGCGGCTGCCGCGGACGGTGGGCTGAGCGATGAGTTCCGGTGCCGTCGCCGGTCGTAACGCTCGTCACGACGCGTCCGCACCGGAAGGCCGGGGAATGAACAGCCCGCTGTACCACACACTGCGCCGACGGGTCGACGACGGCACCGTCCCCGGGGCGGTCGCCCTCGTCGCGCGGGGCGGTGACGTCGAGGTGGTCGCCGTCGGCTCGGCGGACGCCGGTGGCCGCGTGCCGATGACCCGGGAGTCGATCTTCCGGATCGCCTCGATCACCAAGCCGATCATGGCCGCGGCGGTGCTGATGCTTCTCGACGAGGGCCGCGTCGCGCTGGACGACCCGATCGCCGAGTGGTTGCCGGAGCTGGCGAAGCCGCGCGTGGTCCGCACGCCGGCGAGCCCCGTCGACGACCTGGTCCCGGCGGACCGCCCGATCACCGTGGAGGATCTGCTGAGCTCGCGCCCCGGCTGGGGTCTGCCCTCGGACTTCTCGCTGCCGGCCGCCCGGGCGCTGTCCGAGGTGCAGGACCACAGCCGTCCTCTGCAGAGCTGGCCCGGCCCGGACGTCTGGCTGGCCCGGCTCGCCGAGGTTCCGCTGCTGCACCAGCCGGGCGAGGCGTGGCTGTACGGCACGGCGTCCGCCCTGCAGGGCCTGCTGGTCGCCCGGGTCACGGGGCGTACGCTGCCGGAGTTCCTGGCGGAGCGGATCTTCGGGCCGCTGGGGATGAAGGACACCGGCTTCGAGGTCCCGGCGGCGAAACGCGACCGCTTCACCTGGGCCTACGCCCCCTCGGAAGGCGGCGAGCCGAAGCTCGTGGACACCCCGGACGGTGATTTCAGCAGCCTGCCGCGGTTCGCCTCGGGCGGTGGCGGGCTGGTCTCGACCGCCGACGACTGGCTGGCCTTCGCCCGCATGCTGCTGGCCGGGGGCGGTGACCTGCTGTCCCCCACCTCCGTGAGCCGGATGACCGGCAACCATCTCACCGCGGCGCAGCGTGAGAGCGCGACGCTCTTCCTGGAGGGGCAGGGCTGGGGCTACGGCGGCCAGGTGGACGTGGCCCCGCTCGCCCCGTGGAACGTCCCCGGCCGCTACGGCTGGATCGGCGGCACCGGCACGACGGCCCATCTGATTCCGGCGACGGACACGGTCACGATCCTGCTGACCCAGGCGGGCATGAGCGGACCGACCCCGACCCCGCTGATGCGGGAGTTCTGGCAGGCGTGCGCGTAGGCCTCCGGCCGGCCACGCGGAACCGCACCCCAGGCCTCCGACCGGCCTCCGACCCGGTGCCCCGGCGCGGGGCAGCACGCGGGCGGCGCACGAACGGGGTCACGGGACGGGCTCCCGGCCCGGCCCAGGCCAGGGGCCTCGGACCCGGTGCCTGCGGGACGGGTGGCGCGAGCGGTGTCCGGAGCCCGTGGGAGCGGGGAGCGGGGCCTTCCGGCGTCGGGGCCGGGCGTGCCGTCAGCCTTCGACGGCGAGGTACATCATCAGGACGACGAAGCCGGCAGTCGCGCACCACAGGAGCAGGGCCGCCACCGCGACCAGAACTCGTCGGGTGACGGAGTGGACGCCGATGACCCGCCACGGGCGGCTCGGGTCGTAGCTCACCTCCGCCCGGGGGATCTTCCTCCGCGTGCGGTACCTGTGGGTCTCACCGGCCAGGTCCGTGTACTCGAACACCCGCGTTGAGGGAATGCGGAACCGGAACTCCGCCATGACCGTGATGCCGCGTGCGGGCAGGGACCACATCAAGTGGGCCTGCTCGGTCGTGAAGGCGCTCACGGCGCTCAGGACGACGGCCATCACCCCCATGGGCACCGCCCAGAACAGGGCGAGCGCCCATCCCCGGACTACGAGGATCACGCTCATCACGACGAGGGCCGCGAGCCCGGGACCCAGGGCCACCGACATCCCGAACCAGCCCCAGCCCGGGTTCTCGGCGGGACCGTCCGGACGGGACCCGGCAGGGGTGACGGAACGGGTCGTGACGAGCGCGGTGCCGTCGAAGGACGGGCCGGGCTCCGGCAGCCCGGCCAGGGCGGCACCCACCAGGTCGGCGAACGCCGCGGCCGCGGCCTCGCTCACCCCGTCGACACGCCGGGACACGGGCTCGGCGCCGGCCGGCACCCGCAGCTCCACGGCCACGGTGCGCCCGGACGCCCGGACGTCCCTGACCGCCCGCAGAGGTATGCGCGTCTCCTCGCCCCCGCGCCGCAGGGTGAGCGCCCCGTCCTCATGGCGCAGCACAGCACCCTCGCCTCGCAGGACGGGAGTGGAAGGTGTCGTCATGCGCGTGATCATATGACCCGCGGATGACTCACCGTCAGGGGTTGAAACCGTGCGAGGCGGCTGTCCTGCGGGCCGCGAGCCCCCTGAGCACCAGGTCCACCACGGCAGCGAAGTCCGTCTCGATCGCCGGGTCCTTCCACTCGGGCGCGTGGCACGGGTCGTGGAAGCGGGCCGTGGCCTGGAAGACGGCGCGGGCCGCGAGGGCCGGGTCGGTCGCGGTGAAGGCACCCGAAGCGACGCCGTCCTCGATGATCCGGGTCAGCTGCGCGGTGAGATCGGCGATGTGCTCGCCCACCGCCGTGCCGTTCTCGTCCGTCAGCACCGTGTAGGTGGCGAACAGCTCGGGGTCGCCGCCCGCCTTGTGCCGTTTGGCCTCGAACAGGGTCGCGAGCCAGGCGCGCAGCCGCTCCTGCGGAGCGTCCTCGCCCGCGACGATCCCGGCGAGCCGCTCCGAGGTGCGGTCCAGCCACCGCTTGGTCACGGCCTCGCGCAGGGCCGCCTTGGTGCGGAAGTGGCGGTAGACACTGCCGTGACTGACGCCGAGCGCGCGGGCCACGTCCACCACGGTCGCCTTGGCCGGTCCGTGGCGGCGCAGTACCTCCTCGGTCGCTTCGAGGATGCGCTCGGTGGTCAGGATCTCGCCGGCCGGTGTCATGTCTAGACGGTACCCGGCACCGGGATCAGCGTTCGCTGTCGAGCATGGCCATCTGCGCGGGGGCGTACCGGTCGCCGGCCACCGCGTCCGCCGGCACCGCGGCCTCGATGGCGGCGAGGTCGGACGCGTCCAGCCGCACGTCCAGCGCGCCCACGGCCTCGCCGAGCCGTTCCCGGGTGCGGGCGCCGACCAGCGGGACGATGTCCGCACCGCGGGAGAGCACCCAGGCGATGGCGATCTGGGCGACCGTGGCGCCCTTGTCCTCGGCGACCTTGCGCAGCGACTCGACCAGCGTGAGGTTGCGGCGGAGGTTGTCGCCCTGGAAGCGGGGCGAGTGGGCGCGGAAGTCGTGCGCGGCCAGCTGCCGGTCGCCGGAGAAGTGGCCGGAGATCAGGCCGCGGGAGAGCACCCCGTAGGCGGTGACGGCGATGCCCAGTTCACGCAGGGTGGGGAGGATCTCCCGCTCGGGTCCGCGGGAGACGAGGGCGTACTCGATCTGGAGGTCGGCGATGGGGGCGGTCGCGGCGGCCCGGCGGATGGTGTCGGCGCCGACCTCGCTCAGGCCGATGTGCCGGACGTACCCCTTCTCGACGAGTTCGGCGATCGCGCCGACGGTCTCCTCGATCGGCACGTCGGGGTCGAGCCGGGCGGGCCGGTACATGTCGATGTGGTCGACGCCGAGGCGCTGGAGGGAGTAGGCGGCGAAGGCCTTCACGGCGGCCGGGCGGCCGTCGAAGCCGGCCCAGTCGCCGTCCGGGCCGCGCAGGGCGCCGAACTTGACGCTGAGCAGCGCGTTGCGGCGCAGGGCGGCCGGCGCGGTGCGCAGCGCCTCGCTGATCAGCAGCTCGTTGTGGCCCATGCCGTAGAAGTCGCCGGTGTCGAGCAGGGTGACGCCGGCCTCCAGGGCGGCATGGAGGGTGGCGACGGACTCGGCGCGGTCCGCCTCGCCGTACATGCCGGACATGCCCATGCAGCCGAGGCCGAGGGCGGAGACCCGGGGGCCGGTGGTACCGAGGGTTCGGGTTGGCATCGTCATGGCACCAGCCTGCCATGACAGCTGACAGATTTCAATATCTGTCATTCCATACTTGCCAGCAAGAAGCCGGCACACCCGCCCCGGCACGCACGAAGGCCCACCCCTCCGTGGAGGGGCGGGCCTTCGTCGTCGGGTGGGCGGCCTCAGCAGCCGATCAGGCGCGAGGCGAGGTAACCCTCGATCTGGTCCAGGGAGACGCGCTCCTGCTTCATCGAGTCACGCTCGCGGACGGTCACCGCGTTGTCGTCCAGCGTGTCGAAGTCGACCGTGACGCAGAACGGCGTACCGATCTCGTCCTGGCGGCGGTAGCGGCGGCCGATCGCGCCGGCGTCGTCGAACTCGATGTTCCAGTGCTGGCGCAGCGCCTGGGCGAGACCCTTGGCCTTCGGGGACAGCTCGGGATTGCGGGACAGCGGCAGCACCGCGGCCTTCACCGGCGCCAGGCGGTGGTCCAGGCGCAGCACGGTCCGCTTCTCCATCTTGCCCTTGGCGTTCGGCGCCTCGTCCTCGACGTAGGCGTCGAGGAGGAAGGCCAGCATGGTGCGGCCGACACCGGCCGCGGGCTCGATGACGTACGGCGTCCAGCGCTCGCCGGCCTCCTGGTCGTAGTAGGCCAGGTCCTGGCCGGAGGCCTTGGAGTGCGCGCTCAGGTCGTAGTCGGTGCGGTTGGCGACGCCCTCCAGCTCGCCCCACTCGCTGCCGCCGAACTGGAAGCGGTACTCGATGTCGGCGGTGCGCTTGGAGTAGTGGGAGAGCTTCTCCTTCGGGTGCTCGTACCAGCGCATGTTCTCTTCACGCAGGCCGAGACCGGTGTACCAGCTCCAGCGCTGCTCCATCCAGTACTCCTGCCACTGCTCGTCCTCGCCCGGCTTGACGAAGAACTCCATCTCCATCTGCTCGAACTCGCGGGTGCGGAAGATGAAGTTGCCCGGCGTGATCTCGTTGCGGAAGGACTTGCCCATCTGCGCGATGCCGAACGGCGGCTTGCGGCGCGAGGTGGTCTGCACCTGGGCGAAGTTGGTGAAGATGCCCTGGGCGGTCTCGGGACGCAGGTAGGCGACGGAGCCGGAGTCCTGGGTCGGGCCGAGGTGCGTCGACAGCAGGCCGGAGAACTGCTTGGGCTCGGTGAACTGGCCCTTGTTGCCACAGTTCGGGCAGTTGATGTCGGCGAGGCCGTTCTCGGGGGCGCGGCCCTTCTTCTCCTCGTAGGCCTCCTCCAGGTGGTCCGCACGGAACCGCTTGTGGCAGGAGGTGCACTCGGTGAGCGGGTCGGTGAAGGTGGCGACGTGGCCGGAGGCGACCCAGACCTCGGGGGCCAGGATCACGGACGAGTCGAGACCGACCACGTCCTCGCGCGACGTCACCATGTAGCGCCACCACTGGCGCTTGATGTTCTCCTTGAGCTCGACACCCAGCGGTCCGTAGTCCCAGGCGGCACGCTGTCCGCCGTAGATCTCACTGCACGGGAAAACGAAGCCACGGCGCTTGCTCAGGCTGACGATGGTGTCGATCTTGTCGGCGGCCACGGTGCTCTCTTCATTACGACGACGGTGACTGACTGGTGCGGCGCGAAGCGCCTCGATGGGGGGTGGTGGTCGGGAGACGGGCGGGCGAAACGAGATGCTTCCAGCGAATGCTTCAGCGTACCGGCGCGGGCTCCCCCTCAACCAAATCGGGGGCCCGCCCGGACGGGCAAAACAGGGCCGGTCCGGCGCTCTCAGCAGGCTTGTTGACAACGGTTTCCATGTTTGTTGAAAATGACTGTCATGAACGTACGACGACGCCTCATATCCGTGGCCGCGGCCACGGCCGTCACCACCCTCGGGATCGGCACCCTGACCGCCTGCGGCGGTGACAGCGCGGCCGCCGGCAACACGGACAAGTTCGACGTCGTCGCGTCCTTCTACCCGATGGCCTATCTCGCCGAGCAGATCGGCGGCAGCCATGTGAACGTCACCAGCCTCACCGCGCCCGGCCAGGAACCGCACGACCTGGAGATCAGCGCCCGGCAGCGGGGCCGGCTGGAGAGTTCCGACGCGGTGCTCTACCTCAAGGGCCTGCAGCCGGCCGTCGACGAGGCCGTCGGCCAGTCCGGGGCCCGCACCAAGATCGACGCCGCCTCCCTGACCACGCTGGAGAAGCACGGCAACGAGGCCGGCGGGCACGCCGCCGAGCACGACCACGAGCACGGCGAGGAGAGCGGCGGCCGCGACCCGCACATCTGGCTGGACCCGGTGCGCTACGCCGAGGTCGCCCGCGGGGTCGGCGCCGCCTTCGCCAAGGCCGACCCCGCCCACGCCGCGGACTACCGCAAGAACACCGACGCGCTGGTCGGCAAGCTCGACACCTTGAACGCCGAGTTCGCCGCCGGGCTGAAGAACACCCGGACCAAGGTCTTCCTCACCACCCACGCCGCCTTCGGCTACCTCGCCGAGCGCTACGGCCTCACCGAGGAGGCCATCAACGGCCTCGACCCCGAGTCGGAGCCGAGCGCCGCCCGGGTGAAGGAGCTGGAGAAGATGGCGAAGGCCGACCACGTCTCCACCGTCTTCTACGAGACCCTCGTCAGCGACAAGACCGCCAGGACCGTCGCCCAGGACGCGGGCCTGCGCACCGACGTCCTCGACCCGATCGAGGGCATCACGAAGAAGTCCCGCGGCCAGGACTACCTCCAGGTCATGCGGGCCAACCTCAAGGCCCTGCAGACCGCTCTGGGGACCAAGTGACCGACCGATCGGAGAGCGGCATGCCCGAGCCCGTCATATCCCTGCGCGGTGTGCGCGCCGAGCTGGGCGCGCGCCCCGTCCTGCGCGGCATCGACCTGAGCGTGCACCGCGGCGAGGTCGTCGCGCTGCTCGGCGCCAACGGCTCCGGCAAGTCCACCGCCGTGCGCAGCATCATCGGCCAGGTGCCGGTCAGCGACGGCGAGATCGAGCTGTTCGGCACCCCGCGCCGCCGCTTCCGCCAGTGGTCCCGTGTCGGGTACGTCCCGCAGCGCACCACCGCGGCGGGCGGTGTCCCGGCGACCGTGACGGAGATCGTCTCCTCGGGCCGGCTCTCCCGCACCCGCTTCGGCGCCTTCCGCAAGGCCGACCGGGAGGCCGTACGGCACGCCCTGGAACTGGTCGGGATGGCGGACCGGGCGAAGGACTCGGTGAACGCCCTGTCCGGCGGGCAGCACCAGCGGGTGCTCATCGCGCGGGCGCTGGCCGCCGCGCCCGAGCTGCTGATCATGGACGAGCCCATGGCAGGCGTCGACCTGGCCAGCCAGGAGGTGCTCGCGCACACGCTCAGGGGCCAGGTGGAGGCCGGTGCGACGGTCCTGCTGGTGCTGCACGAACTCGGGCCGCTGGAGCCCCTCATCGACCGCGCGGTGGTGCTGCGCGACGGCTGCGTGCTGCACGACGGCCCGCCGCCCAAGGCCGTCGGCCAGCACGCCCTGCCCGGCCACGACCACGTCCACCCGCACGCACCCGCGGGCACCGAACCTCTTCGCACGGGACTGCTGAGCTGATGGACCTTCTGAACTACGCCTTCATGCAGCGGGCGCTGCTCGCCGCCGTCCTGGTCGGCATCACGGCGCCCGCGGTCGGCATCTACCTGGTGCAGCGCCGCCAGGCCCTGATGGGCGACGGCATCGGCCACGTCGCGATGACGGGCGTCGGCCTCGGCTTCCTGCTGTCGGCGTCCCCCGTGTGGATGGCCACGCTGACGTCCGTGCTGGGCGCGGTGCTGATGGAGCTGATCCGCTGGTACGGCAGGACCCGCGGCGACATCGCCCTCGCGATGCTCTTCTACGGCGGCATGGCCGGCGGCGTGATGTTCATCAACCTCGCCCCCACCGGCTCCAACGCCAACCTCACGTCGTACCTCTTCGGCTCCCTGTCGACGGTGTCGCAGTCGGACGTCGTCGCGATCTGCCTGCTCGCCGCGTTCGTGGTGCTGGTGACGCTGGGGCTGCGCCGGCAGCTGTTCGCCGTCAGCCAGGACGAGGAGTTCGCGCGGGTGACGGGGCTGCCGGTGCGGGCGTTGAACCTGCTCACGGCCGTCACCGCCGCGGTGACCGTGACGGTCGCGATGCGCGTGGTCGGGCTGCTGCTCGTGAGCGCGCTCATGGTGGTGCCGGTCGCCGCCGCCCAGCAGCTCAGCCGGAGCTTCGCGGCCACGTTCGCGATCGCCGTCGCGATCGGCGTGACCGTGACCCTCGGCGGCACCGTCACCTCGTACTACCAGGACGTGCCGCCCGGCGCGACGATCGTGCTGCTGACCATCGCGGCGTTCATCGCGCTCACCGCGGTGGCCGCCCCGCTGGCCCGGCGCCGCGCACGGGCCCAGGCCGCCGCGCAGCCCGCCGGGGACCCGGCGGAGTGCACCATCCCGGCCGGCCGGCCGGCCCCCGACGAGATCGGCGTCTGACCGCGTCCCGGCCGGGCTGGCACAATGGCCCGGCAGGGCAGACGCCGTCGAAGGAGGCAACCGGTGACGACCGCTGGACCGCCCGTGAAGGGCCGCGCCACCCGGCAGCGTGCCGCCGTGGCGGCGGCGCTCGACGAGGTGGACGAGTTCCGCAGCGCGCAGGAGCTCCACGACATGCTCAAGCACAAGGGCGACTCCGTCGGGCTCACCACGGTCTACCGCACCCTGCAGTCCCTCGCCGAGGCCGGCGAGGTCGACGTGCTGCGCACGTCCGACGGCGAGTCGGTGTACCGGCGTTGCTCCACCGGTGAGCACCATCACCATCTGGTCTGCCGGTCCTGCGGCAAGGCCGTCGAGGTGGAGGGGCCGGCGGTGGAGAAGTGGGCGGAGGCGATCGCTTCCGAGCACGGGTTCGTGAACGTGGCGCACACGGTGGAGATCTTCGGTACGTGTGCGGACTGCGCCGCGGGTTGACCGGTTCGCGGTCTCGCCGTGGGCGCGCCCACCCGTCGGCGGGTGCGGATTCGTCGTGGCCGGCCGCACAGTTCCCATGGCCCCTGGGCTCGGCGTGCCGCCGTGGATTCAGACGCGGCCCAGGTGACGGTTCAGCAGCGTGCGCAGGGCGTCCACGTCGGCCGGGTGCCGGATGCCGCGCTTGGGCAGGACCGTGACACCGACCGCCTTGCGGTCCCCGCTGAGGAGGACGAAGACGTCGGACGTCTCCGCGTAGCGCGGCATGGCGGCCCAGCTCATCGTCGTCGTGCTGGTGTCGGTGGTCAGGCTCAGGCCGGTGTCCGCGATCACCGCCCGGAAGGTGCCCTGCCGCTGGGCGAGCCGGTGTACCTGGCGGGCCGTCAGCCAGGGGACGGCTGCCAGCAGGGCCGCCGTGCACAGCGCCCAGAAGAACGTGAAGAGCGACGCGTCCCGGCCGGCCATGCGGGCGGCCAGTTCCAGCGCCGCGAACACAGCCAGGGCTCCCGGCGCCCATCGCTGTATCCGGCCCGACCGGCTGGCGCGCATCCGTGCGCGCAGTGCCTGCGCGATGTCCTTCACGGTCGGCTCGTAGACCAACTCGACCGTGTCCTGTGCCGACGCGGCATCCCGCCCCATGTCCATGACCATGAGGCGGGATCGTACGGCACGGCGATCAGCCCTCCTGGCGGCCCTCCATCGCCAGCAGCTCCTCGTTCGGGATGGCGCCGCCGAAGCGACGGTCGCGGGAGGCGTACTCCAGGCAGGCCCGCCACAGGTCGCGGCGGTCGAAGTCGGGCCACAGCACGTCCTGGAAGACCATTTCGGCGTAGGCCGACTGCCACAGAAGGTAGTTGGAGGTGCGCTGCTCGCCGCTGGGCCGCAGGAACAGGTCGACGTCCGGCATGTCCGGGTAGTACAGGTACTTCGCCAGGGTCTTCTCGTTGACCTTCGACGGGTCGAGGCGGCCCGCCTTCACGTCCTCGGCGAGGGCCTGCGCGGCGTCGGCGATCTCGGCGCGGCCGCCGTAGTTCATGCAGAAGTACAGGGTGAGCCGGTCGTTGCCCTTGGTCTGCTCCTGCGCGATCTGGAGCTCCTTGGCGACGGACTTCCACAGCTTGGGCATCCGGCCCACCCAGCGCACCCGCACACCCAGTTCGTCGAGGGTGTCGCGGGTCTTGCGGATGAAGTCGCGGTTGAAGTTCATCAGGAAGCGGACCTCGTCGGGCGAGCGCTTCCAGTTCTCGGTGGAGAACGCGTACAGCGAGATACTGCCGACGCCGATCTCGATGGCGCCCTGCAGGACGTCCAGGACGCGCTCCGCACCGACCTTGTGGCCCTCGGTGCGGGGCAGCCCGCGCTCCTTGGCCCAGCGGCCGTTGCCGTCCATGACGATCGCCACGTGGCCGGGGACCAGTTCCCCGGGGAGCTTCGGGGGCCGCGCGCCGGACGGGTGCGGCTCCGGCGTCCTGTACTCACGGCGCTGGCGCCCCAGGAACCCGCGTACGGCCATGTGCTTCTCGTCTCCTTCGGTGTTTCTACTGTTCGACGTACCTCAGGGAACGCAGACCGCGCTCCAGATGCCAGTGCAGGTAGGCGGAGACCAGTCCGCTGCCCTCCCGGACGTACCGCGGCTCGCAGGCGTCCGCGCTCTCCCAGTCTCCCGTAAGCAGCGCACCGAGCAGCGCCAGGGTCTGCGGGGAGGGCACCACGCAGCCGGGCACCCGGCAGTCGACGCACAGGGAGCCACCGGAGGCGACGGAGAAGAACCGGTTCGGACCGGGCATGCCGCACTTCGCGCAGTCGCCGAAGCTCGGCGCGTAGCCGTTGACGGCGAGCGAGCGCAGCAGGAAGGCGTCGAGGATCAGGTTCGGCGCGTGCTCGCCGCGGGCGAGCGTGCGCAGAGCGCCCACCAGCAGCAGGTACTGCTGGACGGCCGGCTCGCCCTCGTGGTCGGTGAAGCGCTCGGCGGTCTCCAGCATGGCCGTCCCGGCGGTGTACCGGGCGTAGTCGGTGACGATCCCGCCGCCGTACGGCGCGATGGTCTCACTCTGCGTGCACAGCGGCAGGCCCCGGCCCACCAGCTCGCTCCCGCGCGCGAAGAACTGCACGTCGACGTGGGAGAACGGCTCCAGCCGCGCCCCGAACTTCGACTTGGTCCGCCGCACCCCCCGGGCCACGGCCCGCACCCGCCCGTGTCCGCGCGTCAGCAAGGTGATGATGCGGTCCGCCTCACCCAGCTTCTGGGTGCGCAGCACGATGCCGTCGTCGCGGAACAGACTCATGGACCCATTGTGCCCTTACGGGGAGACCGGCCGGGCCGGTCACGGACTGTGCACGGCCGTTCACCGCCTCCCTCGACGGGCCACCTGCCCCTCGCCCCCGCCCCGGGGGTAAACCCCCGCAGCGACAAGGCTGTTGGCCGGATGGGGCGGTGGGCCGGGATCCGCGAGGCTCGTCGGCATGACATCGATCAAGCGCGCTGCCGCGCTCGCCGCCGCCTCCGCCGTCCTGCTGTCCCTCGCCGCGCCGCTCACCGCGACGGCCGCCACCGCCGCGCCCGCCGGCCGCGCGGCCCTCGCCTGGGGGCCGTGCCCGGGGGCCGCGCCCGGCTCGCGGCAGGAGTGCGCGACCCTCGCCGTCCCGCTGGACCACAGCCGCCCGGGCGGCCCGGCGATCGACCTCGCCGTCTCCCGGGTGCGCAGCGAGAAGCCCGGGGCGCGGCGCGGTGTGCTGCTGATGATCCCCGGCGGGCCGGGCGGCTCGAGCCTGAACGATCCCTCGGGCAAGGGGCGGAAGCTGCCGCAGAAGATCCGCGACGCCTACGACCTCGTCGGGTTCGCGCCGCGCGGGACGGCTCCCTCCACCGCTGTCGACTGCGGACTCGACCACGCCGACCTGGCCCTCTCCCGGCTGCGGCCCTGGCCGGCCCCGGACGGCTCGATCGACGGGAACATGGTCACCGCCCGCCGCATGGCCGACGCCTGCGCCCGCAACGGCGGTGAGCTGCTGCGGCACCTCAGCACCGCCGACGAGGCCCGGGACATCGACCGCATCCGGGCCGCGCTGGGCGAGCGGCGCCTCTCGGCATGGGGGGTGTCGTACGGGACGTATGCCGGGGCGGTCTACAGCCAGTTGTTCCCGCGGCGCACCGACCGGATCGTGCTGGACAGCAACGACAACCCCGATCCCGCCCGGGTCGCGCGGGCCTGGCTGGCCGCGCACGAGCAGGGCGTGGAGGACGTGTTCCCCGAGTTCGCGAAGCGGGTCTCGGCGCCGGGCCACCCCTACCGGGTCGCGGACACACCGCAGGGGGTACGCCAGGAGTTCCTGCGGCTGGCCGCCGAGCTGGACCGCCGGCCGGTCCCCTGGCCCGGCGCCAACCCGCCGGAGCTGAACGGCAACGTGCTGCGCCAGACGATGCTGGACAGCCTGTACGACCCCGACCGGTTCGACGACCTGGCGCGGCTGATGACCGCCGCCCGCGAGGGCACGCTGCCGCCGGCGCCGGCCGGACCGCCGGAGGCGGTGCTGCAGAACGTGGCCGCGGTGGGCGCCGCCACCATGTGCAACGACGTGGCATGGCCGTCGGACCCCGCGGTCTACCGCAAGGACGTCGACCTGAGCCGCAAGGCGTACCCGCTGACCGCGGGCATGCCGCGCAACGCGATGCTCTGCGCCGCGTGGCCGTACCCGCCGCGGCAGGCGCCGGTGCGGATCACCGACCGGGGGCCGTCGAACGTCCTGCTCGTGCAGAACGAACGGGACGTGGCCGCCCCGCTCGCCGGGGCGCGCAAGCTCCGCGAGGCGCTGGGCCGGCGCGCGGTCATGGTCACCGTGAACTCGACGGGCCACGACGCCTACCTCGCCAACGGCAACGCGTGCGGCGACGACACGGTCTCCCGCTTCCTGGCGACGGGTGAGCGCCCGGACGGCGACGTGTACTGCCGCTGAGCGCCCGCCCGGCCGGCGACGTGCGCCGCCGCCGAAGGTTTTTCGTCGCCCGGGCAACCGAATCCGCGCGTTCGGTGGTCTGGGGGGCGAGGAGGGTGCTTGATGCAGGCCGAACTGGAAGACCGGTTCCACGAGTTCGTCTCCGCCAGATGGTCGCACCTGGTGCGGACCGCCTATCTGCTCACCGGCGACGCACACCACGCCGAGGATCTGACGCAGACGGCACTGGCGAAGGCGTACCGGTCGTGGCGGCGCGTGGCGCGCAGCGACAACCCGGAGGCGTACGTCCGCCGGATGCTCGTCAGCTGCAACAGCGACCGCTTCCGCAAACGGCGGGTGGCCGAGTCGCTGACGTCGGCGCCGCCCGAGCGGGCGGGGCGGGACGACGTGGCGTGGTCCGACGAGCGGGGTGCGCTGATGACGGCGCTGGCGCAACTGCCGCCCCGGCAGCGGGCGGTGGTCGTCATGCGGTACTGGGAGGACCTGCCGGAGGCGGAGGTGGCCGAGGTGCTCGGCTGCTCGCCGGGCACGGTCAAGAGCCAGGCGTCCAAGGGACTGGCGAAGTTGCGTGAGTATCCGGGGCTGATGGAGTTGGCCGGCGGATCCGGCGGGCGAGGAGGCGGCAGGTGAGCGGGGAACAGCGCGAGCGGGACGGCGCGTTCGAGGAGCGGCTGCGGCAGCTGATGTCGCAGGACGCCTACCAGATCCGTCCGGTGCCGGCGCCGTATCCGCAGATCCGGCGGCAGGGCGCGGTGGAGCGGCGGCGCCGGGTGGCGGCGGCCGGGGCGGCGCTGGTGGTGCTGACGGTGCTGCCGGTGGGCGCGTACGCGCTGGGCGGCGACGGCTCGGGGAAGGCGGACACGGCGGCGCCGCGGCCGTCCGTCACCGCCTCGGCGAGCCCGGTGCCGGCCCTGTCGCCGACGCCGTCGGGGCCGGCGGAGCCCGCCGATCCGGGGCGGCAGCTGCTGGACGGGGTCACGTTCGCGCAGGCCGAGGACGGGCTGGAGAAGTGCCTCGCGTACGACCGGGAGAGCAACAAGGACCTGCGCGGTCCGGCGCGCAACCCCGACCTGGGGAAGGCCGCCGACTACCGGATCATCCTGGCGATGCACGCCACAGGGGACTCCAACACTCCGGGCGACGGGATGTTCGTCGTCGCCGTCAAGGACGAGCCCCGGCAGACCCGGCTGATCTGCACCGTCAAGGGCGGTGAGGTGCAGGGCCTGAACAGCAGCGGCGGCGGTGTCGGCGCGGACGACTCCGCGCCCGTGTCGGCCGACATGAACGGCGGCAAGCTGTATCAGCAGTCCTTCCTCGACAAGGGCCACTGGAAGCTGCCCTTCCGTTGGGGCTTCATCGGCACGGCGAAGCCGTCGGTGGCCCGGGTGACGGTGTCGTACGGCGGTGGCACGAGCGAGGCCGTGCTGGACCACGGCTGGTTCGTGGCCTCGGGCACGCTGCACCGCCAGGTCACCGAGGCCCCGCACGTCAAGGGCTACGACACCGCCGGCAAGCTCGTCTACGACTCGGACCGCGACCCGACGTACGAGAAGACGCTGCCGTAGTCCTGCCCCGGTACGGTCGGGCGCGAGGAGACGAGGTCGCGCCCCGCGGCCTCGTCCGCCGCAGCGTCTTTGGGAGCCGCAGATGACCGTGCCCGCCCCGCTGACCGGTGTGATCCCGCCGGTGTGCACGCCGCTGACCGAGGAGCGGGAGGTGGACGTCGACTCGCTGCTGCGGCTGGTCGACCATCTGGTGGCGGGCGGGGTGCACGCGCTGTTCGTGCTCGGCTCGACGTCGGAGGCCGCGTATCTGACGGACCGGCAGCGGCGGCTGGTCGTCCGGAGCGTCGTGGGGCACGTGGGCGGACAGCTGCCGGTGCTGGCCGGGGCGATCGACATGACGACGGCGCGGGTGCTGGACCAGGTGGACGCGGTGGTGGCGGCGGGCGCGGACGCGGTCGTGGTCACCGCCCCGTTCTACGCCCGCACCCACCCGGCGGAGATCGAGCGCCATTACCGGGCCGTCGCAGCGGGCAGCCCGGTCCCGGTCCTGGCGTACGACATCCCGGTGTCCGTTCCGGGCCGGCCGCCCGCCGACGTCGTCCTGCGGCTGGCCGCCGACGGGGTACTGACGGGGCTGAAGGACTCCAGCGGCGACCTGGCCGGCTTCCGGGAGATCGCCGTCGGCGCCCGCGCCCACCCCGGCTTCAGCCTGCTCACCGGCTCGGAGCTGCTCGTCGACGCCGCGCTGGCCCTGGGCGCGCACGGCGCGGTCCCGGGGCTCGCCAACGTCGACCCGCACGGCTATGTCCGCCTGGACCGGCTGTGCCGGGCCGGTGACCGGGAGCGGGCCCGGCTGGAACAGGAGCGCCTCGCCGCCCTGTTCGGCCTGGTCCGCGCAGGCGACCCGACGCGCATGGGGGCCGGTTCCTCGGCCCTGGGCGCCTTCAAGACGGCCCTGCATCTGCGCGGTGTGATCGCCTGCCCGGCGACGGCCGAACCCCAGATCCCGCTGTCCCCGCCGGAGGTGCGGACGGTGGAACGGCACCTGATGGCGGCGGGGCTGCTCTGAGCCCTGCCCCCGGACCGGTCAGGACGGCGTGCGCGCCTCCTCCAGCAGGCGGGTGACGTCCTGCGTGCACAGGGTCAGCGCGGCACCCACCGTCGCGAGGGTCTCGCGCTCGGCCGGGGTGTAGGAGCCGTCGGCCAGCGCGATACGGGCGCCGGTGAGCAGGATCGACTCGCGGCCGACGCAGGCAAGGTGCGGGGCGAGCGGGTCGAGGGCCTCGTGCAGCTCTATGCCGAGTCCGGCGGTGCCGGAACGGTCGGGGTGGACCCGGCCGGTGTCCTCTTCGACCGCCTCGACGAGCGCGGCGAGCTGTTCCTCGGTGCAGTCCGGGAAACCTGCGGCGCGCACGGCGATCGCGGCGGTCTCCAGCGCCGTGCGGGAGGAGGTGCCGCCCGCGCAGAGCACGGCGACGGCGACGGTGTGCACGGCGTCGCGCAGCATCGCGGAGAAGCGGGTCGTGGTGGGGTGGTCGAGGACGTCCGTGCCGAAGTGGCGGTGGCAGGCGGCGCACTCGACGACCGGCCCGGACGCGCCGCGCGGCAGGACGGGCAGACCGAGCAGGGTGAGCCGGCGCCGGCCGGTCAGGCGCTGGTAGTTGCGGTCGCCGCCGCAGCCGGGGCAGAAGAACTCCCCGTCGCCGACGGGCGTCCAGGCGATGCGCGTGCCCAGGATGCGCGCCAAAGCGCCGGCATGGCCGTTGTGTCCCCGAACTGGCAGCACGTCGCACCTCCGTAACCCCACGGCAACATCGCCGAGCGCTTGCGTGATGTTAGCCACATCCATGAGGCGGAGTCAGCACCCCGGACGAGACCTTTCCGTGACCTCGAGGCGAGTTGGCGCGAAAACGACGGGGCCCCGGCCGCCGTTCCCGGCGGTCGGGGCCCGAAAACTCCCGGTGAGGAGGATCAGCGAGCGGCGCGGTTGACGGCGGATACGACCGCCTTCAGCGACGCACGCGTCGTGTTCGCGTCGATGCCGATCCCCCACAGGACCTTGTCACCGATCGCGCATTCGATGTAGGAGGCGGCCTGCGCGGAGGCACCCTCGCTCATCGTGTGCTCCTGGTAGTCCAGCAGGCGTACGTCCAGGCCCAGGCCCTCCAGGGCGTTGAAGAAGGCCGAGATCGGACCGTTGCCGGAGCCGGTCAGGACGGTGTCGACGCCGTCGACCGTCGCCTCGACCGTGAGCGTGTCCACGCCGTCGGTGTCGGTGGTCGACTGGCCGGTCCTGACCTGGATGCGGCCCCAGGGGTTCTCCGGGTTCGGCAGGTACTCGTCCTGGAAGACCGCCCAGATCTCCTTCGGCGTGATCTCGCCGCCCTCGGCATCCGTCTTCGCCTGGATGATCCGGGAGAACTCGATCTGCATCCGGCGCGGCAGGTCCAGCTTGTGGTCGTTCTTCAGGACGTAGGAGATACCGCCCTTGCCGGACTGCGAGTTGACGCGGATGACCGCCTCGTACGAACGCCCCACGTCCTTGGGGTCGATGGGCAGGTACGGCACGGCCCACTCGATGTCGTCGACGGTGACGCCCTTGGCCTTGGCGTCGGCCTCCATGGCGTCGAAGCCCTTCTTGATGGCGTCCTGGTGGGAGCCGGAGAAGGACGTGTAGACCAGGTCGCCCACGTACGGGTGGCGCGGGTGGACCTCCATCTGGTTGCAGTACTCCCACGTACGACGGATCTCGTCGATGTCGGAGAAGTCGATCTGCGGGTCGACGCCCTGGGAGAACAGGTTCATGCCCAGGGTGACCAGGTCGACGTTGCCGGTGCGCTCGCCCTGCCCGAACAGGCAGCCCTCGACGCGGTCGGCGCCGGCCATCACGGCCAGCTCGGCCGCCGCCACGGCCGTGCCGCGGTCGTTGTGCGGGTGGACGGACAGGCAGACGTACTCGCGGCGGGTCAGGTTGCGGTGCATCCACTCGAAGCGGTCCGCGTGCGTGGACGGCGTCGAACGCTCCACGGTGGCGGGCAGGTTGAGGATGATCTCGCGGCCCGGGCCCGGCTGGTAGACGTCCATGACCGCCTCGCAGACCTCCAGGGCGAAGTCCAGCTCGGTGTCGGTGAAGATCTCGGGGCTGTACTGGTAGCCGAACTCGGTCTCCGGGCCCAGCAGCTTCTCGGCGTACTCCATCACCAGGCGGGTGCCGTCGACGGCGATCTGCTTGATGTCGTCCTTGGAGCCGCGGAAGACCACCCGGCGGAAGACCGGGGCCGTGGCGTTGTACAGGTGGACGGTCGCGCGCTTGGCGCCCTTCAGCGACTCCACGGTCCGCTCGATCAGGTCCTCGCGGGCCTGGGTCAGTACGGAGATCGTGACGTCGTCGGGGATCGCGCCCTCTTCCTCGATGATCGAGCGCACGAAGTCGAAGTCGGTCTGGCCGGAGGCGGGGAAGCCGACCTCGATCTCCTTGTAGCCCATCCTGACCAGCTGGTCGAACATCCGGCGCTTGCGCTCGGGCGACATCGGGTCGATCAGGGACTGGTTGCCGTCGCGCAGGTCGGTGGACAGCCACCGGGGCGCTGCGGTGATCCGCTTCTCGGGCCAGGTGCGGTCGGGGATCTCGACCTGCTCGTAACCGCGGTACTTGTGGATCGGCATCGGGCTGGGCTGCTGGCGGTTCGCCATGATCGCGTGGGCTCCTGAGGTGTGCGGGAAAGTCCCGGTGTCCGGAAGGACGGCCGACGACGCAACGCCAAGCTCCGCGGGGAGGGAGTCGGCCTTTTCCTACAGGCCCTCGCCGCGGCAGCTAAGAAGAAGCAGCCCGAAACGCATGATGCTCCGCAGCCTAGCCGAGCCACCCCGGGGACGAGAGGCCTGTCCCAGTATGCGGGATCGGCGCCATAAATAGGACAAAAAGTGCGCTGCACCACATCCCCCGCACGCGACGCCGCACCGCCGTAGCACAGCGTGACAGCACCCGGCGTCCGCTGTCCCGGTATTTCACCAATCATGGTGGCAGGTAGTGACACGGTCATCACGCAGTGCAAAGGTGCCGTGCATGACGACTCACGGGGGCCACCAGCCCAGCCACCAGCCCGTGTTCTGCACGATCGTCCCGCCGCACATCCTCGACCACCTCGCCCGCCACGGGGACCCCGCGCTCTCCGGACCGGCCCGCCGCTCCCTGCAGCGCGACGCCTACGAGCGCACCCAGCGGCGCCTGACCACCGTGATCGGCGCGCCGGCCGTCGCCGCACCGCCCGGAGCCCCGGCCGACCAGCCGCACCGCACCATCTACGACGCCGGGCACCGCCAGGACCTGCCCGGCACGAAGGTCCGCGAGGAGGGCGCCGAGCCCGGCTCCGACGCCACCGTCAACCGCGCCTACGCGGGCCTCGGCGCCACCTTCGAGCTGTATCTGAAGGCGTACGGCCGCCACTCCATCGACGGCAACGGGCTGCCGCTGGACGCCACCGTGCACTACGACGAGGACTACGACAACGCCTTCTGGAACGGCGAGCAGATGGTCTTCGGCGACGGCGACAACGAGATCTTCCTGGACTTCACCATCCCGGTCGACGTCATCGGTCACGAGCTGACCCACGGCGTCACGCAGCACACCGCGAACCTGGAGTACTTCGGGCAGTCCGGCGCGCTGAACGAGTCGCTCTCGGATGTCTTCGGCTCGCTGATCAAGCAGTACTCGCTCGGCCAGACCGCCGCCGAGGCCGACTGGCTGATCGGCGCCGGCCTGCTCGCCCCGCGCGTCACGGGGGTGGCCCTGCGCTCGATGAAGGCCCCGGGCACGGCGTACGACGACGACGTCCTCGGCAAGGACCCGCAGCCGGCCACGATGGACGGCTATGTGCGCACCGGCCGGGACAACGGCGGGGTGCACATCAACTCCGGCATCCCGAACCATGCCTTCTACCTGGTCGCCACGGCGCTCGGCGGTCACGCCTGGGAGAAGGCCGGCCAGGTCTGGTACGACGTGCTCACCGGCGGCGAGCTGAGGGAGGACGCCCTGTTCGCCGACTTCGCCACGCTGACCGTGAAGGCGGCCCGTGAGCGCTACGGCGCCGGGGACGAGCTTCAGGCCGTGCAGAAGGCGTGGGAACAGGTCGGGGTGCGGACGCTGTGATCCGTTGCGCCGCCGGACCGGGCCCGGGCGCCTGGCCCGTTCTGGGTGCGGGCGCCGTGGATCCGTACTAGACAGTCACCCATGCGGATCGAAGTACGGCGCACGGGCGGTTTCGCGGGCATCGAGCGGCACGGCGAGGTGGACACCGCGGGCCGCCCCGACGCGGCCGAGTGGCACACCCTGGCCGAGCGGGCCCTGACGGCGGGCCGGTCCACCCCGCCGGCCGGGGTGCCCGACGGCTTCGGCTACCGGATCACGGTGGACGGGGCGACGGTGTACGCCGCCGATCCCCACCTCACCGAGGAGCAGCGCACGCTGATCTCGCGGGTGCTGAAGGAGGGCGCGTGAACGCCCTTGTCGCGCAGGGGTGTTGACGCGGGTTACCGCCGGTACGGATGATCCGCCCATGGCGACGGATCCGATGCCGCAGTTCCCGCCCGGCTTCCTGTGGGGCGTGTCCACCTCGGCCCACCAGATCGAGGGGGCCGTCGACGAACGCGCCCCCTCCGTCTGGGACGCGTTCACGGCCGAGCCGGGCCGGGTGAAGGACGGCTCGACGGCCGCGGTGGCCTGCGACCACTACCACCGCTACCGCGAGGACGTGGCGCTGCTGGCCGGCCTCGGCGTGGACGCGTACCGCTTCTCGATCTCCTGGCCCCGGGTGGCCTCGCCCGGCGGCCTCGACTTCTACGACCGCCTGGTGGACGAACTGTGCACGGCGGGCGTCCGCCCGGTGCCGACCCTCTTCCACTGGGACCTGCCCGTGGACCTGGAGTGGCTCGAGCGGGACACGGCGCACCGTTTCGCCGAGTACGTCACGACGGTCGCCGACCGCCTGGGTGACCGCGTGCACCAGTGGATCACCCTCAACGAACCGGCCGAGCACACGCTGCTGGGCCACGCACTCGGAGTGCACGCCCCCGGCAGGCAGCTGCTGTTCGACGCGCTGCCGGTCGCCCACCACCAGCTCCTCGCCCACGGCCTCGCGGCCCGGGCGTTGCGGGCGTCCGGCGCGGCGTCCGTCGGCATCGCCAACTCGCACGGACCGACCTGGCCGGCGTCCCCGGCGGGGCCCGACCGGGAGGCGGCGGACCTCTACGACGTACTCCTCAACCGCCTCTTCGCCGACCCCCTCCTGCTCGGCACCTACCCGCAGGGGCTGGCCGAGCTGATGCCCGGGGACGTCGAGGCGGACCTGAAGGTGATCGCCGAGCCGCTCGACTTCTACGGCGTCAACTACTACGCCCCGACGAAGGTGGGCGCCCCGCAGGGCACGGACGACGAGTTCGGCGGGGTGCCGCTCCCGGCCGAACTGCCCTTCTCCGTCCGGCGGATCGAGGGCGTCCCGGTCACCGACTTCGGCTGGCCGGTGGTGCCGGAGGCGCTGACGGAGCTCCTCACGGCCTTCCGCGACCGCTACGGCGCACGGCTGCCCCCGGTCGTCATCACCGAGAACGGCTGCAGCTACGAAGGCGTCGACGACCAGGACCGCGTCGCCTACCTGGACGCCCATGTCCGGGCCCTGCACGCGGCCCTTGACGCCGGGGTCGACGTCCGCGGCTACTTCGTCTGGTCGCTGCTGGACAACTTCGAGTGGGCCGAGGGCTACGCCCGCCGCTTCGGTCTGGTCCACGTGGACTACGCCACCCAGCTGCGGACCCCCAAGGCGTCCTATGCCTGGTACCGGGAGCTGCTGCGGGCCCAGCGCTGAAGGCCGGGCCTCGCGGCGACCGGAAGACCGGGGACCGAGGCGGCGACCGGAAGGCCGCGCCTCGGGGCGGCGAGCGGCGTCAGAAGCCCAGCTTGCGGAGCTGCTTCGGGTCGCGCTGCCAGTCCTTCGCGACCTTCACGTGCAGGTCGAGGTAGACCGGTGTGCCCAGCAGCGCCTCGATCTGGCGGCGGGACTTGATCCCGACCTCCTTCAGCCGCTTGCCCTTGGGGCCGATGATGATCCCCTTCTGGCTGGGCCGCTCGATGTAGACGTTGGCGTGGATGTCCAGCAGCGGCCGGTCCGCGGGGCGGTCCTCGCGCGGGAGCATCTCCTCCACGACCACCGCGATGGAGTGCGGCAGCTCGTCGCGGACGCCCTCCAGCGCCGCCTCGCGGATCAGCTCGGCGACCATCACCTGCTCGGGCTCGTCCGTCAGGTCACCCTCGGGATAGAGCGCCGGGCCCTTCGGCAGCAGGGGGATCAGCAGGTCGGCCAGCAGGTCCACCTGCTTGCCCGCGGTCGCCGAGACCGGCACGATCTCCGCCCACTCGATGCCCAGCTCCCGGCCCAGCTGGTCGATCGCGATCAGCTGCTCCGCGAGGGCCTTGGAGTCGACCAGGTCGGTCTTGGTGACGATCGCGACCTTGGGGGACTTCTTGATCCCCGCCAGCTCCTTGGCGATGAAGCGGTCACCGGGGCCGATCTTCTCGTTCGCCGGCAGACAGAAGCCGATCACGTCGACCTCGGCCCACGTCGTGCGGACGACGTCGTTGAGCCGCTCGCCCAGCAGCGTGCGCGGCTTGTGCAGCCCGGGGGTGTCCACCAGGATCAGCTGGGCGTCCGGCCGGTGCACGATCCCTCGTACCGTGTGCCGCGTCGTCTGGGGCTGGTCCGCTGTGATCGCCACCTTCTGCCCCACCAAAGCGTTCGTGAGGGTGGACTTGCCCGCGTTGGGGCGGCCCACGAAGCAGGCGAAGCCGGCGCGGTGGACGCTGTCGCCCGGCTGCTCGGATGACTGGGTACGAACGCTCATGGCGTTCATTGTCCCTGATCCACGAGCCCCCGCCGTACGCGTCCACGAGCCCCCACCCCACCGTGAGCTTCCGGTAACGCTCAGGCAATGAAACGTGGCGGAAACACACCCGTACGCGCCCGGAAACGCACACGGGTGAACCTCTGTCGCAGCCCCCACACCGTTGGAGACGCCCGTGACTCTCGCCGCCGCGCACGTCGACACCGGCGACACCGCCTGGCTGCTCGCCGCGACCGCCCTCGTCCTGCTGATGACCCCGGGCCTGGCCCTGTTCTACGGCGGCATGGTCCGCGCGAAGAGCGTCCTCAACATGCTGATGATGAGCTTCGTGTCGATCGCCCTGGTCACCGTGGTCTGGCTGGCGGCCGGCTACTCGCTGGCCTTCGGCGACGACGCCTTCGGCGGGCTCATCGGCGGGCTCGGACAGGCCGGCATGCGCGGCCTCGGCCCGGACAGCGTCCACGGCACCGTCCCCACCGTGCTCTTCGCCACCTTCCAGCTCACCTTCGCGATCATCACGGCCGCGCTGATCAGCGGCGCGGTCGCGGACCGGACGAAGTTCAGCGCCTGGCTGGTCTTCGTGCCGCTGTGGGCGCTGCTCGTATACGTTCCCGTCACTCACTGGGTGTGGGGCCCGGGCGGCTGGATCGGGCACGAACTCGGCGCCCTCGACTTCGCCGGCGGTCTCCCCGTGGAGATCACCTCCGGCGCCTCCGGCCTCGCCCTGTGCCTGGTCCTGGGGCCGCGTCTGGGCTTCAAGAAGGACGCGATGCGGCCGCACAACCTGCCCATGGTGGTCCTCGGCGCCGGTCTGCTCTGGTTCGGCTGGTTCGGCTTCAACGCCGGCAGCGCGCTCGGCGCGAGCGGCCTGGCCGCCGCCGCGTTCCTGAACACCCTCGCCGCCGGCTGCACCGGCCTGCTCGGCTGGCTCTTCGTCGAGCAGCGGCGCGACGGCCACCCGACCACGCTGGGTGCCGCCTCCGGCGCGGTCGCCGGTCTGGTCGCGATCACCCCGTCCTGCGGCACGGTGTCGCTGCTCGGCTCGCTCGTCGTGGGCCTCGCCGCCGGCGTGGTCTGCTCCTACGCGGTGAGCTGGAAGTTCAAGCTGAACTACGACGACTCCCTGGACGTCGTCGGCGTCCACCTGGTGGGCGGGGTCATCGGCACCCTGATGATCGGCCTGTTCGCCGAGAA
Source organism: Streptomyces sp. NPDC036813 (assembly GCF_055609245.1). Lineage (NCBI taxonomy): Bacteria > Bacillati > Actinomycetota > Actinomycetes > Kitasatosporales > Streptomycetaceae > Streptomyces > Streptomyces sp. NPDC036813. The sequence continues at coordinate 55,775 of NZ_JBVJPV010000009.1, read as the reverse complement.
GGCGATGACCGGCGGCGTCGAGGGACTGCTCTACGGCGGCGGGCTCGCCCTGCTCGGCAAGCAGCTGGTCGCGGTGGCCGTCGTGGCGGGATACGCCTTCGCGGTGACGTACGGCCTCGGCAGGGCGCTCGACAAGGTCATGGGCCTGCGGGCGAGCGAGGAGCAGGAGCACACGGGCCTGGACCTTACGGTGCACGCGGAGACGGCATACGATCACGGCGTCCTGGGCCACGGCGCCCCGGTCGCCCACTCGCTCGTCTCCACCGCCCAGAAGGTCACCTCCCAGGCATGAAGCTCATCACCGCGATCGTCAAGCCCTACCGCCTCGACGAGGTCAAGACCGCGCTCCAGGAGCTGGGCATCCAGGGCCTGACCGTGAGCGAGGCGAGCGGCTACGGCCGCCAGCGCGGGCACACCGAGGTGTACCGGGGCGCCGAGTACCAGGTCGACCTGGTGCCCAAGGTCCGTATCGAGGTCGTCGTCGAGGACGCGCTGGCAGAGGACGTCATCGACGCGATCGTGAAGGCCGCGCAGACCGGCAAGATCGGCGACGGCAAGGTGTGGTCGCTGCCCGTCGACACGGTCGTCCGGGTCCGCACCGGCGAGCGCGGACCCGACGCCCTGTAGTCCTTCGTCAGTCCGCGGAGACGGTCTGCCGCACCTCGCCGTCCGGGCCCGCCAGCAACACCGGCGTCCCGGCCCCGCCGAGGTCGCGTACGGCCGCCAGGTCCTCCGCGGTCGCCGACTCCGCCTGCGTCACCACCGCCGCCGCCTCCAGCGACTTGGCGCCGGACGCCACGGCCATGGCGACGGCCGTGCGCAGCGCGCTCAGCTTCAGCGAGTCCAGCGCGACGGTCCCGGCCACGTATGTACGGCCGGTGTCGTCGCGGACGGCGGCACCCTCGGGCACACCGTTGCGGGCCCGGGCCGATCGGGCCAGGGTGACGATCTTGCGGTCCTCGGGGTCGAGCGCGTGGGTGTCGGTCATGCCCTGAGCATACGAACAGGCCCACGGGACATCCGGCCACGGGGTCCGTGGCCCGTGCACCGCCCGGGTTCCGGGGTCAGGGCCGGTCCAGCCGCAGTCGCTCCGCGCGGGGCAGGCCGGCCACGACCAGGTCGTAGGAGTCCTCCACCAGCTCGCGGACCAGGCGGTCGGGGAGGGCGCCGTCCACGGTGACCGTGTTCCAGTGGCGCTTGTTCATGTGCCAGCCCGGAACGATCAGTCCCTCGTGCTCGCGGCGCAGCCGGATCGCGTCCTCCGGGTCGCACTTGAGGTTGACCGTCAGGGGCCGCGCGTCCAGCTGGGTCAGCGCGAACATCTTGCCCAGCACCTTGAACACCGAGACCTCGGGACGGAACGGGAAGTCCTCCTCGGCCTCGTTGAACGACAGGCACAGGGCGCGCAGCTCCTTGGGGGTCACTCCGCCTTCTCCTCGGCGCCGTCGGGCTCGTCCGCCGGGGCGACCGGCTCGACCAGCACCGTGACGATCTTGTTGCGGCGGCCGGCGGCGGACTCGGCCGTCAGCCGCAGCTTCCGGCCGTCGGGCAGTTCGACGACGCTGGAGGCGCCGGCGATGGGCACGCGGCCGAGGGCCTTGGCGAGCAGGCCGCCGACGGTCTCCACGTCCTCGTCGTCGAAGGCCTCCAGGCCGTACAGCTCGCCGAGGTCGCCGATGTCGAGGCGGGCGGTGACCCGGAAGCGGTCGGCGCCCAGCTCCTCCACGGGCGGCAGCTCCCGGTCGTACTCGTCGGTGATCTCGCCGACGATCTCCTCGAGGATGTCCTCGATGGTGACGATGCCGGCCGTGCCGCCGTACTCGTCGATGACGACGGCGACGTGGTTGCGCTCCTTCTGCATCTCCCGCAGCAGGTCGCCGGCGTTCTTGGTGTCCGGGACGAACACGGCGGGGCGCATGGCCGTGGAGACCAGCTCACTCTCGGCGTCCCGGTTGATGTGCGTCTTGCGGGTGAGGTCCTTGAGGTAGACGATCCCGACGATGTCGTCCTCGTTCTCGCCGGTGACCGGGATGCGGGAGAACCCGGAGCGCAGGGCGAGGGTGAGGGCCTGCCGGATCGTCTTGTACCGCTCGATGGTGACCAGGTCGGTGCGCGGCACCATGACCTCGCGCACGAGGGTGTCGCCCAGCTCGAAGACCGAGTGCACCATGCGCCGCTCGTCGGCCTCGATCAGCGACTCGGCCTCGGCGAGGTCGACCAGCGCGCGCAGCTCCGCCTCGGAGGCGAACGGGCCGCGGCGGAAGCCCTTGCCGGGGGTGAGCGCGTTGCCGATGAGGATCAGCAGCGACGGGATCGGGCCCATGACCCGGGCGAGCGGCAGCAGCACGTACGCCGCCGCCGTCGCGGTGTTCAGCGGGTGCTGGCGGCCGATGGTGCGCGGGGAGACCCCGACGGCGACGTAGGACACGAGCACCATCACGGCGATGGCGACGAGCAGCGCGGTGGCGGTGCCCTCGAACTCCTTCAGGCAGGCGTAGGTGACCAGCGCGGCGGCGGCCATCTCGCAGGCGACGCGGACCAGCAGCGCCACGTTGAGGTAGCGGGTGGGGTCGGCGGCGATCTGGGCGAGCTTGGCGCTGCCGCGGCGGCCGGATTTGACGGCTTCCTCGGCGCGGAAGCTGGAGACCCGCGCCAGGCCCGCCTCCGCGCAGGCGGCGAGCCAGGCGACGACGACCAGAGCGATCGCGCCGAGCACGAGTTGTGGACTCATGGGCCTACGACACAGTGGGCGCCGGGGACGGGCCGGTCATGCCCCGCTCCGCGCGCCAGCCGTCCACGATGGCCGCCTGCAGGCCGAACATCTCGGCCTTCTCGTCCGGCTCCTCGTGGTCGTAGCCCAGCAGGTGCAGCACCCCGTGGACGGTGAGCAGCTGGAGCTCCTCGTCCATGGAGTGCTGCGTCGGGGCGTCGGCGCCCTGCTTGGCGGCGACCTCCGGGCACAGCACGATGTCGCCGAGCAGGCCCTGCGGGGGCTCGTCGTCGTCCTTGGACGGCGGCCGCAGCTCGTCCATCGGGAAGGACATGACATCGGTGGGTCCGGGCAGGTCCATCCACTGCACATGGAGCTGCTCCATGGCGTCGGCGTCCACGACGATCACCGAGAGCTCGGAGAGCGGGTGGATGCGCATCCGTGCGAGCGCGTAGCGGGCGATGTCGAGGATCGCCTGCTCGTCGACCTCGGTTCCGGACTCGTTGTTGACGTCGATCGACATGGTGCTGTGTGTGTCTACTTCCCCTTGTGCGCGGACTTGCCCCGGCCGGACTTGTGCCCGCCGTTCTCGGTGCCGTGCGTGCTGTCGTACTTCTCGTACGCGTCGACGATACGGCCGACCAGCTTGTGCCGGACGACATCCTGCGACGACAGCCGGGAGAAGTGGACGTCCTCGACGCCCTCCAGGATCTCCTGGACCTGGCGCAGGCCGGACTTCTGCCCGCCGGGCAGGTCGACCTGCGTCACGTCACCCGTGATCACGATCTTCGAGTCGAAGCCGAGGCGGGTGAGGAACATCTTCATCTGCTCGGGCGAGGTGTTCTGGGCCTCGTCCAGGATGATGAAGGCGTCGTTGAGCGTACGGCCGCGCATGTACGCGAGCGGGGCGACCTCGATCGTCCCGGCGGCCATGAGCCGCGGGATGGAGTCGGGGTCGAGCATGTCGTGCAGGGCGTCGTACAGCGGGCGCAGGTAGGGGTCGATCTTCTCGTAGAGCGTGCCCGGCAGGAAGCCGAGCCGCTCGCCGGCCTCGACGGCGGGCCGGGTGAGGATGATCCGGTTGACCTGCTTGGACTGCAGGGCCTGCACGGCCTTGGCCATGGCGAGGTACGTCTTGCCCGTACCGGCCGGGCCGATGCCGAAGACGATCGTGTGCTTGTCGATCGCGTCGACGTACCGCTTCTGGTTGAGGGTCTTGGGGCGGATGGTGCGCCCGCGCGAGGACAGGATGTTCTGCGTGAGCACCTGGGCCGGGGTCTCCGGCCCGTCGTTCGTCCCGGCGTCGCTCGCCTTGAGCATGGCGATCGAGCGTTCCACGGCGTCCTCCGTCATCGGCTGCCCGGTGCGGAGCACGAGCAACATCTCCTCCAGCACGCGCGAGATCAGGGCGACGTCCGCGGGGTCGCCGGCGGCGCTGATCTCGTTTCCCCGGACGTGGATGTCGGCCGCCGGGAAGGCCTTCTCGATCACGCGCAGCAGGGAGTCGCCGGAGCCCAGAACGGTCACCATGGGGTGCTGGGCGGGGACGGTGAACTGTGCCTTCGCCTGCCCCTGCGCGGGGGTGTGAGCTGTGGGTGTCTGAGTCATGGGCCGGCGCCGCGCGCCTGCGGTTCCTCCTCGTCACGGCCGCGCATGGCTTCGAGCGGCCTCGCGACATCAAGAGTACGACGCGGGGCGGGCTTGGCCGAAGGGCTTTTCGAGGGTGACGGTGTGCCGCGGGGTACGGGCCGCGGACGGCCCAGGGGCGCGGGGCTGCCTTGGGCATGCGGCTCGGCCGCGTGGGCGCGGCCGGTCACGCGGCTCGCTGCGTGGGCGCGGCCGGTCACGACAGACCCGCGGACCGGGGCACAGCACCGGGCGCGGGAATGAACGCCGGGCGCAGCGCACCGTCACGCGGGGCTGCGGAAGCCGATCGTCGGGACCGCCCGGCGCAGGGGCCAGCACGCCGCCTGGGCGTCGGGGACCAGGCCCTCGAGGAAGGCGTAGCGGTCCAGGGCCGTCGGGTTCTGGCCGTCGACCGAGCGGACCGTGCGCCACCACGCGCCGATCTCGGCCCAGCCCGGCGCCGAGAGCGAGCCGCCGAACTCCTGCACCGACAGCGCCGCGGTGAGCCCCGCGAAGGCGATCCGGTCGGCGAGCGGCCAGCCGGCGAGCGTGCCGGTGACGAAGCCCGCGACGAAGACGTCCCCCGCGCCGGTCGGGTCCAGGGCCTCCACGGCGATCGCCGGGACCTCCGCGGACTCCCCGGTGCGCCGGTCCACGGCGTACGCCCCCTCCGCGCCGAGCGTGACGACCGCGACCGGCACATGGCGGGTGAGCGCGTGGGCCGCCGCCCGCGGGCAGTCCGCGCCGGTGTAGCGCATCGCCTCCTCGGCGTTGGGCAGGAAGGCCTCGCAGTGCTCCAGGTCGGCGAGGCCCGCCAGGTCCCACGCCCCGGTGTCGTCCCAGCCGACGTCGGCGAAGATACGGGTGCCGCGGCTCGCGGCCGTGGCGATCCAGGGGGCGCGCCGGCCCGGTGTGAGGGAGGCGACGGCGGCGCGGGCGTAGGGCGGATGGTCCGGGGCGGGCTCCTGCGGGGGCGGTTCGTGTCCGTGGGAGACCATCGTGCGCTCCCCTTCGTACGCCATCGACACGGTGACCGGGGAGTGCCAGCCGGGGACGGTCCGCGACGGTGTGAGATCGATGCCCTCGCCCTGCTCCAGCGCGTCCCAGCAGTACTCGCCGTAGTGGTCGTCGCCGAAGGCCGCGGCCAGGGAGGTCCGCAGTCCGAGCCGGGCGAGCGCGGTGGCCATGTTGGCGACGCCGCCGGGGCTGGAGCCCATGCCCCGCGCCCAGGACTCCGTCCCGCGGACGGGAGCGGAGTCGAGGCCGGTGAAGATGATGTCGAGGAAGACGGTGCCCGTCAGGAAGACGTCGCACGGTGGATCGCCTGCCGTGCGCTGCTCGGCGAGCGGGTCGATCCGGGGCCGGCGGTCGCGGTCCTCTCCCATGGATCCCATCGGTCCCATGGCTCCGGTGGACGGGGTCACGGTGCGCTCCCTGACGTGGTGCGGATCTGGCCAGTCTGCACCACGGCACCGGCAACGCGCTCGCAGCCGCCTCGAGGTCGTTCGAGGGCGCAAGGGACGCTTCGGGGAGGGGATCGTGCGGCGGCACCCTCGGGTGGTGCCCTTGCGGGCTCCCGGGCGGCGCGCATCGCTGCCGACGCTGCGGCAGCCGCTCGGGCGGTCCATCCCGGCCGGCGACCACCGGCTCGGCATGCCTTCGCTCGCCGACGCGGCGGCCTCGGGCGGGAGCGCGGCGAGGGGGGTCCGCGAGTGCGAGGCGCTGACGCCGGTTCCGGCCGCCCCCTCAGGGGGGAGGCCGGCCGGGGGTCACCAGCGCGGGACCGACGGCGTGACCCACCCGGGGTCCACGGCCCGCATCGCGGCCGCGTCGTCGCGGTCGCGCAGCCGGCCGTCGTCGTCGAGCCAGCGCCGGTGCAGGAACGCGAGCCTGCCGGGGTCGAGTTCGACGCCGAGGCCCGGTGCGTCCGACACGGCGACGCACCCGCCGTCGAACGTCAGCCGCTCGGTGAGGACGTCCTCCGACTGCCAGGGGTAGTGGGAGTCGCAGGCGTGGTGGAGGTTCGGCACGGTGGCCGCGACGTGGGTCATCGCGGCCAGCGAGATGCCGAGGTGGGTGTTGGAGTGCATGGACACCCCGACACCGAAGGTGCGGCACAGCGCGGCGAGCTGCTGGGTGTTGCGCAGCCCGCCCCAGTAGTGGTGGTCGGAGAGGACGACCTGCACGGCGTCGCGCGTGAACGCCTCCTTGATCTCCGCGAACGTCGTCACGCACATGTTGGTGGCGAGCGGCACGTCGGTGTGCCGCGCCACCTCGGCCATGGCCGGGGTGCCGAGCGCGGGGTCCTCCAGGTACTCCAGGACGTCCGCGAGTTCCCCGGCGACCTTCAGCGAGGTCTCGACGGACCAGGCCCCGTTGGGGTCGAGCCGCAGCGGGCGGCCGGGGAAGGCCTCGGCGAGCGCGCGGACCGCCGCGACCTCCTGCTCGGGCGGGAAGACACCGCCCTTGAGCTTGTAGGAGGTGAACCCGTACCGCTCGGTGAACAGCCGTGCCTGCGCGACGACCCCGGCCGGGTCCAGGGCCGCCCCCCAGTCGTCCTTCTCCGCCGCCACGCCCTCGGGGTGCTCGGCCCACTTGTAGAACAGGTACGCGCTGTACTCGACGGCGTCGCGCACCTTGCCGCCGAGCAGCGCGTGCACGGGCAGCCCGAGGGCCTTGCCGAGGGCGTCGAGGCAGGCGACCTCGAAGCCGGAGACGACGGACAGCCGCAGCTTGTCGGCCGTCTGCACACCGCGCAGCCCGCCGACGTCGACCTGACCGGAAACCCGGGAGGAGTCGACGGCGATCTCGTCGGCCACGCTGAACAGGCCGTTCAGGTCGCTCACCGCGCGGCCGGCCAGCCGCTGCGCGAACGGCCGGGCCAGCTCCAGGTACTTGGTGTCGCCGTACGTCTCGCCGACGCCGGTGATCCCGTCGGCGGTGACCACCTCCACGATCAGCCGGGGGGTGTACGGCTGGTGGACGCCCTGGGTGTTCAGCAGCGGCGGGTCGGCGACCAGGATCGGTGTGAGGCGGACGTCGGCGATGGTGAGGTTCACAGGGCGGCTCCTACGAGGTCGAGTCCGGCGGCGAGCAGGGCCGACAGGTCGGCCAGGTCGGCGGCCGAGGGGTCGGTGAGCGGGGCGCGTACGGGCCCGACGGGCGCGCCGCGCAGCCGGGCGGCCGCCTTGACCAGGGACACGGCGTATCCGGGGACCCGGTCGCGCAGTTCGACGAGGGGCACGTAGAAGCCGCGCAGCAGCTTGTCGACGGTGGAGTGGTCGCCGGCGCGCAGCGCGGTGAGGAAGGCGTGCGCGATCTCGGGGGCGAAGGCGTGGACGGCGGAGGAGTAGGCGGGCACCCCGACGGTGGCGTAGGCACGGGCCTGGATCTCGGCGGTGGCGGCGCCGTTGAAGAACAGGAAGTCCCCGGGTGCGGCGAGGGTGAGGCGCTGGAGCCTGTCCAGGTCGCTGTGGCCGTCCTTGAGGCCGATGACGCCGGGGATCCCGGCGATGCGCCGCAGGGAGGCGGCGGTGTAGGCGACCTGACCGCGCTGGTAGGCGATCAGCGGCAGCGCGGTGCGGGCGGCGAGCTGCTCGAGGTGGGCGACGAGCCCGTCCTGCGCGACGTCGACCAGGTAGTGCGGCAGGACGAGCAGGGCGTCGGCGCCGGCCTCCTCGGCGATCCGCGCGAAGCGGGCCGCCTGGGCCCAGCCGTACCCCGTGCCGGCGACGACGGGCACGCGGCCGGCGGCCTCGGTGACGGCGGCGGTGACGACCTGCCGGTACTCGTCCTCGTCGAGCGAGAAGAACTCGCCGGTGCCGCAGGCGGGGAAGAGCGCGCCGGGTCCGGCCGCGAGCTGCGCGGCCACGTGCGCCCGGCAGCCGTCCGGATCGAGGGTGCCGTCGTCATGGAAGGCGGTGAGCGGGAAGGAGAGCACGCCGGCCGCCATCCCCTCGCGCAGTCTGCGCGCCACGTCCGTGCGCCGGTCGTCGGCCACCGACCTCATCTCCCCCTCGAACGTCGTCCATGTATGCAGACAGAGATTATGAATGCGAACGGACGGCGTCAATGGGCCCGGCGCCCCCGAGCCGTGCGCACGGACGTCACGGGCCCGCTCCCCAGGGCCAGAACGGCGCCCTCCACCGGTGAGAGCGCGCGCTTTTACCCGTCCTCACGCATGCCAAACCACACCGTGCGCCACATCACACCCCCCGCTCTTCTTCCGGGCCGCCGCACTTGATACAAATTCTGCGCGCGTTCCTGTCCGTCGACGGTCGTCGCCCATCCCCCTTCCGTGCCGCTCCTTTCGCATGCCCTGGGAACGCCCGTGTCCGCCCCCCGCACCACGCCCTGGCCCCTCGTCGCCCTCTTCACGGCCGGGTACCTCGCCCCCTACCTGCTGCCGACCACCGTCGGCCGCCTCGACTCCGGCCTGCCGCTGACGGCCACTCAGGCCGGCGCGGTCGGCAGCGCCCTGCTGCTCGGCTCGGCCACCGCCGGCTTCCTCCTGGCCTCCCGTGTGGAGCGGATCGGCGCCCGCCTCCTGGCCCGGCTCGGCCTCGCGCTCGCGCTGCTCGGCTACGGCGGCGCCGCGCTCACCACCGCCGTACCGGCCGTCGTGACCGGTGCGGTGATCGGAGGGTTCGGCTCGGGCACGATCACGGCGGTCGCCGCCACCGGGATCGCCGCCCAGAGGGACCCGCACCGCACGACGACGGTGGGCCTCCTCGGCGTGTCGGCCCTCGCCGCCGCCCTGTGCCTGACGATCCCTCACCTCGGCCCGGGCCACGCCCAGCCGCTGGCGGCGATCGCCCTCACCGCGCTCGCGGTCTGGCCCCTGACGAGCCGTCTGCCCGCCCGCACCGCCGCCCCCGCGCACGCGCGCCGCGCCCCGGCCACCCGCCTGCCCCATCTGCGGGCCGGTCTGCTGCTGGCCGCCGCGATGCCGTGCTGGTCCCTCGCGCAGAACGCGCTGTGGGGGGTGAGCGGCCGCATCGGCCTCACGCAGGCCCATCTGTCGGAGTCGGCGGTCGGCGCCGTGTTCGCCGTGGCGCTGGTCGCGGGCCTGCTCGGCGTGACGGGTGCGGGCGCGATCGGCCCGCGCTTCGGCCGCACCGCGCCCATCGGCGCCGGCACGGTTCTGATCGCCGGCTGCATCGCGCTGAGCGCGTCCGCGACCGGCCTGACGTCCTTCGCGGCCGGTGAGATCGCGTGGAACGCGTTCTACCCGATCGTGCTGTCGTACCTCATCGGCCTCGCCGCCTCCCTCGACCCGCAGGGCCGCTGGGCGGTGCTGGTCGGCTCGGCCTCGTCCCTCGGCACGGCGGCGGGCCCGCTCACCGGGAGTGTGCTGGCCGCGCAGGCCGGGTTCCCGGTGATGGGGGCGGTCCTGGCGGCCGGCCTGCTGGTGATCGCCGTACCGATGACGGTGGTCGCCCGGTCGGCGGGCCGGCGCCCGCTGCCGGTGGTCGAGATCCCCGTGGAGACCCCGGCCGTGGTCGAGATCCCCGTGGAGAGCCCGACCCCACTGGCTCACGAGACGACCCCGGCCGCCTGACGACCGCGCCCGGCGTCTGCCGGGCCTCCGTCCTCAGAAGACGTAGGCCTCCACCTCGGCGAGGTACCGTGCCCGGCGCTCCTCGTCGTCGTCCAGGAAGGACGCGAGGAAGGAGTTGCGGGCCAGCTCGCGCAGCCGGTCCTCGCTCAGGTGCAGGTCACGCTGTACGGCGTCGAAGTTGTCGCCGGCGTAGCCGCCGAAGTAGGCGGGGTCGTCGGAGTTGACCGTGCACATCAGTCCGGCGTCGAGCATGGCGGGCAGCGGGTGTTCGGCGAGGACGTCCACGGTCCGCAGGCGGACGTTGGACAGCGGGCAGAGCGTCAGCGGCACCCGCTCGCGCACCAGCCGCTCGACCAGCACCGGGTCCTCCATGCAGCGCAGCCCGTGGTCGACGCGCTCCACGCCGAGGACGTCGAGGGCCTCGGTGATGTAGTCCGGCGGCCCCTCCTCCCCCGCGTGCGCGACGCGGCGCAGTCCGAGCGCGGCGGCGGCCTCGTACACCTCGCGGAACTTCACGGGCGGGTGCCCGACCTCGGCGGAGTCGAGCCCGATCCCCGTGATCCGGTCCAGATAGGGCTTCGCGGCGTCCAGGGTCGCAAGGGCCGACTCGGCGGACTCGTCGCGCAGGAAGCACATGATCAGCCGGGTGGAGACGCCATGACGGGCCTCGCTGTTCCCCAGCGCGCGCCACAGCCCTTCCACCACCGTGCCCATCGACACGCCCCGCGCCAGATGGGCCTGCGGATCGAAGAAGATCTCCGCGTGCCGCACGCCCTGGGCGGCGGCACGTGCGAGATAGGCGTCGGCGAGTTCCTCGAAGTCCCGCTCGGTGAGCAGGACGGCCATCAGGGCGTAGTACAAATCGAGGAAGGACTGCAGGTCCTCGAACCGGTACGCCTCGCGCAGGGCGTCCTCGTCGGCGTAGGGCAGCTGGACCCCGTTGCGCCGGGCCAGCGCGAAGGCCAGCTCGGGTTCCAGGGTGCCTTCGATGTGAAGGTGCAGTTCGGCTTTGGGCAGCGGCATCAAAACATGTTACGGCGAAATCACCGACGCTTCGGAACCGGCACCCGGAGCAGATCATGGGCCACGGTCAGCTCCCCCTCGTACCCGGCGGCCCGCGCCTGCCGCTCGAACTCCTCCGGCTCCGAGTAGCGCTGGCTGAAGTGGGTGAGCACCAGATGGCGCACCCCGGCGTCCCGGGCCACCCGAGCCGCCTGACCTGCCGTCAGATGTCCGTGGTCCGCGGCGAGCCGGGCGTCCTCGTCGAGGAAGGTGGACTCGATGACGAGCAGATCGCACCCCTCGGCCAGAGCGTGCACACCGTCGCACAGCCGGGTGTCCATGACGAAGGCGAACCGCTGCCCGCGCCGCACCTCGCTGACGTCCTCCAGCCGCACCCCGCCGAGCACCCCCTCGCGCTGGATGCGCCCGACGTCCGGCCCCTTGATCCCGTGCGCGGCGAGCCTGTCGGGCAGGATGCGCCGCCCGTCGGGCTCGACGACCCGGTACCCGAAGGACTCCACGGGGTGGGACAGCCGGCGCGCCTCGAGCGTGTACGCGTCCGTCCGCGCGATCACGCCGTCCCCGGCCACCGGGGCCTCGGTGATCGGCACGGTCTCCCGGTAGGCCGTGGCGTACCGCAGCCGGTCGAAGAACCGCTGCCCGGAGCGCGGGTAGTGGGCGGTGACGTCGTGCGGGACCTGGTCGAGGTTGATCCGCTGGATCACCCCGGCCAGGCCCAGCGAGTGGTCCCCGTGGAAGTGGGTGACGCACAGCCGGTTCAGGTCGTGGGCGGCGACCCCGGCCCGCAGCATCTGCCGCTGTGTGCCCTCACCGGGATCGAAGAGGATGCCCTCGCCGTCCCAGCGCAGCAGATAGCCGTTGTGGTTGCGGTGCCGGGTCGGGACCTGGCTGGCGGTGCCGAGGACGACCAGTTCGCGTACGGACACGGCGGCTACCCGGGCGGCCAGTTCAGCCCGCGCCCGCCGAGGACGTGGGCGTGCGCGTGCCAGACGGTCTGCCCGGCGCCGCTGCCGGTGTTGAACACCGTCCGGTAGCTCTCCAGCTTCTCCTCGTCGGCCACCGCCTGCGTCTCGCGCAGCACGTCTGCGGCCAGCTCGGGCGCCTCGGCGGCGAGCGCGGCGGCGTCGCGGTGGTGGGCCTTGGGGATCACCAGGACGTGGGTGGGCGCCTGGGGGTTGATGTCACGGAAGGCGATGGTCGTCTCCGTCTCACGGACGATCGTCGCCGGGACGCTGCCCGCGACGATCTTGCAGAACAAGCAGTCGTCCTGCGGCTCCCCTGCCATGCGTGTGCCTCCTCGCGCCGGGATGATCGCGTACGAAGGCATCGTAGCGAGTGGCTACGACAGCGCAGGTGCCGTCACTTGCCCTGGACGGGCCAGCAGGTCGGATCGCCCTGGCACCAGATGGTCCGCGTGACCGTCACCGTGACCGTCGGCTGCGCCGGCCCGGGGCCGTTCCCCGGCGGCCTGACGGGTGACGGGGTGGCGTTGCAGTCGCCCAGCCCGCTCACATGGAACACCTGCTTCCCGCCCACCTTGGCGGTCAGGTCCCCGCGTACACAGGCCCCGTCGACGGCCCGGGTCACCTTCCCCGTGACGGTGATGTCCCGGCCGTCCTTGGTCTGCCCCCGGCAGTCGACGGTGACGACGGTGTCCGCGCCGGCGGAGGGCGTGGCCCCCCTGTCCCCGTAGTCGGCGGTACAGGTCAGCCACCGCACGTCCACGTGCTGCCGCCGAAGCTCCTTGGTCGCGGTCTGGTCGGTGGTGTAGGCGACGGCGGCCGAGCCGAGCCCGCCGGGATCACAGGCCACGACTCCACCGACGACCACGACGAGAAGGCCGGCGGCGCCGAAGATACGCCTCAACGCGCCCATGCCCAGCAGCGTGCCACTCCCTCACGACGGGCGGTAGTACGCATACGGCCACAACCCGTCTCCCGCGCACCGGCGTTCCCGCGCGGGCCGCCCCGGCACCCGCGGGGGACTACCCCCGCAGCAGCAACCACTCCTGCAACTCCACCAAGTTCCCCTCGGGGTCCTTGAGATGAGCCACCCGCATCCGGTCCGTCATCGCCGCGGGCCCCTTCAGCACCACCGCTCCCCGCCCCGCGATCTCCTCGCAGTACGCGTCCAGGTCGTCCACCCGCAGCACCACCAGCGAGCGGTGCCCCGTCGCCGTCTCCCCCAACTCCCCCAGCACGGACGCCATCATCGCCCGGTCCTGCAACGCGATCCCCGCGGACCCCACCGTGGGGCTGAACTTCTCGTACGGCCCCGACGCCGCCCCCGACTGCGGCTTCAGCCCCAGCACGTCGGCGTAGAAGCGGTAACACGCGGCGAAGTCGGTGACCAGCAGTCGCACTTGAGCCAGTTCCACGAGGCAACAACCCCCCAGGTCAGGACCACCGTCCGGTGCGGCCGAGGAGGAGCGCCGCAGCCGCCGTCCCGGCGGTCGACGTACGCAACACCGTAGGCCCCAGCACGTACGGCGTGGCACCCGCCTGACGAAACAGCTCCAACTCGTCACCGGCCACGCCCCCTTCGGGACCGACGACCAGCACGATCTCGCCGGACGCGGGCAACTCGGCCGTCGCCAGCGGCTCGCTCGCGACGTCGAAGTCCGAGTGCAGGACGCCGGCGAAGTCCGCCGTGGCCACAAGTGCCGCGACCTGCTTGGTCGTGGCCGCGTCCGCGACCTGGGGGAACCGCACCCGCCGGGACTGCTTGCCCGCCTCCCGGGCGGTGTTGCGCCACTTGCCGAGCGCCTTCAGGCCCCGCTCGCCCTTCCACTGAGTGATGCAGCGCGCCGCCTGCCACGGCACGATCGCGTCCACCCCGACCTCGGTCATCGTCTCCACGGCCAGTTCACCCCGGTCCCCCTTGGGCAGGGCCTGCACCACGGTGATCCGGGGTGCCGGTGCGGGTTCCTCCTCGATGGACGGCACGTCGACGATCAGCCGGTCCTTGCCCTCCACGCCGGTCACCGGGCACACCGCGTACCGCCCGGCGCCGTCCGTGAGGACGACCTCCTCGCCCACCTGGAGCCGCTTGACCGAGACGGCGTGCCGCCCCTCGGGTCCGTCGAGGACGAAGCGGCCCCGCTCCGTCCCGAACGACTCGACGACGAACACGGGCGCCGTCATCGCACCTCACCCCCGTAGGTCCCGGCCGACAACGCTGTCCGCGCCGCCCGGAGTTCGCCTGCCAGCAACTCCACCAGCCGCCCGGCCGGCAGGGCCCGCGCCAGCCGGTGCCCCTGCCCCGCCCACAACGCCATGCCCTGCGCGTCGTCCGCCTTCGCCGCGGCCTTGCGCAGCGGCGCGGCCAGATGGTGGATCTGCGGATAGGCGGCCGGCGCGTACGGGCCGTGCTCGCGCAGGAACCGGTTGACCAGCCCGCGCGCCGGTCTCCCGGAAAACGCCCGGGTCAGCTCGGTCCGCACGAACAGCGGGTTGGTCAGCGCGTCCTTGTGGACGGCGTGCGCCCCGGACTCCTCCGTCGCGAGGAACGCCGTGCCCAGCTGGGCGGCGCTCGCCCCCGCCGCGAGCACCGCGGCGATCTGGCTGCCCCGCATCAGCCCGCCCGCGGCGACCACCGGGATCGACACGGCCTCGCGTACCTGCGCCAGCAACGCGAGCAGCCCGACACCGGAGCCGTCGTTCTCCGGTACGTCCCGGTGCGTGCCCTGGTGGCCGCCGGCCTCCACGCCCTGCGCGATCACCGCGTCCGCGCCGGACCGCTGCACGGCGACCGCCTCGTCCGCGGTGGTGGCGGTGACCAGGACGAAGGTGCCGACGCGGTGCAGGGAGTCGACGACCTCACGGCTCGGCACGCCGAAGTGGAAGGAGACCACGGGCACCGGGTCGTCGCGCAGCACCGCGAGCTTCGCGTCGTAGCCGTCGTCCCGGCCGCTGTCGGGGTCGCCCAGCTCGGTCTCGTACCAGGTGGCCTCCCCGGCCAGCTGGTGCGCGTAGACCTCGACGGCGCCGGTCTCGGCACAGTCCGGCTGCGGCATGAACACGTTGACCCCGAAGGGGCGGTTCGTCAGGCTCCGCAGCTGCTTGATCTCCTGGTACATCCCGTCGGCGGTCTTGTACCCGGCGGCGAGGAAGCCCAGCCCGCCCGCCTCGCAGACGGCAGCGGCGAGGGGCGGGACGGAGACGCCGCCCGCCATGGGAGCCTGCACGATCGGGTGAGGGAAGAGATCGGTCAGGGAGGACATGACGGCATGGTGTCACGTCCCCCGGACAAGTCCGAATCCACCCGCCCTGTTGGCACAGGCCACAGGAACGGGCCGGTGGCCGGACGGAGAACCACCCGGCCACCTCGGACGGTCACCGCCCGTTGAACGCGTCCTTCAACCGCGAGAACAACCCCTGCTGACCCGGCTGGAACTGGCCCGTGGGGCGTTCCTCGCCGCGGAGCTTGGCCAGCTCGCGCAGCAGGCGCTCCTGCTCGGGGTCGAGCTTGGTCGGCGTCTGGACCTCGACGTGCACGATCAGGTCGCCGCGGCCGCCGCCCCGCAGATGCGTGACACCGCGGTTGTGCAGCGGGATCGACTGGCCGGACTGGGTGCCGGGCCGGATGTCGACCTCCTCCATGCCGTCCAGCGTCTCCAGCGGCACCTTCGTGCCGAGCGCCGCCGCCGTCATCGGGATCGTCACCGTGCAGTGCAGATCGTCACCGCGCCGCTGGAAGGTCGGGTGCGGCAGCTCGTGGATCTCGACGTAGAGGTCACCGGCGGGACCGCCGCCTGGCCCGACCTCGCCCTCACCGGCGAGCTGGATGCGGGTGCCGTTGTCGACGCCGGCCGGGATCTTCACCGTCAGCGTCCGCCGCGAGCGCACCCGGCCGTCGCCGGCGCACTCCGGGCACGGGTTCGGCACGATCGTGCCGAAGCCCTGGCACTGCGGGCACGGCCGCGAGGTCATGACCTGGCCCAGGAAGGACCGGGTGACCTGCGAGACCTCACCGCGGCCGCGGCACATGTCACACGTCTGCGCGGAGGTGCCCGGCGCGGCACCCTCACCCGAGCAGGTGGAACAGACGATCGCGGTCTCGACCTGGATGTCCTTCGTGGTGCCGAAGGCCGCCTCGTCGAGTTCGACCTCGACCCGGATCATCGCGTCCTGGCCCCGGCGGGTACGCGAGCGCGGTCCGCGCTGCGACGCCGTACCGAAGAACGCGTCCATGATGTCCGAGAAGTTCCCGAAGCCGCCCGCGCCGAAGCCACCCGCGCCGGCGCCGCCGGACTGCGAGAGCGGGTCGCCGCCGAGGTCGTAGACCTGCTTCTTCTGCGGGTCCGACAACACCTCGTAGGCGGCGTTGATCTCCTTGAACCGCTCCTGCGTCTTCGGATCGGGGTTGACGTCCGGGTGCAGCTCGCGAGCGAGCCGCCTGAACGCCTTCTTGATCTCATCCTGCGACGCGTCGCGGCGCACGCCGAGTACGGCGTAGTAGTCCGTGGCCACTTACGACTCCGCCAGGATCTGTCCGACGTACCGTGCCACTGCGCGTACCGCTCCCATCGTTCCCGGGTAGTCCATGCGGGTCGGTCCGACCACGCCGAGCTTGGCGACAGCCTCGCCGCCCGAACCGTAGCCGACCGACACGACGGACGTGGAGTTGAGTCCTTCGTGGGCGTTCTCATGACCGATACGGACGGTCACGCCCGGATCCTTCGCCTCGCCGAGCAGCTTCAGGAGGACGACCTGCTCCTCCAGAGCCTCCAGCACCGGCCGGATCGTGAGGGGGAAGTCGTGCGAGAACCGCGTCAGATTGGCGGTGCCGCCGATCATCAGCCGTTCCTCGTTCTCCTCGACGAGCGTCTCCAGCAGCGTGGACAGCACCGTCGAGACCGTGCCGCGGTCCTCCAGCTCGAAGGCCTCCGGCAGGTCCTCCACCAGCTTCGGCACGTCCGTGAACCGGCGGCCCGCGATCCGGCTGTTCAGCCGGGCCCGCAGATCCGCCAGCGAGGTCTCGCCGAAGGGTGCCGGGCAGTCCACCATCCGCTGCTCCACCCGGCCGGTGTCGGTGATCAGCACCAGCATCACCCGCGCGGGCGCGAGCGACAGCAGCTCCACGTGCCGCACGGTCGAACGGGTCAGCGACGGGTACTGCACGACGGCCACCTGCCGCGTGAGCTGCGCCAGCAGCCGCACGGTGCGGGCCACCACGTCGTCGAGATCGACGGCGCCCTCCAGGAAGTTCTGGATCGCGCGCCGCTCCGGCCCGGTCATCGGCTTCACACCGGCCAGCTTGTCGACGAACAGCCGGTAGCCCTTGTCGGTGGGGATGCGCCCCGCGCTGGTGTGCGGCTGCGCGATGTACCCCTCGTCCTCCAGGGCCGCCATGTCGTTGCGGACGGTCGCCGGGGAGACGCCGAGGTTGTGCCGCTCCGTGAGTGCCTTCGAACCGACCGGCTCCTCGGTGCCCACGTAGTCCTGGACGATGGCGCGCAGCACCTGAAGCCGTCGTTCACTCAGCATGGCGCACACCTCCAGAAGTCTTCCCTCGTATCGTCCCTGGCACTCTGCGCGTCCGAGTGCCAGACGTCCCCGGGCCAGTGTACGGCGGTGGGGTACGCCCCCGGCAAGGCTGGTCATACTGCGCGGCCGGTTGGGGCTAGCGTCGCGGGTATGACGGTGACTTGGGAAGAGCTGGGGTGGGAACGGCTGACGGCCCGGGTCGGGCGGTGCCGGCTGCCGGGCTGGGACTGCACGGCGGGGCTGGTCGTCGGCGCCGGTGCGGCGCTGGTGATCGATGCCGGATCCAGCCCCGTGGAGGGGGCCCGGCTGCGCTCCGAGGCCGAGCGGCTCGCCGGTCACGGTGTGACCCA
Organism: Streptomyces sp. NPDC036813; assembly: GCF_055609245.1. NCBI lineage: Bacteria > Bacillati > Actinomycetota > Actinomycetes > Kitasatosporales > Streptomycetaceae > Streptomyces > Streptomyces sp. NPDC036813. The sequence continues at coordinate 38,018 of NZ_JBVJPV010000009.1, read as the reverse complement.
TCTCGCGCTCACCCATCCCCACTTCGACCACGTCTTCGGCGCGGCGGCGTTCGAGAGCGCCGAGGTCTTCGGCGCCGTCGGGATCGAGTCGGCACTCACCCTGCGCGGGCGCGAGGAGCTGCGCGCGGACGCGGTGTCCAACGGCCTGGATCCGCTGAGCGCCCAGGAGGCGGCGGCGGCGCTCGTACCGGCCCGGCACCACGTCAGCGGCGAGTGGACGCTCGATCTCGGCGGCGGCCGCCAGGTGCTGCTCGCCAACGTGGGCCCCGGGCACACCGCCCACGATCTCGCCGTCCTGGTCCCGGGCGAGCGGGAGGTGGTGTTCTGCGGTGACCTCGTCGAGGAGTCCGGCGAGCCGCAGGCGGGCCCGGATGCCGTACCGTCGCACTGGCCGGACGCGCTGGACCGGTTGCTGTCGCTCGGCGGTGACGACGCGCTGTACGTGCCCGGTCACGGAGCGGTGGTGGACGCGGCGTTCGTGCGGGCGCAGCGGGACGCGCTGGCGGCCCGCTTCGGCGTGTCGCGCTGATCCGCGCCCTTGGGGGCCGGGGTTCTCCTATCGTCATCCGAATGCGGCAGTACTCCCCCGACCTGACCCCGCCCTGGAAGAAGAAGCCCGCGCCGGCGCCCGAGGTGGCGGCCGAGCCGGGCCTGGTGGTGGAGGAGCCCGGCAGCGGCTTCTGCGGCGCGGTGATCCGCTGCGAGGCCGGCACGGTCACGCTGGAGGACCGCTTCGGCAAGCACCGGGTCTTCCCGCTCCAGCCGCGCGGCTTCCTGCTGGAGGGCCGTGTGGTGACACTGGTCAGGCCCGCCGCGGCGGCTCCGGTACGGCCCGCTCGTACCGCGTCGGGATCGGTGGCCGTGCCCGGCGCCCGCGCGCGGGTCGCCCGGGCCGGGCGGATCTACGTCGAGGGACGGCACGACGCCGAGCTGGTGGAGAAGGTGTGGGGCGACGACCTGCGCATCGAGGGCGTGGTCGTGGAGTATCTGGAAGGCGTCGACGACCTGCCGGCGATCGTGGAGTCCTTCGCCCCGGGTCCCGATGCCCGTCTGGGCGTCCTGGTGGACCATCTGGTGCCGGGCACGAAGGAATGGCGGATCGCCGAGGCCGTGACGAGTGAGCACGCACTGGTGGTGGGCCACCCGTACATCGACATCTGGCAGGCGGTGAAGCCGTCGGCGCTGGGCATCGAGACGTGGCCGGTGATCCCGCGCGGCCAGGACTGGAAGACGGGCGTGTGCCGGGCCCTCGGCTGGCCGGAGAACACGGGCGCGGCCTGGCAGGCGATCCTCGGCCGGGTCCGGTCGTACAAGGACCTGGAGCCGGAGCTCCTGGGCAAGGTGGAGCAGCTGATCGACTTCGTCACCGAACCCGTCGACTGACGGCTCAGTCCACCAGGTCCCGTACCACCGCGTCCGCGAGCAGGCGCCCGCGCAGGGTCAGTACCGCGTGGCCCTCGGCGTACGGCTCCGGCTGGAGAAGCCCGTCCGTCAGGGCCCGGTCGGCGGCCCGGCGGCCGTCCGCCTTCAACAGGTCCAGGGGTACGCCCTCGCGCAGCCGCAGCTCCAGCAGGATGCGCTCCACGCGGCGGTCCTCGTCGCTCAGGATCTCGCGCCCGGCGCCCGGGGAGCGGCCTTCGGCCAGCGCCGCCGCGTAGGCGCCCGGGTGCTTGACGTTCCACCAGCGCACCCCGCCGACGTGGCTGTGGGCGCCCGGTCCCGCGCCCCACCAGTCGGCGCCGCGCCAGTACAGCTCGTTGTGCAGGCAGCGGCCCGCCTCGGAGGTGGCCCAGTTGGACACCTCGTACCACTCGAAGCCCGCCGCGGCGAAGGTCTCCTCGGCGATGAGGTAGCGGTCGGCGTGCACGTCGTCGTCGGTCATCGGGACCTCGCCGCGCCGGATGCGCCGGGCGAGCTGCGTGCCCTCCTCGACGATGAGGGCGTACGCGCTGACGTGGTCGGGACCGGCGCCGATCGCGGCGTCCAGGGAAGCCCGCCAGTCGTCGTCGGACTCTCCGGGCGTGCCGTAGATCAGGTCGAGGTTGACGTGCTCGAAGCCCGCCGCGCGCGCCTCGGCCACGCACGCCTCGGGGCGGCCGGGGGTGTGGGTGCGGTCGAGGACCTTCAGGACGTGCTGCCGGGCGCTCTGCATGCCGAAGGAGATCCGGTTGAAGCCGCCCTCGCGGAGGGTGGCGAGGTAGGCCGGGTCCACGGACTCCGGGTTCGCCTCCGTGGTGATCTCGGCGTCCGGCGCGAGCCCGAACTCGTCCCGGATCGCCGCCAGCATCCGCACCAGGTCACCGGCGGCCAGCAGGGTGGGCGTACCGCCGCCGACGAACACCGTGCGCGCCGGGCGCGGGTCGTCGCCGAGCACCTTGCGGGCGAGGCGGATCTCGTCGGTCAGGGTGTCGGCGTAGTTGTCGCGGGAGGCCAGCACTCCGCCGGTGCCGCGCAGCTCGGTCGCCGTGTAGGTGTTGAAGTCGCAGTAGCCGCAGCGGGTCGCGCAGTAGGGCACGTGCAGATAGAACCCGAGGGGCCGCTCGGCGGCGCCGGCGAGCGCGGAGGCGGGCAGCGCGCCGTCGTCGGGGACGGGCTCGCCGTCGGGGAGTGCGGAAGGCATGTCTCCCATTGTCCAGGACGGCGGAGGGTTACTCGGCCTGGAGCACGAGCAGCGCCAGGTCGTCCTCCGGCGGCTGCCCGCCGAAGTCGTGCACCAGCCGGCTGATCCGTTCGGCGACGAGGTCGGCGTCGAGGCCGGCGCAGCCGGCGAGCGCGCGGGCCAGCCCGTCGCCGTCGTCGAACTGGTCGGGGCCGTTGCGCCGCTCGGTGACCCCGTCGGTGACGCAGAGCAGGGTGTCGCCGGGCCGCAGCTCGATCGTCTCGCTGGTGTACGTCTCGTCCTCGACGACCCCGAGCAGGGTCTGCGGGCGGGCGGCGGTGCTCACGTCGCCGTCGGGGCCGAGGATCAGTGGCAGCGGGTGCCCGGCGGAGGCCAGGGTGCAGCGGACCCCGCCCTCGTACGGCACCAGCTCGCCGTAGAGCAGGGACAGGAAGCGGGTCTGCGGGCCGTCGCCGGGGGCGACGGGGCCGGCGAAGGCGCGGGCGGCGGCGTCGGCGGCCTCGGTGGCGTCGTCGAGGAGGAGCTGGTTCAAGCGGTCGAGGACGTCGGCGACGCCGTAGCCCTCGCGGGCCAGCAGTCGCAGCCAGGGGCGGGCGAGTCCGATGACGACGGCGGCCTCGGGGCCCTTGCCCTGGACGTCGCCGACGGCGAAGCACCAGCGGCCGTGTCCGGCCGGGAAGACGTCGTAGAAGTCGCCGCTGGGGCCGCCCTTGTCGCAGGGTTCGTAGACGAGCGCGGTGCGCACGCCGGGGATCTCGGCGACGGCGCCGGGCAGCAGGCCGCGCTGGAGGACTGCGCTGATGGTGGCCTGGCGGGCGTACTGGCGGGCGGCGCCGATGGCGAGCGCGACACGGCGGCTGAGGTCCTCGACGAGTCCGGTGACCTCGTCGGGGAAGCGCAGCAGTCCGGTGCGGCCGATGACGAGGGTGCCGAGCGGGCGGCCGCCGGCGACGAGACGGTAGGCGAGGGCTGCGCCGTGCGGGCCGAGCGCGGCCCCCGGCCACGGGTAGGGCAGCGGGCCGGGCGAGGCCGCGCCGGGTGGGCGGGGCGGTTCCTTCTCCAGGGCGTGGCGCAGCTCCTCGACGAGGTGCTCGCTGCTGTGCCACACCCGGGCGGGCCGTACGCCCGGTCCGCCGCCGTCGGCCCAGCCGCGCCCGCTGACCTCGTCCTCCAGCCACACGGCGCACCAGTCGGCGAGGCGGGGCACGACGAGCTGGCCGGTGAGGGAGGCCACGAGGTCCTCGTCGAGCTGTCCGGCGAGCAGGTCGGATGCCTCGGCGAGGAAGGACAGGGCGCCGCGGCCGAGCCAGTCCCGGTCGCCGTCGGCGCCGCGCGGCTCGGGGGCGAGGATCCCGGCGAGCTGGAGGGCCTCGCCGAGGGCGCGGTCGCCGGGGTGGGTGGGGTCGTCGTGCCGGGGGCGGTCGTCGGGGTGGGGGCGGTCGTCGGGGTGGGGGCGGTCGTCGGTCTCCGGGGTGAGCCGGGCCCACACCGTCTTGGCGGTACGGCGGTAGGTGACGCCCCAGGACTCGGCGAGCGCGGCGACCAGGCGCAGTCCGCGCCCGTACTCCGGTTCCGGTGTCCCGTCGTCGGCCGCGGTGTCGCGCGGGGCGCGGGTGGGGTGCCGGTCGGTGACCTCGACGACCACGGCTCCGGCCGGCTCCAGCCGGCAGTGCAGTTCGACGTCGGTGCCCGCGTGCACGACCGCGTTGGTGACCAGTTCGCTGACGAGGAGGGCCGCGTCCTGGGCGAGGCGCTCGGTGAGCCGGTCGGCGCCGGGCAGGGCGAGGCCGGTCCACTCGGCGAGCGCCGCGCGGACCATGCCGCGGGCGGTGCCGGGCGCGAGTTCGCTGCCGGGCAGGAGGGCGTGCGCCCGCGCGCGGCTGTCGGTGTGCGCGGGCGCAGCACCGGTCAGGACCTCGGTCTCGCGCTGCGTCGGTACGACCCCCATCGACAACTCCCCGAGCGGTTCGGCTGGATATCTGTCCGTCGATGGCGACAGGGTGACAGACCGGACCGGCGCATAAGCGTGGAGTTACCGAACTGGGTCGCGATGAGCGAGAACCAGGGCGTACGAATGCCCGGATCCGGACAGAAAGAGTTCGGATCCGGGCATTCCGCGTTCACAAGGCGTCCGCCGCTGGACTATGCCAAACATGTCCCCGGCGTCACCGGTCTACGCCTCGCGCGTCCCGGCGTACATCTCGTCGATGAGGTGCTTGTACTCGCGCTCCACGACCGGCCGCTTCAGCTTCAGGCTCGGGGTGATCTCGCCGTGCTCGACGTCGAGGTCGCGGGGCAGGAGACGGAACTTCTTGATGGTCTGCCAGCGCTGCAGGCCCTCGTTGAGCTGCTTGACGTAGCCGTCGATCAGCTCGACCGTCTGCGGCGCGGCGACCACCTCGGCGTACGCCTTGCCCTCCAGGCCGTTGTCCTTGGCCCAGTCGAGGATGGCCTGCTCATCGAGGGCGATGAGGGCGGTGCAGAAGTTCCGGTCCGCGCCGTGCACCAGGATGTTGGAGACGTAGGGGCAGATCGCCTTGAACTGGCCCTCGACCTCGGCCGGCGCGACGTACTTGCCGCCGGAGGTCTTGATCAGGTCCTTCTTGCGGTCGGTGATGCGCAGATAGCCGTCGGGCGACAGCTCGCCGATGTCGCCGGTGTGGAACCAGCCGTCGCTCTCCAGCACCTCGGCGGTCTTGTCGGGCAGCTTGTGGTAGCCCTGCATGATGCCGGGGCCGCGCAGCAGGATCTCGCCGTCCTCGGCGATCCGGACCTCGGTGCCGGGCAGCGGCTTGCCGACGGTGCCGGTGCGGTAGGCCTCGCCGGGGTTGACGAAGGACGCCGCGGAGGACTCGGTGAGGCCGTAGCCCTCCAGGATGTGGATGCCGGCGCCGGCGAAGAAGTAGCCGATCTCCGGGGCGAGCGCGGCCGAACCGGAGACACAGGCGCGCAGCCGGCCGCCGAACGCCTCGCGGATCTTGCTGTAGACCAGCGTGTCGGCGACCTTGTGCTTGGAGGCGAGCCCGAAGGGCGCGGAGCGGTTGCCGGTGCGCTTGAAGTTGTCCTGGGTGACCTTGGCGTACTCGCGGGCGACCTCGGAGGCCCACTGGAAGATCTTGTACTTGGCGGCGCCGCCGGCCTTCGCCTTGGCGGCCACACCGTTGTAGACCTTCTCGAAGATGCGCGGGACGGCGGCCATGTACGTCGGCTGCACGAGCGGCAGATTCTCGATGATCTTGTCCACGCGGCCGTCGACGGCGGTGACGTGGCCGACCTCGATCTGGCCGGAGGTGAGCACCTTGCCGAAGACGTGCGCCAGCGGCAGCCACAGGTACTGCACGTCGTCCGGGCCGACCAGCCCGGTCGCGGCGATCGCCTTGGCCATGTACGACCAGTTGTCGTGCGGCAGTCGCACGCCCTTGGGGCGGCCGGTGGTGCCGGAGGTGTAGATGAGGGTGGCGAGCTGGTCGCGGGTGATCTTGCCGACACGCTCCTTGACCAGCTCCGGGTCCTGCGCGAGACGGGCGGCGCCGCGCTGCTCCAGCTCGGCGAGGGTGAGCACCCAGTCGCCGCTCTCGACGCCGGCCGGGTCGATCACCACGACGTGGGTGAGGTCGGGCAGCTCGGCGCGCTTCTCCACCGCCTTGGCGAGCTGGGCGGCGTTCTCCGCGATGAGGATCTTGCTCTCGGAGTCGGAGAGGATGAACGCCGACTCCTCGGCGTTGGTCTGCGGGTAGATCGTGGTGGTGGCGGCGCCGGCGCACATGATGCCGAGGTCGGCGAGGATCCACTCGATGCGCGTGGAGGAGGCGAGCGCCACGCGCTGCTCCGGCTGGACACCCAGCTCGATCAGACCGGCCGCGATCGCGTGCACCCGCTCGGCCGCCTGGGCCCAGCTGAGGGACTTCCAGTCGTCGGGGCCCCCACCGGAGGCGGCCGGTACCGGATAGCGGTAGGCCTCGGCGTCCGGCGTGGCCGCCACGCGCTCCAGGAAGAGGCCCGCCACGGACGGCGGACGGTTCTCGATCAGGGTAGTTGCGTCGCTCACGACATCCTCCGGGGCCCGCGACAGTGCGGCTGGCGCGACAGTGCGGCTGGTTCCTACCCACGAGACGTTGTTTAACTCGCGAGTAACCTATCGGGCAGGGACAGAGTAGAGCCCGACCGCCGCCTGCGTAAGAGCTGACGCCCGGTGGTTTCCCTGCCGAGTGGCCGGCGGAACACACGGGGGCCCGGCGCACTTTCGTACGACGGACCCCTGTGTGACCGGTTTTGCCGGGGCGACGGGATGTAACCGCTGGTTACTTCTTGCCCTTGGCCGATGCCCCGCTGTCATCGCTGGACAGGACGGCGATGAAGGCCTCCTGCGGAACCTCCACAGAACCGACCATCTTCATCCGCTTCTTGCCTTCCTTCTGCTTCTCCAGCAGCTTCCGCTTACGGGAGATGTCACCGCCGTAGCACTTGGCGAGGACGTCCTTGCGGATGGCGCGGATGGTCTCGCGGGCGATCACCCGGGAGCCGATGGCGGCCTGGATCGGCACCTCGAAGGCCTGCCGCGGGATGAGCTCGCGCAGCTTGGCGACGAGCCGCACCCCGTACGCGTACGCGGCGTCCTTGTGGGTGATCGCGGAGAACGCGTCCACCTTGTCGCCGTGCAGCAGGATGTCGACCTTGACCAGGGAGCTGGTCTGCTCGCCGGTGGGCTCGTAGTCGAGGGAGGCGTAGCCGCGGGTCTTGGACTTCAGCTGGTCGAAGAAGTCGAAGACGATCTCCGCGAGCGGCAGCGTGTAGCGGATCTCGACACGGTCCTCGGAGAGGTAGTCCATGCCGAGCAGGGTGCCGCGCCGGGTCTGGCACAGCTCCATGATCGAGCCGATGAACTCGGTCGGCGCGAGGATCGTGGCGCGCACGACCGGCTCGTAGACCTCGCGGATCTTGCCCTCGGGGAACTCGCTCGGGTTGGTGACCGTGTGCTCGGTGCCGTCCTCCATGACCACGCGGTAGACCACGTTGGGGGCGGTGGCGATCAGGTCGAGGCCGAACTCGCGCTCGAGACGCTCGCGGATCACGTCCAGGTGCAGCAGGCCGAGGAAACCGACGCGGAAGCCGAAGCCGAGCGCGGCGGAGGTCTCCGGCTCGTAGACCAGCGCGGCGTCGTTGAGCTGCAGCTTGTCCAGGGCCTCGCGCAGCTCGGGGTAGTCCGAGCCGTCGAGCGGATACAGACCCGAGAAGACCATGGGCTTCGGGTCCTTGTAGCCGCCGAGCGCCTCGGTGGCGCCCTTGGCCTGGCTGGTGACGGTGTCACCGACCTTGGACTGGCGGACGTCCTTCACACCGGTGATCAGATAGCCCACCTCGCCGACGCCGAGACCGTCCGCCGACAGCATCTCCGGCGAGTTGGTGCCGATCTCCAGCAGCTCGTGGGTGGCGCCCGTCGACATCATCTTGATGCGCTCGCGCTTGTTGAGCTGGCCGTCGATGACACGGACGTACGTCACGACACCGCGGTAGGAGTCGTAGACCGAGTCGAAGATCATGGCGCGCGCGGGCGCGTCCTTGACGCCGACCGGGGCCGGGATCTCGGCGACGACCTTGTCCAGCAGCGCCTCCACGCCGAGACCGGTCTTGGCGGAGACCTTCAGCACATCGCCAGGCTCGCAGCCGACGAGGTTCGCGAGCTCCTCGGCGAACTTCTCGGGCTGCGCGGCCGGCAGGTCGATCTTGTTCAGCACGGGGATGATCGTGAGGTCGTTCTCCATCGCCAGGTAGAGGTTGGCGAGGGTCTGCGCCTCGATGCCCTGGGCGGCGTCGACGAGGAGGATGGTCCCCTCGCATGCGGCGAGCGACCGCGAGACCTCGTAGGTGAAGTCGACGTGCCCCGGGGTGTCGATCATGTTGAGGATGTGCGTGTTGCTCTTGTCGTGGGTCGGGGCCCACGGCAAACGCACCGCCTGGGACTTGATCGTGATGCCACGCTCGCGCTCGATGTCCATCCGGTCGAGGTACTGAGCACGCATCTGCCGCTGCTCGACGACGCCGGTCAGCTGGAGCATCCGGTCGGCGAGCGTGGACTTGCCGTGGTCGATGTGCGCGATGATGCAGAAGTTGCGGATCAGAGCCGGGTCGGTACGGCTCGGCTCGGGCACATGGTTAGGGGTCGCGGGCACGCAGGGTCCTGTCTCTTGAGGCGCCTTATGCCTCGGGTCGGATCGATACGTAGCTTCCATGGTCCCACGGGTGGGGCGCGGCGACCGGTTTGGGCCACTCGAAGGGCCGCTGGTAGTGTAGGGGGCTGTGTCTCATGCCCTCTCAGCGCGAGGCACATCCCAAGAAATCACCTGGCACGGGTCCTGGATTCCGTCGTGGAATCCTTCTGGCCCCGTGCCTGAACCTGAAAAGGCTCATTCGTGGCGAACATCAAGTCCCAGATCAAGCGGATCAAGACCAACGAGAAGGCCCGGCTGCGCAACAAGGCCGTCAAGTCCTCCCTGAAGACCGCGATCCGCAAGGCCCGCGAGGCCGCTGCCGCGGGTGACGTCGAGAAGGCCACCGAGCTGCAGCGCGCCGCGGCGCGTGCGCTGGACAAGGCCGTCTCGAAGGGCGTCATCCACAAGAACCAGGCCGCCAACAAGAAGTCGGCGCTTGCTTCCAAGGTCACGTCCCTCCAGGGCTGAGCACCTCCTTTGATCTGACGGGTCCCGGTACGGGGCCCATTCGCCGGAGGGACCCAGAGCGGGCCCTCTCTCATCCGCTCCCGTCCGGCACCCCGAGCCTGTTCGCGGCCTGCGTTCGCCACGCGGGAACGGGCTCACCCGCTTCATCCGACGGCCCCGCCGCCACGCCCTTCCCCAGGGCGGGCGACGGGGCCGTCCGGCGTGCGCGGTGCGCTCGGCGCGGTGTGTGGTTGCTGCGCGGGCGGGTCGTGCGCGGGGCGTCAGGTCCAGAAGTCGTTGTCCTCGTCGATGTCGGCGGAACACTGGTCGAGATCGGTGACCTTGTCGCCGACCACGCGGAAGACGATCGTTCCGTCCACGTCCAGGCGCTTGCCGTTGCGCTCGGCGGTGATGTGCTGCAGGGCGACCACGTGCCCACGCCCGTCGACGAAGACCTGCCGCAGGTCGACGTTCAGCGAACCGCCCGTCTCCTCGAAGAGCCGGCCGTACATCTGGATGACCGAGTCGAGCCCCTTGAAGTCACCGGCCAGCGGGTGACTGCCCGGCACGTGGTGGGAGCAGTCCGACGTCATCACCTCGCGCAGGCCGTCCATGTCCCCCCGGGAGAACGCCTCGTACCCCTTGCGTATGAGCGCCGCGTGCGGGTGTTCAGCCATGGCGATCGCCACCCTTCCGTCATCGGCGATGTGGCTGATACGGCTGATTCTCCCCCCGGACAGCCGAGTCCGCCCCCTCGGCACGGGGGCTGTGCGGGACCAGCCCACCAGGCGCCCGGCAGGCGTCGGCGCGCCCTGATGGACGGCTAGCCCGGGCCGCCCCCTCGGGACGGGGCCTGTGCGTGATCAGCCCACCAGGCGCCCGACGGGCGGCGGCGCGCCTTGATGGACGGCTAGCCGCGGCCTCGGGAGCGGGCCGCTCGGGCGATGGTCACCACGGCCTTCTCCAATGCGTACTCCGGGTCGTCGCCGCCGCCCTTCACGCCCGCGTCCGCCTCGGCCACCGCGCGCAGTGCGACGGCCACCCCGTCCGGGGTCCAGCCCCGCATCTGCTGGCGCACCCGGTCGATCTTCCACGGCGGCATGCCCAGCTCGCGGGCCAGGTCGGCGGGGCGTCCACCGCGCGCGGAGGACAGCTTGCCGATCGCCCGCACGCCCTGCGCCAACGCGCTGGTGATCATCACCGGCGCGACACCCGTGGCGAGCGACCACCGCAGCGCCTCCAGCGCCTCGGCCGCCCGCCCCTCCACCGCCCGGTCGGCGACGGTGAAGCTGGAGGCCTCAGCGCGGCCGGTGTAGTAGCGGCCGACGACGGCCTCGTCGATCGTCCCCTCCACGTCGGCGACCAGCTGCGAGACGGCGGACGCCAGCTCCCGCAGATCGCTGCCGATCGCGTCGACCAGCGCCTGGCACGCCTCGGGCGTGGCCGAGCGCCCCACGGCGCGGAACTCCTGCCGCACGAAGGCCAACCGGTCGGCGGGCTTCGTCATCTTCGGGCAGGCGACCTCGCGCGCCCCCACCTTGCGCGCGGCGTCCAGCAGCCCCTTGCCCTTGGCCCCGCCGGCGTGCAGCAGGACCAGCGTGATCTCCTCGGCGGGCGCCGACAGATACGCCTTGACGTCCTTGACGGTGTCGGCCGACAGATCCTGCGCATTGCGTACGACCACGACCTTGCGCTCGGCGAAGAGCGAGGGAGAGGTCAACTCGGCGAGCGTGCCCGGCTGCAACTGGTCCGGGGTCAGGTCCCGCACGTCCGTGTCGGCGTCGGAGGCCTTGGCGGCGGCCACCACCTCCTGCACGGCACGGTCGAGCAGGAGGTCCTCCTGGCCCACGGCGAGCGTCACGGGGGCGAGAGGGTCGTCATTCGCAGTCTTCCTGGCCATCGGGACAAGCATGGCACGGGCCACTGACAACGCGGGTCACGCCCGTTTCACGACGACGGTGACCGGGTCGCCACGGCTCCGGCCGGCTCAGGGCTCCTCCCGCCACCCGTCCCACTCCCCCGCGAACGCGTCCAGCGCCCCGGGGTCGAGCCGCTCGTGCTCGTCGCGCAGCACCACCAGCCACTGCGCGTCCTCCGCGTCGTCCTCCCCCGCCAGCGCGTCCCGGACGAGCCGCGGCTCCTCGTCGATGCCGAACCGCTCGCCGAGCGCCTCCGCGGCCTCCTCCGCCGCGTCGCGGTCGGGCAGCACCAGCACATGTCTCACATCGCTCACGTGCCCATTTTCCGGCAGCCGACCGGACGCCGGACGGCGGGGGCCGCGGCGACCAACCCCTCGGGTTTCACGCCATGGCCCCTCGTCGGGTTTCACGCCATGGCCCCCCTCGGGTTTCACGCCAGGTACCCCGTCGGGGTTCACGCCATGGCCCCCTCGGCATCGACACCCCGCCCCCCCTCGCGGCTCACGCCACGGATCCCCCTCGCCATCTCAGGAGCCCCCGCTCTCCTCCCGCACCACGGGCACGCTGCCCAACTCGATCCCGAACAGTTCCCGGTACGCGCCCAGCACTTCGGCGTCCCCCTCCAGCTGCCGCTCCCGCCGCGCTCCGTCGGCCGCAGTGGTGGTCAGCCGCCGCCCGCTGAGCGTCACCCGCCCGCCGTCGTCCGTGAGCCGGGAGCACACCAGCGACTGCACGAAGTGCGACCGCGGCGAGGTGCTGTGCCACCAGGCCCCGGTCACGAAGTCGCCGAGCACCCGGGGCCGCGCCTCCAGCCGGTACTGCGGGCGGCCGTCCCGCAGCACGTCCAGGTCGGCCGCCCCGCCCGGCCCCTCGGCGCCCCCGCGCACCCCGGCCGCGTCGGGCCCCGCCTCCGCGATCCGGAACACCCCACCGGGATCCGGCTGCTCGCCCCGCTCGCCGAACCTCAGCGGAAGGTGACTGTGCGCGCCGAACCCGACGTCGGCCAGCCAGTCGCCGCCATCCGCCGTGCGCACCCGCAGCGCCAGGTGGTCGTAGGGGATGCCGGTACGCTCGCCGTCCCCGTACACCCGCGCCGCGAACAGCGTCACCTCGAAGCCGAGCGCCGTCAGCAACGCCCCGAAAGCGCCGTTGAGTTCGTAGCAGAAGCCTCCCCTCTTCGCCCCCACGACCTTGTCCACCAGCCGCTTCTCCTCCAGCACGATCTCCTCTCCCAGGTGGATCGAGAGGTTCTCGAAGGGCACGGTGCGCAGATGCCGCAGGTGCAGTTCCCTCAGGGCGTCGTCGGTGGGCCGGTCCGGGCGCTGGGCGCCCAGCCGGCGGAGATAGGCATCGGCCTGTGCGGAGTCCATGCCCTCAGTCTGGCGCCACCCGCAGCCCCCCGTCCGCCCCCGGGCCACCCCGACCGGCCGCCCCGAGTACGGCCAGGGATCCGTCCCGGTCGGTCCGCAGCACGGTCGCTCCCCGAGCCCGCAGCGCGTGGACGGTGACCGGCGCGGGATGCCCGTACGGGTTGTCCGCGCCCACGGACACCAGCGCCAGCCGCGGGGCGGCCATCCGTATCAGGTCCGGGTCCTGGTACGCGGAGCCGTGATGGGCCACCTTCAGCACGTCCACGTCCCGCAGCGACGCGGCGGCCGGTGACCGTGCCAGCGCCTGCTGCGCGGGCGGTTCGAGATCGCCCAGCATCAGCACCCGCAGTCCCGCCGTCCGCACGAGCAGGGTGACGCTGGCGTCGTTGGGACCGGCCGTCGCAGGCGGAAGACCGGGCCGCGGCCACAGCACCTGCCAGGACAGCTCACCGAGCCGTCGCTCCTCCCCCGCGGCGGCCCGGGTGAGCGGGATGTGCCGCGCGGACGCCTCCCTCCTGACGAACCGCACCTGGTCCGCGGGCTCGTCAAGACCCGTCGTCTCGATCGCCCCCACCGCCCGGCCACGCAGCACTCCGGGCAGCCCGGCGACGTGGTCGGCGTGGAAGTGCGTGAGCACGACGAGCGGGATCCGGGTGATGCCGAGGGTGCGCAGGCACCGGTCCACCCGGCGGGGTTCGGGACCGGCGTCCACGACCACGGCACGGCCCTCGCCCGCCGCGAACACCGTCGCGTCGCCCTGCCCCACGTCGCACATCACCAGCCGCCAGCCCGGCGGCGGCCAGCCCGTGACCACCCGGGTCAGCGGCTCCGGCTGCACCACGAACAGCAGGAGCAGCACCCCGCACGCCCCGCACAGCCAGGGGTGACGCAGCAGCCTCCGCCCGGCGAGCACCGCGAGCGCCGTCACGAGCGCGAGGAGCAGCGCCCCCGTCCAGTTGCCCGGCCAGCCCACGGCCCCGCCGGGCAGTGCCGCCCCTTCCCGAGCCACGTCTGCGATCCACTCGGCCGGCCAACTCGCGCACCAGGCCGCCGCCCTGGCCACCGGCATCGCGAACGGGGCTGTCACCAGCGCGGCGAAACCGAGTACCGTCGCCGGTGCGACCGCGACTTCCGCGAGCAGATTGCAGACCACCCCGACCAGACTCACCCGCGCGGACAGCACGGCCACGACCGGTGCGCACAGCGCCTGGGCGGCGCCCGCCGTCGCCAGCGCCTCGGCCACCCGCGGCGGCACCCGGCGTCGCCGCAGCGCGGCACTCCACCGGGGCGCGACGGTGAGCAGGGCTCCGGTGGCCAGCACGGAGAGTAGGAAGCCGTAACTGCGGGCGAGCCACGGGTCGTACAGGACGAGCAGCAGTACCGCTGTCGCCAGCGCCGGGATCAGCGTTCTGCGGCGTCCGGTGGCCAGCGCGAGCAGCGCGACGGATCCGCAGGCCGCGGCCCGCAGCACGCTCGGGTCGGGCCGGCACACCACCACGAAGGCGACCGTCGCTCCCGCTCCGAGCAGGGCCGTCGTCCGCAGCGGGAGTCCCAGGCGGGGCGCCAGTCCCCGTCGTTCGGCCCGCTGGGCCAGACCGGGTGGGCCCAGGAGCAGCGCGAGGAGGATGGTGAAGTTCGCGCCGGACACGGCCAGGGTGTGGGTGAGGTCGGTCTCCTTGAACGCCTCGTCCAGGTCAGGTGTGATCCGGGAGGTGTCCCCGACGACCAGCCCGGGCAGCAGGGCCCGCGCGTCCGCCGGCAGGCCGTCGGTCGCCGCGCGCAGCCCGGCCCGCAGCCGTCCCGCCAGCCGCTGCGGCCCCGACGGCTCCCCCACCACACGCGGTTCCGCGGGGCCCCGCACCCTCAGCACGGCCGCGACCCGGTCCCCGCCGAGGACGGGGGGAGCGAGCCGGCCGCTCACCCGGAGCGTGGTGGTCGGCAGCAACTCCAGCCACGGGGAGGGGCCGTCTCGACGTGGGGCGGCCGGGCCAGATTCCCGCCCGTGCCCGTGCCCCGCGTCCACGATCAGCAGCACGGGCGCCCGTGTCCCGATCCGCCTCCCGCCGCTCTGCTCCACCGACCGCACCTCGGCCTCGATCACCACGGAGGGCAAGGTGACGTGGTCGCCCCGCACCCGGGGCCGGGTGAGGCGAGCGTCGGAGGTGATCTCCACGTCGGCGGTCACCGTCGCGTACTGCCGGGCCAGCGCCGGCACCGGCCCCCTGCGCAGATCCGCTCCGTGCAGCCCGGCGGAGGCCGCAGCGGCCGCGGCGCACAGGAGGACGGCGGCGAGGGTCGCACCCATCCCCGCGCGCCCGTTGGGCAACGGGGCGAGGGTCAGCCCCGTCTCCGCGGACCCCTTGGACCACGAGGGGACGGTCACACCCGTACCCGCGCGCCCGTCGCGCCACGGCACCCACCCTGGCCGCCTCCAAACGTTCACCGCACCGGTCGCGCCCCGCCCGACCGCCAGCAGAGCGGTGCCGAGGGCCAGGCCGGCGGCCGTCACAGCCACGACCACCCACGGCGGGGCGTCCAGCATCAGGGCTGCCGTCGCCCAGGCCGCCAGCGCGGGAGGCACCAGCCGGAGGTCCGCCGGCCCCTCCTGCCGGGGGTGGGCGTCTCCGAGCCGGTTCCCCGACGCGGCGTGCACCGGATTGCGGGGGGTCTCGGCGGGGCCTTCCTCCGCCGCCGCGCCGCGCTGCTCGTCGGGCCGGGCGCCCGGGCCGGCGCTCATGGCCGCACCAGTTCCCGCAGGTCGGCGAAGCGGCGGTCACCGATGCCGTTGACCTCGCGCAGCTCGTCCACCGAGCGGAAACCACCGTGCTGGGCGCGGTAGTCGATGATGTGCTGCGCCAGGACGGGACCCACCCCCGGCAGGGCGTCCAACTGGTCCACCGTGGCCGTGTTGAGCGAGACGGGCCCGGCGGGTGCGCCCCCGCCCACGGCTCCGGTCGACCCACCGCCCCCGCCGAGCCCGGTGCCCGCGCCGCTCGTGCCGGGACCGGCGGCGGGCGGGGGTCCGCCGACGACCACCTGTTCGCCGTCGGTCAGGAAGCGGGCGCGGTTGAGGCCCTGTGTGTCGGTGCCGGGTCGCACCCCGCCGGCCGCGCGGAGCGCGTCGACGACCCGGGATCCGGCCGGCAGCCGGTGGATGCCGGGCTTGCGGACCTTGCCGCTGACGTCCACCACGATCTCGGACCCGGTGGTCGCCGCGGGGCGGGGCGGGGCAGCGCGGATGTCCGTCGCGGCCGGCTCGGCGGTCCGGGGGGCCGCCGCGCGCACCACTTCGGGCGCGCTCACGGTCTCGGTGCGGCCCGTCCAGAAGTGCTGCACCGCGAGGACGGCCGCCACGACGAGCAGTACGCCCAGCGCGAGAACACTGCGGCGTTCCAGACCGCACCGGGTCTGCACCCACACCGGCATCCGCTCGCGCAGCGCCGGCCCGATTCCCGTCCACCGGTGGCCGTCCCGTTGCTCGGGCGCCGCCGGCTCGGTCTGCGCCGGGTGCCCGTCCGGTGCCCTCGCCACGCCGGGCGTGGGTGGTGCGGCCCCCGACTCCGGTCCGGCGCCGACGCGTTGGGCGAAGACGATCTGTGCACGCCGGCGCAGCTCCTCCGCCGACACCTGCCGCTTGTGGTGGCGGACGCGCCCGGCCGGGCGTCGGTCACGCAGGCGGCCGTCGGAGGACGGGCCCCGGCCGGGTCCACTGGTCGCATGAGTGGGACGTGTGCGTTCTCGAAGTGCCATGCGACGAGCATCGGCCGGATCCGCCGATTTGCGATGATCTTGCTCGAATTCCGTGGACGACCGCCGAGTTGTGGATATCCCGGCCACCCACACGAGTGAATCACCGCGGGCAGGACGGTCGGCTCACCGCGTCGAGACGGCTGAATCACCGTCGTGAGGCCGTCGATTCGCCGCAGCACGACGATCGACTCACCCAGGGAAACGGTGATTCACCACAGCGAGACGGCGATTCACCACAGCGAGACGGTGAATCAGCGCGGCAAAGCGGTCGGCTCACCGCGGCGAGACCACAACCCCCAGCAGGCCCGGCCCCGTGTGCGCGCCGATGACCGCTCCGACTTCGCTCACATGCAGGTCGGCCAGCCCCGGCACCCGTCCCCGCAACCGCTCCGCCAGCGCCGACGCCCGGTCTTCGGCGGCGAGATGGTGGACGGCGACATCGACGGGCGCGCTGCCCGCCCGCTCGGCGACGATCTCCTCCAGACGCGCGATCGCCCTGGACGCCGTGCGCACCTTCTCCAGCAGCTCGATCCGGCCGCCCTCCAGTTGCAGGAGCGGCTTCACCGCGAGCGCGGAGCCCAGCAGCGCCTGCGCGGTCCCGATCCGCCCGCCCCGGCGCAGGTACTCGAGGGTGTCGACGTAGAAGTAGGCGGCCGTGCCCGCGGCCCGCTTCTCCGCGGCCGTGACGGCCTCGTCCATGGTGCCGCCGCTCTCCGCCGTCTCGGCGGCGGTGAGCGCGCAGAAGCCGAGGGCCATCGCGACCATGCCGGTGTCCACGACCCTTACCGGCACCGGCGCCTCGCGCGCGGCGCAGACGGCAGCGTCGTAGGTGCCGGACAGTTCGCCGGACAGGTGGAGGGAGACGATGCCGGTGGCGCCGGACGCGGCGACCTTGCGGTAGGTCTCGGCGAACACCTGGGGGCTGGGACGGGAGGTGGTGACGGGCCGTCGCTTCTGCAGGGCCTGGGCGAGCGAGCGGGTCGAGATCTCGGTGCCCTCGTCGAGGGCCTCGCCGCCGAGCACCACCGTCAGCGGCACCGTGGTGATGCCGTGCCGCTCTCTCGTCCGGGGCGGCAGGTAGGCCGTGGAATCGGTGACGATCGCGACATGGCGGGACATGAGCTGGAGGTTACCTGCCGTAGCGCGTGGACGGCAGTCCGGGCCCTTGCACCTGGGAATGCCTTGACCGAATCAGGTCGTGCTCTCCGGGCGCGGCCTCTTCTGCCAGGGGTAGGACGGGCGCGCGGTCGACGGGGGGATGGCGGGCCGCGCCGGCTCCTCGCTGGTGCGGGCCTCGGGGTCCTCGGGCCAGGTCGGCCGACGGTCCGTGCCGGCGGCCGGGGTCTCGGGCCAGGAAGCGGGCGGCGGGGTCGTGGGCTCCGTCGTCCAGTGCCGCAGGGCGCCCGTCTCCACGTCGATCTGGGCGCTGAGCGCGTCGAGGTCGTCGTCGGCGAGGTGGCTCGCCCGGTCGCGGGCCGCCCAGCGCAGGGAGTCCGCGGAGTGGACGATGCGCTCGGTGCGCTCGCGCAGCCGGGGCAGCCGCTCGGTGAGGGTGGCCCGGTCCGGCTCGGACTCCAGGCGCCTGAGGTCGTCGTCCAGCTCGTGCCCGTGGGCGCTGAGCCGCTCGAACAGGCCGAGGGACTCCTTCAGCGACTCGTCCTCGGCCACCCCCGCGTGCAGCGCGTCCTGCGTGGCGCGCATCGAGGTGCGCAGCTTCAGCCTGAGCTGGGCGATCTCCCCGGCGGGGCCGGGCCGGCCGAAGGACTTGGCCCGCAGGGCGTGGTCCTCGACCGTACGGCGGGCCTGGGTGACGGTGCGGTCCACGCCGCGCTTGGCGGCGCCGATCGCCTTCACCGCGGCATAGGAGCCGAGGGCCACGAAGAGCACGAAAAGCAGGGCGAAGACTGCGATCACTGCTTCCACGACGCTCCTCCTCAGCCCGCTGCGGCACGCTGCGCGCCGCTCTTCCACGGTAAACGCACCGGGCAGGCCCGGAGTTCCGGAAGAACCCCGAACCTGCCCGCAGACGACCGCGCCCTACCCTTAGGGGAATACCCCGAGTGGGTCAGGCCGGAACGATGTTCACCAGCTTCGGCGCGCGCACGATCACCTTGCGGATGCCGGCGCCGTCCAGCGCCGCGACGACCTTCTCGTCGGCCAGAGCCACCTTCTCCAGCTCCTCCTCGGAGATGGCCGGCGGCACCTCCAGACGGGCCTTGACCTTGCCCTTGATCTGGACGACGCAGGTCACGGTCTCGTCCACGACGTACGCCGGGTCGGCGACGGGGAAGTCCCGGTGGACGACGGACTCGGTGTGGCCCAGCCGGCGCCACAGCTCCTCGGCGATGTGCGGGGCGAGCGGCGCGATCAGCAGCACCAGCGGCTCGGCGACGCTGCGCGGCACCGGCTTGCCCGCCTTGGTCAGGTGGTTGTTCAGCTCGGTGACCTTGGCGATGGCGGTGTTGAACCGCATGCCCTCGAAGTCCTGGCGGACACCGTCGATCGCCTTGTGCAGGGCGCGCAGCGTCTCCTCGTCGGGCTCGGCGTCGACGACGGTGACCTCGCCGCTGTTCTCGTCGACGATGTTGCGCCACAGCCGCTGCAGCAGGCGGAACTGGCCGACCACCGCGCGCGTGTCCCACGGCCGCGAGACGTCCAGGGGGCCCATCGCCATCTCGTACAGGCGCAGGGTGTCCGCGCCGTACTCGGCGCAGATCTCGTCCGGCGTCACCGCGTTCTTCAGGGACTTGCCCATCTTGCCCAGCAGGCGGCTGACCTTCTCGCCCATGTAGTAGTAGGCGCCGTCGCGCTCCTCCACCTCGGCGGCGGGCACCGCGATGCCGCGGCTGTCGCGGTAGACGTAGGCCTGGATCATGCCCTGGTTGAACAGCTTGTGGAACGGCTCGCGGGACGAGACGTGACCCAGGTCGTACAGCACCTTCGACCAGAAGCGCGCGTACAGCAGGTGCAGCACCGCGTGCTCGGCGCCGCCGACGTACAGGTCGACACCGCCGTGCGGCTTGCCCTCGCGCGGGCCCATCCAGTACTGCTCGATCTCCGGGTCGACCAGCTGCTCGCTGTTGTGCGGGTCCAGGTAGCGCAGCTCGTACCAGCAGGAACCGGCCCAGTTGGGCATGGTGTTGGTCTCGCGGCGGTACTTCTTCGGCCCGTCGCCCAGGTCCAGGGTGACGTTGACCCAGTCCTCGTTGCGCGACAGCGGCGTCTCGGGCTGGGTGTCGGCGTCGTCCGGGTCGAAGGTGCGCGGGCTGTAGTCCTCGACCTCGGGCAGCTCCAGCGGCAGCATCGACTCGGGCAGCGCGTGGGCGACGCCGTCCTCGTCGTAGACGATCGGGAAGGGCTCGCCCCAGTAGCGCTGGCGGCTGAACAGCCAGTCCCGCAGGCGGAAGTTGACGGTGCCCTCGCCGATGCCGCGGGACTCCAGCCAGGCGGTGATGCGCGCCTTGGCCTCGGCGACGCCCAGGCCGTCCAGCGTCACGCCCTCGCCGGCGGAGTTGACGATCTTCGCGTCGTAGGAGACGAAGGCGTCGTCCCACGCGGCGGTGTCCTCGCCGCGGCCGTCGGTCGGCGCGACGACGCAGCGGATCGGCAGCTCGAAGGCGCGCGCGAAGGCGAAGTCGCGGCTGTCGTGCGCCGGGACGGCCATGATGGCGCCGGTGCCGTAGCCCATCAGCACGTAGTCGGCGATGAAGACGGGAACCTGCTCGCCGTTGACCGGGTTGGTGGCGTAGGAGCCGATGAAGACGCCGGTCTTGTCCTTGGCCTCGGCCTGCCGCTCGACGTCGGACTTGCCGGCGGCCTGCGCGCGGTAGGCGGCGACGGCCTCGGCGGGCGTGGCGTGACCGCCGGTCCACACGTCGTGGGTGCCCTCGGGCCAGGCGTCCGGGGTGAACTTCTCCACCAGCGGGTGCTCGGGCGCCAGCACCATGTAGGTGGCGCCGAACAGGGTGTCGGGGCGGGTGGTGAAGACGGTGATCTTCTCGCCGTCGATCGGGAACTCGACGCGGGCGCCCTCGGAGCGGCCGATCCAGTTGCGCTGCTGCAGCTTGATGGCCTCGGGCCAGTCCAGCGCGTCCAGGTCCTCCAGCAGCCGGTCGGCGTAGGCGGTGATGCGCATGTTCCACTGGCGCAGCTTGGCCTTGAAGACGGGGAAGTTGCCGCGCTCGGAGCGACCCTCGGCGGTGACCTCCTCGTTGGCCAGGACGGTGCCCAGGCCGGGGCACCAGTTGACCGGCGCGTCGGAGGCGTAGGCCAGCCGGTACTCGCTCAGGACGTCGGCCTTCTCGGCGGCGCTCAGCTCGCTCCACGCGCGCGTGTGGCCCGGGACGGGGCGCTCACCGGACTCGAAGAGGGCGACCAGCTCGGAGATCGGGCGGGCCTTCTTCGCCTCGTGGTCGTACCAGGAGTTGAAGATCTGCAGGAAGATCCACTGGGTCCACTTGTAGTAGTCCGGGTCGATCGTCGCGAACGAACGGCGCTTGTCGTGGCCCAGGCCCAGCCGGCGCAGCTGGGCCTTCATGTTCTCCATGTTGGCCTCGGTGGACACGCGCGGGTGCGTGCCGGTCTGCACGGCGTACTGCTCGGCGGGCAGGCCGAAGGCGTCGAAGCCGAGGGTGTGCAGGACGTTGTGGCCGGTCATCCGCTGGAAGCGGGCGAAGACGTCGGTGGCGATGTAGCCCAGCGGGTGACCGACGTGCAGGCCCGCACCCGAGGGGTACGGGAACATGTCCATGATGAACTTCTCGGGCCGGGCGGCGGTCTGCGCGTCTCCCGCCAGGTCGCCCTTGGGGTTGGCCGCGGCGTAGGTGCCGTCGGCGTCCCAGAAGTCCTGCCAGCGTGCCTCGATCTCGGCGGCCATCGCGGCCGTGTAGCGGTGCGGCGCGGCCGCCTCCGAAGAGGCGGCGGGGTTCGTCTCGCTCATGATCCTCAAAGCTCCATCGATCGTCTCTGCCAGCGGCTTCCTCATCCGGAAACGAAAAATCCCCTCGCACAGGAGGGGACGCCGCGCCGATTCCGACCCCGTTCTCACCGGCGGTCGGGACTGATCAGCGCGGCTCGCTAAGCAGAAGGCGTACGGCACGCATGGCGCCAGGGTACCGCACCCCTTGAGCAAGCCGCGACGCGCTTCCGTACGTGTGGGGTAGCACGACACGCACGGACCGAAGGCCATGGATTACCCGGCGTAACAGCCACTAAAGGACATCACAAACAAGCCCATTGTCATTTGATAACAGCGCAATAACTCAAACCTCGTACTCGCCGGTATGGCGCCACCTAGAGTGCGGCAACGGGACCGCTTTCCCGAACTGCTCGGAGTTGCCCCCATGAACCGTCGTCGTAGTACCCCCTCGCTCCCCCGGCCGGGCCGCTCGGCCTATGGGGTGGCGTCGGCCGTCGTCCTGCTCCTGATACCCGTGATCGTGCTGGTGGGAGGTGACCGGGTCCGCGACTTCCTCAACTTCGGCGCGGGCGTGCTCTCGCTCGTCTCGCTCAGCTGCTCGGTGATCTGGGGCCTGGTCGCCCAGGACCGGATCCTGCTGGGCACCCGCCAGCGGATCGTCGGACAGGCCGTGCACCGCACGACCGCGGTCGCCTCGATCGCGTTCCTGCTGCTGCACATCACCACCAAGCTCGCCCTGGACCACACGGTGCTGATCGCCGCGGTGATCCCGTTCTCACTGGGCGTCACCGGCAGCGCCGGCCTGATCGGGCTCGGCTCAGCGGCCGGGCTGCTGATGATCTTCGTGGGCGTCACGGGCGCGCTGCGCAGCCGGTTCGCCTCGCCCGCTCCCGTCGCGGCGCGCTGGCGGGCCATGCACATGCTGGCCTACCCCGCCTGGTGCGCCGCCCTGGTGCACGGCCTCTACGCGGGTCGATCCGCCAAGCCGCTCTTCGTCTTCCTGTACGGCCTGGCCCTGCTCGGCGTCATCTCCGCCCTGGCGCTGCGCGCGGCGCCGCGCCCGGTCAAGCGCCGCTTCGCCGACACGGTCGCCGCCCTGCTGGGCACCGACGAGCGCGCCGGGCGCGAGGAACTGGAGGCGAGCCGGGCCCGGGCGGCGGAGCAGGAGGGCCGCGCCCCGACGGCGCGGGACGCCTCCGCGCTGCCCGGCTACGACATCCCCCGCCGGCGCACCGGCGCCCCGGCCGCCGCCCCGGCGTTCGACCCGCCGAGCCCCGAGCCGGCCCGCGGCTTCGCGGCGGCCTACCGCGCCGTCTCCGCACGCGCGCGTGCGACGCAGCCGTTCACCGCGGACCAGTCCTACACCACGGGTCGGACCCCCGCCGCGGACCAGTCCTACGCCACCGGTCAGACCTTCGCCGCCGACCAGTCCTACGCCACCGGTCAGGGCCTCGCCGCCGACCACGCCTTCGCCACCGACGAGACCTTCGCCGCCGGGGCGTCCTACGCCGGCGACCGGACCGCGCGCGCGGACGTCCCGCCGTACGCGCGCGTGGATCTGCCGCCGGACCCGCAGCCCACCCAGGCGATGCCCCGCATGGACGGCGGCAGCGGCCCCGCCGGGGGCTGGCCGATCCCGTCCCCGCCGCCGGTCGGCGAGGCGCCCCCGTCGGCTTACGACCCGCTGCGCGACACCGGCTACACCGTCCCGGCCTACGGCGGCGCGGACAGCGCCGGCTACGGCGGACGTGACCTGTACGACACCGGTGAGACGAACCCCTTGGCCGGCGCGTACCCATCGAACGACATGTACACCAGCGGTCCCGTCACGGAAACCCTGCCCGGCGCGTCCTTCGACGCTCCGGGTTCCGGCGAGCCCTGGAACACTCCTTCCGGAGGCTACAGGTGAACGAGGCCCTGCCCGACGTCCCCGAGGTCCGCGTGGTCGGGCTTCCGCAACTCACGTCGGGTTTCGACCTTGTCGAGCGACTCGATCTGCCGATGCATCTGAAGGTGCACGGGCCGCTCGAACCCATGGGCGGCGAGCAGCTCGCCCAGCTCACCGAGCGCATCAACCTCCGGGGCCGCGGCGGCGCGGGCTTCCCCTTCCACAAGAAGCTGCGCTCGGTCGCCGAGTCGGCGATCCGCCGCGGGGTGCGCCCGGTCGTCGTCGTCAACGGCAGCGAGGACGAACCGGCCTGCCGCAAGGACACGGTCCTCATCAACCGTGCCCCGCACCTCATCCTGGACGGCGCTCTGCTGTGCGCGGAGGCCCTCGGTGCCCGCACGCTCGTGGTGGGGGTCACCCGGGAGTCCACGCAGCGCTCCATGGAGGCAGCGCTCGCCGAACGCGGCCTGAGCAACGGCCGTAGATCCGCGCTCCGCGCGCGCGTGCAGCGCAACCCGGTGCGCATGGTCACCGGCGCGGCCGCCTCGCTCATCCGCTCGATCGACGGCGGCCCGGCGATCCCGCCCGGCCGCAAGATCAGCGCCTCGCAGAGCGGCGTGGGCGGCGCACCGACCCTGCTGTCCAACGCCGAGACGTTCGCGCAGATCGCGATCGCCGCCCGCATCGGCCCTGAGCGCTACGGCAACACCGGCCTGTACGACGAGCCCGGCACCGTCATGCTGACCGTCTCCGGCGCGGTCGCCCGCCCCATGGTGATCGAGGTCCCCACGGGCGTGCCGCTGCGCTACGTGCTGCAGCTGGCGGGCGCCCCGCCGGTGCCGCAGGGCGTGCTGACCGGCGGCTACCACGGCAAGTGGATCGACGCGGCGACCGTGGACGAGGCGATCGTCTCGCGCAACTCCCTGGACGCGGTGGGCGGTTCACTCGGCGCCGGGGCGATCCTGCCGATCAGTCAGGAGACCTGTCCGCTGGGCGAGTCGCTGCGGGTGGCGCAGTGGCTGGCCGAGGAGAGCGCCGGCCAGTGCGGCCCCTGCTACCTCGGTCTGCCGGCCGCCGCGCGCGGCCTCGCGGACATCCTGAACGGGGGCGGTCCGGCCGCCCTGGAGGCGGTGAAGCAGGTCGCCCGGAACGTCAAGCGGCGCGGGGCGTGTTCGCACCCGGACGGCTCGGCGATGTTCCTGGAGTCGACCATCAAGGCGTTCACCGACGACCTCGCCGCGCACGTCCTCGGCAACGGCTGCGGGCGGCCCGTACAGGGCGTCCTGCCGCTCTTCGAGGGGGGCATGGGGCCGACGGGCCTCCCGGGCGGTGCGGCGCCCGAGGACAACGGGCCGAGCCGGCAGAAGATCTACGTCGACTGGACGCTGTGCCGGGGTCACGGCCTGTGCGCGGACATCCTGCCGGAGGTGTTCGAGCTCGGCGCCGACGGCTTCCCGACGGTCGCGCAGGCGTCGGTGCCGCGCTACGCGGAGGCGAAGGCGCTGCGCGCGGTGCGCCGTTGCCCGGCGCTGGCGCTGCGTATCGAGGAGGACACCCGCACGGAGTCCTCCCCCCGCCGCAACCTGCCGGTGCTGTCGCAGGGGCGGGGCCGGCGGGCGCTCGGCCGCTGACGCGAGGGGAGGCGCGCCCCCACGGGGGCGCGCCTCTCGGCCTGTGGTGCGGTCAACGCGTCGAGGGCGGGCCATCCTCTCGGATGACCCGCCCTCGACTGCTGTGGAGCTAAGGAGAATTGAACTCCTGACCTCCTGCATGCCATGCAGGCGCTCTACCAACTGAGCTATAGCCCCTTGTTCTGTTGTGCCGCCCGGCTTCCCTCTCGGTTCCCCCGGCGACGACGTAAACATTACAGGTCCTGGGGCTGGAGCGCCAAATCCGTTCCGCCCGCACCGCGCTCAGGACACCAATGCCCGTTTTGTCACGCTGTGACGAAGGAATAGAACCGCTTGAGCGTGCAGTGCTCCTCGAGCAGCCGGCCGTAGATCGGCTCGCCCTCCAGCTCCCGGTACGTCTCGATGGGGTCGCCTTTTATGATCAGCGCCCGCGCGCATTCCTCGCACCAGTACTGGTAGTCCGGGTTGACCGGTTCCATGTCGCGGACGATCGGCGTACCGCTGCCGCACCAGTCGCACTTCCGCCTGTGGGCACCCATCGGTCAGCTCCAGCTGTGGCCGCAGGCCGTGCACACGTAGGAGACCCCGCCGTTGTCGCCGAGAACTTGGGCCACGTGCGCGGAACCGCAGGAAGGGCAGCTGAGTCGCGTCGCCGTACGCCGGGCACAGCCGGCGTCGAAGAGGTCACCGACCTCTTCGCGGATGCTCGCAGGCATCACCACTCCCTCCCGTCGGGCCGAGCCCCCTTCCGGCCGTTTGATTCTGCCACGACCGGGCCGACACGGTCAGCGACGCCGTCGTACCGGTCCGGCCCGGAAGCGCTTCGTGAGAGGTATACGCCCCGGGGGCGCCGAGTGACTCAAGCCGGCCGGGGGAGAGATCAGGAGAGGGAAGCCGGGACACGAAAGATCCCGCCCCCTGAGGGACGGGATCTTCAACCGATCTTTGACGACTCGACAGAGTGTCGATCAGTGGAGCTAAGGAGAATTGAACTCCTGACCTCCTGCATGCCATGCAGGCGCTCTACCAACTGAGCTATAGCCCCGGGCTTTGTTCTTCCCGCTCGGCGGGGCGAACAAGAAGAACTTTAGCCTGCGACCTGCCGGAAAGTGAAATCCGGGTCCCGGGCGCCGCGGGCGGCGCCCGATCCGGCGGTCAGTCGTCGTCGCCGAGGACGGGTTCCGGCAGGGTGCCGGCGTTGTGCTCCAGCAGCCGCCATCCGCGGGCGCCCTCGCCGAGGACGGACCAGCAGCAGTTGGACAGCCCGCCCAGGCTCTCCCAGTGCTGGGCCTCCAGGCCGAGCAGACGGCCGATGGTGGTGCGGATGGTGCCGCCGTGGCTGACGACGACGAGGGTGCCGTCCTCGGGCAGCTTGTCCGCGTGCCGGAGCACGACGGGGGCGGCGCGGTCGGCGACCTCGGTCTCCAGTTCGCCGCCACCGCGGCGGACCGGCTCACCGCGCTTCCACGCGGCGTACTCCTCCCCGTGGCGGGCGACGATCTCGTCATGGGTCAGGCCCTGCCACACCCCGGCGTAGGTCTCGCGCAGGCCCTCGTCGTGGGTGACCTCCAGGCCGGTGAGCGCGGCCAGCTCGGAGGCGGTACGCGCGGCCCGCTTCAGGTCGGAGGCGACGATCGCGTCGGGCCGCAGCGAGGCCAGCAGCCGGGCGGCCCGGCGGGCCTGGGCCACGCCGGTCTCGGTGAGGGGGACGTCCGTGGAGCCCTGGAAGCGGCGCTCCACGTTCCAGGACGTCTGGCCGTGCCGCCACAGGATGACGCGGCGGCCCCGGCGCGGCTCGTTGCCGCCCCGGGAGCCGGTTCCGGCAGCGGGTGCGGTCATCGCCAGTCACCGTCCGGTTCGACGGCTTCCTCGGCGGCCTGCTGCTTGGCGTGCTCCTCGGCCTTGCCGCGGGTGGCCCGGGCGTCCTCGGGCAGGTCGAGCTCGGGGCAGTCCTTCCACAGCCGCTCCAGCGCGTAGAAGACACGCTCCTCGCTGTGCTGCACGTGGACGACGATGTCGACGTAGTCGAGCAGGACCCAGCGGGCCTCGCGGTCGCCCTCGCGGCGCACGGGCTTGGCGCCGAGTTCCTTCTGCAGGCGCTCCTCGATCTCGTCGACGATCGCCTTGACCTGGCGGTCGTTGGGTGCGGAGGCCAGCAGGAAGGCGTCCGTGATGGACAGGACGTCGCTCACGTCGTAGGCGATGACGTCGTGGGCGAGCTTGTCCGCGGCCGCCTGGGCGGCGGTGTTGATCAGCTGGACAGAGCGGTCGGTTGCGGTCACTACAGAGCTTTCCCTCGGCGGTCGGTTTGCCTTCAAGGGTCTCACGACCGCCGACGGCGCCCCGGGTGATTAAAGGATCACCCGGGGCGCGGTCCCCGCGCGGCTAGGAGGCGGACGGCTGGTAGTCGCGGCCGAGGACCACGGTGACGTCCGCGTTGCCCGACACCGTGCCCTTCGTCACGGAGCCGGCGGGCAGGCCGAGGGTCTTGGCGACCTCGGCGGCGTCGTCCTTGTGCGCGGCGTCGGCGTACACGATCTGCGAGGTCTCGCGGGAGGAGGCGGTGCCGCCCTCCAGGAAGGTGAAGCCGCCGTTGAGGAGGACCACACGCGCCTTGCCGGTGGTGTCCTTCTCGCCGCTGGCGTTCTGCACGGAGACCCGGACCGCGGAGCCCTGCTCGGGGCTCTTGGCGGTGCCGCCGAGGATGTCCTTGACCACACTGTTCGCCGCCCGGGCGCTCAGGGTGCCGTCGCCCTGCACAGGCAGCAGCGCGGTCTTGTAGTCGCCGCCCTTGGCCAGGTCGGCGAGCCTGGCCAGGAAGGTGCCGAGGTCCTTGTCGGTCAGGGAAGGGTCGAGGATCTGCTGGAGGGTCTGCACGGTGACCGTGGCGGCCTGCGGGTCGGACGACAGCTTGCGCAGCACGCCCTGCATGACCTGGCCGAACCGCTGCAGCTGGGCGTTCTGCGCCTCGCCGGGGGCGCGATAGGTGGCGTAGGCGACGGCCATCTTGCCGCTGAGGGTCTGCGCGGAGCCCTTGTGGACGAGCGGCGGGCCGCCCTTCTTCTTGGCGTCCGGGTCGGGGATGTCCGCGTCGGTGTCGACCTCGATGGTGCCGACGACGTCGACCAGGTTCTGCAGGTAGGGGGTGTCCAGACGCCAGGTGCCCTCGATGTCGGTGCCGAGGACGGTGTCGAGGGCGTCGCGGGTGCCGGAGGAGCCGTCGGCGTCGACGGACTTGGCGAGGGTGGTGGCGGTGCCGTCGTCGTCGGTCAGGGCGAGGGTGTTGGGCAGCAGGACGGTGGTGCCCTGCTTGGTGGTGGCGTTGTCCACGAGCAGCGCCGTGGCGGTGCCGCCCTTCTTGGTGTCGTGCAGGTGGACGACGATCACGTCGCGTTTCTGCGCGGCGACGGCGGTGGCGGGGCCGCCGGACTTGGCGTCCGGGGAGGACAGGCCCGGCAGCTTCCCGGCGTACCAGAGCCAGCCGACGCCGCCGACGGCGACCAGGGCGAGGACGACGGCGAGGGCGACGAGGCGGCTGCGGGCGCGGCGGCGGGCCTCCTCGCGGCGCTCGGTGCGGTTCTCGGTGAACTTCAGCCAGTCGATGACGTCCTCGGAGTCGCCGTCCGGCTCCTCGACGAAGGCGAACTGTTCGGTGCGGTAGTCCCCGGCCGCACGCTGCCCGGCCTCACGCTCCCCCGTCCCGTACTCCCCCGCGTCCCGCTCCTCGGTCTGCCAGGCGCCGGTGTCGTCGTCGGCGGGCCCCGCCTGGTGCGGGATGTGGGCGGTCTGCTCGGCGACCCGGGGCTGCTGTCCGCCGGCCGCGGCCTGCTGCCGGTAGGGGTCGTACGCCGAAGGGTCGTACGCGGAGTGCTGCACACCGGTCCCGTACGTCCCGTAGGGGTCGGCGGCCGGCTGTTGGCCGGTGTCGTAGGCGGGGGCGGCGTACTGCTGGTGGCCGTACGGGTCGGGGGCGGGCGCCTGGGGCTGCAGGCCGGTCGCGTACGGGTCGTAGCCGTACCCTTGCGCGGCGTACGGGTCGTAGGGCGCCTGCGGGCTCTGCTGCGGCGACGGGACCTGCCGGTAGACCGGCCGGCCGTACTCGTCGTAGCCGACGAGCTCGTACGGTTCGCCGCCGTGGCTCCCGTGTCCCGCGTCGTATCGGTCGTTCACCGGTGCCCCTCTCGGTTCACTCGCCGCGGTACAGCTCGCGCTTGTCGATGTAGCGCACGACTCCGTCGGGCACCAGATACCAGATGGGGTCGCCCTTGGCGACCCGCGCCCGGCAGTCGGTGGAGGAGATGGCGAGCGCGGGGACCTCGACGAGGGAGACGCCGCCCTCGGGCAGCCCGGGGTCGCCCAGATGATGACCGGGGCGGGTGACCCCGATGAAGTGCGCGAGGGAGAACAGTTCCTCGATGTTGCGCCAGGTCAGGATCGCGGAGAGGGCGTCGGCGCCGGTGATGAAGAACAGGTCCGTGTCGGGGTTGAGGGCCCGCAGGTCACGCAGGGTGTCGACGGTGTAGGTGGGTCCGCCGCGGTCGATGTCGATGCGGCTGACGGAGAACTGCGGGTTCTCGGCGGTCGCGATGACCGTCATCAGGTAGCGGTCCTCGGCCGGAGAGACCGTGCGGTGGCTCTTCTGCCACGGCTCACCGGTCGGGACGAAGACGACCTCGTCGAGGTGGAACTGCGCGGCGACCTCACTGGCGGCCACCAGGTGCCCGTGGTGGATCGGATCGAAGGTGCCGCCCATGACGCCGAGACGGCGCTTGCCCGCGCCGGCGGGGCCGTGGCCCGGAGCGCTCAGGTGCGCGAGGGGCGGCCTCTCGTCGTGCGTGCCGTGCGGGCCGCCGGGCGTGTCGTGCGCCGGACCGGTAGGCATGTCCTGCTCTCCCATGCGTGCAGACCCTACCGGCCCGGCTTGAGGACTTCGGCCGCCAGTTCCCCCGAGGCTACGGCGGGGTCCGGGTCAGCGGTCGCGGTTGAAGCGGGTGGTGATCCACAGCAGGAGCAGCAGGATTCCGAGGGCGCAGCCGCCGGTGATCGCCGGGTTGAGGCTGTTGTGGTTACCACCGTGCTCCTCGCCCTCGGCGGCAAGGGTGACCAAGTGGGCGGCGGCGAGATGGATGCTCATCTTCGGCAGAACCTATCGCGTGTGGGCGGGATAAAGACGTCGGCTCATCGTAAGCGGGCGCCTTCCCGGCGATCACGCCGACTCCGCCGTTGGGGAACCTTCGCAGGTCCTCAGTCGTCCTTCCGCTTGTACCCCCGCAGCAGGAACCATCCCGTCAGCGCACACCCCACGATCATCACGATCAGTACGACCCGGAGCAGATTCCCCGCCCCTTGCTGCTGGGCGGCGCTCGCGGCCTCGGCGAGCCACGCGGCTCGGGGGGTGTGCTCCATGGCGTGGAACTCCTTCGCTGTAGTGCCCGTCCACGGTAACTCCGCCTAGGCTGGGCTCTGCTTCGGGGGCGCACAGGGCCGCGGCGCGGCCACACAGACGCACATGGGGGATCACATGTCCGACGACGGCCACGAGCAGACCGGGCACGGGGGCGTGCCCAGCAGGCAGCGCAGGCGGTTCCCGGGGATCTCCTCACGGGCGTACGAGCATCCGGCCGACCGTTCGGCCCTGGTGGCGCTGCGCAAGCTGAGCGGCTTCGACACCGTGTTCAAGGCGCTCAGCGGGCTGCTGCCCGAGCGGAGCCTCAGGCTGCTGTTCCTGTCCGACTCGGTGCGGGTGTCGGACCAGCAGTTCGCGCATCTCAACGTCATGCTGCTCGACGCCTGCTACATCCTGGACCTGGAGAAGGTCCCGCCGATGTACGTGACCCAGGACCCGCTGCCCAACGCGATGTGCATCGGTCTGGACGAGCCGGTCATCGTGGTCACCACCGGTCTCGTCGAGCTGCTCGACGAGGAGGAGATGCGGGCGGTCGTCGGCCACGAGGTGGGGCACGCCCTGTCGGGGCACTCCGTGTACCGCACGATCCTGCTGTTCCTGACCAGCCTGGCGGTCCGGGTCGCCTGGATCCCGCTGGGCAACCTCGCGATCATGGCGATCGTGACGGCGCTGCGCGAGTGGTTCCGCAAGTCGGAGCTGTCCGCGGACCGGGCGGGCCTGCTGGTCGGGCAGGATGTGCAGGCGTCGATGCGCGGCCTGATGAAGATCGCCGGCGGTAACCATCTGCACGAGATGAACGTGGACGCGTTCCTGCAGCAGGCCGAGGAGTACGAGTCCGCGGGCGATCTGCGCGACTCGGTGCTGAAGATCCTCAACGTGCTGCCGCGCTCGCACCCGTTCACCACCGTCCGGGCGGCCGAGCTGAAGAAGTGGTCGCAGTCCCGGGACTTCCAGCGGCTCATGGACGGCCACTACCCCCGGCGCAGCGAGGACAAGGACACCTCGGTGTCGGACTCCTTCCGGGAGTCGGCGTCGCACTACGCCAACCATGTGAAGACGTCGAAGGACCCGCTGATGAAGCTGGTCAGCGATCTCGCGGACGGGGCGGGCGACCTGGGCAGCCGGGTGCGGCGCGGCTTCGGCGGGTTCGCGGGTCCGCCGTCGTCCGAGGGCGGCTCACCGAAGGACACCCCGCCCCGCGACGAGGACTGACGGCGCCGGGCGGCCCTTGGCGCCCTGGTGCGCGTCCTGCCGCTCACACCCTCGGCTGCGCGCTCGTGGCCAGGGTGCCGCACAGGGCCGTCGCGCTGCCGGTCGCGTAGGGGTCGGTGCCGGCCGGTCCGCCGGATTTCGCGCTCTGGCCGGCGAGCAGCGGGTGCAGGTGGTCGGTGGCGTCGTCGGCGCAGGACAGCGGCCCTGCCTGGACGTAGGAGGCGACCAGCTGGGCCTGGTGCAGCCGCAGGTCATCGCGGTCGAAGCGGAACTGCAGCTCGCGGCGGACGGTGAACAGGGACGCCGTGGCGTGCTCACCGGAGCCGGCCGGGCGCAGGGCGTACACGAAGGTGTGGTCGGCGGTGACCTCGAGGGTCGCGGTGTCGGTCTCGGCGGCCGCGAGGGTGCCCTGGACGCGGATCTTGTCGTCGGCCAGCCGGGCCTGGGAGGGGTCGAAGCGGACCATCCAGCCGGTGGGGGCGTGCCGTCCGTCGGCGGAGGGCTGGTGGAAGCTCTGGTCGAACTGGTCGAGCTGGTCCGGGTCGAGCAGGACGCGCACGGGCCGCACCTGCTGCCCGGTGAGCACCTCGGGGTAGAGCGAGGAGCGCACGATGTAGTCCTTGGCGGTGGTGAGGGCGGCCACCACCTGGCTGTCGGAGAAGTGCGCGGTGCCCTGCGAGGCGGGCAACGGGATGCCCTCGGCCCCGATCCGGTACTGCGCGGCGGGGCTGTGCGCGTACAGGTACTCCGCGTCGGCCGTTCCGGGCACCTTGCCCTGCGGGGCGAGCGGGATGACGGTCATGCGCGCCGGGTCGGCGGGCCGGCGGGTCACGGCCGCGCTGTAGGGGTGGCGTACGCCCATGTAGACGGCGGTGCCGAAGGCGACGGCGATGAGCAGGACCAGGATCAGCGCCTGCCGGGACAGACCCCGGTGCAGCGGCGGGCGGCGGCGCACGGCGGGGGTGTGCTCGGCCATGCGCTCCTCGGCGGAGTACTCCTGGAGGCGGGCAGCGCGAACGAACGACTCGTCGAACACGACGGATCGGTATTCGTCCTCTCCACCACCGGGGGCGCCTTGGGGTGTCCCCTCAGGTGGCTCTCCGGACCCGGCCATATATTCAGAGTATGTCTCCGCAAGGCCCGGTAAACGCCCTGGTACACCACAACTTCTGACAACGGCTCACCTGCCCCGGGCGGCCGCTCCGGGGCCGTTCGCCCTGCCGGTCAGGGTGTGCGCGGATCGGCCGGGACGGCCGGTTGGGAGTAGTCCGCGGAGGCCGAGGGAGCCATCGGAGGGCTCTGTTCCAGGCCGGTGGACGCGGGCGGCGGGGCCTGTTCCCGGTTGCCGCCGGAGCCGCCGCGGTAGACCGCGGTGAAGGCCAGCGCGACCATGCCGATGCCCATCACGAGGGCGAGCATCCAGGCGACGGGCCGATGCCAGCGCACCTGCTTGGCGTACGCCCAGGGGGTGCCGTGGTGGCTGTCGAAGAGGTAGGGGTCGTCCAGGTCGTCGACGTCGGGGTCATGGCCGTGACCGTCGCGCTCACCACGGCCGTAGTCGTCGTAGGCCTCGCGCCGGTGAGGGCCGCGGCGGGCCGCTTCCGCCTCGGAGGCTTCGGCCCGGGCCTGGGCGGCGGCGAGCAGACGTTCCACGGCGGTCGGCTCGTGGACCGGTGCCGCCTGTACGAAGGCCTCGTCGAAGACCACGGAGGCGAACTCTTCGTCCGACACCCCGCGGTCGTGGTCGTCGTCGGGCTCCCAGCCGTCAGAAAACGGCGAACCCCCCACGTCCTCCGGCACGGGTCCAGAGTAGACCTGGGGGGTCAATTTGGGCAGACGGTAGGGAAATTCGTCCCGTGGGCGGATGTCTTCACGCCATCTCGGGAAAGCGCCGCGGGCATACGCCGTTTGCATATGCCCGCCGTCGGAGGGTGAGGCCTCAGCGCCGCACGTGCCCGTCGCCGGTGACGATGTACTTGGTGCTGGTCAGCTCCGGCAGGCCCATCGGGCCGCGCGCGTGCAGCTTCTGCGTGGAGATGCCGATCTCGGCGCCGAAGCCGAACTGGCCGCCGTCGGTGAAGCGGGTGGAGGCGTTGACCGCGACCGTGGTGGAGTCCACCAACTGGGTGAACCGGCGGGCCGCCTGCTGGGAGGTGGTCACGATGGCCTCGGTGTGACCGGACGTCCACAGCCGGATGTGCTCGACGGCCTTGTCGAGGGAGTCCACGACGGCCGCGGCGATGTCGTACGACAGGTACTCGGTCTCCCAGTCCTCCGCGGTGGCCGGCACCACGGTCGCCCGGGACTCCTTGGCGTACGCCTGCACCCGCTCGTCGGCGTGCACGGTCACGCCGGCGTCGGCGAGGGCGTCCAGGGCGCGGGGCAGGAACTCGGCGGCGATGTCCTGGTGGACCAGCAGGGTCTCGGCGGCGTTGCACACGCCGACCCGGTGCGCCTTGGAGTTGATCAGGATCTCCACGGCCATGTCGAGATCGGCCCGGGCGTCGACGTAGACGTGGCAGTTGCCGGTGCCGGTCTCGATCACCGGGACGGTGGACTCCTGCACCACGGTGTTGATCAGCGAGGCGCCGCCACGCGGGATGAGCACGTCGACCAGGCCGCGGGCGCGCATCAGCTCGCGCACGCTGTCCCGGCTCTCCCCCGGCACCAGCTGGACGGCGTCGGCGGGCAGCCCGGCCCCGCCGACGGCGTCGCGCACCACCCGCACCAGGGCGGTGTTCGACTGGTACGCCGAGGAGGAGCCGCGCAGCAGGACCGCGTTGCCGGACTTCAGGCACAGGGCGGCGGCGTCCACGGTGACGTTCGGACGGCCCTCGTAGATGATGCCGACGACGCCGAGGGGGACGCGGACCTGGCGCAGGTCGATGCCGTTGGGCAGGGTCGAGCCGCGCACCACCTCGCCGACCGGGTCGGGCAGCGCGGCCACGTCGCGCACGTCGGCGGCGATGGAGCGCACCCGCTCGGGGGTGAGCGTCAGCCGGTCGATCATGCCCTCGCTCGTGCCGTTCTCGCGGGCCTTGGCCACGTCCAGGGCGTTGGCCTCGACGATCTCGCTCGTGCGGACCTCCAGCGCGTCCGCGATGGCGAGCAGCGCGTCGTCCTTCTCGGCCCGCGGCAGCGGCGCGAGCGTGGCGGCGGCCGCCTTGGCGCGGTAGGCGGCCTGGGTGACCGGGGACATCGAGTCGTACGGCGAGAGCGTGGTCATGAGGGAAGGGTAGTGCGGCCGGCCGGCGCTCTCATCGCCCGTTTCACACCCCGAGACGGCATCAAACGCCCTCAGAGGTCATCAAAAGGGGTGAACACCCACACGTGAGGCGGGCGGCGGGCCGTATCCCTCGGCGACGCGCTGGTGATAGGTCTCGCGGTCGATGACCTCCAGGCCGACGATCTCCCAGGCCGGCAGCCCGGCGGTGCGGCGGTGCTCGCCCCACAGGCGCAGGGCGACGGCGGCCGCGTCATGCAGATCGCGGGCCTCCTCCCAGTACCGGATCTCGGCGTGGTCGGGGGCGTATCTGCTGGTCAGCAGGAAGGGGTGGTCGTGGGCGAGCTGTTCGAGGGCGCGGCGCAGGTCGGGCAGCGGCGTGGGGTCGCCGGACACGCTGAGGGTGACGTGCCACAGCCGGGGCAGGTCCTTCGGCTCCGTCTCCTGCCGTTCGCCGGCCGCGACGGACGTCAGGGCGCGCTCCTCACCGGCCGCCCGGGGTCCGCGGCCGCCCGCGGCACCGCCGCCCGTGCCGCCACGGGATGCCGCCGCCCCGGGGCGCACTCGTCTCACGACGGCCACGACGGCCTCCTTCGCCCAGTGTTCGTGCGGATGTGTCCCTGAGACAGGAATGGTGTGCCTCGGACAAAGTCCAGCAGGCCGCACGGCTCCGCGGGGTGGTTTTGCGGAACGTCGCCCACGGAAGCGGACGTTTCGACCCCGGATCCGGGCACGTTCGACCCCGTTCAGGGGTGCAGCAGGACCAGATCGTCCCTGTGTACGACCTCGCGCTCGTAGGCCGGGCCCAGCTCGCGGGCCAGTTCGCGGGTGGAGCGGCCGATCAGCCGGGGGATCTCCTTGGCGTCGAAGTTGACCAGGCCCCGCGCGACGGCGTGGCCCTGCCGGTCGCGCAGCTCGACCGGGTCGCCGGCGCTGAAGTCGCCCTCGACCGCGGCGATGCCGGCCGGCAGCAGCGACGTGCGCCGGTCGACGACCGCGCGCACCGCCCCGTCGTCCAGCAGCAGGGCGCCCTGCGGGGTGGAGGCGTGCTGCAGCCACAGCAGCCGGTCGGCGGAGCGGCGGCCGGTGGGGTGGAAGTGGGTGCCGGTGTCACCGCCGGCGAGGGCGTCCGCCGCGTGCACGGCACTGGTCAGCACCACCGGGATGCCTGCGGCGGCCGCGATCCGGGCGGCCTCGACCTTGGTGACCATGCCGCCCGTGCCGACGCCCGCCTTGCCCGCGCTGCCGATCTCGACGTGCGCGAGGTCCTGCGGGCCCTTCACCTCCGCTATCCGGGAGGTGCCGGGCTTGCTGGGATCGCCGTCGTAGACGCCGTCCACGTCGGAGAGCAGGACCAGCAGGTCGGCGTGGACGAGGTGGGCGACGAGGGCGGCGAGGCGGTCGTTGTCGCCGAAGCGGATCTCGTCCGTGGCGACGGTGTCGTTCTCGTTGACGATCGGGAAGGCGCCCATCGCCAGCAGCTTGTCCAGGGTGCGCGAGG
Source organism: Streptomyces sp. NPDC036813 (assembly GCF_055609245.1). Taxonomy (NCBI): domain Bacteria; kingdom Bacillati; phylum Actinomycetota; class Actinomycetes; order Kitasatosporales; family Streptomycetaceae; genus Streptomyces; species Streptomyces sp. NPDC036813. Next base: position 1,923 of record NZ_JBVJPV010000009.1, on the reverse strand, counting down.
CGTTGCGGTGGTGGGTGCGGCGGCTCATGTCGTCGCTGGTCAGCAGCACCTGGCCGACGCGGACGCCGTAGCGGGCGAAGGAGGCGGTGTAGCGGGCGACGAGCAGGCCCTGACCGACGCTGGCGGCGGCCTGCTGACGGGCCAGGTCCTTGGGGCGGCGGCGCAGGCCCAGCGGGGCGAGGCCGGCGGCGATGGCGCCGGAGGAGACCAGGACGATCTCCTTCTCGCCACCACTGCGGTGCTTGGCCAGCACGTCGACGAGGGCGTCGACGCGGTCGGCGTCCAGGCCGCCGGCGGCGGTGGTCAGCGAGGAGGAACCCACCTTGACGACGATCCTGCGGGCGTCCCCCACGTCCTGCCTTGCCACTGCCACCTGCGCCGTCCTCACTCGGTCCCTCGCACCGCGCGCCGGATGGCGCGGCCGCCGGGAAGGAAAATCTACGCGAGCGGGACCGCTTCCCGCGCGCCCGTTTCGCACCGTGGACCTGCCGGCGGCGTGGGGGTGAGCGCGGTGGGTCCGCCGGGCGGGGGTTCCCGGGGGCCGGGCGCTCGGTGACCGCCGTGGGGTGCGCGGCCCGGCGTTTTGCTGAGCCCGGCGGCGGTGTGGCCGCCAGCGGATCGTGCGTCCGGCGCTGCGGCCGCCCGGCTCAGGTGTGACCGCCAGCGGATCGTGCGTCCCGGCGCTGCGGCCGCCCGGCTCAGGTGTGGCCGCCGCCGCGGGGGTCACGGCCCGGCGTTTCCCCGCGCCCGGCGCCGGCACAGCCGCCGTGGAGGTCGCGGCCCGGCGCCGGTGAAGCCGCCGCAGGTTGCGCGTCCCCCGCGCTGCGGGGTGGCTCCCGGCCGCGTCTACCCGCGTGACAGGCGCCGGGCTTCCCACGCCGACGCGATCATCGACTGGACGTCGTGGCGGGCCTTCCAGCCGAGGTCCGTCGCGAGGCGGTCGGCGGAGGCGACCACCTTCGCCGGGTCACCGGGGCGGCGGTCGGCGACCTCGGGGGCGATGCCGTGACCGGTGATCTCGGCGATGAGACGGATCATCTCCCGTACCGAGACGCCCTCGCCCCGCCCGATGTTGTAGACGAGATCGCCGGCCCCCCGGCCAGCGGCGAGCCGGCGCGCGACGGCGAGATGGGCGTCGGCGATGTCGGCGACGTGAATGTAGTCACGCACGCACGTGCCGTCGGGGGTCGGATAGTCGTCGCCGAAGATCAGCGGGGGCAGCCCGGCGTCGAGCCGCTCGAAGACCATCGGGACGAGATTGCACACACCGGTGTCGGCGAGAGCCGGCTCCGCCGTGCCCGCGACGTTGAAATAGCGCAGACAGGCGGTGGCCATGCCGTGGACGCGCCCGGTGGCGCGGACCATCCACTCGCCGGCGGTCTTGGTCTCGCCGTACGGGCTGAGCGGCGCGAGCGGGGTGTCCTCGGTGACGACGTCGGTGGGCGGCGTGCCGTAGACGGAGGCGGAGGAGGAGAACAGGAAGCTGCTCACCCCGGCCGACACGGCGGCGTCCAGCAGGATCTGAAGCCCCGTCACGTTCTCGCGGTAGTAGAGGAGGGGCTTCTCCACGCTCTCGCCGACGGCCTTCTTCGCGGCGAGATGGACGATCCCCTCGACCGCGTGCTCGCGCAGCACACGGTCGAGGAAGGGCCGGTCGAGTACGGTGCCGCGCTCCAGCGGAACCTGAGCCGGCAGCCGACGCGGATCGCCGCCGGAGAGGTCGTCCACGACGACCACCGGCTCACCCGCCTCGGCCATGCTCTTGACGACATGCGAACCGATGTAGCCGGCACCGCCGGTGATCAGCCAGGTCATCCGCGCACCCTAATACTGCAACGGTGCTTGTCGTGACTGATGGCCAGGTCGGTCGTTGGTGTGGTTATGGGTGGGGACCTTTCCGATGTCAGGCTGTGGGCGCGTGAA